>NZ_JBIADZ010000001.1:391881-578564 GCF_042868035.1 Streptomyces sp. NPDC007875 | reverse complement strand
GCCCCCCCCCTCTGTCCCGGGGGCCCCACCTCGGGTGTGGGGGGCCCCCCCGGGGGGGGGCCCCCCCCCGGGGGGCCCCCCCCCGCCCGGTGGCATCAGAAGTCGTCGTCGAAGGCGACCGAGCCCTCGACCGCGACCTGGTAGGCCGAGGCGCGGCGCTCGAAGAAGTTGGTCAGCTCCTGGACGTTCTGCAGCTCCATGAAGGAGAACGGGTTCTCCGAGCCGAAGACCGCGGGGAAGCCGAGGCGCATCAGGCGCTGGTCGGCCACGCACTGCAGATACTCCTGCATCGACGCGGTGTTCATGCCCGGCAGCCCCTCCCCGCACAGATCGCGGGCGAACTGCAGCTCCGCCTCGACGGCCTCCTTCAGCATGTCGGTGACCTGCTGCTGGAGCTCGTCGTCGAAGAGGTCCGGCTCCTCCTCGCGGACGGTGTCCACGACCGAGAAGGCGAACTCCATGTGCATCGACTCATCGCGGAACACCCAGTTGGTGCCCGTCGCCAGGCCGTGCAGCAGCCCGCGCGAGCGCAGCCAGTACACGTACGCGAAGGCGCCGTAGAAGAACAGCCCCTCGATACAGGCCGCGAAGCAGATCAGGTTGAGCAGGAAGCGGCGGCGGTCCTCCTTGGTCTCCAGCCGGTCGATCTTCTCCACCGAGTCCATCCAGCGGAAGCAGAACTCCGCCTTCTCCCTGATGGAGGGGATGTTCTCGACGGCGGCGAAGGCCGCGGCGCGGTCGTCAGGATCGGGGAGGTAGGTGTCCAGCAGCGTCAGATAGAACTGGACATGCACCGCCTCCTCGAAGAGCTGCCGCGACAGATACAGCCGCGCCTCGGGGGAGTTGATGTGCTTGTACAGCGTCAGCACCAGGTTGTTGGCCACGATCGAGTCGCCGGTCGCGAAGAAGGCGACCAGACGGCCGATCAGATGCTGCTCACCGGGGGAGAGCTTGGCGAGGTCGGTGACGTCGGAGTGGAGGTCGACCTCCTCCACGGTCCAGGTGTTCTTGATCGCGTCGCGGTAGCGGTCGTAGAACTCCGGGTACCGCATCGGCCGCAGGGTGAGTTCGAAGCCCGGGTCGAGCAGGTTCTTCTGGGACGTGGGGGACATTACTGGCAGGCCTCGCAGGACTCGGGGTTTTCCAGGGAGCAGGCGATCGCGTCGGCCTCGGCCGGAGCCTGCTGTACGGGGATGGGGGCAGGGGCGGGTGCGTTGGCCGCGGCGCCGCCGCCACGGGCGCTCTGGGCGATCCGGGTGGCCGGACGCGAGCGCAGGTAGTACGTGGTCTTGATGCCGCGCTTCCAGGCGTACGCGTACATCGAGCTGAGCTTGCCGATGGTCGGCGAGGCCATGAAGAGGTTCAGCGACTGGCTCTGGTCGAGGTACGGGGTGCGGGCCGCCGCCATCTCGATCAGGGCGCGCTGCGGGATCTCCCACGCGGTGCGGTACAGGTCCCGTACGTCCGCGGGCACCCAGGAGAACTCCTGGACCGAGCCGTTGGACTCGCGCAGCGCCTCGCGGGTCTGGGCGTCCCAGACGCCCAGCTTCTTGAGGTCGTCCACCAGATACGAGTTGACCTGGAGGAACTCCCCGCTGAGCGTTTCGCGCTTGAAGAGGTTGGAGACCTGCGGCTCGATGCACTCGTAGACGCCCGCGATGGAGGCGATGGTCGCGGTCGGCGCGATCGCCAGCAGCAGCGAGTTCCGCATCCCGGACTTCGCCATCCGGGTGCGCAGCGCCTCCCAGCGCTCCGGCCAGGTGGCCACCGCGTCCGTGTAGTGGTCCGGGTGCAGCACACCGCGCGCGGTGCGGGTCTCGGACCAGGCCGGGTGCGGGCCGTGGCGCTCGGCGAGCTCGCAGGACGCCTCGTACGCGGCGAGCATGATGCGCTCGGAGATCCGGGTGGAGAGCGCCTTGGCCTCGGGCGAGTCGAACGGCAGCCGCAGCCGGAAGAAGACGTCCTGCAGCCCCATCAGGCCCAGGCCCACCGGCCGCCAGCGGGAGTTGGAGGCCCCGGCCTCGTCCGTCGGGTAGAAGTTGATGTCCACCACGCGGTCGAGGAAGGTCACGGCGGTGTGGACGGTGGCGTCGAGGCGCTCCCAGTCCAGCTGCCCGTCCTCGTCCAGGTGCGCGGCGAGGTTGACCGAGCCGAGGTTGCACACGGCGGTCTCGCCGTCGTTGGTGACCTCCAGGATCTCGGTGCACAGGTTCGAGGAGTGGACGACCCTGCCGGGCTCGGCGGTCTGGTTGGCGGTGCGGTTGGCGGCGTCCTTGAAGGTCATCCAGCCGTTGCCGGTCTGCGCGAGGGTGCGCATCATCCGGGCGTACAGCTGCCGCGCCGGGACCTGCTTGACCGCCCGCCCCTCGGCCTCGGCCTTCCGGTACGCGGCGTCGAACTCATCGCCCCACAGGTCCACCAGATCGGGCGCGTCGACCGGGGAGAACAGCGACCAGTCGGCGTCCGCCTCGACCCGGCGCATGAACTCGTCCGGGATCCAGTGGGCGATGTTGAGGTTGTGGGTGCGGCGGGCCTCCTCGCCCGTGTTGTCCCGCAGCTCCAGGAACTCCTCGAGGTCCGCGTGCCAGGTCTCCAGATAGACGCAGGCCGCGCCCTTGCGCCGGCCGCCCTGGTTGACGGCGGCCACCGAGGCGTCGAGTGTGCGCAGGAACGGCACGATGCCGTTGGAGTGCCCGTTGGTGCCCCGGATCAGCGAACCGCGCGCCCGAATACGGGAGTAGGACAGGCCGATGCCGCCCGCGTGCTTCGACAGCCGTGCCACCTGGTGGTAGCGGTTGTAGATCGAGTCCAGCTCGTCCAGCGGCGAGTCCAGCAGATAGCAGGACGACATCTGCGGATGCCGGGTGCCGGAGTTGAACAGCGTGGGGGAGCTGGGCAGATACGACAGCGTGCTGGTCAGCCGGTACAGCTCGGCCACATCGTCCAGCGCCCGCTCCGAGAGGTCCTCGGCGAGCCCGCAGGCCACCCGCAGCAGGAAGTGCTGCGGGGTCTCGATCACCTGACGGGTGATCGGGTGGCGCAGCAGATAGCGGCTGTAGAGGGTGCGCAGTCCGAAGTAGCCGAAGCGCTTGTCGGCGCCGTCGGCCAGGGCCCGCTCCACCAGCGCGTCCAGCCGTGCGGCGTGGGCGGCGGCGAACTTGGCGGTGGAGTCGGCCAGCAGGCCCTCACGGTGGCCCACCTGGACGGATGTGGAGAAGGAGACCGCGCCCTGCCCGGCCGCCTCCTCCGTGATGGTGAGCGCCAGCAGTCGCGCGGCCAGCCGCGAGTACTCCGGCTCCTCGGCGATCAGCCCGGCCGCCGCCTCGGTCGCCAGGCCGCGCAACTCCGCCTCGTCCGAGCCGGGATGGCGGCCGCGCAGGGCGGCGGCCGCGACCTTGCCGGGGTCGGTGGCGGGCAAGTCGGCGGTGAGTCCGGTAAGCGTCCGTAGCAGGGCGGTTCCGGGCGCGTCGTGCGCTGCCTGAGAAACCGCCTGCTCTGAAACCGGATCTGCGGGCGCGATGGTCACTGAGGTGCTCTCCCTCGCTCGGCCGGGGCCACGAGGGGAGGCGCGATGGGCGCGTACGGGCATGCCGATGCCGCACTCCTCGTACGCCAGGCACACCACGCAGCGTCCATCGGCCCAACCCTCGAGGCCGGGGGACGTGTTCACACAGGGCCGTCGGCAGGTGCTCGGACTTACGGGCACGCCGCATAAGCGCACACGTACACCGTTGCGGGACAGTTCCGGATTCCCACCGGATTCCCCTGCGGCGACAGCGAGGACGAGCATACATCTTGTGTCGACCGACGCACGCACCCCCATATCTTGTGTCGTGAGGTGCGGAGTTTCGCATGAATGTGCTAATGCGTTCCGGAGGTGGCCCGTGACCTGGGGCCCGTGGCAGCCCGCAGCCGGGCGCGCACACAAGCCCGTGACCCGTCGCGCACGCGAGCCCATGGCCCAGGGCGCACGCCGCCGGTCGTCACAGCTCCACCGTGAACGCCCACAGGGTGAGGTCCAACTCGGCTATCGGCGACCAGTCGCGCTCCGGGGCCCGCACGAACCCCAGCCGCTCGTACAGCCGGTGGGCGGCGGTCATGGACTGCTGGCTGCTGATCACGATCCGCCGCAGCCCCAGCGCGCGCCCCCGGTCCAGGCAGGCGCGCACCAGCGCCTCGGCCGCCCCGCGCCGCCGCGACTCCGCCCGCACGGCCAGCATCCGGAACTCGCCCTCGCCAGGCCGGGCCAGCTCCGCATACGCGCCGCCGTACACCGCGAACGCCACGGCCCCCAGCACCTCGTCACTCGCCGCGTCCGCCGCGACCAGCAGCTCGGCCTCGGCGGCCCGGCGCCGGGCGTCGCGCAGGGTGGTGAGATATGGATCACTGTCGCCGAAGTCCAGGAGCCCGTCACCGAGATACACCTGCGCGGTGAGCTCCCCGATCCCGTCCAGCTCCTCGTCCCGCGCGCGCCTGATCGTGATGTCCATGGCCGCAGTCTGCCGCACACCACTGACAATCGGGCCGCCATGCCGTCACTCGCCGGTCTTCGCCGTCACTGGACGGCGGTGTTGATCACTCCGGTGGAGCCCGCGCGCTTGTTGGCGGCGTCGGCTTCCTGATAGGTGAAATAGCGCCGGACCGTGCCGTCCGGCAGCGTCAACTCATAGACGACAACGGGTCGCGGGCCACGTGTCCCTCCGCCGCAGTTGCAGGCCATGGCTGCCGTTCCTTTCCCTCGAGTCCAGTACGGGTCGGTGTCAGTCCAGCCACCGCGAGGCGACCCCGGCGAGGTAGGAGAGCGTCAGGGCGGTGGCCGGGAGGTGGAACCACGCGGTGGTGTGCAGCAAGGAGGCGTAGACGGCGATGGCGCCGGCCACCCAGGTGCTGGTGCACCAGCCGCAGTTGACGAGGTAGGAGGGCCGGGAGTCGTCGCCGAAGCGGTCGGCGACCCAGGTTCTGAACTCCGCCGCCAGCGTGTCCTTGGTGATGAAGCGGGTGATACGGCAGGTGGTGCCGAGGGCGAGGAGGAACGCGGCGAGGCTCATCGGATCGATCCCTCCCCGGGTGGTCCCGCACGGGTTGGCACTGCCGATGTCACTCATTAGAGGCACGGTGGAGGACGGCAGGCCATACTCCGGCCGCGCGTTCCCCCGAATAGCGGAGCGCTTGTCATACAAGCTCGCCGCCAGGCGCGCCCAGATGCGCCAAACGAGTGATGGCAGCCCCGGAACCTTGAGCGATGGGGGCGGGCGTGGATAACTGGAAACGTGCCACCGAGGGTGCCCCATACCTCATAGGCCATCCAGGAGCCGGGCGTTCGTCCCGTAGCTCCGCTCTCACCCGGCGCATCGCTCCCGCGCTCTGACCGGCCGCCCGGCGGCTTTCCGTTCCTCCGGTGCCGGCCTGCCTCGACCGCGCGGCGACGACGAGGCGTTGACCAGCGGCTTGCCCACGACATCGGCATGCCGTCGGCGCGTATCACCCGAACCCTTCCCGGGAGGACCAACCATGACCTCGACCGCTCTCGCGACCGCCGCCCCCACCGCGGCCAACTGGCCCCCGTCGCAGGTGGGGCCGCCGTTGCTGCTGTCCGTGGTGCCCAACTCGGGCCCCGCCGCCGGTGGGAACCTCGTCCAGCTCAACGGGCAGAACCTGCGCAACGTCATCAGCGTGACCTTCGGCGGCGTGCCCGCGCAGATCGTCAGCCAGAGCAGTTCCGGTGGCGGCGGCTGGGATGGTGACTGGGGCGGCGGCTGGGGTGGCGGTGGCTGGCCCGGAGGCGGCGGCTGGCCGGGCAATCCCACCAACGACATCGTCGTGGTGATAGCCCCGCCGCACGCGCCCGGGCCCGTCCAGGTCCTGGTCACCACCACCGCCGGCACCAGCAACAGCCAGCCGTACACCTACGTGGCGCCGACGCCGCCCACCGCCTTCTCCATCACCCCGACCGTGGGACCGACCACCGGCGGCACCCTGTACGTGATCACGGGCACCAATCTGACCGGGGTCACCAGTGTCACCTTCGGCGCGAACCCCTCGGCGATCCTGACCATCAACCCGGGCGGGACCAGCCTGATCGGCATCACCCCGGCAGGCCCGCCCGCGGGCGGCAACGTCACCGTCACGCTGAGCGGCCCGGGCGGCAGCACCACTGTCCCCGGCGGTTTCACCTACTTCGTCGCGCCGCCCGCCCCGGTGCCCACCAACATCACGCCCAACACCGGACCTATCGCCGGCGGCACCGCGTTCACCATCAACGGCACCAACCTCGGCAGCGTGCTGGGCGTGCTGTTCAACGGCGTCCCCGCCACCGGTGTGACCGCCACCGCCACCACGGTCACCGGCACCACCCCGGCCGGGGTGCCCGGCACCGCGACCGTCACGCTGGTGACGGCCTTCGGGACCGTCACCGTCCCCGGCGGGTTCCTCTACGTCTGATACGGCCGACCGTGCGCATCAGGCACCCCGCGCCGGTCACCGGGTCTCGTTCCACAGGGCCCGGTGACCGGCGTCGCCGTCGATCTGCTGGGTGCCGATGACCTCCAGGACCCGCAGCTTCTCGTAGCTCTCGGAGCCGGGCGTGGCCGTGAAGACGAGGAGGGAGTGCTCCTGGTCGGGGTCGAGGAGCGTCTGGCAGTGGAGCGTGAGTTCGCCGACCTCGGCGTGGACGAAGCGCTTCTCGTCGGTGTGGGTGAGGTCGACCTGGTGCTCGTTCCAGATGACCGCGAACTCCTCGCTCTCGTCCAGGAGCCGGTGGGCCAGGGCCGCGGCCGCCGAGCGCGGGCCCTGCCGGGCCGCGGCGCGCCGCAGCTGGGCGGTGAAGACGCGCCCGTGGAGCGGGTGGTCGGCGGCCGGGTAGACGAGCCTCGACGAGGGGTCGGTGAACCACCGGTGGACGACGCTCCTGGCCGGGCCGGTGTACCGGGTCTGGTCGCCGAGCAGCGCCGTCGCCAGCCGGGTCTGGACGAGTGTCTCGCCGAGGCCGCCCATGATCTGCGCCGGGGTGTCGTGCAGCCGGTCGAGGATGCGCATGAGCCCCGGGCTGATGTGATCACCGCGCAGGGTGGGCCGGGGCGTGCCGTGGCCGGCGAGCAGGAAGAGATGATCGCGTTCGGCCAGGGACAGACGGAGTCCGCGGGCGATCGCGGCGATCATCTGCTCGGAGGGCTGCGGGCCCGTTCCCCGCTCCAGGCGGGCGTAGTAGTCGGTGGACATACCGGATAGTTCGGCGACCTCTTCCCGGCGCAGGCCGCGGGTGCGCCGCCGGGCCCGGTGCGGCAGCCCGATGTCCTCGGGCTGGAGGGCCTCGCGGCGGCCCCGGAGGAAATGCGCGAGCTCCGTGCGGTCCATGGGTGGCCTTCTCTTTCCTGCCGCGGCGCGCCGCCGATTGCCGCGACCCTTCGCTCCCGACCAGTGTGCCGACGAGGCCGACGGTTATCCACGGACTGCTGGTCAGTGGATAAGCGCGTCCTTGTTGCGCCCCGCGGCGCCGGGTCGACTGGGGCCGACCCAAGAAGACCCAGAGGTAAGGCCCCACACCATGAAAATCAGCGGAAACACCATCTTCATCCCCGGCGCGACCTCGGGCATCGGCCTCGGCCTGGCCCTGCGCTTCCACGCGGCGGGCAACAAGGTCATCATCGGCGGACGCCGCGAGGAGCAGTTGCGCCGGATCACCGCGGAGCACCCCGGTATCGAGGCCGTCGTGATCGACATCACCGACCGCGCTTCCGTCGAGGACGCGGCCGAAACGGTCCGGACGCGCTTCCCCGAGACCAATGTGCTGATCACCATGGCCGGGATCATGCTGCCGGAGGACTTCCACACCGGCGACTTCCTCGGCACGGCCGAGGCCACGGTCGACACCAATCTGCTCGGCCCGCTGCGCCTGATCGCCGCGTTCACGGAGTTTCTGGCCGCGAAGCCGGAGGCGACGCTGATGACCGTCTCGTCGGGCCTCGCCTTCGTGCCGCTGCCGCTCACCCCGACCTACAGCGCCACGAAGGCGGCGATCCACTCGCTGACCTCCGCCGTCCGCGTCCAGCTCGCGGACACCGGCGTCCAGGTGATCGAGCTGGTGCCGCCGGCGGTGCGCACCGCGCTCATGGGCCAGGAGAACGCGGAGAACGCGATGCCGCTGGAGGACTACCTCTCCGAGGTCATGACCCTCCTGGAAACCCGGCCCGACGCCGACGAGGTCCTCGTCGAGAACGTGAAGTTCCTCCGCTTCGCCGAAGCGAACGGCAGCTACGACCAGGTGCTCGGGCTGCTCAGCAGTCACTGACGCCCCCGAGGGCCTCGACGGCCGGGCCGTGGTCGGCCGATGGCGCACGCTTCCCGGGTGCCCGGGACCCGTACCGCCAGGTGAATATGTGCGTGAAGCACAGACTGAGAGGGCTCTTTCCCGCCTCATCGCTTGACTCGGCCACTCTATCGTGTGCATTCTGCACACGATAGAGCCTCCGGTGCGGTGAGTGACCCCCGGAGGGCCGACAGCTGTGGAAGGCGGAGCCATGCCCGGTACCCCCGAACCCGAAGTGATCATCAGCGGCGCCGGCGCGGCGGGGCTGACCCTCGCCATCGACCTCGCCCGCAGAAACGTCGGCTTCCTGCTGATCGACAAGGCCGGGGAGCCCTTCATCGGGTCCCGCGGCAAGGGCATACAGCCCCGCAGCCAGGAAGTCTTCGAGGATCTCGGCGTGATCAACCGGATCGTGGCCTCCGGCGGGGAGTACCCCGTGATGCGCTTCTACACCGACGAGGGGCCGGTCGACCGGTCCTTCGAGAGGTCCGGCCCGACCCCGGCGGAGCCGTACCATATCCCGCTGCTGGTGCCGCAGTTCCTCACCGAGCGCTGTCTGCGCGAGCGCCTGGCCGAGCTGGGGCACGCCCCGCTGTACGGCCACGAGCTCACCGGCATCGACCAGGACGACGACGGCGTGTCCGCGCGGATCGCCACCCCGTCCGGGGAGCGGACCGTGCGCGCCGCCTATCTCGTGGGCGCCGACGGCGGATCGAGCTTCGTCCGCAAGTCCCTGAACATCGGCTTCCCGGGCAAGACGCTCGGCGTGCGGGCCGCCGTCGCCGACGTACGCGCCGACGGCGTCCCGACGGACGCCTGGCACCGCTGGGGCGAGGGCACGGACGCGCAGGTGTCGCTGTGCCCGCTGTACGGCACGGACATGTTCCAGTACGTGGGGCCGGTCCCCTTCGACGTCGACATCGACGTCTCGGCGGCGGGCCTGACCGCCCTCTTCCACGAACGCACGGGCCGCACCGACATCGTCGTCCGCGAGGTGTCCTGGGCTTCCGTCTTCTCGATGAACGCCCGCCTGGCCGACACGTATCGGGTCGGTCGGGTGCTCCTGACCGGTGACGCCGCCCATGTCCATCCGCCGACGGGTGGGCAGGGCCTGAACACCGGCGTGCAGGACGCGTACAACCTCGGCTGGAAGCTCGCCGCCGTCCTGGACGGCGCCCCGCGCTCCCTCCTCGACAGCTACGAGCGGGAGCGCCGCCCGATCGCCGAGGCCGTCCTCGGCCTCTCCGAGCGGCTGCTGGAGACCGCGCGGAGCCGCTTCACCAGCCGGGGCCGTGAGGTCAGCCAGCTCGACCTCGGCTATGCGGACTCGCCTCTCACGATCGCCACGCCGCACCGTGACAAGGGCCCGCTGGCCGGGGAACGCGCCCCCGACGCCCCCGTCACCGGCGCCGGAGGGCTCGACACCCGCCTCTTCAGCCTCTTCCAGGGCCCCCACTGGACCCTGCTCGGCTACGAGACCGACCGCACCGCCGCCCCGGCCGTGCGCAAGGGCCTGCACATCCACACCACCGGCCCGCGCGGCGATCTGAACGACACCGAGGGCCACTTCCGCGACGCGTACGGTCTGGCGGCCGGGCAGTGGGTGCTCATCCGTCCCGACGGATACATCGCGGCCATCGCCGACACCGCCGACCTCCCCACCATCGAGGCCCACCTCGACACCGTGAGTTCATGGTGACCACGCGCGCCGACCGCGCCTCATCCGCCTGGCGGTAGTCTCTGGGCCATGGCCACACGACGCCAGCGGCAGCTCACGCAGCGGCGGCTGCATGAGTCGATCATCGATCTCATCGCGATCATGAACCAGCCGCACCGGGACGAGATCCTCATCGCCGAAGCGGGTATCCAGCTCGACCGGGCACTCTTCCAGCTGATCGTGGGCATCCACCGGTTCGCCCCGATCGGCGTGGTCGAGCTCGCCGACCGAGCGGGCCGTGACCACACCACGGTCAGCCGCCAGGTCGCGAAGCTCGCGGAGCTAGGTTTGGTGGAACGCCGTCCCAGCGCGGAAGATCGTCGGGTCAAGGAGGCCCTCCTCACCGAAGAGGGCCGCCGCGTCATCGACGCGCTCGACGCCGCGCGCGGACGCCTCAGCCAGCCGGTGTTCGAGCAGTGGAGCGACCGCGACCTGCTCGAGCTGGAACGGCTCATGCGACGCTTCGTGGACGACCTGGTCGGCTGGTCCGCGGCCGAGAAGGCCGCGGACGACCGCTGATCCTTACGCCGTGCCCAGGTGGTCGAGCTGCCCTGCCTTGGCGGTGCGTATGAGGGCGTCCAGGGCGCGGGGGTTGGTGGTGAGGATGATCTCGGGTTCGTCGCTCTCGCGGAGTCGGATGGTGGCGTGATCGGGTGCGGAGACGTACAGGCAGGCGTTGCCTTCCCCGCTGAACGAGGACTTTTGCCAATCGCGAGCGGACAACTCATTCACCTTTCAAGGTGCGGATGATGCTCTGGATGAGATCGCGTGATCGGCTCTCCGGGAGCGCGACCGTTTCCATACGATCCAGCACGACGCGGTACTTCTCCAACTGAGCTGACGCGTCCAGGAGTTCCGAGCCATGCTCCGTATCGAGTTGCACAGTGTCCAGCTGTGGAACCTGACCAGTGGCGTAGAGGATCGACTGCCCCGAGCCGGGGAACGATCCGGCCTCAAAGGGGATCACGACTACCTTGATGTGGCTGTGCTCGCTCATGTCGAGGATGTGCTGCAACTGCGCCCGTGCCATCTCCGATCCTCCGAAGCGCATACGCAAAGCGGCCTCATGGGCGATGGCCGTGTACGGCGTGGGCTTGTCCCCGTACAGAATGGCCTGGCGTTTGATGCGATGCGAGACGCGGTGCTCCACCTCTGGCGGAGACAGTGTGGGTACGACCTGCCGGAAGATCTCACGGGCATGCTCGGCGGTCTGGAGCAGACCGGGCACGTGCGCGATGTATGCCGTGCGCAATGCCACGGCGTGGTGTTCGAGCTCGGCCAGGTCGAGCAATCCGGTGGGCAGGATCTCCCGGTACTCCTCCCACCAGCCGCGCTTGCGCTGTGCCGCCATGTCGATGAGCGCCGCGATCAGAGCCTCGTCCGCGCACGAGTAGTTCCGCGAGAGTGCCCGTAGCCGGTCGGCGCTCACGCCCAACCGGCTCGCCTCGATATTGCTGATCGTCGTCTGGTTGGTGCCGAGCAAGCTCCCGGCCTCGGTCGACGTCAAACCGGCGCGCTCCCGGAGCCTGCGCAGCTCAGTGCCGAGGCGGAGTTGACGTGCGGTCGGAACGCTTCTCATGGGCATCTGCCGATTCTCTCTGCTCATGCGCAACAGGCGTGTCACTCACACGAGTGGTATATGCACTCCTTTTCCGTTCAGGGGTAAATACCTTAAGGGTCGCGGTCTACGGTATGTGCCCGGGATCACAGCCCAACTCCACGCACAGACCGGAGACTTCATGCCCACCACACCCCCGGAAAACCCCTGGTCGTACTCGCTCCGCCTGCCCCACGACCCCCGTGCCGCCGCCATCGCCCGGACCACACTCCGTGCGGTCCTCGCCCGGCACGGCATGGGTGGCCTCACCGACCCCGCGACGCTCGTGACCAGTGAGGTGGTCACGAACGCCTACCGCCACACCACCGGTCCGGCCGAAATGCGCATCCGCGCCGTGGAGGAGGGCCGTCTGCGGATCAGCGTGTGGGACACCAATCCGGATATCCCGCCGCCCTTCGACAAGCCCCCGGCCCTCTTCGACCGCTCGTCCGCCCTCGCCGAGGCCGCCGCGAACACCGAGGCCACCTACGGGCGCGGCCTGCTCATCGTCCGGATCTGCGCCGACAACTGGGGCGGCTACGCCCTCGCCGACGAGCTGTTCGGGCGGAGCGGCAAGCTGCTCTGGTTCGAACTCGCCCCGCAGCCGCCCTGCGACGCCTACGAGATCGCCGCCTGACGTACGGGCACGGGCGTCACGGGAACGTCCTGTGGATGGAGATCAGCAACCGCCAGACCTGCCGCGAGAGGGCGTCGGGCTCCGCGTCGATCAGGCCGTGGAGCCAGTCGGCGAACAGGCCCGTGAACGTGGCGGCCACGGCCGAGTCCGCGGCTTCGGAGTGCCGCAGCCCGGCGCGTTCCCGCTCGAGCCGGGAGCGCGCTCGGAGTTCGCGGTGCAGCAGCTCTCCCAGGGGGCCGCCGCCGCCCGCGTGGAGCAGGCCCCGGTACAGGTCGGCGTGGGCCGTCACCGACGTGAAGAACTCCGCCAGCGCGGCCGGGGGTACGTCGGGGTCGGGAATGCCGTCGAAGGCGTGAACCGCTTCCACGGCATCCCGGACCACCTCCGCGCACGCGTCGATGGCCAGCGCCTGGAGGTCCTCGTAGTGCAGATAGAACGTGGCGCGGCCGACCTCGGCACGGCGAACCACCGAGGAGACGCTCACCCTTTCCAGTGGCTGGGAGGCGCATTCGGCGAGCAGCGCGTCACGCAGCCGCCCACGCGTCCGTATGGTGCGCGGGTCCTGCCCCGCCGTCAGATCGTCACTCACCCGGCGATGATGACAGCCGCCAGGGCGAGCGCGCCCGGGGCGAGCTGCGACACCAAGATCTTTCGGTTCGATGTGCTGGCCGCCCCGTAGGCACCGGCCACCACGACGCAGATGAGGAAGAAGGCCTGTGCCTGGAAGCCCACCGGGTCGGACGCGACCAGGCCCCATATCAGGCCGGCGGCCAGGAAGCCGTTGTACAGACCCTGGTTGGCGGCCAGCGGCGCGGTGATACGAGCTGTTTCCCGATCCATGCCGAACACCGCCAGGCCGCGCGGCCGCTGCCAGAAGAACATCTCCAGCACCATGATGTACGCGTGCAGCGCCGCGACCGCACCGACCAGAACTTCCGCCAGAACCTGCATCGCGAGCCCACCCCTTTTTTCGCATGTCAAGGTCGGCGCGCCATCGCCGCCAGTTCCTGGACAACTGTACAGGAACTCATCTGCGACGCGTACGCACACGAACGGGCCGCCGGCTCCCGCCAGGGGGAGCCGACGGCCTGTTCGCCGTCAGTCGGCGCAGACCGCCGCAGGCGTCAGTGGCCGCCCGGGGCACCCGCCGTGGCCGGCGGGAGGTCGGTCTGGACGCCCGGGTCGCCCGCGTCCGCCTTGTAGTCGGCGGCGGTGGTCTCGTCGATGCCGTCGGGAGCCTTGAGCGCGCGCAGCACAAACGTCAGCACGACGGTCACCAGCACGTTGAGGACGATCGCGGTGAAGCCGATGTAGCCGATCTCCCCGATGGCGGGCATATCGGCGGTGTTGCCGAAGTGCTTCTGGGTGCCGCTGGGGGTGTCGTACGCCTTCCACGTTCCGTAGACCATGCCGACCGCCCAGCCCGCCAGCAGTGCCCAGCGGTGGAACCAGCGGGTGAACAGGCCGCCCACCAGGGCCGGGAAGGTCTGGAGGATCCAGATGCCGCCCAGGAGCTGGAAGTTGATCGCGACGGTCTTGTCCATGCCCAGCACGAAGATCAGCGCGCCGACCTTCACCAGCAGCGAGACCAGCTTGGAGACCTTGGTCTCCTCCTCCGGCGTGGCGTTCGGCCGCAGGAAGTCCTTGTAGATGTTGCGGGTGAAGAGGTTCGCCGCGGCGATCGACATGATGGCCGCCGGGACGAGGGCGCCGATGCCGATCGCGGCGAAGGCGATGCCCGCGAACCAGTCGGGGAACATGTCCTCGAAGAGCTGGGGGATGGCCAGCTGGCCGTTCTCGACCGTCACCCCGGCGGCGATGGCCATGAAGCCGAGCAGTGCCAGCAGTCCCAGCATCAGCGAGTACAGCGGCAGGATCGTGGTGTTGCGGCGGATCACCTCGCGGCTGCGGCTGGAGAGCGTCGCGGTGATCGAGTGCGGATACATGAACAGGGCGAGCGCCGAGCCCAGGGCCAGGGTGCCGTAGGCCCACTGGCCCTCCGCCGGGGGCGCGAGCGATCCCGCTCCCGCCTTGGTGAACTTGTCGTTCGCCGCGCTGAAGATGTCGTCGAAGCCACCCAGCTTGATCGGGATGTAGATGATCGCCACCGCGATGACGATGTAGATCAGGGTGTCCTTGACGAAGGCGATCAGCGCGGGTGCGCGCAGCCCGGAGGAGTAGGTGTACGCGGCGAGGACACCGAAGGCGATCAGCAGCGGCAGGTCCTTGATGAACCAGTTGGTGTTCTCCCCGCCGCCGACGCCCATCACGTCCAGCACCGCCTGGATGCCGACGAGCTGGAGGGCGATGTACGGCATGGTCGCGAGGATGCCGGTGATCGCGACGGCCAGCGAGAGCCCCTTGGAGCCGAAGCGGCCGCGGACGAAGTCCGAGGTGGTGACATACCCGTGCTTATGGGACACCGACCACAGGCGCGGCAGGAAGGTGAAGATCAGCGGGTAGACCAGGATGGTGTACGGGACCGCGAAGAAGCCGGACGCGCCCGCCGCGTAGATCGCCGCCGGGACGGCGACGAAGGTGTACGCGGTGTAGAGGTCGCCGCCGAGCAGGAACCAGGTGATCCAGGTGCCGAAGCTGCGGCCGCCCAGTCCCCATTCGTCGAGGTTGTTGGCGTTCTCGGCGCGGCGCCAGCGCGCGGCCAGGAACCCCATGGCCGTGACGACCACGAAGAAGAAGATGAAGACGGCGAGTGCGACGCCGTTCACTCCGCCGTTCATGCCGACTCACCCCCCTTGCGCGCCCGCTTCTCACGGCGGACCAGGATGTAGGCGACCGAGGTCAGCGCGGCCGAGATGGGCACCCAGAGCATCTGGTACCAGTAGAAGAACGGGATCCCGATGAGGGTCGGCTCGACCTTGGCGTACGAGCCGACCCAGAGCATCCCGACAAAGGGTGCGATCAGGCACAGAGCGGCCACGACGCGCGTAGGCGTCACGACCGGTCTCCTGCCGGGTGAAGCGGACGTGTCTGACATGCGGCGGGCTCCAGTCCCCTCGGCTCATCACCTGTGGCACGGTCGATCACCTGGGTTCCAGCTGATCATTTGTGTAATGCGCAGGAAATCTAAGCCCCCGGCCCGGCGGTCGTCACTACCCGTCCGTATATCGGTATGAGAAAGAAAGCAGGTCGCCGTGGCCTGGCCCCGCCATAGCGCGGGTCAGTCGCGGCGCGCCCGGCGTGGCGCCCCTCAGCCGTTCGGCCGCTGGAGCCGGGCCACGAACTTGTAGCGGTCCCCGCGGTAGACCGACCGCACCCACTCCACCGGCTCCCCGGCCGCGTCCCGCGAATGGCGCGAGAGCATCAGCATCGGCAGCCCCACGTCGGTGCCCAGCAGCCCGGCCTCGCGCGGGGTGGCCAGCGAGGTCTCGATGGTCTCCTCGGCCTCGGCCAGGCGGACGTCGTACACCTCGGCCAGCGCCGTGTAGAGGGAGGTGTACTTGACCAGGCTGCGGCGCAGCGCGGGGAAGCGCTTGGCGGACAGATGGGTGGTCTCGATCGCCATCGGCTCACCGCTGGCCAGCCGCAGCCGCTCGATGCGCAACACCCGGCCGCCGGCGGCGATGTCCAGCAGTCCGGAGAGCCGGTCGTCGGCGGTGACATAGCCGATGTCCAGCAGCTGGGAGGTGGGCTCCAGGCCCTGGGCCTTCATGTCCTCGGTGTACGAGGTGAGTTGCAGCGCCTGGGAGACCTTGGGCTTGGCGACGAAGGTGCCCTTGCCCTGGATCCGCTCCAGACGCCCCTCGACCACCAGCTCCTGGAGCGCCTGGCGCACGGTGGTGCGCGAGGTGTCGAACTCGGCGGCCAGGGTGCGCTCCGGGGGGACCGGGGTGCCGGGTGGCAGGGTCTCGGTCATCTCCAGCAAGTGGCGCTTGAGGCGGTAGTACTTCGGGACACGTGCCGTACGCGTCCCAGCGGAGCCGTTGCCGTCGCTCTCGGCCGTGGTGATGGCCGCCGTTGCCGCCGTTGCCCCCTCGGTCTCCATCGCGCGCCCTTCCGACTCCTGGTCCACTGCCGTCACCGGCGTCTGCCGCCGTCACCGGTCTCCTGAAGAATCCAGCGCCTCACATCGTGGCACGGTCCTGGCTCCGGGCGTCCGCTCGGTCCGGATGTCGGGAAGTGTCGGTCCGGTAACGGAGCCGCCGGTGACTCTTATACACCCTTGACACCCCAAAAGGTCTAGGCCAAGCTGCGGGCACTGGTCTGGACCATTAAACCCCTCATCCGGCCTTCTGAGGAGAGTGCT
Organism: Streptomyces sp. NPDC007875; assembly: GCF_042868035.1. Classification (NCBI taxonomy): domain Bacteria; kingdom Bacillati; phylum Actinomycetota; class Actinomycetes; order Kitasatosporales; family Streptomycetaceae; genus Streptomyces; species Streptomyces sp. NPDC007875. The sequence goes on along the minus strand of NZ_JBIADZ010000001.1, from coordinate 562,044 downwards.
GTGAAGCGTGGGCTCATAGCGGCGACGGGTGTCGCGGCAATGCTGGTATCCGTCGCGGCCTGTGGGTCCGACGGCGATGACAACAAGGCCGGAGCGGATGGTTTCAAGGGCGAGACGCTGACCGTCTGGGCGATGGACGGCTCCGCGCCCGACGGCTGGACGAAGGATGTCAAGGCCGCCTTCGAGAAGAAGACGGGCGCCAAGCTGAAGCTGGAGATCCAGCAGTGGAACGGCATTCAGCAGAAGGTGACCACCGCGCTCTCGGAATCCGATCCGCCGGATGTGCTGGAGATCGGCAACACCCAGACACCGTCGTACGCGCAGACCGGCGGACTGGCCGAACTGGATGACCTGAAGAAGTCGATCGGCGCCGACTGGTCGGAGGCGATCAACAAGTCGGCGGTCTACGACGGCAAGCAGTACGCGGCGCCGTGGTACGCGGCCAACCGGGTCGTCCTCTACAACAAGAAGATATGGGCCGAGGCCGGGATCAAGGACACCCCCAAGACCCGTACCGAGTTCTTCAAGGACCTCGACACCATCGAGACGAAGACGGACGCCGAGCCGCTCTATCTCCCGGGTCAGAACTGGTACTTCTTCGACGGGCTGACCATCGGCACCGGCGCCGACCTCGTCAAGAAGGACGGCGACAAGTGGGTCTCCAACCTCGCCGACCCCAAGGTCGCCAAGGCCATGGACATCTACAAGCAGTACCAGTCCTTCAGCAAGGCGCCCAAGGACAAGGACGAGGCCACCCCGCAGCAGGGCGAGGTCTTCGCCAAGGGCAAGACCGGCGCGTTCATCGGCATGGGCTGGGAAGCCGGTATCGCGATCAAGGCCAACCCGAAGATCGAGAAGGACATCGGCTACTTCACCATTCCGGGTGAGACCGCCGGCAAGCCGGAGGGCGTCTTCCTCGGCGGCTCCAACCTCGCGGTCGCCGCGGGCAGCGAAAAGCAGGAGCTGGCCAAGGAGTTCCTGAAGATCGCGCTCAATGACACCTACGAGGGACAGCTCGCCAAGGAAGGCGGTGTCATCCCCAACAAGGAGTCGCTCCAGACGCAGCTCAAGGGCAACCCCGCCGGGCTGGCGGCCGCACCGGCCGCCGCGACCGGCGGCACCACCCCGCTGATCCCCGAATGGGCCCCGGTGGAGAACGCCCCGAACCCGGTCAAGACCTATATGACCGCGGTGCTCACCGGTAAGTCACCCGCCGAGGCGGCCAAGTCGGTCGAGGATGAGCTGAACAAGCGCCTCAGCCAGGAGCGTTGAGCCGAATGTCCGTAGCGACCGAACGCCAGGACCCCGGCCCGGCGGCGGCCGGGGTCCGCCGGAGCGGGGAGCCGCCGGGCCCCCGCCGCCCGGCCCCGGGCACCCCCGGGCGCGGACGGCTGACCGGCGCCGCCCCGTACCTCCTGCTGCTGCCCGCACTGGCGGCGACCGCCCTGCTGCTGGGCTGGCCGCTGGTCAAGGACGGCCTGCTGTCGTTCCAGAACCTCAATATGCGGCAGCTGATCCAGCACCTCACCGAGTGGAACGGCGTCGACAACTACCGCGAGACGCTGACCAGCGAGGACTTCTGGCGGGTCACCCTCCGGTCGGTGATCTTCACCGCGGTCAACGTCGTGCTGATCATGCTGCTCGGCACCCTGGTCGGACTGCTGCTGGCCCGCCTCGGCAGCAAGATGCGGCTGCTGCTCTCGGTCGGTCTGGTGCTCGCCTGGGCCATGCCGCCCATCGCCGGCACCACCGTCTTCCAGTGGCTCTTCGCCGCCCGCTTCGGGGTGGTCAACTGGGTCCTGGACGCGCTCGGCTGGCACTCCATGGCGCACTACAACTGGACCGGCAGCCAGTTCTCCACCTTCTTCATCATCACCGTGCTGATCGTCTGGCAGTCGATCCCCTTCGTGGCGATCAACCTCTACGCCGCGACCACCACCATCCCCGGCGAGCTCTACGAGGCGGCCGCGCTCGACGGCGCCGGCACCTGGAAGAGCTTCACCTCGGTGACGTTCCCCTTCCTCAAGCCGTTTCTGCTGGCCACGACGTTCCTCGAAGTCATCTGGGTCTTCAAGGCGTTCACCCAGGTCTTCGCGATCAACGAGGGCGGCCCGGACCGGCTCACCGAAACCCTCCCCGTCTACGCCTTCATCGAGGGCGTCGGCAACCAGCACTACGGCATGGGCGCCGCGATCTCGGTGCTGACCATCGTGGTCCTGCTGGCGCTGACCTCCTACTACCTCCGGACCGTGCTCAGGCAAGAGGAGGACGAGCTGTGAAGCGCTCGCCGCTCGCCCGGCTGTGGCCCAACGCGACCGCCGTCGTGCTCTTCATCGGCTTCGCGTTCCCCGTCTACTGGATGTTCACCACGGCGCTCAAGCCGACCTCGGACATCATTTCCGAGGACCCGGTGTGGTTCCCGACCGGAGCCACCCTCGAGCATTTCCAGAAGGCCGTGAACGCCGACCACTTCTGGACGCTGGTGGGCAACTCGCTCACCGTGACCCTCTCGGCGGTCGCGCTCTCGCTGGTGATCGCGCTGCTCGCCTCGTTCTCCCTGGCCCGGATGCGCTTCAAGGGGCGCCGCGGCTTCCTGGTGACCTTCATGATCGCGCAGATGGCGCCCTGGGAAGTCCTGGTCATCGCCATCTACATGCTCGTCCGCGACGGCGACATGCTGAACAGCCTGCTTCCGCTGACCCTGTTCTACATGGTCATGGTGCTGCCCTTCACGATCCTCACGCTCCGCGCCTACGTCGCCGCGATCCCCAAGGAGCTGGAGGAGTCGGCGATGGTCGACGGCTGCACCCGTCCGCAGGCGTTCGTCCGGGTGATCTTTCCGCTGCTGGCGCCCGGCCTGATGGCCACCTCGCTCTTCGGCTTCATCACGGCCTGGAACGAATTCCCGCTCGTCCTCATCCTGAACAAGGACCCGGGAGCCCAGACGCTTCCGCTGTGGCTGTCCAGCTTCCAGACCGCCTTCGGCGACGACTGGGGTGCCACCATGGCGGCGGCCTCACTGTTCGCCATCCCGATCCTGGCTCTGTTCCTGTTTCTGCAACGCAAGGCGGTCGGTGGGCTCACTTCCGGCGCTGTGAAGGGATGATCCCGGTTTATGACGACCCTCGCGCATGACTCCGCCACCCTCACCCGCGACGCTCTCACCGTTCTGCAGCCCGGCTTCACCGGCACCACCGCCCCCGACTGGCTGCTGCGGCGGCTCGGCGAGGGGCTCGCCTCCGTCGGCCTGTTCGGCCGGAACATCGCCTCGCCCGAGCAGCTCGCCGCCCTCACCGCCCAGCTGCGCGCCGAGCGCGACGACGTCCTGGTGGCCATCGACGAGGAGGGCGGCGACGTCACCCGGCTCGAGGTGCGCGCCGGCTCCTCCTTCCCCGGCAACCTGGCGCTCGGCGCCGTCGACGACCCGGAGCTGACCCGCGCCGTCGCCCGCGAGCTGGGCCGCCGCCTCGCGGAGTGCGGCGTCAACCTCAACTGGGCGCCCTCCGCCGACGTCAACTCCAACCCCGACAACCCGGTCATCGGCGTGCGCTCCTTCGGCGCCGAGCCCGGGCTCGTCGCCCGGCACACCGCCGCCTACATCGAGGGCCTCCAGAGCGCCGGGGTCGCCGCCTGCACCAAGCACTTCCCCGGCCACGGCGACACCGCCACCGACTCCCACCACGCCCTGCCGCGCATCGACGCCGGACTCGACACCCTGACCGCCCGCGAACTGGTGCCCTTCCGCGCCGCCGTCACCGCCGGGACCAAGGCCGTGATGAGCGCGCACATCCTGCTGCCCGTGCTCGACCCCGACCTGCCCGCCACCCTCAGCCCCGCCGCGCTGCACGGCCTGCTGCGCCGGCCGGTGGCCGACGGCGGCCTCGGCTTCGACGGACTGATCGTCACCGACGGCATGGAGATGCGGGCCATCGCCGACGCGTACGGCATCGAGCACGGCAGCGTCATGGCGATCGCCGCGGGCGCCGACGCGATCTGCGTGGGCGGCGGACTGGCCGACGAGGACACCGTGCTGCGGCTGCGCGACGCGCTGGTCACGGCCGTCATCGAGGGACGGCTGGCGGAGGAACGGCTGGCCGAGGCGGCCGCGCGGGTGCGCGCCCTGGGGGAGTGGACGCGGCACTCCGCCGGACCTCGCGCGGCGCACGGCATCGAGCCCGCCTCGGGGGTGGGGCTCGCCGCCGCGCGCCGGGCGCTCAGAGTCACCCCGGCCGGGATGTCGTACGAGCCGGTGACCGGGCCCGCCTACGTCGCCGCCTTCACCCCGGTCGCCAACATCGCCGTCGGCGAGGAGACCCCCTGGGGCGTCGGCGCCGAACTGACCCGGCTGCGCCCCGGCACCCAGGCCGCCACCTACGGACGGCAGGACGCCGAGGCCCAGGGCGTCCCCGCGCTGATCGAAAATATGCTCGACACCGCGGCGGACCGTAGGATCGTCGCTGTGGTCCGCGATGTCCACCGGCACCCCTGGATGGCCGACGCGCTGGACGCCCTGCTCGCCGCCCGGCCGGAGACGGTCGTCGTCGAGATGGGAGTGCCTCAGGCGCCGCCCGCCGGAGCGCTGCACATCGCGACCCACGGCGCCGCCCGGGTGTGTGGACGGGCGGCGGCCGAGGTGATCGTCGGCATCGGCGCCGGTGACCACCCCGGGGACTGATCCCCAGCCCCCCGAGCACAGCCGGCACAGAGCCACCTGGAGGCACCCAGCATGTCCGCCACGACGACGGCCCAGCGCAGCGACCAGCCGGGCCGGATCATGTCCGGCGAGATGGCCGAGCAGCCCGCCGTGCTGCGCCGCATCCTCGACCAGGGCGCCCCGCGGATCCGCGAGGTCGCGGAGCGGATCGCCGCCCGCAACCCGCGCTTCGTCCTCCTCACCGCCCGGGGCACCTCGGACAACGCGGCGCTGTACGCCAAGTACCTGCTCGAGGTGCTGCTCGGCAAGCCGTGCGGTCTGACCTCCATGTCCACCACCACCGCCTACGGTGCCCAGCCGGACCTCACCGATGTGCTGGTGATCACCGTCAGCCAGTCCGGCGGCTCCCCTGACCTGGTCGCCTCCACCGAGGCCGCCCGCGCGGCCGGTGCGATCACCCTCGCGGTGACCAACAACGCCGACTCGCCGCTCGCGGCCGTCTCCGAATTCCACATCGACGTCCTGGCCGGGCCGGAGAAGGCGCTGCCCGCGACCAAGACCTACACCGCCGAACTCCTCGCCCTCTACCTCTTCGTGGAGGGGCTGCGCGGCGGCGACGGCGCGGCCGCCAAGGCGCTGCCCGACCTCGCCCAGCAGATCCTCGACCGCCAGGACGAGGTCCGGCAGCTCGCGGCGCGCTACCGCTTCGCCGAGCGGATGGTCCTCACCTCCCGGGGCTACGGCTATCCGACCGCCAAGGAAGCCGCCCTGAAGCTGATGGAGACCAGCTACATCCCGGCGCTCTCCTACTCCGGCGCCGATCTGCTGCACGGTCCGCTCGCCATGGTCGACAACATCTCGCCGGTGATCGCGATCGTCACCGAGGGCAAGGGCGGCCAGGCGCTGCAGCCGGTCCTGGAGCGGCTGCGCGGCCGGGGCGCCGACCTCGTCGTCATCGGCAGCGCGTCGGAGGTGGAGCGGGCCTCGGCCGGGTTCGCCCTGCCGACGGACGGGGTCGCCGAGGAGCTCCAGCCGATCCTGGAGATCCTCCCGCTGCAGATGCTGGCGTACGAGGTGACGATCGCGCGCGGCCAGGACCCGGACGCGCCCAGGGCGCTGGCGAAGGTGACGGAGACCCGCTGACGGCGTACAGCCGGGGGTACGAAAACGGCTCCCGCGGCCTTCGATGAGGCGCGGGAGCCCGAGTACGACGGGTGGGACACCCGCGGGCCGCGGCGCCAGGGCGGGACCCTCAACCCACCCGGCACCGCAGCCCGGAGTTGCATCGGCCGAGCGGCCGACCTGAGGACCCCGGGCGGTCAGGGCAGAGCGCTCCGGGCCCCTCGATCCGCCCTCCTGTGCGGGGAGAGCGGAAGATCGCAGTGCTCGATATTCTGGACTAGACCACTGCTGTCTGTCCATGCTTATGCGCGAATAGGCTAATCCACCGGTGAGGGTAGGCTCGCAATGTGCCCTCCATGAACGACCTCGTCCGCCAGCACACCGCACTCGACGACTCCGACCTCGAGTGGCTCCATCTGCTGGTCTCGGAGTGGCAGCTGCTCTCCGACCTCTCGTTCGCCGATCTCGTGCTGTGGGTCCCCACCAGCGACGGCACCCGGTATGTCTCGGTGGCCCAGATGCGGCCGAACACCGGGCCCACCTCCTACCAGGACGACATGGTCGGCCATCTCGTTCCCCGAGGCCGCCGTCCCATGCTCGACGCCGCCCTCGACGAGGGCCGGATCGTCCGGGAGGGCGACCCCGAGTGGCGCGAGGAGGTGCCGGTCCGGGTGGAGTCCATCCCGGTCCGGCGGGAGAGCCGGGTCCTCGGGGTGATCGCGCGGAACACCAATCTGCTGACCGTACGGACCCCCAGCCGGCTGGAGCTCACCTATCTCCAGAGCGCGTCCGACCTCGCCCAGATGATCGCCGCCGGATCGTTTCCGTTCCCCCATCAGCAGATCGACATGGACGCGTCACCGCGCGCGGGCGACGGGCTGATCCGGCTCGACGCGGACGGGGTGGTCCAGTACGCGAGCCCCAACGCGCTTTCCGCCTACCACCGCCTGGGGCTCGCCGCCGATCTCGTCGGCCACCATCTGGGCAAGACCACCGCCGAACTCGCCCCGGTGCGCGGCCCGGTGGACGAGGCGCTGGTCAAGCTGGCCAGCGGCTGGGCGCCCCGGGAGTTCGAGGTCGAGGGCGGCGACGGGGTCATCCAGCTGCGGGCCATTCCGCTCAAGCCCAAGGGGCTGCACATCGGCTCGCTCGTGCTGCTGAGGGACGTCACCGAACTGCGCCGCCGCGAGCGCGAGTTGATCACCAAGGACGCCACCATCCGGGAGATCCACCACCGGGTGAAGAACAACCTCCAGACGGTGGCCGCCCTGTTGCGGCTGCAGGCCCGCCGGATGGATTCGGCGCAGGGGCGGGAGGCGCTCAACGAGGCGGTGCGCAGGGTCGGCTCGATCGCGATCGTCCATGAGACCCTCTCCCAGAACCTCGACGAGCGGGTCGAGTTCGACGATATAGCCGATCGGGTGCTGGCCATGGTGGCCGAGATATCACCCGGAAAGGTGACCGGCCGCCGCACCGGGCGCTTCGGCATCCTCGAGGCCGAGGTCGCCACCCCGCTGTCCATGGTCCTGACCGAGGTGCTGCAGAACGCGCTGGAGCACGGCTTCGGACCGGGGGAGCAGGGCACGGTCGAGGTCTCGGCGGTGCGCGGTGGCGGCGGTGAGGAGAGCCGGCTGGTGGTGACCGTCCAGGACGACGGGCGCGGGCTGCCCGAGGGGTTCGACCCCCAGCGGGCCGGAAACCTGGGCCTGCAGATCGTCCGCACCCTGGTGGAGGGGGAGCTGGGCGGGACGTTCGACATGGTGCCCGCCCCGGAGCGGGGCACCCGTGTGGTGCTGGACTTCCCGGTGCGTGCCGAGAAGCACTGAGCGTCGTGTCGGGAGCAGCACTGAGACGCTGACCACATCCGGGCAACTCCCGGTACGTCATAGCCCCGTACTCCGGAAAGCACTGAGCCCCGGACCCATCTGGTCCGGGGCTCAAAGCTCAAATTGCTGTGCGCATCGGGGGTACTACGCGCTGCGGCTCGGGGGCCACGGGGTGCGGGCTTCAGGCGCTGGCGTTGCGTGCCCGGTTGCGAGCGGCACGGCGCTTCATGGCGCGGCGCTCGTCCTCGCTCATGCCACCCCAGACGCCGGAGTCCTGGCCGGACTCAAGCGCCCACTGCAGGCACTGCTCCATGACGGGGCAGCGGCGGCAGACGGCCTTGGCTTCCTCGATCTGCAGCAGCGCAGGACCGGTGTTGCCGATGGGGAAGAACAGCTCGGGGTCTTCCTCGCGGCAAACGGCGTTGTGACGCCAGTCCATGGCTGCTCCATCTCCTCGTATTGCGGGCTCGTTGCTTGTGAATGTGAACGCTTTCACGAATCCCCCCGCAAGGGTAGGGACGCCGACCAGTTGGGGCTGGTGCAGTCCCGTGGAATGAGGTGGGGGTTCGGGCTCTCAAGGGGGCCTTCTGGAGGCCGTCCCGATCGCCAAGAAGAGACTCGCAAACCTCGGCGGCGGATACAACCCCTTCCGGAAAGTTTTTTTTGATTCCTTGGTGTCGACTCGGTCACAGCCGTACTTCCGGTGGGTGGAGGCCAGCCTAAACGTTCGAGTGGAAGGACTTTTTGCGGTCTCACTCACACAATCACACGCAGTGCACGGCGTACGCCTGTGAACGTCACGCTCGTACGCAGTCCCAGATGGTCACCGTCCATCTGGAACGGCAGTGGCGCCTGGGATTGCAAGGTGAAGTCCTCCACGTCGTGGAGCCCCACCACATGCTTGCCGCGAGGGCCGCGCTCGGGCGTCGACATCAGCAGCTGGGTCGCGTAGCGGGTCACCGCCGACGTCGACAGCTTGGTGAGTCCCAGCACGTCGAGGGCGGTGTCGAAGGACGCCTGGGGGGACGCGTAGACCGGGCGGTTGCCCAGAAACGTCCACGGGGAGGTGTTGCAGACTATCGACAGCGCCAGCCCCTCGATCGGGTCCTGGCCCGGCCGCCGAATGGTGATGGTGCCCTGCCGCCGATGTGGCTCCCCGATGAACTGCCGCACCATTTGCCGTATATAGAGCGCGTGGGTGGACCGCTTGCCGCGCTCGCGCTGCTGCTCGACCCGGCCGATGACGCTCGCGTCGAAGCCGAGCCCGGCGCAGAAGGTGAACCAGCGGGCCGGGACCGACTCGTCCGGAGTGCCGGGGGTGCCGGCCGCGAGTCCGAGGCCCACGGTGCGCTCGGTGCCGTCCCGCAGCGCGTCCAGCAGGGCGCCGGTCGCCTCGACGGCGTCATTGGGCAGCCCGAGCGCCCGGGCGAAGACATTGGTGGAGCCGCCCGGGACGACCGCGAGCCGGGGCAGTTCGCGCGGGGCGGGGCCGTGGTGGAGCAGTCCGTTGACGACTTCGTTGACGGTGCCGTCGCCGCCGAGGGCCACGACCAGTTCATGCGTGCCGCCGTCGACCGCCCGCCGGGCCAGATCGCGCGCATGGCCCCGGTACTCGGTGGTCACCACGTCCAGCTTCAGATCGCTGGCGAGCGCGTGGAACAGAACATCCCGAGTGCGGGCACTGGTGGTGGTTGCTGCCGGGTTGACCACAAGAAGCGCGCGCATGCGCGCCAGCCTACCTATCCGAGACGACCGGCCCGAGGGGGGTAGGGTCCGGGCGGCCCGGGGGCGGCTAGGCTGCTGGCGTGAGCAGTAAGAAGTCCGCTACCGCGAAGAAGGCGCAGAGGGCCACGGCGCGGAAGGCGACCGAGCGGAAGGCCGCGGCGCAGCGGGCCACGGCCCGGCCGGACGCCGGGGCCGCCAAGGCGACCGGCGCGGCTGACGCCGACGCCGCGCCCACCGGGCCCCGCCCCACCCGGCTGACCGTCGCCGCGGTGCTGGCCGCCGCGGAGGGCGTGGTGCTGCTGGGCTTCGGCGTCTACGTACTGATCATGGGGCTGACCGGAGACCCGGAGAGCCCCCAGCAGGCGGAGATGCTCGGGGTCACCGTGGTCGCGCTGGCCCTGCTGCCGCTGCTGGCGGCCCGCGGGCTGTGGCTGCGGCGCCGCTGGAGCCGCGGCCCCGCGATGATCACCCAGTTGATGGCGCTGCCGGTGGCCTGGACGCTGGTGCAGAACGGCGGCGGGCTGATCGCCGCCGGGGTGGTCACCGCCATCGCGGCCCTGGCCGTCATGGCGCTGCTGATCAACCCGACGGCGACCGAGGCCCTCGGCATCGGCCCCCGCGACGCATAGCCGGTCACCGCATTGCTGGTCACCGCATAGCCGGACACGGCCGACAGGAGAGTCCGACGGCCGGTGCCCGGGGAGCCCCGGGCACCGTGGGCCGGATGCGCTCGCTACTCCTCGACCAGCAGCTTGTCGCGCAACTGCGCGAGTGTGCGGGCCAGCAGCCGGGAGACATGCATCTGGGAGATGCCGACCTCCTGCGCGATCTGCGACTGCGTCATATTGCCGAAGAAGCGCAGCAGCAGGATCTTCTTCTCGCGCGGCGGCAGATCCTCCAGCAGCGGTTTGAGCGACTCGCGGTACTCGACGCCTTCCAGCGCCTCGTCCTCCGCGCCGAGGGTGTCGGCGACCGCCGGGGACTCGTCGTCCGTGTCCGGTACGTCAAGCGACAGGGTGCTGTAGGCATTGGCGGACTCCAGCCCCTCCAGCACCTCCTCCTCGGAGATGGACAGATGCTGGGCCAGCTCATGGACGGTCGGAGCGCGGCCATGGCGCTGGGAGAGCTCCGCGGTGGCCGTGGTCAGCGACAGCCGCAGCTCCTGCAGCCGGCGCGGCACCCGCACCGCCCAGCCCTTGTCGCGGAAATGGCGCTTGATCTCGCCGACGACCGTGGGTGTCGCATAGGTCGAGAACTCCACCCCGCGGTCCGGGTCGAACCGGTCCACGGATTTGATGAGCCCGATGGTGGCGACCTGGGTGAGGTCGTCCAACGGCTCACCGCGGTTGCGGAAGCGCCGGGCCAGGTGCTCCACCAACGGCAGGTGCATACGCACCAGGTTGTTGCGCAGCTCGGCCCGCTCGGTGGAGCCTTCCGGCAGCCCGCGCAGCTCGAGGAACATCGCCCGCGCGCCGCTCCGGTCATGTGGATCGTGCTGCTGATGCACCTGCTCGTGCTGATCCATGTGGTCCGCCCGCTCTGGTCGGTCTCCTGCCGCCTCCGAGTCCGCGGGATGCGGCCGGGCCGGCGGGTGCGGGATGGCCGGGGTACCCACTCCCCGCGATGATGCAGTGCTCACGGAGCCCCCTTTTTCCGTCACGGCTGTCCGGGGCCGGCGCCGCGCTCCTTGTACAGGCTGATGCTGACCGTTCGGTCCTCGGCCACGGTCGAGTCCACCTTGCCCGCCAGTGCGGAGAGCACCGTCCAGGCGAAGGTGTCGCGCTCGGGGGCGCGGCCGTCAGTGGTGGGAGCCGAGACGGTGACCTGCAGTGCGTCGTCGATCAAGCGGAAGACGCAGCTCAGCACACTGCCGGACACGGCTTGCTGCAGCAGGATCGCGCATGCCTCGTCCACGGCGATACGCAGATCCTCGATTTCGTCGAGGGTGAAGTCCAAGCGGGCTGCGAGGCCGGCGGTCGCCGTACGCAGCACCGACAGATAGGCACCCGCAGCGGGCAGCCGGACTTCCACGAAGTCCTGGGTCCCGGGCTCGCCTGCGATCTGGGACACCCTCACCTCCAAGGTGACACAAGCTGATTGAGCTGAGCTGATTGGAGCGTCGGCCCCGAACCCTTATGGTGGAGGGTGGACGGACCGGCGCTGTATGTACTTTGGCTGCGACGCTATCGCGATCTGCGGTTCGGTGTCGCCCGGACGAAGCACGGCCCCCATCACGGGTGAACCCCGGCCCACAGAGCCGCGATATCACTCATAGTAAGCACATGAGTACGCAGCGTGGCTAGAGGGTTTGCGGTCTCAATTCGAAAGAGATGTCGCCTCACTCAGGGAATCGCTGGTCACGGCGGTGCCCACGGCCTGAGCGGCCAGCCCTCGCAGCGGCTCTCCCGAGAGCCTGCGCACCGTCCATTCGTCCATCGGCTCCGCGCCGAGCGCGGTGTAGAAGCCGATCGCGGGCTCGTTCCAGTCGAGCACCGACCATTCGAAACGGGCATAGCCCCGCTCCACGCAGATCCGCGCCAGCTCGGCGAGCAGCGCCTTGCCGTGGCCGCCGCCGCGGGCGCGCGGGGTGACGTACAGGTCCTCCAGATACACGCCATGGGTGCCTGTCCAGGTGGAGAAGTTACGGAACCACAGGGCGAACCCCACCGGCCCGCCGGGCTCTCCGGCGCCGCCGGCCTCCTCGGCGATCAGCGCGAACACCGCGGGATGCGCCCCGAAGAGCGCATCGCGCAGCTGCTCCTCGGTGGCCTTCGCCTCCTGCGGAGCCCGCTCGTAGTCCGCCAGCTCGCGGATCATCGCATGGATCGCCGGAACGTCGGACGGCTTCGCTGATCGGATCATGTGTGAAGGCTAACGGCCCGGGCCGACAAACGCGGAGGTCGATCTCCCACAATGCGCGGAAAACGCCAAGACCAGGGGGGCCGCGGAGCCGGACCTACACGATGAGCTGATCCACATAGCACCAGCGCCACTCCTCGCCCTCCTCGAAGCTGCGCATCACCGGGTGGCCGGTCTCCTCGAAGTGCCGGGTGGCGTGCTGGTACGGCGAGGAGTCGCAGCAGCCCACGTGGCCGCACACCAGACACTTCCGCAGCTGGACGGGGTGGCTGCCGACCGCCAGGCATTCGGGGCAGGTGTCGGACCGCGGCTCCGGCTCGGGGCGCGGTAGTGCGGGAACATGCAGGCACTCGCTCATGATTGCCAGACTAAAGCGCCGCGTGGGCGGATCACATGGATGACCGTCGGCACGACCGGCGGGGACGGGTCGGTCGATGGACGTATTGCCGTTGTTGATGCTGGTCGCGGGCAGCGCGGTGGTCGCCGGAGCGGCCCGCAGGACCCCGGTGCCCGCGCCGCTGTTGCTGGTCGTGGTCGGGCTCATCGGCTCGTACGTCCCGGGGGTGCCCGATTACACCCTGGACCCGCATATCGTGCTGCCCCTGGTGCTGCCGCCGCTGCTGCACAGCGCCGCGCTGGACAGTTCGTATCTGGATCTGCGCGCCAATCTGCGGCCGATCGCGCTGCTCTCGGTCGGGTATGTGCTCTTCGCCACGGTCGCGGTCGGCGTGGTCGCCCATCTGCTGATCCCGGGGCTGCCGCTGGCCGCCGCGCTGGTGCTGGGCGCGGTGGTCGCGCCGCCGGACGCCGTGGCCGCCACGGCCATCGCCCGCCGGATCGGGCTGCCCTCCCGGCTCACCACGCTTCTGCAGGGCGAGTCGCTGTTCAATGACGCGACCGCGATCACCGCCTACCGGGTGGCGCTGGCCGCGGCGGTGGGGGAGGGCGTCAGCTGGGCCGAGGGCGTGCGGGAGTTCGCCTTCGCGGCCGTGGGCGGCGTCGTGGTCGGTCTGATCCTGATGGTGCCGCTGCACTGGCTGCGCATCCGGCTGCGGGATCCGCTGCTGCAGAACACGCTCTCGCTGCTCATCCCCTTCGTCGCCTATGCCACCGCCGAGCAGTTCGAGGCGTCGGGTGTGCTGGCCGTCGTGGTGGTCGGGCTCTACCTCGGACACCACTCCTGGCAGGTCGACTTCGCGACCCGGCTCCAGGAGGCCGCGGTCTGGCGCATGATCGACTTCGTGCTGGAGTCGGCGGTGTTCGCGCTGATCGGGCTGCAACTGCGCCTCGTGGTGGGTGGTCTGGGGGAGTACAGCGCGGGCGAGGCCGCCTGGTACGCGGCCCTCGTCTTCCTGGCCGTGGTGGCCGCCCGCTACGTCTGGGTCTTCCCCTCGACGTTCGTGCCGCGCATGCTCTTCCCCGGGATCCGCGAGCGCGAGCCCGGCACCAACTGGACCGCGCCGGTCGTCATCGGCTGGGCCGGGATGCGCGGGGTGGTCTCGCTGGCCATCGCCTTCTCGATCCCGCAGACCATTCACGGCGGGGAGCCCTTCCCGGCCCGCAATCTGATCCTCTTCCTGACCTTCACGACCGTCATCGGCACCCTGGTCGTCCATGGACTCACCCTGCCGTCCCTGATCCGGCTGCTCGGGCTGCCGGGCCGCGATCCACGGGCCGAGACGCTCGCCGAGGCGCAGGCGCAGAACCAGGCGTCGCTGGCGGCCGAGAGCCGTCTGGGGGAGCTGCTCGACGATGAGCGCAACGCTCTGCCGCCGCCGCTCGCCGACCGGCTGCGCACGGTGCTGGAACAGCGCCGCAACGCCGTATGGGAGCGGCTCGGGGCGGTCAACGAGGTGACCGGCGAATCGGCGGACGACACCTATCGAAGGCTGTCCAGGGAGATGATCGAGGCCGAGCGGAAGGTGTTCGTGGACCTGCGGGACGCCCGGCGGATCGACGAGGAGATGCTGCGGTCGCTGCTGCGGCGGCTGGACCTGGAGGAGGCGGCGCTCTACCGGGAGGGGGCCGCGGAGGAGGGGGCCTGAGGCCCGTCCGCGGCCGCCGCTGTACCCGGACCCGGGCCCGGACTCGTACCTGTACCCGGACTCGGCGCCACGGGGCGTCCGGCGGATTGTGGCGCCCGCGGCGGGCTGCTCCCCTCTCGCCCCTTCTCACAACTGGGGCTCCACCCCAGACCCCGCTCCTCGAACGCCGGAGGGGCTGGAAGGCGGGGCTTCGCCGCAGACCCCGCCACCAGGGGCGAAGCCCCTGGTGGCGGGGAGGGGAAAGAGCCACCGGACACCCCTTAGGCGAGCGTCCTACTTGAGCCGCTCGTGGATCCGGTCGCGCATCGCGGCCATGGTGAAGCCGCGCGGATCCACCTTGCCCGGCTGCCATTCGAGGTGGCCGATCACCGAGCGCTCGGTCCAGCCGTGCTGGCGGCACACGGCCGCCGCGGCCCGCGCGATCGCGTCGAGCTGGGCCTCGGGCCACGGGTCCTCGCCGTCGCCCAGGTTCTCGCATTCGAAGCCGTAGAAGGCGCGGTTGCCGTCGGTGTTCGCCTCGTTGTCGGGCGGCAGGGCCTTCTCGGCGATCACCGCCCGCAGGACGTCGTCGTCGCCAAGACCGGCGTGGTTGGCGCGGCCGTAGCCGACCAGATGGACCCCGCCGTCCTTGGCGATCACACCGTGGCACAGCGGGCCGGGCAGCCCCTCGAAGCCGTCCCGGCAGATCTCCACCGTCTGCTCGGTGCCGGAGGTGACGGTGTGGTGGATCATCACCCCGTGCACCGGGCCCCACGGGCCCTTGTGGTTTCTGTTGTGGTCCCGCCAGTCGCCGACCTGCGTCACCCGCACGCCCTCGTTCGTCAGCGCCGCCAGGAAGTCCCCCGCGGACATGGGTGAGGCCATGACCGCCTCCGTTCCGGTCGTACGGCGGGCCCCGGTCGCGGCCCGCCTCGTTCACCCGGTTGCTTACCCATCGCACGCACATAAACACATGGGGTGATGAGTGGTGGGGGGCGCGTTATCGTGCGAGCCGATCCATCCGTTCCACATCGCACCGGGAGACGCACCGCACCATGGACTACCAGGCAGTGCTGGACGAGGTCGCGGCCCTTGTGAAACCGCAGATCGGCCGGGGCCGGGTGGCGCAGTACATCCCGGCGCTGGCCTCGGTGGACGCGGACCGCTTCGGGATCGCCCTCGCCGACGTCGACGGCCATGTCACCGGGGTCGGCGACTGGGAGCGGCCCTTCTCGGTGCAGTCCATCTCCAAGGCGTTCAGCCTCGCGCTCGTCCTCGCCGACGACGGCGAGAAGCTGTGGCGGCGGGTCGGCCGGGAGCCCTCGGGCAACCCCTTCAACTCCCTGGTGCAGCTGGAGTACGAGAACGGCATCCCGCGCAATCCGTTCATCAACGCCGGGGCGCTCGTGGTCACCGACCGGCTGCACACCCTCACCGGCGACGCCAGCACCACCATGCTGGATTTCCTGCGCGCCGAGAGCGGCAATCCGGACCTCGCCTTCGACCAGGAGGTCGCCGCCTCCGAGTCCGCCCATGGCGACCGTAATGCCGCCCTCGCCCACTTCATGGCGAGCTACGGCAACCTCGACAACCCCGTGCCGACCGTCCTGGAGCACTACTTCTGGCAGTGCTCGATCGAGATGAGCTGCCGCGACCTGGCCCTGGCCGGTGGTTTCCTGGCCCGCCACGGGCTGCGCGCGGACGGCTCCCGGCTGCTGTCGCAGAGCGAGGCGAAGCGGGTCAACGCGGTCATGCTCACCTGCGGTGCGTACGACGCGGCGGGCGACTTCGCCTACCGCGTCGGGCTGCCCGGCAAGAGCGGCGTCGGCGGCGGCATCGTCGCGGTGGTCCCCGGCCGCTGCACGCTGTGCGTCTGGAGCCCTGGCCTGGACGCCCGCGGCAACTCGGTGGCCGGAATGGCGGCCCTGGACCACTTCACCACGCTGACCGGCTGGTCCGTCTTCTAGCGCCCGGCCGCCCGCGCCCCGGGGCCCGGCTGGTGCATGGGAGCCCGGAGGGGCGCACGGGATTGCGGCGGGCGCGGCGGCGGAGGTGGCGTCCGGCCTGGTGTGGCGGGAGCATGGAGAGTACTGGTGGTGAGCAGGAGGTGTACCGCCATGCAGCATGAGATGCGCGCCGAATACGAGGAGGGCAGCTCCGGTCGGGTCGCGGGCGCGCCCGTCAAGATCTGGCACATGGTCCGCGGCAGCGGAACGACCGCGATGTGCGGGCGGGACCTGGACCCGGACGCCGAGACCCAGGCCGCCGATCTGTGGGCCACGGGTGACTCGGGGCCCTTCTGTCATTCGTGCGGTGCGATGTATCTGCGCGAGGTCCCTTGAGCGAGCACCGGGAGCGTGAAGACCGGGAGCGTGAAGACCGGGAGTGCGAGTACCGGGAGGGCGAGTACCGCGAGCGAAGGGCGCTGATCGGCCGCGGCGCCGCGGTGTGGACCCGTACGGCCGGCACCGGGCCGCAGCGGGTGCTCCCTGACGGCTGCACGGATCTGATCTGGACCGAGGCGGGACCCGGCGGCGAGCTGCTGGTCGCCGGGCCGGACACGCGCGCCCGTCTCGCCCCCGGCCCGCCCGGCACCCGCGCCGTGGGACTGCGTTTCGCCCCGGGTCAGGGCCCCGCCGTGCTCGGCGTGCCGGCGCATGAACTCCGCGATCAGCTCGTGCCGTTGGCCGCGCTCTGGCCGGGTGCGGAGGTCCGGCGGCTGGCCGAGCGGATCGCCGACGCCGAGCGGACGGCCGAAGCTGAGCGGACGGCCGAAGCTGAGCGGACGGCCGAAGCTGAGCGGACAGCCGCGCGGCAGGCGGCTCAGGGCCGCCTGCTGGAGGACGCCGCGGTGGGCCGCCTGCGGACGGCGGAACCGCCCGATCCGGTGCTCGCCGCGATCGTGGCCGGAGTCTCGCGCGGGACGGGCGTGGCGGGGGTCGCCGCCGCCGTGGGACTGGGGGAGCGGCAACTGCACCGCCGCTCCCTCGCCGCGTTCGGCTACGGCGCCAAGACGCTGGGCCGGGTGCTGCGGCTGAACCGGGCCCTGGACCTGGCGCGCACCGGCGTCCCCTTCGCGGAGGTCGCGGTCACGGCGGGCTACGCCGACCAGGCACATCTCGCCCGCGAGGTCAGGACCCTGACCGGGGTCCCGCTGGGCCGTCTGCTCCAGGGGTCAGGAGGGTAGCGGGGCGAAGAGGTCCAGGCTGTTGCCGTCGGGGTCGAGGACCGTCGCGTAGCGCTGGCCCCACGGCGCGTCCCACGGCTCCTTCTTGCCGCGTACGCCCGCCCCCACGAGGTCCTGGTAGGTCTTGTCCACATCGGCCGGGCTGTCGCAGGCGAAGGCCAGCGCCACCTGGTGGGAACCGCTCGGCGGCGTCCACTCCGGGTCGAAGGAGCGCACCGTCTCGACGGTGTCCCACATCAGCCGCGCCCCGCCGGGCAGGGCGGCCTCGGCGTGCGGCTGGGCGTCGGCCTCGGCGGGGATGTCGAGGCCGAGGCGGCGGTAGAAGGCGAGGGAGGTGGCCAGGTCGGCGACGACCAGGCCGATGGCGTCGAATCGTGCTGTCATACGGGCAGCGTAGGCAGCGGGCCGACGGCCGGTCTTGAACGAATCGGACGTCCTGGTGGAAGCGGCCAGGGCGCCGTCAGGGGCAGCGGATGACCTGGCCGGCGTAAGAGAGATTGCCGCCGAAGCCGAAGAGCAGCACCGGGGCGCCGGAGGCCACCTCCCCGCGCTCGACCAGCTTGGAGAGGGCGAGCGGAATGCTGGCCGCCGAGGTGTTGCCGGACTCCACCACATCGCGGGCGATCACCGCGTTGACCGCGCCCAGCTTCTGGGCGACCGGCTCGATGATCCGCAGATTGGCCTGGTGCAGCACGACCCCGGCCAGCTCCTCCGGAGAGGTCCCGGCCCGTTCGCACACCTCCCGCGCGATCGGCGGCAGATGAGTGGTGGCCCAGCGGTAGACGGTCTGGCCCTCCTGCGCGAAGCGGGGCGGTGTGCCCTCGATACGGACCGCGCCGCCCATCTCCGGGACCGAGCCCCACACCACCGGGCCGACGGCCGGCCGCTCGGCGGCCACCACCACGGCCGCGCCCGCGCCGTCGCCGGTCAGGACGCAGGTGGAGCGGTCGGTCCAGTCGGTGGCCGCGCTGAACTTGTCCGCGCCGATCACCAGGGCCGCGGTGGCCGCCCCGGCCCGGATGGTGTGGTCCGCGGTGGCGAGGGCGTGGGTGAAACCGGCGCACACCACGTTGAGGTCCATGGTGGCGGGGCGGGCGAGCCCCAGCCGGGCGGCGACCCGGGCCGCCATGTTGGGGCTGCGGTCGATCGCCGTGCAGGTGGCGACGAGCACGAGATCGATGTCGGAGGAGGCCAGCCCGCTGTGGGCCAGCGCCTTGGCGGCGGCCGCCGCGGCCATCTCGTCGACCGTTTCGTCGGGGCGGGCGAGATGCCGGGTGCGGATGCCGACCCGGCTGCGGATCCACTCGTCGCTGGTGTCGACCATGGCCGCGAGGGCGTCGTTGCCGAGCACCTTCGCGGGCTGGTAGTGGCCGAGGGCCAGTACGTGTGAGCCGGTCATCGGTCATCCCCTTCGCGCCAGTGCCGACGTATCCGCGCCGTTTGCGGAGATCTCGACGCACAGTCTGCGGTGTGTCCAGTCTTGAGCGGAGCAGACGTGCCGTGCGCTCGGCCTACTCACCAATCTTGGGCGCCAAGATCTGGAGTTTTCGACCTTTCCCCGACGGGGGTCGATGGGCGGTGGCGGAAGGGGATGACCTGACCGCGGCTCAGGAGAGCCGGCCGTCGTAGTCCGGGAGCTTGAAGGACTTCTCGGCGTGGCCGCCGCTGATGTCGGTGGGGCTGTTGCCGATGTCGGCGATGATCGTGTAGCCGTTCTTCTCGATCTCCGCCCGCTTGGCGCTCTTGTAGTCGGCCACGTTCTGGAAGAGGTCCGGCAGGTGGCGGACGTACAGACCGGCGACCGGGTAGCCGACCTTCGCCAGGTTGTACTCGGTCGGCAGGGAGATGATGCCGGGCCGCGCGGTGACGAAGAAGATGGCCACGCCGCGGTCGTGCGCGTACTGCGAGAGCTTCAGGACCGGCTCGACGGGGGGCTGGGGGAAGGTGAAGCCGAAGTCCGTCTCCAGCGAGGTGTTGTCGATGTCCAGGACGATGGCCTGCTTCTCGCCCGAGGGGTTGGCGGTGCGCTCCTCGACGTAGGGGCGGGCCTGCTCGTCGATGATGGCGCGAACATCGCGCTGCCAGGTCTCGTAGTCGACGTCCTCGGCGGCGGTGGCGCTCGACGGCGTCGCCGTGGCCGCCGTGGTGGCGGTGGTGCCGGGCGTGGCGGCGGTCGCCGTGGTGGCCGTTCCGCCGACGCCGAGGGCGAGGGCGACGACCACCGTCGTCATGCCGAGCCGCCGTGATCGCATGCGTCCTGCTGTCATCGGTCACATCCTTCGCTTCGAGGCGATTGCCGGATGGCATGCTCACGGCTCCCGGTGGACTTGAGAAGACCTCTGCTTTACCGGTGAGTAACAGTTCGCGCCCGAGGGGCCTGATGGGGCCAACGACACGTGCCGCGCCGTTCGTTGACTGGTCAGCCGGTAGATGGGTATGTCATCTACTGAAGGGCCGGCCTGGACCCCGGCGATGACCGGCGTGGCCGCGGGCTCCGGTGTCGCGCGCCTCCACCAGGTCAAGGAGGCTTGCATGTTCGATGATCGGCCCGCCTTCGGCGTCCGAGTCCATGCGCTCGGCGGTGTCACCGTCGCCGAGATCGCGGGCGAGTTGGACATCTTCGCCGCGGGGCGGATCGTGGCTCGGCTCGATTCCCTCATTCAGGCACGGTGTCCGGATCTGGTCCTGGACCTACGACCGGTCACCTTCCTGGACTGTGCCGGATTGTCGTTACTGTGCCGATTGCGCAATCGCGTGCTGGAGCGGGACGGGCGGCTGCGGCTCGTCATCGACGAACCGCGGTTTGTGCGGCTGCTGCGCATGGTCCGGCTGGACGACGCGTTCGAGGTACTGGAGGATCTGACTCCGGCGATCGTGGGGGTGGCGGGTCCGGTGGCCGGAGGGGGTGGTGATGCCTTCGCTTAGGTCGCATCTGACCAAGCGTCAATAGTAAGAACCGAAATTCACTCGAACGAGCGGTATTCACCGGCGGAATGCTGCGTCCCTACCTCTGTAACCGGCGGTCACCCCTTTACGCTCGCGAGACGTCGCCCAAGGACCCGGCGGATTCACACCCGATGCCCGACCCTGCCCGCTTCCGGGACCCTGGCGAAGGTGAGAGGGGGCAGTGTGCCGTTCCGAGGGGATATCGCGATGACGCAGCAAGGCGCTCCCCGTGATGCGCCGGTGCCGCTGGAGCGCGGTGCCCAGAACGCCGCGCAGGGGTCCGCGAGCGGAGATCCGGCCGCGTGGGCGTCCTCCGGCCGGGATTCGGCCACACGGGGGCCCTCGGGCGGGGATTCTGCCGCTCAGGGTGATCCGGTCGCTCAGGGCGATGCGGCCGCTCAGCGTGATCCGGTCGCTTGGGGGGATCCCGTTGCTCAGGACGGCGCCGCCGCCGACGTCACCGCTCCTCGTGCCCGTACGCACCGGGTGGGCGGGTACACCGTCGTGGAGCTCCACGGTGAGATCGACATCGCCGGCGTGGGAAGTGTCGGACCGGCGCTGGACGCGGCCACGGCCGGGGACAAGCCCGCGGTGATCGTGGACTTACGTACGGCCGCCTTCTTCGACTGCTCGGGCCTGGGCCTGCTGTGCCGGGCCCATCGGCGTGTAGTGGAGCGGGCCGGGCGGATGCGGCTGGTCTGCGACAACGCCTTGATCCTCCGCACCCTGCGGGCGGGGCGGATGCTGGATGTGCTCCGCCCGGTCGCCACGCTGGACGAGGCGCTGCGCGCGGAGGAGTAGGGCACCCCGCAAGGCCGGGATGCGGCCGGGCTCAGGTCCGGCGGTCCTGGGGAGGCGTGACCCCCTGGCCCCGGGACTGCCGACGGCGGCCCCCGGCGCGATGGCGCGGCCGCCCGCCGGCCGGGGAATCGTCGTGGCTCTCGGCGGACATGCGGTTGCCGTTCTGGACATTGGTCCGGTGGATCAGCAGCGCGCCCACCCCGATCAGCGCGAGGATGACGACCACGGTGATCAGGGTCTCCATGGTGCTCACTCCCTGGGGCCGGGCCCCAGCTGGAGGGAATCCGGCCGGTTTGTGCGAAATGCTCCTGGTGTCTATACGGTACCTCCGGCCGGAGGCGGCGTCGCTTCCCGTGTGCTTCCCGTGCGCCAGGGCCCGGCGCACGCGGTGGGATAACCCGTCTACGCCGACCGCCCGCACACGCTGACGGCGGCCCCCGCACACGCCGACCGCCCGCACCCGGCGTCGGGAACCGGGTGCGGGCAGTCAGGCCCTGATCCAGGGGATCAGTGGCTTGGCGGTTTCAACGGGCTCAGTGGGTCTTGGCCAGCTGCTTCTCGAGCTTGGCCAGGCCATTGGCCCAGAGCTGGTTCACGCGGCTGATCTCGGCCTGGTCGGGCTGCGAGTTGGTGCAGGACGGGCCGGGGCCGCCACCGGACATCAGCTCGCTGCACGGACCCTCGTAGTGGTCCGGCAGACCCAGCACGTGGCCGGTCTCGTGGGCGGTGACCCGGGTCGAGTCGTACTCCTCGTTCTGGGCGTAGTCCAGGAAGACATAGCCGCTGCCGTGGCCGTCGGTGCTCGCGTACGAGCCACGGGGGTCGTTGCCCTCGCGGTAGGTGAAGTCCGCGTTGCTGCCCGCCTGCAGCTTCACGTTGCTCACCGAGGAGTTCCAGATCTGGGCGGAGCGGGAGATCTGCGACTGGAAGGTCGGGGCCTGGCTCGCGTCGTAGGTGACGGTGACGGCCGCCGCCGCGCTGGGCGCCTTGGCCCGCTTTTCCAGCGCCGACTTCATGACGGCCTTGATGAAGGCGTCGGTGTCGGCGCGCTCCTCGCCGCTCGCCGTGTAGCCGGCGGCCGCGGCGCTGCGCTGGGTCGTGGAGTGGTCGGGCGTGGCCGCGGACGCGGGCACGGCGGACAGGGCGGCCGCCAGGCCGAGGCCGAGGGTCGCGGACAGCGCGAGCTTGGGGAGAGACATGTGGGGGGCTCCTCATCGTCCTCGGGCCCCGGTCGCCGTGTGGGGTGGCGGCCGGGGCCGTGGGATGAACTCTTGGCTGACGCCGAGTCTTGAGGAGATCGAGCCGTACGCGGAGATATCAACTGGTGATAGTACGAGAGCATATCCCTCGCCGGGCTCTCAAGCCCTTTGCGGCGATGGCGGTTTGACGTCCCGTTGACCGGTGGTTGACCACCTATTGATCGATTCCGGTATGGGTTGGAGTGGTTTCAGAGTCTGGTGTGACCGACAAGGGCGCAGATATGCTCCCGCCGTGGAGCTCGAGGTGAGGCACCTCCGTGCACTGTGCGCCATCGCCGACACCGGCAGCCTACGGAAGGCGGCGCGCCAACTGGGCATGACCCAGCCATCCTTGACGACCCAGCTCCGGCGCATCGAGAACACCATCGGCGGCCGGCTGTTCTCGCGGGAGGTCACCGGCAGTCGGCCGACCCCGCTGGGGCGGTCCGTGCTGTGCCGCGCCCGGCCGATCGTGGCCGAGATGAACGCTCTGGTCAGCGAGGTCCGGCAGGAGGCGGGACAGACCGCCGACGCCCGGTTGCGCATCGGCAGCACCGGCAGCCGGGCCGTGGTGGGCTGGCTGCGCAGGCTCCGCGACCGCTATCCCGACGCGGACACCACCATCCACATCGACGTCTCCGCCAACGCGCTGCTGCAGATGGTCGCCGCCAACCAACTCGACGTCGCCTTCGTGCACGAGGTCGAGGGCGCGCCGCTGCGGGTGCCCGAGGGCGTGGAGCGCCGGGTGCTCGTGGAGCGGGAGCCGCAGTTCGTGGCGCTGGCCGAAACCCATCCGGCCGCCGCGCGGCCCGCGGTGCGGCTCGCCGACCTCGCCGCCGACCAGTGGATGGTCGACCCCAGCGTGGACGGCGAGGGGCCCGGGCTGCGCCGGGTCCTGGCCGCCGCGGGGCTCAACCCGAGGGTGGTGTACGGGGACTATCTGACCGCCGCCGACCTGGTCGCCTCGGGCGAGGTGGTCACCCCCTGTCAGCCCACCGCGCGGTCCCGCCAGGGCGTGGCCGTCCGTCCGCTGCAGGGGGATCCGCTGACGGTCCGGCTGTTCCTGGCCTCACGGGCGGTCCCGGCGGCCCGCCCCGGGGCCCCCGGACCCGACCCGGACACGGCGCTCCCGGCCGACACCGAGGCCACCGGACCCGACGACCCGGACACCGCGCCCGGCGCCGCGCTCGACGTCGACGCCCTCTTCGGCGACCTGGCGGACGCGTACTTCGAGATCGCCTGGGCCAGCTCCGCGTACCGCCAGTGGCTGGTCCGCAACGAGAGCCCGCTGCTGCGCTCCCATGAGCCCCGGGCCCGCGACGCGATCGACATCCTCGGGCTCGCCGGGCCCGCCGAGGTCTCGTAGCACCTCTCCGGAGGGGCGGGCGGAGGCGAGCGATGAGTTTCGCTCCGCCGGGCGGTCCAAGCACACGGGACCGCACCGGACCGCAGGCCACCCGAGGAGCGAGCAGATGATCACGGAGCACGATCCGCAGACCGCGCTGGACACCCGCTTCAGCGGCCCGGACGCCACCGCCGCCGGCTGGCCGGAGGGGCGTGAGGGGCTGGCGGCGGCGGAGCTGTACTGGCTGTCCACCGTCCGCCGGGACGGCCGCCCCCACGTCACCCCGCTCATCGCCGTCTGGCTCGACGGCGCGCTCTGCTTCTGCACCGGCCCCGAGGAACAGAAGGCCCGGAACCTCGCGCACAATCCGCGCTGTGTCCTCACCACGGGTGCGGGCGTGCTGCACGAGGGGCTGGACCTGGTGGTCGAGGGCGAGGCCGAGCCGGTGCGGGACGACGCCACGCTCCAGCGGATCGCCGCGGCGTACGTGGCGAAGTACGGTGAGGAGTGGACCTTCCAGGTGCGCGACGGCGCCTTCCACCACGACGGCCGTACGGCCCTGGTGTTCCGGGTCGCCCCGGCCACGGCGTTCGGCTTCCGCAAGGGCGCGTACGGCCAGACGCGCTGGCGCTTCTGACGCGGGACGGCCCGGCACCGCCGCAGATCGTCCCGCGCCGCCCCCGGCCGCTCAGTCCAGGCCCGGCAGCCCGGTGGGCAGCCCGACCGGAAGGGTCTGCTCCGACCAGATCGTCTTGCCCTCGGTGGTCTGCCGGCTCCCCCAGCGCTGGCTGAGCCGCGCGACCAGCAGCAGCCCGCGGCCGCCCTCGTCGAAGGTGCGGGCGCGGCGCATATGCGGGGCGGTGCTGGAGGAGTCGGTGACCTCGCAGATCAGCGAGTGGTCATGGATCAGCCGCAGCCGGATGGGCGGGACGGCGTGCCGGATGGCGTTGGTGACCAGTTCGCTGACGACCAGCTCGGTGGTGAAGACGGCCTCGTCGAGCCCCCATTCGGTCAGCCGCTCCGTCACGTTCCGGCGGGACCGGGCCACCCACGCCGGGTCGGCCGGCACGTCCCAGGTGGCCACGTGCGCCTGGCCCAGGGACCGGGTGCGGGCGAGCAGCAGCGCGACGTCGTCGAGCGCGCCCCCGTCGGGGAGGAGCGTGCGCAGAACGGCGTCGCAGGTGTCGTCCAGGGACCCGCTGGGGTGGGCCAGCGCACTGGTCAGCAGCAGCCGGCCCTCGTCGATATCGCGGTTCCATACGGCCATCAGTCCGTTGGTGTAGAGGGCGAGCACGGCGTTCTCGGGCAGCTCGGTCTCCATCGACTCGAAGGGCAGCCCGCCGACCCCCAGCGGCGGTCCGGCCGGTACCGGGAGGAACTCCACGGTGCCGTCGGGCCTGGCCAGCGCCGGGGGCGGGTGCCCGGCCGCGGCCAGTGAGCAGCGGTGCGAGACGGGGTCGTAGACCGCGTACAGACAGGTGGCCCCCACATCCCCGGTGGCCTCCTCGGCCCCGGTCTCCGCGGCCAGATGGATCACCAGGTCGTCCAGGTGGGTGAGCAGCTCGTCCGGCGGCAGATCGACGTCGGCGAGGGTTCGGACCGCCGTCCGCAGGCGGCCCATGGTGGCCGACGCCTGGATGCCGTGGCCGACCACATCGCCCACGACCAGCGCGACCCGCGCCCCGGAGAGCGGGATGACGTCGAACCAGTCCCCGCCCGCTCCCGCGTACGGGCCCGCGGGCAGGTAGCGGGAGGCGACCTCGACGGCCGGCGGCTGGGGCAGGGTCCGCGGCAGCAGGCTGCGCTGCAGGGCCAGGGCGGTGTCGCGTTCCCGGGTGAAGCGGCGGGCGTTGTCCACGCAGACGGCGGCCCGGGTGGTGACCTCCTCGGCCAGCACCACATCGTCCTGGGTGAAGGGCTCGGGGGTGTGGTGGCGGACGAACACGGCCACCCCGAGCGTCGTCCCCCGCGCCCGGATCGGCACCGCCATGATCGAGTGGATGCCGAACCGCCGGATGGAACGGGCGCGGGCGGGCTTCAGCGCACCCCACTTGGCGATCACGGGGTCGGTGGTCGCGTAGATGAGGGGCCGCTCCACCACCAGGCATTCCGCCATCGGAGAGACCTGCGGATAGGTGTCCACCTTCCCCACCGGCACCACGGACTCGGGGCAGCCCTCGTAGACGGACTGCAGGGCGGCGCGCCGCAGCACGACCGGGCCGGTGAGCGGCCCGGACGGCAGCTCCTCGTCCTGGGCCAGCCGGTCCAGCAGGTCGATGCTGGCGTAGTCGGCCAGCCGCGGCACGCAGACGTCGGCCAGCTCCTGCGCGGTGTGGTCGATGTCGAGGGTGCTGCCGATCCGTTCACTGGCCGCGCTCAGCAACAGCAGCCGCTGGCGGGCCAGATACTGCTCGGTGATGTCATGCGCCGCCATGCAGACCGCGTACACCTGGCCGTCCTTCGCCTTCAGCGGGGCGAACGCGGCCGACCAGGCGTGCTCCTTGGACTCGCCGCCGGTGCGCAGGCAGGTCTCCACCTCGCGTGGCTCGCCGGTGGTCAGCACATGGTGCATGACCGCTTCGAGCTGCTCGCTCTGGAGCTTGCCCCCGATCTCCGACAGCCGCAGATCGCGGATCTCCGCTTCGGGGAGGCCGACGACGCGGGCCATCTCGGCGTTCACCTTGCGCAACCGCAGATCGGCGTCGTAGATCGCCATCGGGCAGGGCGACTGCGCGTAGGCCCAGAGCATCAGCGCGTCGTTCCAGGACTCGGGGGGCAGCTCCGCCCGGGGGGCCGCGGCCACCAGCAGCCAGTCGCCGTCCGGCCCTCTGCGGTGTGCCAGCAGCCGCACCGGCATCTCGTGGCCGTCCTGGTGGCGTAGCGCCACCGTCCCGTGCCACCGGGTGAGCCGGTTGCGGGCGCGGCGGGCCCCGGCGTCCGCCGCGCGGGCCGGATCGGCCAGCAGCTCGGCGGCGGGCCGCCCCACGACCCGCGGGGGCGGATATCCGAGCAGCCGACGGGCACCGTCGTTCCAGCTGGTCAGCGTCCCGTCATCGGTGACGGTGGCCCTCGCCGTATCCGTTTCGTCCAAGCCGCCCCACTCCCGCGCGGAGCCGCTGTCGTGGCGCATCATGGTCGCCCATCCCTCCGGGGGCGGCACCGGGTCCGTCCACCAGGGTCCTCTTCCAGACTCGTCCACTCCGGTCCGGGCATCAACCACAGCCGGACGGGAGCGGACGCCGCCTCAGGGTCGGGCGGGTCAGGCGGGTCAGGCGGCCGCGGGCCGCAGATTCCGCCCGGCCCATTCGGCGAAGCCGGTGAGCGGGAGGCCGAGTGCGCGCGCGAACTCGGGTCGGGCGGGCTGGCCGGCCTCGTTCAGCCACACGTGCCCGACGCCCCACTCCGGCATCCCGGCGGCGAGCGCCTCGTCGGCCGTCATCGACGGGGCGGTCACCTCGGTGCCCGCGACGTCGGAGAGGACCTCGGCGACCCGGGTCATCGTCATGCACTCGCCCGCCAGTTCCAGCTCGACCTCATGGAACCGCTCCGGGTCGGCGAAGGCCGCGGCGGCCGCCGTGCCGATGTCGGCGACGGCGATGAGGGCGAGCTCGGTGCCGGGCGCGAGGACGGTGGCCAGGCCGCCCTCGGGGCCGTTCGGGAGCAGGGACAGGAAGTTCTCCATGAAGAAGGCGGGCTTGAGGAGCGTCCAGTGGCGGAAGCCCGCCTCGCGGACCCGGTCCTGGAGGCCGGTCTTGGTCGCGTAGTAGTGCTCCATCGCCGCCCAGCGGCCCTCCGCCCAGCCGGGCGCGGTGTGGTGCTGCCCGGCCCCCGAGACGGAGGTGTGCACGAACTGCGCCACCCCCGCGTCCCGCGCGCCGTCGATCAGGTTGCGTCCCTGGACCCACTCGGAGTCGCCCTGGAGGTCGTTCAGATCCGGCATCTGGATCGAGAAGACGGCGCGCGCCCCCTCGGCGGCCCGCCGCACCGAGTCGAGGTCGAGCAGGTCGCCGGTGACCAGCTCGGCGCCGAGCGCCGCCACGGCCTTGGCCCGCTCGGTGGCCGGGTCGCGGACCAGGGCCCGTACGGGGACGCCCGCCGCGAGCAGGGCGCGGGCGGTGGCGCCGCCCTGCTGTCCGGTGGCGCCGGTGACCAGAACGGGGGCGGACGGGGCGGACGTCGGGGAGTTCTTGGGCATGCTGCTGCTCCTCGGGCATGGGGTATTGAATCGACTTATCGACTGTGCAGACATTAAACGGCGGGCCCCGCCATTTATCTCTCGGTACGATACGGAGGGCCCCGCCACTTAGCAACCCGGAGGTGACGCCATGCCCGCCCAGCGTGCGGACGCCCGGCGCAACTACGAGCGCATCCTCGCCGTGGCCGAGGAAGAGGTCGCCGCCCACGGCGCCGACGCCTCCCTGGAACAGATCGCCCGCACCGCCGGGGTCGGCTCGGCCACCGTGCGCCGCCACTTCCCCACCCGGAGCGCCCTCCTGGAGGCCGTCTTCCGCGAGCGGATCGAGGTCCTGGCCGCCCGCGCCCGGGAGCTCGCGAAGGAAGAGGACGTACGGGCGGCGCTGCTGGAGTGGCTGGGCGCGCTCACCGTCTACTCCGCCTCGGTGCAGGGTCTGGCCACCGCACTGCTGCGGAACGGGGAGCTCGATCCGGAGCATGCGAACCCCTGCGTGAACACGCTCGCCGACGCGGGTGAGCCGCTGCTGCGGCGAGCCGAGCGGTCCGGCGTGATGGCGCCCGGGACGACCGCGGTCGATCTGGTCACGCTGATCGCCGGGATCGCGCTGGCCACCCAGCATCACCCGGACCCCGCCGCCGAGGCGGACCGGCTGCTGGGCCTGGCCGTGGCGGGGATCAGCCCGCGCGGGTGAGCGGGCGGGGGTCGGTCAACCTCCGCGCCCGTCAGGGACGTTCCCCAAAACGAAGACCGCACCCGGGCCACTCGGGGCGGCTCGGGTGCGGTCCGGCAATGCAAGGGAAGAGCGGTCAGCCCTTCTTGGTCTCCCAGAAGATCTTGTCGATCTGGGCGATGTAGTCCAGGGCCTTCTGACCCGTGGCCGGGTCGGTCGAGCCCTTGGCCGCGCTCAGGGCCTTGAGGGTGTCGTTGACCAGCTGGTGCAGCTCCGGGTACTTCTCGAAGTGCGGGGGCTTGAAGTAGTCGCTCCACAGCACCGAGACGTGGTGCTTGGCAAGCTCCGCGCGCTCCTCCTTGATGACGGTGGCGCGGGCACGGAAGTGCGGGTCCTCGTTGGCCTGGTACTTCTCCTGGACGGCCTTGACGGACTCGGCCTCGATGCGGGCCTGGGCCGGGTCGTACACACCGCAGGGCAGGTCGCAGTGCGCGCTGACCTGAACCTTCGGGGCGAACAGGCGGGAGAGCATAGAGCTGTCCTTCCATTCGTGATCGTCTTCTCAGGTGCGAGATTACTCCGTGGGGGAAGCCTTTTCTCGGGTGCCCCGGGGGGCTTAGGTCAAAAGTCCGGTGTCAGGCTGGGATGCCTGGGATCGTGATGGTGCGGGGTTGAGAACCGGAGGTGCCGTGATGCGGGAGCAGCTGGGCGATCGCGGGCAGGAGCCCGACCGCGACCAGCGCGGACTGCTGCGGATCGGGCTCGCGGAGGTGTACAACCCGTCGATGCAGCCGACGCTGTACCCCGGCGACCAGTTGGTGGTCCGCTACGGGGCGCCCGTGCGGCCGGGGGACGTGGTGGTGGTGCGCCATCCGTTCCGGCAGGACCTGCTGATCGTCAAGCGCGCGGTGGAGCGGCGCGAGGGCGGCTGGTGGGTCAAGGGCGACAACCCGTACGTGGAGAACGACAGCCGGGAGTTCGGTGTCGTGCCGGACGAGCTGGTGGTGGCCCGGGCATGGATGCGGCTGCGGCCGCGGCCGGGTGCCGGGCGCGGCGGTCAGCGGTCCATGGCCGGGCTGGTCTCCTGGGCGGTGTCCGCCGTACGGCCGGTGGGCTCGCGGTCCTGGCGCCGGCTGCGCTCGGCACCGGCCGACCGCTCGGCGTCCAGGCGTTTGCGCGCGCGGTAGGCGGCCACGTTGGCGCGGGTCGCGCAGCGGTCGGAGCAGTAGCGCCGGGATCGATTGGTCGAGGTGTCGAGATAGGCGTTGCGGCAGGGTGACGCCTCGCAGATGCCCAGCCGGTCGGCGCCCAGTTCGGTGAGGTGGAAGGCCAGCCCCATCGAGGCGGTCGCGGCGTATCCGGAGCCCGCGTTGGCGGCGTAGTCCGCGATATGCATATGCCACTTGGGGCGTCCGTCGTCGTCACGGGTCTCATGGCCGGAGATCTGCGGGCTCACCGGGAACTCGATGAGCAGCGCGTTCAGCAGGTCCACCGCCAGCACCTCGTCGCCGCCCGCCGCCGCCTCGAAGACGGCACGCAGCCGGGCCCTGACCGACCTCAGCCGGGTGACATCGGCGTCCGTCGCCCGCCGGGCCGCCTGCCGACTCTCCCCGAAGAGCGCCCGCACGGCCTCCACCGAGGTCAGGGTGTCGGTGCCGCGGCTTGGCTCCTCGCTGTTGACCAGGCGCACGGCGAGATCCGAGTAATAAGCCAGTTCCACTTGTGGTCCTTACGACGGGGCATCTAGAGTCGGGTAAGAGGCGTTCTGCCTACGAGGGTATTACGGGGCGGCTGCGCCGGAGATGACGACGCATGGCTTGGAGGGGCTCGATGACGGACACCGTCGCCGTGGCGGACTGGCAGGCGTGGCAGCGGAGCTGGGACCGGCAGCAGGAGTGGTACCTCCCCGATCGTGAGGAACGGTTCCGGGTGATGCTCGACGCGGTCGAGGCCGTCGTCGGCCCGGAGCCGAGGATTCTCGACCTCGCGTGCGGCACGGGCAGTATCTCGGACCGGGCGCTGCGCCGGTTCCCGGGCGCCACCAGCACCGGCGTGGACCTCGACCCCGCGCTGCTGACGATCGCCCGCGGCCACTTCGCGGCCGAGCCGCGCGCCGGGTTCGTGACCGCCGATCTGCGCGACCCCGGGTGGACCGGGCGGCTGCCGCACCGTACATACGACGCCGTCCTGACCGCCACGGCGCTCCACTGGCTGCGCTCGGACGAGCTGCGGGTGCTGTACGGGCAGATCGCGGGCGTCGTGCGGGAGGGCGGGGTGTTCCTCAACGCGGACCACATGCCCGATCCGGCCACGCCCCGGCTCAACGCCGCCGACCACGCGTTCCGGAAGGAGCGGCAGGCCCGGGCCCAGGCCGAGGGCGCCCAGGACTGGGCGGAGTGGTGGCAGGCGGCCGCACGGGACGAGGTGCTGGCCGGACCGGTGGCCGAGCGGTTCACGATCTTCGGTAATCCGGCCAACGGCGACCACGCGGACGGGGAGACACAGCCCGTGGCCTGGCATGCCGAGGCGCTGCGCGAGGGGGGCTTCGGGGAGGCGCGGGCCGTATGGTGCTCGCCCTCGGACGCGATGGTGCTCGGGCTGAAGTGACCGCCTGACCGGCGGGCGGGCGGCGCGAGGGCGGTACGAGCAGGTGCCCGTACCGCCCTCACGGCCGTGACAGCGCCTACAGCACCTTGGAGAGGAACGACTTCGTCCGCTCGTGCCGGGGATTGGTCAGCACCTCCCGGGGGTGCCCGGACTCCACCACCACGCCGTCGTCCATGAAGACGACCGAGTCCCCGACCTCGCGGGCGAAGCCCATCTCATGCGTGACGACGATCATCGTCATGCCGTCCTCCGCGAGTCCTCGCATCACATCGAGCACATCGCCGACCAGCTCCGGGTCGAGCGCCGAGGTGGGCTCGTCGAAGAGCATCAGCTTCGGCTCCATCGCCAGCGCCCGCGCGATCGCGACGCGCTGCTGCTGGCCGCCGGAGAGCTGGGAGGGGTAGTTGGCCGCCTTGTCGGCGAGGCCCACCCGGTCCAGCAGCTTCAGCGCGCGCTCCCGCGCGACCGCCTTGGTCTCGCGCTTGACCTGGACCGGCGCCTCGATCACGTTCTCCAGCGCGGTCATGTGCGGGAAGAGGTTGAAGCGCTGGAAGACCATGCCGATGTCGCGCCGCTTCTCGGCGACCTCACGGTCCTTGAGCTCGTAGAGCTTGTCGCCCTTCTGGCGATAGCCGACCAGGTCGCCGTCGACGTACAGCCGCCCGGAGTTGATCTTCTCCAGGTGGTTGATGCAGCGCAGGAAGGTGGACTTGCCGGAGCCGGACGGGCCGATCAGGCAGAACACCTCGCGCGGCGCGACTTCGAGGTCGATGCCCTTGAGGACCTGCACCGGGCCGAAGGACTTGTGGACGCCTTCGGCCTTCACCATGGCGGTCATGCGCCGACACCTCCGGAGCGGTTGCTGAAGGAGAGCAGATTGGCCCGGACCCGCTGCAACGGGGTGGCCGGCAGGCTGCGGCTCGAGCCGCGTGCGTAGTACCGCTCCAGGTAGTACTGGCCCACGCTCAGGACGGAGGTGAGGATCAGGTACCAGGCGGCCGCCAGGAAGAGCATCTCCGCCGTGGCGCCGGAGTTCTGGCCGACCTCGGAGGTGGCCTGCAGCAGATCCCAGTACTGCACCGCGATCACCAGCGAGGTGGTCTTGAGCATGTTGATGAACTCATTGCCGGTCGGCGGCACGATCACCCGCATCGCCTGCGGCAGCACCACCCGGCGCAGCGTCTTGGCGTGGCTCATGCCGAGCGCCTGGGCGGCCTCGGACTGCCCCTCGTCGACCGACTGGAGGCCCGCCCGGCAGATCTCGGCCATGTACGCGGCCTCATTCAGGCCCAGGCCCAGCAGGGCGGCCAGGAACGGGGTCATGAAGTCCGACCACTCGTCCTTGTAGATCGGCATGATGTTGATGTAGTCGAACACCAGGCCGAGGTTGAACCAGACCAGCAGCTGCACATAGACCGGGGTGCCGCGGAAGAACCAGATGTAGCCCCAGGCGATGGAGGCGGTCACCGGGTTCTTCGACAGCCGCATCACGGCGAGGATGATGCCGAGGACCACGCCGAGCACCATCGAGAGGATGGTGATCCAGACGGTGTTGCGGACGCCCCTGAGGACCTCGCCGTCGAAGAAGTAGTCCGGGATGGCGCCCCAGTTCACATCGCCGCGGGCGAAGGCGGAGATGAGCAGGAAGAGCACGGCGATGGTGATGACCGCGGAGACCCAGCGGCCGTAGTGCCGCACCGGGATGGCCTTGATGTTCTCCGGCGCCGCCGACGGCGGGGCGTCGGCCGGATCCGCCTTTTCGATCTTCTGTGTCACGGATGGTGCCTTTCAGCGCGAGCGGGGACGGGGGAGGGCCGGATCACTTGCCGCCGTTGATGATGGCCTTGGTGACCGCGCCTTCCTTGACGCCCCACTTCGCGATGATCTTGTCGTATTCGCCGTTTGCGATGATCAGGGCGAGGGCCTGCTTGATGGCGTCGCGCAGCTGGGTGTTCTTCTTGGCGATGGCGATGCCGTACGGGGCCGCCTCCACCTGCTCGCCGACCAGCTCGAAGTCCTTGCCGCCGCCGGAGGTCTTCACGGCGTACGCGGCGACCGGGAAGTCGCTGGAGCCGGCGACGGCGCCGCCGCCGCGCAGCCGGGTCTGGGCCTCGGTGTCATTGCCGAACGCCTCGACCGAGATCTTGCCCTTGCCGTTCTTCTGGCAGGTCTTCGACTGGGACTTGGCCAGGTCGTGGGAGACGGTGCCGCGCTGCACGACGATCTTCTTGCCGCACAGGTCGTCCCACGTCTTGATCCCCGTGTTGGCGCCCTTCTTGGTGTAGATGGAGACACCCGCGGTGAAGTAGTCGACGAAGTCGACGCCCTCGCCCGCCTTCTTGCCGGTGTCCGGGTCGACACCCTCCTGGCGGCCCTTGTTGTCGGTCATGGCCGACATGGCGATGTCGTAACGCTTGGAGCGCAGGCCCGAGAGCAGGGTGTCGAAGGTGCCGTTGTTGAACTCGAACTTCACCCCGAGCTGCTTGCCGAGGGCGTCGGCGATGTCCGGGTCGATGCCCATGACCTCGCCGTTCTTCTTGAACTCGACCGGCGGGTAGTTGATGTCCGAGCCGACCTTGATCACCTTGGCGCTCTGGATCTCCTTGGGGAGCTGGTTGAAGAGCGGGGCCGCGTTGGTGTTCGACCCACCGGTGGCCTTGTCGGTCTGGTCGCCGCAGCCCGTCAGCAGCAAGGCGCCTGCCACCGCTATCGCGCCGACGGAGGCCATCCGGGACTTCAGGGTGGCCCCACGGGGCGTGAAGCTGGCGGTCATGCTGGTTCCTCCGGCAGGGTGAGGGGGCGAGATCTCGGGAACACGTTTGTGGGTGTCGCGATCTCGTGTGATTGGGGCATCTTGTCATCGGACGGGCCCGTGCGGGCCGCTGGCCATGTCAAAATCGGATAACGGGCGATCCCCGTGGTGCACAACCGGACAGCGGTACCGGCCGGACAGCGGCAGTCGGAGACGCGGGGCGGGCTCATGATCACGCGGAGAACAGCGCGTGACGGAGGCATGGACTTTCCCTGGAGATTCGCCCGCCTTCGGTCGTCATGCCTGGTTTTCCGGCGTCATCGCACCAGAACCCGCTCGTCGCCCGACGCGCGCTTCAGGTAGAACAGACGGCACCCCTCACCCGGGGCTCAGGGCGTGTGTGCGACGCGCCCGGCGTTCGTACCCAGACCCATGCGGTGGTCATCCGCTGAATGGGACGACGCGGTGCCCGCCCGCTCCGAACCTGGGGCGGATACCCTCGACAGAAAAACGACAAAGGGGTCAAACAGTGGCAGCGGAGATGGTCAATCCTCGCAGCGACAGCACAAGCGGCAGTGGCGAAGGAGCCGAAGGCGTGACCGGCGGAGAGCCCTTCGATCCGGCTTTCGCCCTGCACCGCGGCGGCAAGATGGCCGTCCAGGCGACCGTGCCCGTGCGCGACCGGGACGACCTGTCCCTCGCGTACACACCGGGCGTGGCCAAGGTCTGCAGCGCCATCGCCGAGCAGCCCGAGCTCGTCCACGACTACACCTGGAAGTCCCAGGTCGTCGCCGTGGTGACGGACGGCAGCGCGGTGCTGGGGCTCGGTGACATCGGCCCGGAGGCGTCCCTCCCGGTCATGGAGGGCAAGGCGATCCTCTTCAAGCAGTTCGGCGGGGTGGACGCGGTGCCGATCGCGCTCGACTGCCGGGACGTGGACGAGATCGTGGAGACCGTCGCCCGGCTCGCGCCCTCGTTCGGTGGCGTCAATCTGGAGGACATCTCCGCGCCCCGCTGCTTCGAGATCGAGCGCAAGCTCCAGGAGCGGGTCGACATCCCGATCTTCCATGACGACCAGCACGGCACGGCGGTGGTCACCCTCGCCGCGCTGCGCAACGCCGCCAGGCTGACGGACCGCGCGCTGGGCCAGCTGCGCGCCGTCATCTCCGGGGCGGGCGCCGCCGGTGTGGCCATCGCCCGGATCCTCACCGAGGCGGGCATCGGCGATGTCGCCGTGTGCGACCGCAAGGGCGTCGTCTCCCAGGACCGCGAGGACCTCACCGACGTCAAGCGCGAGCTGGCCGGGTTCACCAACAAGGCCGGGCTCACCGGGTCCCTGGAGGCCGCGCTGGACGGCGCCGACGTCTTCATCGGCGTCAGCGGCGGCACGGTGCCGGAGGACGCCGTGGCGAAGATGGCGTCGGGCGCCTTCATCTTCGCGATGGCCAACCCCAACCCGGAGATCCACCCGGACGTCGCCCACCGGTACGCGGCCGTGGTCGCCACCGGGCGCAGCGACTTCCCGAACCAGATCAACAACGTCCTCGCCTTCCCCGGCATCTTCGCGGGCGCCCTCCAGGTCCGGGCCTCCCGGATCACCGAGGGCATGAAGCTCGCGGCCGCCGAGGCGCTGGCCGCGGTGGTGGCCGATGAGCTGAGCGCGGACAAGGTGATCCCCTCGCCGTTCGACGACCGGGTCGCCCCCGCCGTGACCGCGGCCGTCGCCGCGGCCGCCCGCGCGGAGGGCGTCGCCCGCCGCTGACGCCCGCCCGGGCCAGGTGCCATCACGGGCTGTGCCATCACGGGCTGTGCCATCACGGGCCGGGCCGCCCCTCATCCGGAGGGGCGGCCCGGCCCGTGGGCTTGTGCGCGGCGGGCGAGCGGGGTCACACCGTGGCGTGGTTCCGTGGGGTCGCCGTGCCGCCTAAGGTCGGGATCATGTTCGCTGCCTATGCCGCACGTATCGACCGTGACCAGCCGCTGAGCGGCCTCGAACTGGGGGAGCGCCCGGAGCCGCAGGCGCGGCCCGGCTGGACGACCGTGAACGTCAAGGCCGCCTCGCTCAACCACCACGACCTGTGGTCGCTGCGCGGTGTGGGCCTCGGCGAGGAGTCGCTTCCGATGATCCTCGGCTGCGACGCGGCCGGGATCGACGAGGACGGCAACGAGGTCGTCCTCCACTCCGTCATCGGCCAGAGCGGACACGGCGTCGGCCCGAAGGAGCCCCGCTCCATCCTCACCGAGCGCTACCAGGGCACCTTCGCCGAGAAGGTGACCGTCCCCAGCTGGAATCTGCTGCCCAAGCCCAAGGAGCTCTCCTTCGAGGAGGCCGCCTGCCTGCCCACGGCCTGGCTGACCGCGTACCGCATGCTGTTCACCAACGCGGGGGTGCGCCCCGGCGACAGCGTCCTGGTCCAGGGCGCCGGTGGCGGTGTGGCCACCGCCGCGATCGTGCTGGGCGCGGCCGGCGGGCTGCGGATGCTGGCCACCAGCCGTGACGAGGCCAAGCGGGCCCGCGCCGTCGAGCTGGGCGCCGAGAGCGCGTACGAACCGGGGGAGCGGCTGCCGCGCCGGGTGGACGCCGTGATCGAGACGGTGGGCGCC
The DNA here is from genome assembly GCF_042868035.1 of Streptomyces sp. NPDC007875. Lineage (NCBI taxonomy): Bacteria > Bacillati > Actinomycetota > Actinomycetes > Kitasatosporales > Streptomycetaceae > Streptomyces > Streptomyces sp. NPDC007875. The sequence goes on along the minus strand of NZ_JBIADZ010000001.1, from coordinate 525,489 downwards.
GCGACCTGGTCGCATTCGGTGAAGTCCCTCAAGCCCGGCGGCACCCTGGTGATTTCCGGCGCCACCAGCGGCCCCAACCCGAAGGCCACCGAGCTCAACCGGATCTTCTTCCTGGAGCTGAAGGTCGTCGGCTCCACGATGGGCGGGAAGGACGAGCTGGAGGACCTGCTGAGCTTCTGCGCCGCCCGCGGTGTACGACCGGTGATCGACTCGGTGCTGCCGCTGGACCGGGCCCGTGAGGGGTTCGAGAAGATGGCGGGCGGCGATCTCTTCGGCAAGGTCGTATTGACGGTCTGAATACCGTGCCGCCCTCCACGGCCGCAATGGGGGCCGGGGATTCGGGGGGAATTCGAACAGGCCCCGGCGGATCCGGCCTACGCCGAGAGGGCGGCGAGCATATGCCGGAGGCTTTGGCGCGGAGTCCGCGCGATGATCTACCGGGCCTTGCGCTCCGGCGAATTCGCGGAATTCCGGGCTGAAGCCGCCGACGGCGGTACGAAGCTCCGCCGGAAGCGATAGGAGCGGGACGTGGCCCCCACCCGACCGGGGAAGTCGCGCACCCGGTCCCAGAGGGACGAGCCGCCGCCGCGCGGCCCATCGGCCGCCATGGCCGCCTCGTAGGTCTCCGCGCTGCTCCAGCGGGCGTAGTTGAGCACCCGGGCGCGGTCGGTGCTCAGATGGCGCTCGCCGTCGACGATCAGATGGAAGTCGGCGGAGATCAGGCCCGGGTCGGGCGCGGTCTCCAGGGCCTCGATGACCAGGTCGGTCCAGGACCGGCGGAGCTCGGGATCGGGGTCGTCGAAGTCGATCTCGACGACGACGATCAGCCCGGGGTCCGGCGTATCGCCCTGGGCCGCCGGTGCCTGGAAGCTGCGGTAGTGGCGGTACGAGGAGAGGCCGAGCCGTTTGACGTCCGGGACCGCGCTGTCGATCGCGTCGTTGCGCTCCTGGCGCTGGGTCCGGACGAAGGCGTGGTACGCGGCCTCACTGGCCCACTGGGAGTGGTGCATCAGCGTATCGCCGTCCGTACCGGCGTAGACGTTGTAGGAGAGCAGCTCGGACGCCGGCCAGGGGCGGCTGTCCCAGGTGGCGGCGATGGCGTCGACCGCGGCCCGCTGCCGATCCGGCGTGCCCACGCTCCAGGTGCTGAACAGCGCGGCGCCCACGGGCCGGGTGAGATCGGGCAGCGGGCCGGAGCTGGGCAGGGCGGACATGACGGTCTCCTCGCGGTCGGGAAGAGCTGAGCAGGAAAAGGGGATCGGGGCCGGAGGGGCGCCCCCCGTGGTGCGCCCCTCCGACCCCGATCCTGGAACTTCAACCGCGGTTGAGGTCAAGCGGTGAGACGGAAGCCGTCCTGGGTGAGACAGAAGCCGTCCTGAGTGAGACGGAAGCCGGTCCTATGCCTGGTCGCCTCGCAGCAGCGCGGTGATCCGCGCCGCGGTCGCCCCCAGGTGGTGGCGGGCGTCGGCCAGTTGGGCCTCCGTCACCCCGTGGTCGCGGGCCGCGTCGCGGATGTCGTCGCGGAGCCGGTCGAGCAGCCGCTCCAGGTCGCGGGCCGGGGCGCCCGAGGGGGTGAAGTCCTTGGCCCACTCGGGCTCCTGAACTCCGGCCGTACCGCTGTCGCCGTCCCCGCCGGTCGGCTTCTCCTCCTCGCCGCCGCCCTTCGGCTTGGTCATGTCCATTCGCTCGACCTTGGTTTCCGGCCCGGAGGTCTCGTCGTCCCAGCCCCAGTCCGAGCGGGAGGTGCCCTGCCAGGAGATCCGGCTCATCCCGCGCGACACCTCGGCCAGCCCCTCGCGCACCGCCTGCTGCCAGTCGCCCGCCCGGATGTGCTCCTGCGTCTGCTCCTGGACCCGCCGGGCGATCCGCTGGACCTCCTCGCGCGCGAAGTCCTGTGCGTCCTTGGCCTGCTTACGGGCGCGCTGGGCGTCCTGCCGGGCCCGCCGGCTCTCCTCCTTCGCCCGGCGCGCCTGTTCCTTCCACTCCTCCTTCGCGCGCCGCATGTCCTCCTTGGCCTGCCGCCAGGTCTCCTTGTCGCCCCACGGCCCCTCCCACGGGCCGTGCTTGTCCTGGCTGCCGCCGGTGCCGCCCGAGGCGCGGGCCTGCTGGGCCGCCTCTCGCATCTCCCGCCGCAGATCGCTCGCGGAGCCGCGGACGTCCTCCCGGATCTCGGCGGCGAGTTCGGCGACCGACTCGCGGATCTCCAGCTCCAGATCGGCCAGCTCACCGCTGCGGTCGGCCAGTTCGGCGCGTCCGGCGTCGGTGATGGAGTAGACCTTGCGGCCGCCCTCGGTGGTGTGGGTCACCAGGCCCTCGGCCTCCAGCTTGGCCAGCCGCGGATAGACGGTGCCGGCCGAGGGCGCGTACAGCCCCTGGAACCGCTCCTCCAGCAGACGGATGACCTCATAGCCGTGGCGCGGCGCCTCGTCGAGCAGCTTGAGCAGATACAGGCGCAGTCGGCCGTGAGCGAATACGGGGGGCATCAGAGGACCTTTCCCTGGGTGCCGTCGGTGGTGTCCGTGTCGTCCTCGGACGGCGGACGGCGCAGCAGCGCGATGGCGCCCGAGACGGTGGTGGCCTTGAGGCTGCCTTTGCCCGCCCCGAGCCGCCCGGTGATCCGTTTGGCCCCCCACTGGCCGCTGACCCGCAGATCGTCGAAGCCGTTGGAGACCGAGCCGGTGGCCGTGTTGGCCTCGATCTCGGCGTCGGCGGGGTGCGGCAGCCGGATGGCGATCTCCCCGGAGACGGTGGTGAGGTTGATGTCGGAGCACTTCGGGGCGGGGGCGAGATCGAGCACCATATCGCCACTGACCGATTCGGCCCGTACCGAGGGCCCGGAGCCCTCGATGACGGTGAGGTCGCCGGAGACGGAGTGGAACCGCAGATCGCCGGTGACGGCCTGCGCCTCGACCCGGCCGGAGACGGTCTCGGCCCGCACCGGCCCGGTCAGCCCGAGCAGGGTGAAGTCGCCGGTGACACCGCGCAGTTCGGCGCGTCCGGCCAGCGCGGAGACCACGGCGGAGCCCCCGATCACGCCGACCGTGGCCCTGGTGCCGACGGGCACGGTGAGGGTGACATGGGCGGTGCGGTTCCACTGCCCGAGCCACTTGCGGAAGCCCTTCCAGGGGAGGTCGTCATAGCCCACGCTCAGGGTGCCGTCGACATGGCTGACCTTCAGCGCCGGGCCGTCGATCTCCGAGACCTCGAGGCGGGCGGGACCATGGCCGGTGCCGACCACATTGACCGTGCCGCCCGCGATGCGGACGTCGAGGGTCGACACCGGGTCGTCGAAGGTGAGCTTCTGTGGCGCGGTGATCGACCACTGTGATCCGGCTGACATCCCTGGCCTCCCCTGACTGGACGTGCGACGCGTCACGACGACGCAACATATCGCGTCTCTACTGAACACGATATATCGCGGTCCTGCGGAGTCAAGCCCGGGTCGGCCCCGCCCGGGAGGGTGGTGCTCGGCTGTCGCCCGCCCCGGCGGCGGGCGCCTCCGGTACGCCCGCGCATCTGCGCACAATCGCGCGAGCCGATGACAGATGCATGGTGCAGCCATCGTTCTCGGTGGACCGGATCACCCTTCTTCGAGAAAATCCTCCTCCCCGGGAATTCCTCGCTAGAGTCTCGCTAGAGCGCCGGTAGAGCGTCATGGAGACAAATGTTCGGGACTGTTACCTTCGTGGCCTCAGAATCGGAAAGGAAGAGGGCCGTGGGGGGAATGACGTCACAACCCTTGAATACCTCGGCACCAGAGGAAGGCCCGGAGCCGTTCTCGGTTGCCCAGCTGCTGTTGCGGGCGGCGCGCGACCACGCCCATTCGGGGGTGCGCTATCTGGTCGGGCCCACGGCGAGCGAATCCGTACGGCAGCCCTACCCGGAACTTCTGGAATCGGCGCTCGACCTCCTCTCCGCACTCCGGGGCCGGGGATTGCGGCCGCGGGACACGGTGGCTCTGCTGCTGGACCGCCAGCCGGAATTCCTGACCGTCCTCTGGGCCTGCCTGCTGGGCGGGTTCGTGCCCTGCCCGATGGTGCCCATCTCCGGTGACCCGGCCCGCTGGTCGGCCCAACTCGCCCATGTCAACGGTCTGTTGGGCGGTCCCCTGCTGGTGACCACCGAGGCGATGCGCGCCGAGCTGCCGGAGGTGCCCGGACTCGCGGTGGCCGTGGTGGAGGAGCTGCGGGACGAGGCCGCGGACCCCTCCGACACCGAGCGCGGGCAGCCGCCCGCCGTGCACTCCGCGGCCCCGGAGGATCTCGCCCTGCTGGTGCTGACCTCCGGCTCCACCGGGAATTCCAAGGCAGTCACGCTCACCCATGGAAATATCCTGGCGTCGATGGCCGGAAAGGCGGGGAAACAACATCTCACTGCCGCAGACACCACCTTCAACTGGATTTCCTACGATCATGTGGCCGCGCTCTTGGAAGCGCATATGCTGCCGCTGTACGTGGGCGCCGAGCAATTGCACGCGGAAGCCGCGGTCATTCTCGAGGAGCCGCTGCGGTTCCTCCGGATCATCTCTCGCCACAAGGTCACGATGACCTTTACGCCGAACTTCCTCCTCGGCCCGCTCAATTCCTCCGTCCATGAGATAGCGGAGGAGATATCGGCGGGCGGTGAAGGGCTCGATCTCAGCGCGCTGCGCCATATCGTCAGCGGCGGTGAGGCGAATGTCGTCGCGACCGGTGAGGCATTTCTCGCCCATTACGCTCCGTACGGACTGCGGGAGGGAGCCCTCTGGCCCGCCTTCGGCATGACTGAGACCTGCGCCGGATCGATCTACAACCGCGCGTTCCCGGTCACCGACGTGGGCCAGGAGTTCGCCAACCTCGGCACCCCCGTCGAGGGGCTGCGGATCCGGGTCGCCGACGACGACCACCGGGCGCTGCCCGCGGGCGAGATCGGCGAGCTGCAGCTCAGCGGGCCGATGATCACCACCGGCTACTACCACGACGAGGCGGCCACCGAGGCGGCCTTCACCCCCGACGGCTGGTTCCGCAGCGGCGATCTGGGCCGGATCGACGAGGGCCGGCTGACCCTCGTCGGACGCAACAAGGACAGCGTCATCGTCAATGGCGTCAACTACTTCAGCCATGAGATAGAGGCCGCCCTGGAGCAGCTCGACGACGTGGCCAGCGGCTTTGTGGCGGCGTTCCCGACCCGCCGCCCCGGCAGCGACACCGAGCAGCTGGTCATCGCCGTCAGCCCCGAACCGGCGGACGACGACGAGGCCGGGCTGCACCGCATGATCACCGCGGTGCGCTCCACCGTCGTGATGCACTGGGGCTTCCGGCCCTACCTCATCCTGCCGCTGCCCAAGGACGCCTTCCCCAAGACCAGCCTCGGCAAGACGCTGCGCCGGCGGATGCGCCAGCGTCTGGAGTCCGGCGGATTCGACGACGTCATCGAGCGGGTCGCGGAGCTGACCACCCGCCGGCTCGGCGGCCACACCCCGCCGGAGGGCGAGACCGAGCGGATCCTCGCCGAGATCTACGCCGAGATGTTCGACACCGCCCCGGAGCGCATCAGCGCCACCGCCGGCTTCTTCGACCTGGGCGGCACCTCGCTGGACATCCTGCGACTGCGGCGCCAGGTCCACCGGCGCCTGGGCGTCGCGGACCTGCCGGTCATCACGGTGCTCACGGCGCCCTCGGTACGGCAGCTCGCGGCCCGGCTCGGCGACGGCGGCGCGCCCGAAGCCGCCGTGTACGACCCGGTCGTACCGCTGCAGACCGGCGGCGAGAAGACCCCGCTGTTCTGTGTCCACCCCGGCGTCGGCGAGGTGCTGGTCTTCGTCAACCTCGCCAAGTACTTCGTCGGCGACCGGCCGTTCTACGCGCTGCGCGCCCGTGGCTTCAACGCGCACGAGAAGCCCTTCACCAGCTTCGCGGAGATGGTGGAGTGCTATGTGGAGGCCATCCGCGCCCGCCAGCCGCACGGCCCCTACGCGGTCGCCGGCTACTCCTACGGCGGCGCCGTGGCCTTCGAGATCGCCAAGGCGCTCGAGGCCCAGGGCGAGCGGGTCGACTTCGTCGGCAGTTTCAACCTTCCGCCGCACATCAAGTACCGCATGGAGGAGCTCGACTTCGTCGAGACCGCGACCAACCTCGCCTTCTTCCTCGACCTGATCAACAAGAAGCAGTCGCTCGACCTCCCCGCCGAGCTGCGCCCCCTGCCCCGCGAGGAGCAGCTCGCTCATCTGCTGCGGATCGCCCCGCGCGGCCGGCTGGACGAACTCGACCTGGACCTCGACACGTTCACCGCCTGGGCGGAGCTGGCCCACGGCCTCACCACCCTGGGCCGCGACTACCACCCCAGCGGCACCACCCGGTCCATGACGGTCTTCTACGCGATCCCGTTGCGCGGCACCAAGGAGGACTGGCTGGAGAAAGAGCTGCGCCGGTGGGACGAGCACACCACGGAGCCGAACCGGTATCTGGACGTACCCGGTGAGCACTACACACTGATGGGCCCGCGGCATGTCGCGGCCTTCCAGGCGGTTCTGCGCAGGGAACTCGACCGTGCGCTGGGCGACGCCGACCGGGCCCGGACCGCGGGCCAGGCATAGCCCCGAGCGGGCCGGGCAGCGGCCCGAGCGGGCCAGGCACAAGGAGAAGAGCAGGGTGGAAGGCAAGAAGATCCTGGTCACCGGGGGCACCGGACAGGTCGCCCGGCCGGTGGCCGAGGCACTGGCCGAGCGCAATGAGGTGTGGTGTCTGGGCCGGTTCGGCACCCCCGGTGTCGAGAAGGAGCTGAACGACCAGGGGATCACCACGTTCCACTGGGACATGAACGACCTGGGCGCGGCCGCGTACGAGGGGCTGCCGGACGACTTCACCCATGTCTTCCACTCGGCCGTGCGCCGCGGTGAGGACGGCGACGTCAACGCGGCCATCGAGGTCAACTCGGTGGCCACCGGACGGCTGATGAGCCACTGCCGGCGGGCGGAGGCGTTCCTCTTCGTCTCCACCGGAGCGCTCTACAAGCGGCAGACCCTCGACCACGCGTACACGGAGGACGACCCCGTCGACGGGGTGGCCGACTGGCTGCCCGCCTACCCGGTGGGCAAGATCGCCGCCGAGGGCGCGGCACGGGCGTTCGCCCAGGTGCTGAACCTGCCGACGACCATCGCCCGGCTCAACATCGCCTACGGCCCCGGCGGCTACGGCGGAGTGCCGATGCTCTACTTCAAGCGGATGCTCGCGGGCGAGCCGATACCGGTGCCCATGGAGGGCCAGAACTGGTGCTCGCTCCTCCACACCGACGATCTCGTCGCCCACGTCCCCCATCTGTGGAAGGCCGCCTCGGCCCCGGCCACGCTGGTCAACTGGGGCGGGGACGAGGCGGTCGGGATGACCGACTGCGTGCGCCATCTGGAGGAGCTCACGGGGGTGCGGGCCCGGCTCGTGCCCAGCGAGGTCACCCGTGAGACCTATCAATTCGACCCCACCCGGCGGCGGGAGATCACCGGACCCTGCCGGGTGCCGTGGCGCGAGGGCGTGCGGCGTACGCTCCAGGCGCTCCACCCCGAGCACCTTCCGACCGAGCCCCGGCACACCGCCGTCTGAGGAGTGGCGACCACCATGGCATCAGCGAACATCGAGGCCATCCGCGCCTCCTACGCGGGTTTCCGCGACCGCGACATCGAGGGGATCCTGTCGGGCATGCACCCCGATGTGGAGTGGGTCCATCCGGAGGGGATGGCCGCGTACGGGCTCGGCGGCACCAAGCTGGGCCATGCGGGGATCAAGGAATTCCTCGCCCATGTGCCGACGGTGCTGGGCGGGATGAAGCTCGAGCCGAAGGAGTTCATCGAACAGGGCGACCGGGTCGTGGTGTTCGGCACCCGTGAGGTGACCTCGCGCCGCGGTACGACCGTGACGTTGGACTTCGTCCACTCGTGGACGATGCGGGACGGCAAGGCGGCGAGGATGGAGGACATCTTCGACACCGTGGCGTTCCATGAACTGATCGAGAGCTGAGCCGAGACCGGTCACCGCTCATGGGGGTCCCCTGGCCCCCACCGGTCCGCCCGCTCCCGCGCCCCTCGGCGCGGTGAAGCGGGCGGCCGACTCTCCCGGCGGAGGTCTCAGACGGTGCGCACGACCTCCTCGTACTCCAGCCGCGGCAGCCGGCCCATCCAGGCGTCCGGACCCGGCTTGCCGATGTTGACCACGCAGACCGCCGCGTGCCGCCCGTCCTCGAAGAACTCCTTGGAGACGGCCGCGTGGTCGAAGCCGATCATGGGCCCGGCGGCGAGCCCCGCCGCGCGCACGCCCAGGATGAAGTAGCCCACCTGCAGCGCGGTGTTGAAGTGTGCCGACGCCTCCCGCATGCCGGGGTCGGCGAAGATCTGCTGCGGGTTCTCCATGAACGGCACCAGCCGCGGCAGCTCCTCATGGAAGTCCAGGTCCGCGGCGAGCACCGCGACCAGCGGCGCCTTGGCCGTCTTCTCCTGGTTACGCCCCGTCATATGCGCCACCAGCCGGGCGCGGGCCTCCTCCGAGCGCACCAGGACCACCCGGAGCGGCTGCTGGTTCATCGAGGTGGGCGCGTACTTGACCAGCTCGTGGATGGCGCGGACCTGCTCGTCCGTCACCGGCTCGTCGGTGAACGTGTTGGCCGTCCGGGCCTCCAGGAACAGCTGCCGCTGCGCCTCCGGCGCCAGGGTGAGAGGGCTCAGGGGCCCGCTGCTCTCCGGTGCGCTCATGGGGGCTCTCCTTGTGTAGCGGTGAGGAAACGACATGATCTGCCGATGAATTAATTGGACTGGACGGGCTAGTCCATTGCAGTAAACGAAGGCTAGACTCACACGTCCATCGAGGGCAAGACCGGCTCGGAGCGAGGAGGTTGGGCCGTTGCGGACGGACAGCGGTCCCCGGCGCAGCGCCGCGGGGCGGCCCGCGGGCCCCCAGCCCGCCAAGCGGCAGGCGATATTGGAGGCGGCCGTGGCCGTCTTTCTGCGCGAGGGATACGACCGGGCGAGCGTGGACGTCATCGCGGACGAGGCCCGTGTGTCCAAGCAGACCGTCTACAACCACTTCGGCGACAAGGAACGGCTGTTCATCGCCGCCGTCGAGGAGGAACGGGAGCGGGTGGCGACCGGATTCGCCGCCGGTTCCCCGTGCGCCCTCGGACCGGACGGCACCGAGCCCCCCGAGGCGTACGACGGCGGCGACTCCCGCACCGCGCTGGTCCACTTCGGCCACCGGGTGCTCGCCGTACTGCTCGACGAACGTGCCTCCGCACTGCGCCGCCTGGTCATCGCCGAGGTGGCCCGCCACCCCTCGCTGCGCCCCGCATGCGCCGAGGGAGAGCCCCAGCAGCTGGTGACCTACCTCGCCGAGATGCTCGACCGGCGCACCGGCCGCGGCGAGCTGAACGTGCCGGAACCGGCCACCGCCGCCCGCCAGTTCGTGGCCCTGATCGTCCAGCAGGGGCTCTACCAGTCGATGTACGGCACCTGCCCGCTCGCCGACGCGGCGGCCGCGGCCGTCTGCGAAAGCGCCGCCGACCTGCTCGTCCGTGCCTACCGCCCATGAAGCCCGAAGAGAGGTGCCACCCATGCGGGTGAGCGTGCTCGGACCGCTGACAGTCGGCCTCGGCGCCCGGTCCGGGGTGCCCAGCGCGATGAAGCCGCGCAAGGTCCTGTCCCTGCTGCTGCTCCACGCCGGCCGGATGGTGCCGGTGCAGTCGCTGATGGCCGAGCTGTGGGGCGATCATCCGCCGCGTACCGGGCTGACCACGCTGCAGACGTACATCCTGCATCTGCGCAAGCTGCTCGCCGAGGTGCTGGGGATGCCGTCGGCCGCCGTCACCCGGGATGTGCTGCAGACCCGGCCCGGGGGCTACGCCATGGTGGTGGGGCCGGGCCAGCTCGACGTCCATGAGTACCGCGCCCTCGTCGCCGAGGGCGAAGGCGCGCTGGAGGCCGGTGACGAGCGGACGGCGGACATCTCCTTCCGGCGGGCGCTGGCCCTCTGGCAGGGCCCGGCCCTGGTCGACGTCACCCCGCACGGCCGCCCGCTGCAGGCGGAGGTCGCCCGGCTGGAGCAGTCCCGGCTCACGGTCACCGAGCGCGGTATCGAGACCCGGCTGCGGCTCGGCGGCCATCTGGAGGTGCTGAGCGACCTCGCCTCACTGGTCGTGGAGCACCGATTCCACGAGGGCATGCACGGGCAGTACATGCTCGCCCTCCACCGCTCCGGCCAGCGCACCCGCGCCCTGACGGTCTATCAGCGGCTGCGGATGGCGATGACGGAGGAACTGGGGCTGGAACCCTCGGCGAAGCTGCAGCGGCTGCAGCAGGCGGTGCTGGTGTCCGACCCCCGGCTGGACCACGAGGCGGGGGCGCCGGGGCGCGGTCCGGTGGTGGCGTGACGCGTGGCCGGTAGGGCCGCGTAGTGCTCAGGCGGCGTCGCCCTCAGGCGGCGTCGCGCTCAGGTGTGGTCGCGCTGAGACGCCGTTCGCCCTCAGCCGCCGTTCGCCCTCAGACGTCGTCGTCTTCCTCGTCGAGCCGGGCCAGCCAGGTCGCCAGCCGCTCCACCGGAACCTCGAAGTCCGGGTTCAGGTCGACGAACGTCCGAAGCTGCTCGGCGAGCCACTCAAAGGTGACCTCCTCGGTGCCGCGTCGCTGCTCCAGCTCCTCGATACCGCGATCGGTGAAGTACAAGGGTCGCTCCGGAAGGGATGGTGCGGATCTACTCGCCCAGGATATGCGGCGCCGCGGCCCGGTGAGCGACCCGAGGGCCGCCGGAGTTGACCTTGACGCGGACGTCAATGTTTACGGTGCGTTGGCATGACAGACATGACAGCCGCACACTTCGACGGCACAGCGGTGATCGTCACCGGTGGGGGCACGGGGATCGGGCGGGCCGCCGCGCGGACCTTCGCCGAGCAGGGCGCCCAGGTCCTGGTGGTCGGCCGGACGGCGGCCCGGCTCGCCGAGACGGCCGCCGACGCGCCGGGCATCCGTCCCCTGGTGGCCGACGTCGCGGCGCCCGGCACCGCCGAACTGATCATGAACACCGCACTGGAGGCGTTCGGCCGGATCGACGTGCTGGTCAACAACGCCGCCGTGGTCCGGCAGGCGCCGCTCGGGGACATCCGGCGGGAAGCCGTGGAGGAGATGCTCGCCGTCAACCTGCTCGCGCCGGTGTACCTCACCGAGGCCGCCGTTCCGCATCTGAGTGAGAGCGCCGGTGTCGTGATCAACGTCAGCACGGCGATCGGCCAGCGCGGCTGGCCGATGCCCGGCACGGAGCTGTACGCCGCGCTGAAGGCCGCCCTGGACACCCTGACACGGAGCTGGGCGGTGCAACTCGCGCCGCGTGGGGTGCGTGTGGCCGGTGTGGCCCCCGGCCCCATCGCCACCTCGATCGGGCGGCACCAGGGGCTCGGCACCGAGCAGATCGACGCCCTGCGGACGACCCTGATCGAACATGTGCCGCTCCGGCGGCTCGGCCAGGTGGACGAGGTCGCCTTCTGGATCACCCAGCTCGCCCGGCCCGAGGCGGGCTACACCACCGGCGTCGTCCTGCCCGTGGACGGCGGGGCGCTGGTGGGCTAGGGCCCTTCTGGCGGATCTCCACGGGGCCCGCGATGTCTGGCACGGCGCCCCAGCTACCGCTGGGAGGTGCCCCTGCACCAGACGCCGCGGGTCCCGCGGCGGCAGCCGCTGATGTCACGGGCGCGAAGATCCACCGGACCGGGCCCAGGCGCCGGCCGACTGGCCGCGGGTAGTGTCGCCGCATGCGGATAGGGGAGTTGGCGAAGGCCACCGGTGCCACCACCCGGGCCTTGCGCTTCTACGAGGAGCGAGGGCTGCTGAGCTCCACACGCGCGGTCAACGGCTACCGGATCTACGACGAGCAGGCGATCCAGCGGGTGGCCAACATCCGCTATCTGCTGGACGCCGGGCTCACGCTGGAGGACATCGAGCACTTCGGCGCCTGCCTGGACGGCGACCTGCCGAGCAGCCGCCCCTCCGAGGCCATGCTGAACGTCGGGCGCCGCCGCCTGAGCGTCCTGGACGACCGGATCGCCACCCTCGCGCGGGTGCGCGACGAACTCGCCGAGCGGCTGGCCATCGCCTCCGGCGACCGCGCCGCGGTCACTGCGTCGTCCGGCTGAGCAGCCAGGACACCAGCGCGCGGACGGCGCCGGAGAGCACGGCGGCGGTGAGGGTGAGAAGGGCGGGGCGGTGGCGGTTCGGCATCGTTGACCTGCTTTCGTGAAACCGGCCAAGGCGCCGGGGGTACGTTTCACGATGTGCGGGCTCTGGGGCGTTGCGGCAGTCCGCACGCGTTGCAGAGCGGCCGCAACGGGGGAGGGGCGACCCATGGAGGACGGACCCGTCGGTGGGGAGCTGGTGCCGGAGTCGGGGGCGGAGCGGCGGATCGGCGATCTGAAGCCGATCCCCGAGCAGGTGAGACCGGAGTGCCGGGCGCTGGCCGAGAGCCTGCGGGAGCTGTTCGGCGCGGTGGGGGTGTCGCTGCGGGTCTTCGCCGTACGGCTGCACTACGACGCCGGGACCGTCTCGCGCTATCTGAACGGCACCGTGGTGCCGCCCGCCGAATTCGTGGACCAGCTCCTCACCCATGCCGCCAAGGCCACCGGACGGCCCTCCTCGACCGAGGTGATGGCCCATGTGCACACCCTGCAACGCCGTGCGTTGCAGGCCACCAACAAGGTCGGCTGGGAGCTTCAGCGGCTGCGCGACCAGCTCGCCGACGCCGACCGGCAGCGCCAGCAGGCCGAGGTGCGGGCGGAGGCGCTCTCGGAGGCGTTGCTGGTGCGGAAACAGCGCATCGCCGAGATGGAGGTCGAGCAGCGCCGGATCGCGGTCGCGGCGGCGGACCGCGAGGCCCGGAGCGCGGAGCTGGACCGCCTGCGGCAGGAGCGCGAGGACCTGACGGCCGAACGGGACCGGCTGCGGGAAGAAGTCGCCCGCCTGCGGGACGCGTTGACCCAGGCCCGGCGGCAGGCGCTGGACGCCGAGCGGCGGTGCGAGGCGCTGGAACACCAGCTGCAGACGGAGGAGGAGGCGGCCGGGGCGAAGACCGCGGCCGAGGACCCGGTCTCGCACCGGCTGTGGCTCGCGGAGGAACAGGCGATCGCCGCGGAGGAGCGGGCCCGGCGGCTCGAAGGGGAGCTGGCGGCGTTACGGGGCGGCGAAGCGGACCCCGGCGGCCGCACACCGGTGGACTCCGGACAGGTCCCCGACGTCTGGGGTGGTGTGCCGCGCCGCAATCCGCGGTTCACCGGGCGGGACGCGCTGCTCACCGAGGTGTACGACCGGCTGGACGCCGCCCCCGCCGACACCGCCGTGGTCGCCCTCGTCGGGCCGCCGGGCATCGGCAAGTCCCAGCTCGCCGCCGAGTACGCCCACCGCTTCGCCGCCCGGTACGACGTCGTCTGGTGGAGCACCGTGGACGGGCGGCCCGCGCTGGAGGCGCGGCTCGCCGCGCTGGCCCCCGTGCTGGTGAGGGTGCTCGGGGACGTCGGCGTCCGTCAGGACGCGAAGGACGCGGACCTGGCCCGCGCCGCGCTGGAGGCGCTGCGCCGGGGCGATCCGTACCGGCGCTGGCTGATCGTCCTGGACGACGCCGACGACCCGGAGGCCATCGCCGGCCTGCTGCCCGCCGGGGGCGGCCATGTGCTGATCACCTCGCGGAACCGGGCCTGGGCCGACCACTACGCCGGGCTGCTGGAGGTCCCGCCGCTGAACCGGACGGAGAGCGTCGCCCTCGTGCGCCGCCGGGCGCCGCGCATCGGCTCTGAGGACGCGGACCGGCTGGCGGCGGCCGTCGAGGACCTGCCGCTGGCGCTGGACCAGACGGCGGGCTGGCTGGACGGCGCGTTCACGCCCGTCGCCGAGTACGTGCGCATGGTGAGCGACGGCGAGCCCAACCCCGTACGGCCCGCCGCCGATTACCCGATGCCGTACCACGCCGCCTTCAAGGACCTGATCACCCGGCTGCGCGAGACCACGAAGGCGGCGGCGGAACTGCTGCGCGTGTGCGCCCTGTTCGGCCCCGGCCCGGTGCCGCTCGCCCTGCTGCGGGCCATCCCGGCGGGTCAGGTCTCCCCGGCGGTGGCGGCGCTCCTGGAGAACCCCAGCCAACTGGAGCTGGCCATCGGCAAGCTGGCCCAGTGGTCCGTGATGCGGTGGTCGACGCTGGAGGACGAGGCGGTCTGGATGAGCCGCTTCGTACGGGACGCGGTGCGGCGGCGGACCCCGGAGGACAAGCGGGAGAAGGACGCCCGGGTCGTCCGCGGCGCCCTCGTCGCGGCCGATCCGCGGCGCCCGGACGATCCGGCGGCGTGGCCGCGCTACGCCCGGCTCGTGCCGTACCTGGAGCAGTCGGGCGCGCTGGAGTCACCGGACGCCGCCTCGCGTCGGCTGGTCGTCGGGTTCCTCACCTACCTGACCCTGAGCGGCGACCACGAGACGGGCACGCATCTCGCCGAACGCGCGGCGGGCGACTATCCGGAACTGGCCGCCCGCCGGGCCGCGCTGCTGCGCGAGACCGGGGACTACGCCGCCGCCGAGGCGCTGGACCGGGCGGTGCTGAAGAGCCTGGGCGGGCCCGACGCGCCGGGCACACTCGTCGCGATGGCCCGGCTCGGCACGGATCTGCGGGGCCTGGCCCGCTATGACGAGGCGTACGAACTCGCCCGCCGGCAGCGCGACCTGTGCGCCGTCAAGTGTCCGATGGACGGTGCGGAGGCGCGGAACGCCCAGCGCAGCGAGTCCCACTCGCTGCGGATGCTCGGCTCCTACGCCGAGGCCGCGGAGCTGTCCGGGCGGACGCTGGACAGCGCGCGTGCGGAGTTGGGCCCGGCGGCGCTGGTGACGCTGGCCTGCGAGACGGAGCACGCGTACGACCTGCGGCTGTCCGGCCGCCACGAGGAGGCTCTGGCGCTGCAGGCGCCCAGCGCCGAGCGGCATCGCGCCATCCTGGGCGCCGGGCATCCGTCGACCATGGCCGCCCAGTACCACCTGTGGCTGTGCGATCAGGGCCGCGACACCGACATCCATGCCCTGTCGCATCGGGCGACGCGCCTGCTGGGCGAGGACGCCCCGCTGACGCTGATGATCGGGACGGGAGTCCCCCGCGTCCTGCGGCGCGAGGGCGACCTGGAGCGGGCCGGGAGCGTCGCCGAGGAGACCGTGACTCGTTACCGGGCCGCTCTGGGCGATCGGCACCCGTACACCATCGGCGCCCGCGCGAACCACGCGCTCACTCTGCCCACGGGGTTCGCGGTGAGGGCTCTGGACGCCTCGCTCACGGACATGTCGGCTGCCGTCGGCGAGCGCCACCCCTGGACGCTGGGGATCGCGCTCAACACCGCCGCCAGGTACCACGCGATGGGGCAGCCGGAGGACGCCTGCGCCATGAGCCGGGAGACCGCGCGGCGCGCCGCCGAGGCGCTCGGCGAACGGCATCCGCTCACCTTGCTGGCCCAGATCGGGCTGGCGGCGGATCTGCGGGTGATCCGTGGCGGACGCGACGAGGCGGACGTGATCGAGGAGGTGGCCCTGGATGGCCTGGAGGCCGTCCTGGGGCCGGATCACCCGGAGACCATGGCGGCCCGCGATTGGACCCGCTCCGTCTGGGACTTCGAGCCGCTGCCCGTCTGACCGTAAGGGCACCCCGAACGGCCGGAAGGCCCGGCCCCGCGCAGCGCGGGACCGGGCCTTCCGGGCCGAACGGGGTGGGTCAGATCTCGAAGACCTCGTTCACCAGCGCCTGCTGCTCCGACTGGTGCCGCTTGTTCGACCCCACCGCGGGCGAGGACGAGTGCGGACGGGAGACCCGGACCAGGCGCTCGGCGCCGGGGACGTCCGCGCCGACCGACAGCTCCAGGTGGTCGATCAGGTTCAGGGCGATGAACGGCCAGGCACCCTGGTTGGCCGGCTCCTCCTGCGCCCACACGAACTTCTCGACACCCGAGTACTTGGCGATCTCGGCCTGCAGCTCCGTACCCGGCAGCGGGTACAGCCGCTCCAGGCGGATGATCGCCGTGTCGTTCGCACCGCGCTTGTCCCGCTCCGCGGCCAGGTCGTAGTAGACCTTGCCGGAGCAGAAGACCACCTTGCGCACCGCGGCCGGGTCGGCCGTCTCGTCACCGATCACCGGGCGGAAGGAGCCGTTGAGGAACTCCTCGGTCTTCGACGCCGCGGCCTTCAGACGCAGCATCGACTTCGGGGTGAAGACGACCAGCGGCTTGTGGTGCGGGTTGTGGACCTGCCAGCGCAGCAGGTGGAAGTAGTTCGACGGCAGCGTCGGCGCGGCGACCGTCATGTTGTTCTGCGCGCACAGCTGGAGGAAGCGCTCGATACGGGCCGACGAGTGGTCCGGCCCCTGGCCCTCGTAACCGTGCGGCAGCAGCAGCGTGACACCAGAGGTCTGGCCCCACTTCTGCTCGGCCGAGGAGATGAACTCGTCCACGATGGTCTGCGCGCCGTTGACGAAGTCACCGAACTGCGCTTCCCACATGACCAGCGCGTCCGGCCGGGCCAGCGAGTAGCCGTACTCGAAGCCCATCGCCGCGTATTCGCTGAGCAGCGAGTCGTAGATGTTGTACCGCGCCTGGTCCTCGGTGAGGTACAGCAGCGGGGTGTAGTCATCGCCGGTCTCACGGTCCACCAGCACCGCGTGGCGCTGGCCGAAGGTGCCGCGGCGGGAGTCCTGGCCGGCGAGCCGGACCGGGGTGCCCTCCATGAGCAGCGAGCCGATGGCGAGAGTCTCGCCCATGCCCCAGTCGATCGAGTCGTCCTCGATCATCGCCGCGCGCCGCTGGAGCTGCGGGAACAGCCGCGGGTGGACGGTGATCCGGTCGGGGGTGTTGACCTGGGACTCGGCGATCCGCTTGACGACCTCCTGGGAGACGGCCGTCTGGACCGAGACCGGGAACTCCGCCTGCGGCTCGGGGACCTCGGCCGGGGCCGGGGCCGAGACCGCGTCGCGGACCTCGGTGAAGACCTTCTCCAGCTGGCCCTGGAAGTCCTGCAGCGCCTGCTCGGCCTCTTCCAGGGTGATGTCGCCGCGCCCGATCAGCGACTCGGTGTAGAGCTTGCGCACCGAGCGCTTCTTGTCGATCAGGTCGTACATCAGCGGCTGGGTGAAACCGGGGTTGTCGGTCTCGTTGTGGCCGCGGCGGCGGTAGCAGATCAGGTCGATGACCACGTCCTTGTTGAACGCCTGGCGGAACTCGAAGGCGAGCCGCGCGACGCGCACGACGGCCTCCGGGTCATCGCCGTTCACATGGAAGATCGGCGCCTCGATCATGCGCGCGACATCCGTGGCGTACATCGAGGAGCGGGACGCGGCCGGGGCGGCGGTGAAGCCGACCTGGTTGTTGATCACGATGTGCACGGTGCCGCCGGTGCGGTAGCCGCGCAGCTGCGACATGTTCAGCGTCTCGGCGACCACACCCTGGCCCGCGAAGGCCGCGTCGCCGTGGAGGGCGACGGGCAGCACCGTGAAGTCGGTGCCGGCCTTGCCGATGATGTCCTGCTTGGCGCGGACGACGCCCTCCAGGACCGGGTCCACGGCCTCCAGGTGGGAGGGGTTCGCGGCGAGCGAGACCTTGATCTGCTCGCCGTCCAGGCCGGTGAAGGTGCCCTCGGCGCCCAGGTGGTACTTGACGTCGCCGGAGCCGTGCATGGACTTCGGGTCGAGGTTGCCCTCGAACTCGCGGAAGATCTGCGCGTACGACTTGCCGACGATGTTGGCGAGGACGTTCAGCCGGCCGCGGTGGGCCATGCCCACGACGACCTCGTCCAGGCGCGACTCGGCGGCCGCGTCCAGCACCGCGTCCAGCAGCGGGATGACGGACTCGCCGCCCTCCAGGGAGAACCGCTTCTGGCCGACGTACTTGGTCTGCAGGAAGGTTTCGAACGCCTCGGCCGCGTTGAGCCGCCGCAGGATGCGCAGCTGCTCCTCGCGCTCCGGCTTGTCGTGGTTGCGCTCGACGCGGTCCTGGATCCACTTGCGCTGCTTGGGGTCCTGGATGTGCATGAACTCGATGCCGGTGGTGCGGCAGTACGAGTCGCGCAGCACGCCCAGGATGTCGCGCAGCTTCATCATGGTCTTGCCCGCGAAGCCGCCGACCGCGAACTCGCGCTCCAGGTCCCACAGGGTGAGCCCGTGCTCGATGATGTCCAGGTCGGGGTGCTTGCGCTGGCGGTACTCCAGCGGGTCGGTGTCGGCCATGACATGGCCCCGGACCCGGTAGGAGTGGATCAGGTCGAAGACCCGCGCCGCCTTGGTGACGTCGTCGTCGTGGCTGACGTCGATGTCCTTGAGCCAGCGGACCGGCTCGTAGGGGATGCGCAGCGCCTTGAAGATCTCGTCGAAGAAGTCGTTCTCGCCGAGCAGCAGCTGGTTCATGATCCGCAGGAACTCGCCGGAGGCGGCGCCCTGGATCACCCGGTGGTCATAGGTGCTGGTCAGCGTCATGACCTTGGAGATGCCCAGCTTGTTCAGGGTGTCCTGGGAGGTGCCCTGGAACTCGGCCGGGTACTCCATGGCGCCGACGCCGACGATCAGGCCCTGTCCGGGCATCAGCCGCGGCACCGAGTGGACGGTGCCGATGCCGCCGGGGTTGGTCAGGGAGGCCGTGACGCCGGTGAAGTCGTCCATCGTCAGCTTGCCCGAGCGGGCGCGGCGGACGATGTCCTCGTACGCCTGCCAGAACTCGAAGAAGTTGAGCGTCTCGGCCTTCTTGATCGCGGCCACGACGAGCTGACGGTCACCGTTGGGCTTGACCAGGTCGATGGCGAGACCGAGGTTGATGTGCTCGGGCTTGACCAGGGTCGGCTTGCCGTCCTTCTCGACGAACGAGTGGTTCATCGAGGGCATCGCCTTCAGCGCCTGCACCATGGCGTAGCCGATCAGGTGCGTGAAGGACACCTTGCCGCCGCGGGCGCGCTTGAGGTGGTTGTTGATGACGATGCGGTTGTCGAACAGCAGCTTGACCGGGACCGCGCGGACCGAGGTGGCCGTCGGCAGCTCCAGCGACGCGTTCATGTTCTTCGCCACGGCGGCGGAGGGGCCGCGCAGCGTGACCAGCTCGGGGCCGACGGAGGGCGCGGCGGGCTCCTTCTTGGAGACCGTCGGCTCGGCCGGGGTCGGCTTGACCGGAGCGGGCTTGGCCGGGGCCGCCGGAGCGGCCTTCTCGGCGGGGGCCGCGGGCTGCGCCGGTGCGGGCTTCGGGGCGGCCGGGGCCGCCGCGGCGGGCTTGGCCTCGGCGGGCTTCGCGGCCGGGACGGCGGGCTTGGCCTCCGCCGGCTTGGCCGGAGCCGCCGGGGCGGCGCTCGCGGCTACTCCCTGTGGTGGCGTGGCCACCGCGGAGCCGGTGTCCTGACCCGGCTTGTAGTCGGCGAAGAAGTCCCACCAGGCTCGGTCGACCGAGTTCGGGTCCTGGAGGTACTGCTGGTAGATCTCGTCGACGAGCCACTCATTGGGGCCGAAGGCAGCGGCAGGGTTACTTCCCTGCCCGTCCTGTTCATCGGTCGAGACGCTCGAGGTGTTGGGGGACTGTGGCGACACGGCGGCAACCGCCCTCTTCCGCTTCCTAAGGTGGTGGACAGCGGAAATAAAGGCTACGCCCCTTGGACCCTTACGTGCAGGCCGCACTGGTCATCGTCGCGCAAGTCACATTGATTGGCGGGTTTCAGCGCATGACTCACCGGGAAACACCCGGGGTTTCGTGTGTTTCCTCACGCGGGGCAGCGCAAACGTGCACCCCTGCCGCTCGTATGTGCGCGACAGGAGCGACTTTACTTCAACTTTGATCTCAGGGGGTGGCCGGTTTGGGTTCCGGGGCCGGTCCGGGGAGGCTGACCTGGATCCGGCAGCCGCGCGGGGACTCCGCCACGCCTATCCGCCCGCCGTGCAGGTCCACCGCCCAGCGCGCGATCGCCAGCCCCAGACCGGTGCCGCCGTCGCTGGCCGGGCCCGGGCGGCGCCGGCCCCCGGCCACCGCACTGTCGGGGGAGAGCCCGCCCCGGTTGAACCGCTCGAAGACCCGGTGCCGCTCCGCCTCCGGGATGCCGGGGCCCTCGTCCAGCACCTCCAGCTCCAGGCTCTCCGGGCCGTCACCGCGCCGCGCGCGCACGGTCACCCGGCCGTGCGCCGGGCTGTGCTTGACCGCGTTGTCGATGAGGTTCGCCATCACCTGGTGCAGCCGCTCGGCGTCCGCGTGGGCGGTCAGCTCGGGCGGGGAGACGTCCAGGTTGAGGTGGACGTCCGTACGGGTGTGCGCGCCCGATTGGGACTCCGCGCCCTTGGCCATGCTGGCCTCCTTGAGGATTCCGGCCAGATACGGCCAGACCTCGAACCGCCGCGAGTGCAGCGGCACCACCCCGTTGTCGAGGCGGGAGAGATCGAGCAGCTGATCCACCAGGCGGCCCAGGCGCTGGGTCTGCCGCAGCGCGACCCGCATGGTCTCCGGATCGGCCTCCGAGACCCCGTCCACCACGTTCTCCAGCACGGCGCGCAGGGCCGCGATGGGGGTGCGCAGCTCATGCGAGACGTTGGCGACCAGCTCCTTGCGGTGGGTGTCCACCGCCTCCAGGTCGGCCGCCATCCGGTTGAACGCGGTCGCCAGGTCGCCGAACTCGTCCCGGCGCTCCGCCGCCTCCACCCGCCGGGTGTAGTCGCCGTTCGCCATCGCCCGGGTGACCTCGGTCATCTCGTCCAGCGGGGCGGTCAGCCCGTGTGCCACGAACTGGGTGATCAGCAGCGAGGCGATGATCGAGAAGATGGTGATCACGCGCAGTTCGGTATCGGAGTGGACCGCCGCGAAGACCAGCCACGTGGTGATGATCACCGAGCCGATGACCAGCGCCCCCAGCGCCGCCTTGACCGAGCGGTACGGGTCGAAGGGCCGCAGCGCCTCCCAGATCCGGGCCCAGGTGGCGCGGGACAACGCCCGCCGGCCCCTGGGGTCGACGTACATCCGGCAGACCTTGGGAACCCGGGCCCCGGGGATCCGCCAGACCTTGGGAACCCGGGCCCCGGGGATCCGCCAGACCTTGGGAACCCGGGCCCCGGGGATCCGCCAGACCTTGGGAATCCTGCGCGCCCAGCGGCCCTTCCTCATGCCGCCGGGGTCTCCAGGGCGTAGCCGACGCCGTGCACCGTACGAATCCGCTCCGCGCCGATCTTCCGGCGCAGCGCCTTGATGTGGCTGTCCACGGTGCGGGTGCCCGAGGCGTCCGCCCAGTCCCACACCTCGGCCAGCAGCTGCTCACGCGAGAGCACCGCACGCGGGGTGTTGGCCAGACAGACCAGCAGATCGAACTCGGTCGGGGTGAGATGCACATCCGAGCCGCGCACCCGCACCCGGCGCTGGGCGTGGTCGATCTCCAGCTCGCCCAGGCGCAGGATCCCGCTGCGCGGGGTGTGCGCGGCCAGTGCCGCCCGCTCCACCCGCCGCAGCAGCACATGCACTCGCGCGGCCAGTTCGCGCATGGAGAACGGCTTGGTCATGTAGTCGTCGGCGCCGACTCCGAGCCCCACCAGCATGTCGGTCTCGTCGTCGCGCGCGGTCAGCATCAGCACGGGCACCGGACGGCGGGCCTGCACCCGGCGGCAGACCTCCAGACCGTCGAAGCCCGGCAGCATCACGTCGAGGACCAGCAGATCGGGCTGCCATGCCTCGGCCGTGTCGACCGCCGCCGGACCGTCTCCCGCCGTCTGGACCTGGAACCCCTCGGCACGCAGCCGGGCCGCGATGGCGTCCACTATGGTCGGATCGTCCTCGACGACGAGGACCCGACGCTGTGCGCCAGGGGTGGTCGTGGCGGTCCCGTTGTGACCGTTGTGAGTCTGCTCCATACGCCCGCCCCTGCGTCTTCCGGTGAAACCCGCGGCTCGCGCCTGGTCATCGCTCAGCCGCGTTTGGTAGGCAAGCAAGCGTAAAGCCAGCGTACGCGGCTTTGCTACGCGCCCCGAACGGCGAGATGCACGACGTCGGGAACACCCCGGGCAACGGTGACCTCTTCCGTACGCACCTGCGTGAACCCGGCATTCCGGAGAGATTCCTCGAACGCGGGTGACGGCTGCGCCGACCATACGGCCAGCACTCCACCCGGCGCGAGGCGCGCCGCGCAGGCGGCGAGCCCGGCGGGGGAGTAGAGGCCGTCGTTGTCCTCGGTGACGGTCCAGTCGGGGCCGTTGTCGATGTCCAGGCACAGCGCGTCAAAGGTCTGCGGGGTCTGCGGGTGGGTCCGCAGCCAGGCGACCAGATCGGCGTGGACGACCTCGGCGCGCGGATCGGCCAGGGCCCCGGCGGTCACGGCCGCCAGGGGTCCTTCGCGGTGCCAGTCGATCACCGCCGCCTCCCGCTCGACCACTGCGATCCGCCCCCACCGAGGCTCCGCCACCGCCTCGACCAGCGAAAACCCCACGCCGAGCCCGCCGATGAGCAGCGCGGGGGAGGGCCGGTCGGCGGGCAGCGCGCCGAGGGCGGCGCGGATGAGCAGCCGCTCGGAGCGGCCGTCGGAGGTGTCCATGAGGAAGCACCCATTGGCGATGATCTCGAAGACGGCGTCGCCCGACAGCCCCCCGCCGCCGCGCCGCCGCAGCACCACTTCGCCGTACGGACCCTCCCGGCGGTCGACGGTCACCGGCCGGTCGTCGTCGGTGGGGTGGAGGTCGTACGGCGGCTGCGGTTGCGGCTGCATGGGGTGGGGTCCTCCCGGGGTGGTCCTGGTGCCGCCATCCTCGCGCCGGCCTCGCCCGCCGGTCCAACCGATTCCACCGGCGGTCCGGCGGAGCGACGTCGCCCGCGTCACAGCCGACGCCGCGGTGACATGACTCACGGCCCCCGGGTTGTTGTTCCCGTCGTCGCGGATATGCGGAGAGCAGCGGGAGTGAGGAAGGGGCGCGGGCGTTGACGACATCGATACGCGGGACGACGGACGCGGAGCCCGGAGACGCGGACGCCTCCGGGGCGGCCTCTACAGCGTCGGTGGGGGCATCGGCGGGTGCCCCGGCGCGCCGTCCAGCCGTCCCGGGCGCGCGGGCGACGGACGGCGGCGACACGGGTGGGCCGGGGCCGGCTGCCGCCGCTCGGCCGTGTGTCGGCGCGGCCGGTCGGCGGCGGGCGGCAGGGCGTACCGGGCCGGCCGCCGTCGGGGCCAGTACGCCGCAGGGGCCGGCAGCCGGGGAGGGACGCGAGCGCCTTACGGCCGCCGGGGCGGGTCACGGGCGCCTTACGGCTGCCGCGGCCGGTCACGGGCGCCTTACGGCTGCCGTAAAGGCGCGCCTCAACGAACTGCCGCGCACGCTCATCCGCGTGCCGTTCACCCTCGGCTACACGCTCGTCCTGCTCGGCACCGGGCTCTACGCCCGCCTCGGCGACCCCGGCACCGTGCACGATCTGCTCGCGGACTCCAGTACCGATGTGTCCCACCTCTCGCAGCGGCCGCTGCTGACGCTGCTGGTCAGCGCGTTGTGGGCGGTGGGCGGGGTCACCTCGCCCTATCTGGTCGCCTTCCCGCTGGTGCTCGGTGTGCTGGAGTGGCGGGTCGGCGGGGTGCGGACCGCCGCGGTGTTCCTGCTCGGCCATGTGCTGGCGACGCTGCTCACCGAGCTCCCGGTGGCCGCCTCCGTCGCCGTCGGGCATCTCCCGGACAGCTCGCTGCGCCGCCTCGACTACGGGGTCAGCTACGGCCTGATCGCCTGCGCCGCCGTGCTCGCCGGGCTACTGGTGCCCCGGCTGCGCTGGGCGCTGCTCGGCGGGATCGGCCTCGCGCTCGCCGCCGGGAGCCTCGTCGACTTCGATCCGCTCACCGAGTGGGGCCATGGGCTCGCCCTGCTGATCGGCGTCGTCTGCTGGCCGTATGTCCGACGAAACGCCAGGCGGCGGCCGTCGGCGAAGGGCGGCGACGCCGCCGAGGGCGGCTTCGCTCACAGCGAACGAGCGTCCGGGAACACCCGAGACCCCTCCGTGCATTGAGTGGACATTGATTATTTGAGTCCTGCCGACTCAAGTTGCCTGCCGAAGGGGAGATCATGGCTTCGCTGTCCACACCGCTCACCCTGCCCGTACTGCCTCTCGACGACGAGGTCGTGCTGCCCGGCATGGTGGTGCCGCTGGACCTTTCCGATACCGAGGTACGCGCCGCGGTGGAGGCCGCCCAGGCCGCCGCACGCTCCAGTGGGAGCGGAAGCGGTAAGCCGAAGGTGCTGCTGGTGCCGCGCGTCGACGGCACGTACGCGGGCATCGGCACGCTCGGCACCATCGAGCAGGTGGGCCGGCTCTCCGACGGCGACCCCGGCGCGCTGATCCGCGGTGTGCGCCGCGTCCGCATCGGGGCCGGGACCACCGGACCCGGGGCGGCGCTGTGGGTGGAGGGGACCACGGTCGAGGAGATCGTGCCCGACCCGCTGCCCGGTGCCGTCACCGAACTGATCAAGGAATACAAGGCGCTGGCCACCAGCTGGCTGCGTAAGCGCGGCGCCTGGCAGGTCGTGGACCGGGTGGAGCAGATCGACGATGTCGCGCAGCTCGCCGACAACTCCGGCTACTCGCCCTTCCTGAGCGTGGCCCAGCGCGTCGAACTGCTGGAGACCACCGATCCGGTGGCCCGGCTGAAGCTGGCCGTCACCTGGCTGAGCGACCACCTCGCCGAGCAGGACGTCGCCGAGTCGATCGCCAAGGACGTCCAGGAGGGCGTCGACAAGCAGCAGCGCGAATTCCTGCTGCGGCGCCAGCTCGAAGCCGTCCGCAAGGAGCTCGCCGAGCTGAACGGCGACCCTGAGGACGAGTCCGGCGACTACCGGGCCCGGGTCGAGTCCGCCGATCTGCCGGAGAAGGTGCGCGAGGCGGCCCTCAAGGAGGTCGACAAGCTGGAGCGGTCCAGCGACCAGAGCCCCGAGGGCAGCTGGATCCGCACCTGGCTGGACACCGTCCTGGAGCTGCCCTGGAACGAGCGCACCGAGGACGCGTACGACATCCAGGGAGCCAAGGCCGTGCTCGACGCCGACCACGCGGGCCTGGACGACGTCAAGGAGCGGATCACCGAATACCTGGCGGTGCGCAAGCGCCGCGCCGACCGGGGCCTGGGCGTCGTCGGCGGCCGCCGCGGCGGCGCGGTGCTCGCCCTGGTGGGCCCGCCCGGTGTCGGCAAGACCAGCCTGGGCGAGAGCGTCGCCCGCGCGATGGGGCGGAAGTTCGTCCGGGTCGCGCTCGGCGGCGTCCGCGACGAGGCGGAGATCCGCGGCCACCGGCGCACCTACGTGGGCGCGTTGCCCGGCCGGGTCGTCCGGGCCATCAAGGAGGCGGGCTCCATGAACCCCGTCGTCCTCCTCGACGAGATCGACAAGGTGGGCTCCGACTTCCGCGGCGACCCGGCCGCGGCCCTGCTGGAGGTCCTGGACCCGGCCCAGAACCACACCTTCCGGGACCACTACCTGGAGGTCGAACTCGACCTGAGCGACGTGGTCTTCCTCGCCACCGCCAACGTCCTGGAGGCCATCCCGGAGGCGCTCCTGGACCGTATGGAGCTGGTGCGCCTGGACGGCTACACCGAGGACGAGAAGGTCACCATCGCCCGTGACCACCTGCTGCCCCGGCAGCTGGAGCGGGCCGGCCTGGAACCGGGCGAGGTCACGGTGGCGGACGAGGCGCTGCGCAAGCTGGCGGGCGAGTACACCCGCGAGGCGGGCGTACGGACCCTGGAGCGCTCCATCGCCCGGCTGCTGCGCAAGGTGGCGGCCCAGCACGAGCTCGGCGAGCGCGAACTCCCCTTCACCGTCGACGTGGCGGAGCTGCGCCCGCTGATCGGCCGGCCGCACCACACCCCCGAGTCCGCCCAGGACCCGGCCGAGCGCCGCACCGCCGTCCCCGGTGTGGCGACCGGGCTCGCGGTCACGGGCGCGGGCGGTGACGTGCTGTTCGTGGAGGCGTCGCTGGCCGACCCGGAGACGGGCGGCGCGGGGCTGAACCTCACCGGTCAGCTCGGCGACGTCATGAAGGAGTCCGCCCAGATCGCGCTCTCCTTCCTGCGCTCCCGCGGCGCGGAACTGGAGCTGCCGGTCGGCGACCTGAAGGAGCGCGGCGTCCACCTCCACGTCCCGGCGGGCGCGGTCCCCAAGGACGGGCCGAGCGCGGGCATCACGATGACGACCGCCCTGGCCTCGCTGCTCTCCGGCCGCCAGGTGCGCCCGGACGTGGCGATGACGGGCGAGGTGTCCCTGACCGGGCGGGTGCTGCCCATCGGCGGCGTCAAGCAGAAGCTGCTGGCGGCGCACCGGGCCGGGGTGACCACCGTGATCATCCCCAAGCGCAATGAACCCGACCTGGACGACGTCCCCGCCGAGGTCCTGGACAAGCTCGACGTCCACCCGGTCTCGGATGTCCGCCGGGTCCTGGAGCTGGCCCTCGAACCCGCCCGGACGGCCGCCCCCGAGGTTCCGGCAGCGGCGTGACGGACGCTGCCGGTGGCGCCGTGGCCCGGGATCCCGTGTCGAACGGGATTCCGGGCCACGCGTGACCTGTCGGCCGTGCCTATCGAAGGACGGCGACTACCTCACGACGCTGACGGTGCCCTTCGGCGCCAACTCGACCTGACGAACACCGTCGTCGGGGTGACGCTCGAGACCGACGAGTTCCCCCGCGACTGACCCGACCCCCGCTGCCTGGTTCCCACAGGGCCAGGCGGCGTGCCCCGCGCTCCGGCACGCTGAGCCGCATGAAGGTCATCGTGATCGGAGCGACAGGAACCATCGGGCGTGCCGTGGCGGACGCCCTCGAAGGTCGGCACGAGGTCGTACGGGCCTCCCGCACCGGCGCCACCGGCGCCGTGCGCGTCGATATGGCCGACCCCGCCACCCTCGACCACCTCTTCGCGACCGTCCAGGACATCGACGCCGTCGTCTGCTGCGCCGCCTCCGGCGCGCTCACCCCGCTCGGCGGGGACGCCTCGGACGAGGAGTTCACCACCGGTCTGGACGCCAAGCTGCTGGGCCAGGTCGCCCTCGTGCGCCGGGCCCTCCACCACCTCCGCGACGGCGGGTCCATCACCCTCACCAGTGGGGTCTTCGAGAAGCCCACCCCCGGCGGGGCCTTCGGCGCGCTGGTGAACGCGGGGCTCGACGCCTTCGTCCGGGCCGCCGCGATCGAGCTGGAGCGCGGGCTGCGGGTGAACGCGATCTGCCCGGGATGGGTGCGGGAGACCCTGGAGAAGCTGGGCATGGACCCCGCCGAGGGGACCCCGGTGGAGACCGTGGCCCAGGCGTATGCGCAGGTCGTCGAGGGGATGGCGCAGGGGCAGGTGATCGTGCCCGGCCGCGGCTGACCCGGGTCCGGGCCGGATCGCTGGCAGCCAGACAGGTCTGTCTGGTAGCTTCGTCGATGAAGCAGACAGACCTGTCTGTTCGAGCTCGTCCTTCCGGAGGGATCCGTGCCCCGCACCCTGCTCGTCCTCGCCCACCCCAACCTCGCCGCGTCCCGCGTCAACGCCGCGCTCGCCGAGGCGGCCCGGCCGGTGGACGGGGTCACCTTCCATGACCTCTACGCCACCTATCCCGATCTGCGGATCGATGTCGAGCGTGAGCAGCGGCTGCTGCTGGAGCACGACCGGATCGTGCTGCAGTTCCCCTTCTACTGGTATTCGGCGCCGCCGCTGCTGAAGAAGTGGCTGGACGAGGTGTTCCTGCGCGGCTTCGCCTATGGCACCGGCGGCACCTCGCTGCACGGCAAGTCGCTGCTCCTGGCCACCTCGACGGGCTCCGCCGAGGAGCAGTACCGGCCGGACGGGTTCCACCGCTTCGCCGTCGTCGAGCTGCTCAAGCCCTTCGACGCCACCGCCCACATCACCGGGATGCGCTACGAGGAGCCGCTCATCGTGCACGGCACCCATACGCTCGACGACGCCCAGCTCGCCGCGTACCAGGACCGCTATCGCGAGCTGCTGGCCTCCGGCGTGATACGGGAGCACGAGCTGACCGCCGTCTGAGCCACGCGTCACGCCTGCCGCGCGTCACGGCGAAGGGCCCGGCCGCACCCATGAGGTGCGGCCGGGCCCTTCGCGTACGTACGAGAGCCGCACGCTGTGTACGAGGGCTACACCCGCGCCGGGCACGCCTCCGCGACCAGCGCCCGCGCCGCGTCCTGGGCCGCCTCCGCGAACTCCGGCCTCGGCTCCAGCGCGGCCGCGGCCATCGTCCCGTCCACGAGCACGGAGATCTGCAGGCCGAGCCGCTCGAAGTCGGCGGCCCCGGCCTCCTGGGCCAGCTCGGTCAGCCAGGCCCGTATGGCGCGCTTGTGCTCGGCCGTCGCGGCGTGCGGGGCGGTGCCCGGCTCGGTCTCGCCCGCGGTCCTGGTGAACGCGCAGCCGCGGAATCCGTTCCGCTCGGTCGCCGCGATCAGCGCGTCGAAGACTCCGACGAGACGGTCCCGGGGATCGGTGCCGGCCGCCTCGGCGGCCTGCCGCAGCGCCCCCCGCCAGTGCTGGTCCGACCTGTGGAGATAGGCCAGGACCAGATCGTCCTTGGTGCGGAAGTGGGAGTAGAGCGTCGCCTTCGCCACGCCCGACTCGGCGATGATCCGGTCCACGCCGACGCCGCGCACCCCATGGGCGTTGAACAGCGCGGTCGCGGTGGACAGGATCCGCTCATGGGCGGAGGGGCGGGCACTGCTCATGATCATGCTCCTTGACTTGGCCGTAGGACGACCGACGCCCTCCAGCGTACAGACAGACCTGTCCGTACACCGGAGGGCGGACGCGCCGGATGTGGGGGGTGAGGAGGCGCGGGCTCAGCCGTTGGCGAGCGCCTGCAGCCGGTCCATGGCGCCGTTGAACTTGTTGTGGTCGCCGACCGTCGGGCCGGAAGAGGTGTACTGCCAGATGGTGTGGAAGCCCCAGCCCGCCGGAAGCTCGCCGACGGACGAGCCGTAGCGCGGAATCCACAGGGGGTTGACACCGCCGAAGGCGGCGGAGTTGCCCGTGCAGCTCTTCCACCAGCTGGTGGAGGTGTAAATCACCGGGTCGCGGCCGGTGCGCGCCCTGTAGGTGCTGTTGAAGGACTTGATCCAGTCGACCATCGCGCTGGCGCTCAGCCCGTAGCAGGTCGCGCCGTAGGGGTTGTACTCCATGTCGAGCGCGCCCGGCAGCGTCTTGCCGTCCTTGGACCAGCCGCCCCCGTGGTCCACGAAGTAGTTGGCCTGTGCGGCGCCGCTCGAGTTGTTCGGCAGGGCGAAGTGGTACGCGCCACGGATCATGCCGACGTTGAACGAGCCGTTGTACTGCTGGGCGAAGTTCGGGTTGGTGTAGCTGGTGCCCTCGGTCGCCTTGACGTAGGCGAACCGGACCCCGCTGCTCCACAGCGTCGCCCAGTTGACATTGCCCTGGTGGCTGCTGACGTCCACGCCCTCGACGGTGGCGAGCAGCCCCGTGGGCGCCTCGCCGGCCGTGGATCCGCCCTCGTGCTTGAGTATCTGTGAACCCGCCCAGTCGTCCTCGGGGTGGGGGATGGCTTTATCGCCCTGACCCTGGGCGGCGAACGCCGCACCGGGCAGTGCGATGGTCATGGCGAGGAGAGCGGCGAGAATTCCGATCAGCGCGCTGAGGGCGCGTCGGACCGAACCAGGTCTGTGCACGAGCATGGCGTTGCCTCCGAAGCCTCGGTGGGGGGAGAGGGACGTCCGATTGGTATGACCATGTCAGGAGCGACGCTACGGGCGTAGATAGGCCGACGGAAGGGGGAGGGTGTGATGCCGTTGGTCTAATCCTGCGAAATACTGGTGGAGCTGCGGTAACAACCGCGCGTGGTAGAAACTTTCACGAAGTGAAAACCCGGAGAGGGCTCTGACGTGCACAACAACGGGGCATTGCCACCCGAGCAGGGTGCGGGTGGCACCGTGGACGGCATTGGTGTGGACCATGCATTCCTGGCTCTGGAGCGCGAATTGGCGGTTTTCCTCCGCAGAGCCCGTGCCGCTTCGGGGGAATTGGCCCGGGAGGTCCACCCGGAGCTCGAATCCGCCGCCTATGGGCTGCTGATGCGGCTGGAGGACGCGGGCCCGCAGCGCGCCACCGACCTCGCGGGCTTCGTCGGCGTCGGAAAGGCCACGATGAGCCGTCAGCTCCGCGCCCTGGAGGGGCTCGGCCTGGTGACGCGGACGCCCGATCCGGCGGACGGCCGGGCCTTCCTGGTGGAGTTGACCGAGGAGGGCCGCAGCCGCTTCCGTGCCGTACGGGTCGCCCGGCGGGCGCGGTACGCCCGCCGCCTCGCCGCGTGGGAGCGCAACGAGGTCGCCGAACTCGCCAGACTGCTGCACCGGTTGAACGCGGAGCAGGAGGCCGAGGACCCCGGTCAGGCGGCGCGTGCGGAGCAGGAGGCCGGGGATCCCGGTCCAGCGACGCGGGCGGCGCAGGAGGCCGGGGATCCCGGTCCAGCGACGCGGGCGGCGCAGGAGTAAGGCGCTCATACACGCCAGGATCGGCGACCCCCGCGCATCCGGCGACGCGGACGTGGCAACCGCGCTACTCCGCCCCGGAGACAGGGCAATCGCGCTGCCGCGTTCCGTAGGCAGGGCAATCGTGCTACCCGCCCCGGAGGCGGGGCAGCCGCGGTACCCCGCCCCGGAAGGGGACGCCCCGCCGGTCAGGGCTCCACGAAGACCACGGCCGCGTCGTCGTGGGTCTTGCCCCGCGGAAACGCCGTACGGTCCGGATCGGCGTGCTCGGCCGCCCGCACCCGGTCGATCAGCGCCTGCGGGCCCTCCTTGCGCAGCAGCGCGAAGCACTCGGCCCAGTCGCCCTCGCCGAACCGCTCCACCCAGCGCGTCGCCCCGTCGGTGAGCGCCGCCAGCGCCCGTACCTCGCCGCGCGGGAACTCCCCGGTGACCGCCTTGTCGGAGACCGCGGGGTCGGCGGCGGCGGTGAAGAAGCCGCCCTCCGCGTTGCGCAGCGGGGCGAGCCGCCGGCCCTCGGCCCGCAGCCGGTCGATGCGGTCGTCCAGTACCGGAGTCACTCCGCCGTGGGCCGACTCGATGAGCAACGCCGAGTCGGAGAGCACCAGATACTCGATCCGCTCGGCGTCCCAGCGCGCCGCGACCACGGTTGCCTGTGGGGTGAGAAGGTGAGAAAGGTCACACGTTGAACTATGAGACGCGGCGGTTCGGGCGATCGCCTCGGAGAGGCACTGTGTCAGGGGCATATCCCGTCGCGAACCGGACAGTTCGAGCAGCGATCCGCCGAGCCGCGCGGTGAACCAGCTCACGCTGTGTACGCATCCGTCGTCGCCCGCGGGCGGAGTCACCCCGTCCAGGACCACCAGCGCACCGCCGCTCCCCGAGGCCGGAAGGGCTACCGATGCGTAGTCCTCGTTGGGATATTGCTGATCGCCGGGGGCGGTCGCGAGTTCGATGCGCATTCCATCAGTCTGCCGGACCGCCGTTGATCAACGCCGCCGTGGTGAGCTGGGCGGGCGTTGGTCCGTACCAAATCCCTCGCCGGTTTCTCGGCTGCCTGATTGGGGAGGGATTGACACTTCTGGGAAGCTGCGGGTGGGCATCTTGTCAGGGCGGTGAGGTCTTTACCAATCCGCGTAAGGTGGCGGGAGGGTATGGCCGCGCGTCAAAGTTGGTGGTCAACTACCCAATGCGGTTCACTCGTTCGGGTGGCCGGGTGGGTGATGCATGCCCGCCCCAGACCCGTCCTGAAAGGGTCGGAATCCCTACCAGAGGTGGGGAAACACAATTGTTGATCCGTCGTCACCTCTGGTCCACAGAGCGGTCGGGCGAGAATGGATTGTGAGCACCGGTGCGGAAGAAGCGGCTTCGGGGCACCACGCGCGATGCGGTAAGCGAGCCACGCCAGGACGAGGCGACGCCGCGACGGCACACCGCACGCGTCCGTCGTCGGCTGACCACGTCGGTCGCCCTCGTCTCCGTCGCCGTCCTCGGGGCCGGGACTCCCGCCGTCCTGCTCGCCCTCGATGACACCACCGACGCCCAGCGCCTCGTCGACCTCGCGGAGACCAACCGCGGCGCGGTGACCCTCGCCCACGCCCTCGCCGACGAGCGCGACGCCATGACGCGGTACGTCGCCGACGGGCGCACCACCGCCTCCGGCCGCGGGGTCTCCGAGGAGACGCGGGCCCGGGTCGACCGCCGCGTCCGCGAGGTGCGCACACAGGTCCCGGCGTCGGTCCGGCGGCTCCTCGATGCCCTGCCCGAGGTGCGGCAGCAGGCGCTGACCGGCAAGGGCTCGGCCCTCGACGTCTTCACCTCGTACACCCGGACCGTCCAGGCGCTGAACGGAATCACCGACACCCTCGCCCGTCGGCTCCCAGCCGACGCCGAGTCCGGCGCCACCGCCGCGCTGGCCCCGCTCGGCCGCGCGGTGGAGGAGGCGTCCGCCACCCGCGGGCTGCTGCTGGCCGCGCTCGACGCGGGCGGCGGCCAGCCCACGCTGGTCTCCGCCGCCCAGCGGACCAACCTCCGCGAGCAGTCCGCGCTGGCCGACTTCGAGCAGCTCGCCCCGGCCACCATGCGCGACGCCTACGACCGCACCGTCAACGGCACCGAGGTCACCGACGCCGAGCGCTATATCGCCCGGCTCACCGACCAGAACCGCCTCGCGGGCAATGACTTCTTCCTCAGCGAGGACCGCGTCGAGGCCGGCCTGGACACCCGGATCGACCGGATGCGCGGCGCGCAGTCCTCGCTGGCCTCCTCCGAGGCCGCCCAGCTCGCGCGGTTGCGGGACGACGAGGTCACCGACCTCGAGCTGCGCATCGGCATCGTCGGCGCCGCCCTGCTGGTCGCCCTCGGCGCCGGGGTGCACAGCGCCCGCTCGATGACCCGGCCGCTGGCCGCGCTGCGGCTCGGCGCCCGGCGGGTCGCGGCCGATCCGGCGGCCGAGGAGCCGGTCGCGTTCAAGGGCCGCGACGACGAGTACGCGGACGCCGTACGGGCCGTCAACGAACTGCACGCCAAGGCCGCGCGGGCGTACGAGCGGGTCGCCGAGCTGGAGACCGAGCGCACCCGGCTCGTCGGCGAGCGGCAGCGGATGGCCGATGAGCGGGACGGGCTGCGCGCCGAGCGGGACGCGGTCGCCACCCGGCTGGAGGGGCTGCGGGCCCGGGTCCACGGCAGCTTCGTGGGCCTCGCGCTGCGCTCGCTGGGCCTGATCGAGCGCCAGCTCGCGATCATCGAGTCCCTGGAGGAGCGGGAGCAGGACCCCGACCGCCTCGAGACGCTCTTCCAGCTCGACCACCTGGCCACCGGGATACGCCGCTACGGCGAGAACCTCCTGGTCATCGCGGGCTCCGAACAGAAGGCCACTCACCCGGGGCCGGTACCGCTGCTGGATGTGCTGCGCGCCTCGATCAGCGAGGTCGAGCGGTACGACCGGGTGCAGATCCAGGCGCTGCCGCCACATGCCCAGGTCGCCGGGTTCGCCGCGGACAGCGTCAGCCACCTGATCGCCGAGCTCCTGGAGAACGCGACATCGTTTTCTCCGCCGGACGCGGCGGTCCAGATCTCCGGCTGGCTCCTGGAATCCGGCGAGGTCATGCTCTCCGTCCAGGACGAGGGCATCGGCATGACGCCCGAGCGCTTCCTGGAGCTGAACACCCGGCTCGCCGACCCGGTGCCGGAGTACTGCCAGGGCCCCCAGCCGGAGGACCCGCTGGGCCTCGGGCTGTACGTGGTGACCCGGCTCGCCGCGCGCCACGGCATCCGGGTGCAGCTGCGCGAGCAGCAGCCGGGCGGGGTGGCCGCCGTGGTCGTCCTCCCGACGAAGATCCTCCCGGCCGGTCCGCCCGGCGCCGGGCTGCCGCCCGCCCCGCCGGGGAGCCTGGGCGCGACGTTCGGCGGCACCGGACCGTCGTCCTTCCCGGGCTTCCCGGGAACCGAGGCCGAGGCGAACTCCAACACGCTTCCCGGGCAGACCCGTTCGGTCTCCCGGGACCAGGAGGGTGTGCCGAGCGCGAGCGCCGCGGCGGGGGTCGGTGCCGAGCCGTCGGCCGAGCCGGTCGCGTCGCCCGCGAAGCCGGATCCGGTGCCCCAGGCCGCCGAGCCGGAGCCCGAGCCCGCGCTCGACCCGGAGCCCACGCCCATCGAGGCGGCCTCGGACCCGGATCCGTCCGCCTCCTGGACCGTCCCCGCCGAGCAGTGGGGACAGAGCGCGGACACGGGCCGTGACTACCCCATGGAGCCCACGCCGCCGCGCGGCCATCCGAGCTCGGGGAACGGCGGTGCGCTGCCCTCCCTGCCCAAGCGCGTCCCCAAGTCGGCCCGGACCGACGGACAGGACGGCGCACGGCACGGAGCGGACGCCCCGGCCCCGGAACCCCAGGCACCCCGGACCGCCCCGGCCGCCCAGGTCGAGGAGTCGGAGGTGCCGGCCGTGGAGCGGACGATGGAGCTGACCCTCCATCGCATGAGCCGCGAGAGCCATGAGGACCACGACGACCGCGACCGCGAGGGCCTCGGCGACCGCGAGGGTCGTGACGGCCGCGAGGGCCGTGAGGACGGCGCGGACCGCGCCGACGGCGTCGACCACGAGGACGTCGACCGGCGGTTCGGCAGCCACGGCATCCGCCCGGTCGGCGCGGACGCCTGGGGCCCGGCGGTCGGCGGCCCGGCGGCGGGCGGTGAGTCGGCAGCGGTCGGCGGCCCGGCGGCGGCCGGTGAGCCGTCCCCCGTCGATCCGTACGCCATCGGCCCCGACCAGCACGCCCGCCCGGAGGACCAGGCGGCGCGCACCGACAAGGGACTTCCCAAACGCACACCGCGGAACGTGGCGCTCCGGGAGCCCGATCCACGGGAGCGGACCGGCTCGGTGAACGCGGAGGAGCTGCGGCGTCGGCTCGGTGGCTTCCAGCGCGGCGCCCGCGACGGACGCCGGGACGCCGCCGCCGAGGTCGCCGCCCGTGGCGAGCCCGCGCGGCGGCAACGGGGAACAGCAGGACAAACGGGGGCGCAGAACGAGGGTGGCACGGTTGAGGAGGCACGCGGGTGAATGCGCCCAGTAGTACGTACGGGTTGAGTCGCGAGGCCCGTAATCTGCACTGGTTGCTGTCGAACCTGGTCGAGGAGGTGCCGGGCGTCCGCTCGGTTGTGGTCGTCTCGACCGACGGGTTGATGCTGCTCTCCTCCGACACACGGCACCATGCCGCGTCGTCCGATCCGGCAGCACAGGACGGCCCCAAGGGTTCCAGTGCGGATCTCGCGACGATTGTCTCGGGGGTCGGCAGCCTCACGCTCGGCGCGGCGAAGCTGATGGACGGCGGCAGCGTCAAGCAGACGATGGTGGCGATGGACGAGGGCAGTCTGTTCGTCATGTCGATCAGCGACGGTTCGCTGCTCGGGGTGCATGCCACCCCCGACTGCGATATGACCGTCGTCGCCTATCACATGGCACTGTTCGTGGGCCGGGCCGGGCATGTGCTCACCCCCGAACTCCGCAATGAACTACGCAGGTCGCTGGAGCACACACAGTGACGGCCGCCGGGTCCAGCCGGCCCGCCCGTAAACCCGCTCGCGTACGTCCGTACTCGCTCACCGGCGGTCGCACCCGCTCCGGCCATGTGCTGCTGGTGGAGACCTTCGTGGCGTCGCTGGAGTCTCCGGACGGACGGCTCGACCTGGCCCCCAGTGGGTTGAACGCCCGGATGATGCCGGAGATCCGGGCGATCATCGAACTGTGCGACAGGATGCGCTCCGTCGCGGAGGTCTCCGCGATGCTCAAGATCCCACTCGGGGTGGTGCGCGTCCTGCTCAGCGACCTGGCCGACCAGGGAAAGATCCGCGTCTACGGCACCGGGCGGGGTCCCGGCCAGCCGGACCGCGCGTTGCTCGAAAGGGTGCTCAGTGGACTTCGCAGGCTCTGAGACGATCACGGCGACTCCGCCGGCGACGTCGGAGATACCCGGGGCCGGGATACCCGGGGCCGAGGAGGTGCTCCAGAGGTGGCAGACGGACCGCTCCCGCGCGCCGATCGCCACCAAGATCGTGATAGCGGGAGGGTTCGGGGTCGGCAAAACGACCTTCGTCGGAGCGGTTTCGGAGATCACTCCGCTGCAGACCGAAGCGCTGATGACGCAGGCCAGCGAGAGCGTGGACGACCTCGAGGCGACGCCCGAGAAGCTGACCACCACCGTCGCCATGGACTTCGGCCGGATCACGCTGGAGAACGATCTGGTCCTGTATCTCTTCGGCACCCCCGGCCAGCAGCGCTTCTGGTTCATGTGGGACGACCTGATGCGCGGGGCCATCGGCGCGGTGGTGATGGTCGACACCCGGCGCCTGGACGAGAGCTTCCCGGCGCTGGACTACTTCGAGAGCCTCGGTCTGCCGTATGTGGTGGCGGTCAACCACTTCGAGGGGACCCCGCTCTACGAGCCGGAGGACGTGCGGGACGCGCTCTCCGTGGCGTCCACGGTGCCGGTGGTGATGATGGACGCCCGGCGCCGGATCGCGGTCGTGGACGCGCTGCTGGCGCTGGTGAGACACGCCGTTGACGCCTCACCCGAGTGACGTAACCTCAGCTCCGCCCGCGGGATGGAATGCTCCATTCCCTTTACCGGCCCGAGCTTGAGGGAGAGTCGACAGCCATGCGGAAGATACTCATCGTGGGTGCCGGTCAGTCCGGCCTCCAACTCGCTCTCGGCCTGCAGTCCAAGGGCTACGAGATCACGCTGATGTCCAACCGGACGTCCGATGAGATCCGCGGCGGACGGGTGATGTCCACCCAGTGCATGTTCCACACCGCGCTGGGCCACGAGCGCGATCTGGAGCTCAACTTCTGGGAGGAGCGGGCGCCGCGGGTCGAGGGCCTCGGGATCTCCGTCGCCGGGCCGCCGGCTGCCGAGGGCCAGGCCCACCCGCGGGTCGTCGACTGGGTCGGCCGGCTGGACGGCCACGCCCAGTCCGTCGACCAGCGGATCAAGATGGCCGGCTGGATGGAGACGTTCGAGCAGCGCGGTGGCCAGGTGGTCATCCACGGCGCCGCCGTCTCCGACCTGGACGTCCTCGACAGGAAGTACGACCTGGCGCTGGTGGCCGCGGGCAAGGGCGAACTGGTCTCGCTCTTCGGCCGGGACGCCGCCCGCTCCCCGTACGACACCCCACGGCGCGCCCTCGCGGTGGCCTATGTGCACGGGCTCGGCCCGCGCCCCGAGCACCCCGGCCTCGAGGCGGTGCGGTGCAACCTCGTCCCCGGTGTCGGCGAGCTCTTCGTGATGCCCGCCCTCACCACCACCGGCCGCGCCGACATCCTCTTCTGGGAGGGCGTCCCGGGCGGTCCGGTCGACGCCTTCCAGGGCATCACCGACCCCTCGGAGCATCTGGCGCGCGTCCTGGAGCTGATGGAGCGGTTCACGCCCTGGGAGTACGCGCGCGCCACCAAGGTCGAGCTGACGGACGCGGGCGGCACGCTCTCCGGGGGGTACGCCCCGACCGTGCGCAACCCGATCGGGCGGCTGCCGGGCGGCGGGCTGGTCCTGGGCGTCGCCGATGTCGTGGTCGCCAATGACCCGATCACCGGGCAGGGCGCCAACTCCGCGGCCAAATGCGCGGCGGCCTATCTGGAGAGCATCGTCGAGCACGGCGACCGGCCGTTCGACGAGGAGTGGATGCGGACGACCTTCGACCGCTACTGGGAGACCGCGCGGCACGTCACCAAGTGGACCAACGCCATGCTGGGCCCGCCGCCGGAGCACATCGTGGACCTCCTCGGGGCGGGGGCCGCCTTCCCCGCCGTCGCCCACCGCATCGCCAACGGCTTCGACGACCCCTCCGACTTCGAGAACTTCTTCTACGAGCCGGGGAAGACGGCCGCCTATCTGGACGAGGTCAGGAAAGAGGCCGAGGCCGCGGAGGCAGAAGCCGAAGCCGAGATCCGCGAAGAAGCCGAGGTCTGCGACGAAGCCGAGGCCTGCGAGGAGGCCGGGGCCGACGACCGGGCCGGGGCCGAGGCGGGGGCCATTCGGTACGTGGGCTGACACCGGCCGTCGCCGCGCCGCTCAGCGCTTGGCCACGGTGGCCGGACCCGGGCGCACCGCGCCGTGCAGCGGATTGGAGGCGAGCGGGGAGAGCTTCACCCGCTGGCCGGTGCGTGGCGCCTGGACGACCTGGCCGTTGCCCGCGTACATCGCCACATGGCTCGCGCCCTTGTAGTAGATCACCAGATCGCCGGGGCGCAGCTTGTTGAGCGCCACCCGCGGCAGCTGGCGCCACTGCTCCTGGCTGGTGCGTGGAATGAGCCGCCCGGCATGCGCCCAGGCGGAGGAGGTCAGTCCCGAGCAGTCGAAGGAGTTCGGCCCCTCGGCGCCCCAGACGTACGGCTTGCCGATCTGATTCAGCGCGTACGAGAGCGCCCGCTTTCCGGCCTCCGCGGTCGCCATTCCGGGGCGGCCGGGGGCCGGGCGGGGGCGGGGCGCGGTGACGGTGGCGACCGGGGAGGGGGTGCCCGCCGGGGTGGCCCGTCCGCGCCCGGGAGCCGGGGTGGTGCGGGTGCCGCCGCCTGTGGTGGGGGCGGGCGGCGAGGCGCCGTTCGCGGGGCCGAGCGCCCCGGAGTCGAGCAGTTTGCGCTGCGCCTTCGCGGTCTCCTCGCGCTCGCGCTGCGCCACCTGGGCGATCTGGCGGGCGCTCAGCGCGGCGAGCAGCTTCTCGATGGAGCGCAGCTGTTTCTCCACCTTGTCCCGCTGTTTCTTCCGCTTCGCCGCCAGGGACAGCTGTTTGTCCAGCGCGGTCCGCGCCCGGGTGGCGATGGTGTCGGCGCGCCGCTCGCCCCTGGTCAGCCGCTGCATCAGGGCGGCCTCGCGGCCGGCCGCCCGCTCCAGCTCACGCGCCTCGTCGGCGGCGCTCTCCGGATGGGGGGTGAGCAGGGTCAGCAGAAAGGCGTAGGAGGAGAGCGTGCTGTGGCCCTGGTACTGCTGACGGGCCAGCCGCCCCGCGTCGTCATGGCTGTCGGCGAGCTTCGTACGGGCGTGCACGAGCTCGGCCGTGAGCTCTCTGGTTCTGGTGCGCTGCTTGCGCAGCTTCTCCTCGGTCGCGTTGTACGTCTCCGTCGCCTCCTCGGCCTTCCGGTACAGCGTCTTGAGCTGCGTCAGCAGCTCGGACACGGACCGGTCGGCGGGGCGGGAAGGGGCGGCCGACGCCGTGGCCGCCGGAACGGCCGGCACCAGCGCGGCGGTCGCCGTGATCGCCGCCGCGCAGACCGAGCCCACGATCCGTCCTGACACGTGATCACCTCCGGCTCACTGACGCCTCCGTTCGGCGTCCAGCTCAGCAGGATCGTGGCATGACGTTCGTATCTTCAGGAGAATTGTGGGCGAGTCGGGCGAATATGGTCACCCGTCCGGCGGGCCGTCAGCTCGGCTTGGACCACGGCCACTTCAGCCCGCCACCTGGCTTTCCCTCCGGGTCGTACTCATAGGCCCAGCCCCGGACCAGGCCCAGCCGCTTGGAGGTGGCGGCCGGAACCCTGCGGTAGACATGCACCGTCGGCGGTGCGCCCGCCTCGTTCTCCACCGGCACCTCGTAGGTCTTCGGCGGCTGGCCGGTGAGGCCGACCAGCACCGGCAGCACCCGGCCGTCCAGCGGCCCGCCCACAAAGGGCGTCTCCTCGCTTCTCACCGCACCAGTCTCACAGCATCGTCCGCGCCCCGGCCCTCACCGGCCGCGCCCATCAGGGCAGTCACCGATCGCACCCGTCACAGCAGATGGGACGCCTCGCCCAGTGCCGGCACAACACGGCGCGCCAGCCGCCCGACCAGGCCGTCGGCGGGCTCCATGATGAGCGCGGCCCGCATCACCCGGGCCGCCTGCGGATCGGTGGTCGCGGTGGCGGTCAGCATCGCCACGAACTGGTCCACCAGCCAGTCGCGCAGCTCCTCCACCGGCGGCTGCTTCTCCTCGTCCAGCCAGATCAACGAGGCCGCCTCGACGGCCGCGATCCAGGTGCGCACCATCATCCGCAGCCGCGCACCAGGCTCCTTGACCGCCAGATGGAGCAGAATCTCCTCGGCCGCCGCCCGCCGCACCTCGTCCACGATCGCGTTCGTCCGCGAGGTCTCGACCACGCTGCCGCTCTGCAACAGCGCGCTGAACCCCGCGTCGTGCTCGTCCACGAAGGCCAGATAGCGGTCCAGCACCCGGCTCAGCCGGCCGCTGAGCGGACCGCTTCTGGGCTCCTCGAAGCACCGTTCCAGCTCATCGGCGGCGCTGCGCAGTGCCGCCTCGTACAACTGCTGCTTACCGCCCGGGAAGTAGCGGTAGACCAGCGGACGGGAGGCACCGGCGGCCAGGGCCACATCGTCCAGCGACACGTCCTCGGGCGCGCGATGGGCGAAGAGGCCGAGCGCGGCGGTGAGGAGTTCGGCCCGCCGCGCCTCGACGCTCAGCCTGCGGTAGCTCCCCCGCCGGGCGGCCGGCGGGCGGGCGGTGGCCGGGGATTCCGCCGCCGGGCGCACGGCGGCGCTCGCCTCCGCCGGGGGTGTCGCCTCCGGGGGCGCCGAAGCGGTGCCGCTGCCTGTCGTCATGCCTGGCAGCGTAACCGGCCAGGGTGACGAAGCGGATGCCCCCTTCGGTTCCGGCCCGGATGGGTCCTCGGGTCCGGCCCTAACGCGCCCTTGGGCCCGGCGGCCCGATGCCCCTTGGCCCGGCGGCCCGATGCCCCTTGGCCTGGCGGCCCGATGCCCCTTGGCCCCCGCCCTACGGGGTGTCCCGCCGCGTGGCAGGGGTTTCGCCCCTGGACGCCGGGGTCTGGGACGAAAGCCCCCACGCGGCGGAGCCGCATATCGACGCTGCGCGGGGAAGGGGCGGGGAGGGGAACAGCACGCCGCAGGCGGCCCCTAGGCCAGCAGCCCCGAGCTCTTCCACAGTCGGCGGCCCACACCCCGCATCACCCCGACGTCGTCGAGGAATTCGGTCAGCTTGCTTGC
This sequence comes from Streptomyces sp. NPDC007875, assembly GCF_042868035.1. NCBI lineage: Bacteria > Bacillati > Actinomycetota > Actinomycetes > Kitasatosporales > Streptomycetaceae > Streptomyces > Streptomyces sp. NPDC007875. Next base: position 484,558 of record NZ_JBIADZ010000001.1, on the reverse strand, counting down.
GCCGCTGCGCATCACCTCACGGCGATGGGCGCTGGCCCGCACTTGAGCGACGGCCGCGCGCCGGTCGAGCCCCACGTCCGAATAGACCTTGGGGTTGATGAACGCCTGCGAGAAGATCCGGGAGAACTCGCCCGATCCGATCCGGGTCAGCTCCGCCTCCCAGCGCGGCGCCCGCAGCATCTGGCGGCGCAGTTCCTCGCGTGCGTACCGCACATGGCGCGCCTCCTCGACGACATGGATCCGGGTCACCCCGCGCACCAGCGGCTGCACGCGCTCGTCGGGGAAGGTCAGCCGCTGCATCCAGTCCAGGATCTCCTCGCCGAGGAGGGTCGCGGTGAACGAACCGGGCGTGGTGGAGATCGCCTTGAAGATCCGGCCCAGGTTGTGGTGGAGCCGGGTGACCGGATAGGCCGGGGTGCCGCTCTTGGTGATCAGCCGCGCGAACATCTTGGAGTGGCGGCACTCATCGGCGATCTCGGTGAGCGCGTACCGCACATGGGCGCTGGTCGCGGGCTTGTCGTAGATGTGCCGGGTCATCAGCTGGATGAGGATGATCTCGAACCATATGCCCAGGGAGGCGAGCGCCGCCGCCTCGTGCCGGGCCAGCAGTTGCCGCTGCTCCTCGGACATCCGCCGCCACATGGGCGTGTCGTAGAGCGAGACCAGCTCCGGTGGCCAGAACCACTTGCCGGGCTCGAACGGCGCGTCCCAGTCGAGTTCGGTGTCGGGGTCGAAGGAGTGCTTGGCGGAGGACTCGAGCAGTCGCTCCGCGACCCGTTCGCGGTCCTTGATCAGCCCGAGCGCGTCCCGGAGCGCGGGCGGTTCGGTCGTGGTGGTCATCGCTGAGGGCACCTCACTGGTGGCTCGGACAAACGCCGGTGGGTTGGGTTACCGGCGGATACCTCTTATGAGACTCTGTGTCAGCAAGGGCGTCAATCCCTTGGAGAGGTCTTATTGACCGGCGAGTAACGGTCATGTGAGCCTGCCGAGTACGCATCCGTTCACGGGGGAGCGAGGCGAAGGAGGCGTCGGTGTCGACGCAAGAGCTCTACGCGATGGATCCCGGGGACCCCCTGTGGCAGGTGCCCGCCGGTGGCGCCGCCCGATTCAACTGGGAGTACGACGACCACCGGGCCCGGCTGCTCGCCCTTTACCAAAAGGGCAAGGACAAGCAGTGGGACGCGGTCAAGCGCATCGACTGGGGCCTGGAGGTGGATCCGTACGACCCCCTGGGCACCCCCGATGAGTCGCTCGCCCTCTACGGCACCCGCCACTGGGACCGGATGGCCGAGCGGGACAAGGGCGAGCTGCGGCATCACGTCGCCGCCTGGCAGTTCAGCCAGTTCCTCCACGGCGAACAGGGCGCGATGGTGTGCGCGGCCCGGATCGTCGAGGCCGCGCCCGACCTCGACGCGAAGTTCTACTCCGCGACCCAGACGATGGACGAGGCGCGCCACGCCGAGCTCTACAGCCGCTTCCTGCACGACAAGCTCGGCACGTTCTACCCCATCAACACCGATCTGCGGACCCTCCTCGGCGACACCCTCCGCGACTCCCGCTGGGACATGGCCTATCTGGGCATGCAGGTGCTCATCGAGGGCCTGGCGCTCGCCGCGTTCGGCCTCATCCGCGACACCACCGACAAGCCGCTGCCCCAGCAGATCCTCGCCTACGTCATGCAGGACGAGGCCCGCCATGTCGCCTTCGGCCGGATGGCCCTGCGCGACTACTACCGGCAGCTGAGCGACGCGGAGCTGCGGGAGCGCGAGGAGTTCGTCATCGAGGGCTGCTACCTGATGCGCGACCGGCTGCGCGGGGTGGAGGTCCTGGAGAACTTCGGCATCCCGAAGGCCGAGGCCGAGGAGTACTGCGAGCAGTCGCCGTTCCTGCATATGTTCCGCAAGCTGCTGTTCAGCCGGATCGTGCCCTGTGTGAAGGACATCGGGCTGTGGGGCGAGCGGCTCCAGCGGGCGTATGTCGACATGGGCGTGCTGGAGCTGGGCGACAGCAACCTCGACCTGCTGATGAGCCAGGACGAGGAACTCGCCGAGCGGCTGGACCAACGGCGCTTCGCGGCGGAGGAGGCGGCGCGCACGGGCGAGGTCGAGGAGGCGATCGCCGAGGGCGCGGCCGAGGCCGGGGCATGAGGTTACGTGGGGCCGTGTGAGGCGGGATGCCAGGTGGGACCTCGCTGGGCCGTGTGAGACTCGTGGCCCCCTCAACCTCCCGTCGAACCAGCGTTCTTGGTAGGTTCTTGATCATCGCCAGCGGAGAAGGCCGAGGTCATTGGGGTGACCTCGGTCCGGTGGCGTTCATATGCCTTCATATGAAGGAACGAAGGAACGGCCGAAGGGTGCTCTCCACGGCGGTGGGGGGCACACCTTTGTTCCGGCGTTCCGGAGGATGATGGTGGGGTGCGGATTCGAACGAGCACCAGTGCAGAACTCCCCGTCCTCCAGGACATAGAGCGCGCCGCCGGACTCTGCTTCCGGGACATCGGGATGGACGAAGTCGCCGATGACGAGCCCCTGAGCCTGGAGGAGCTGAGCCGCTACCAGCGGGCCGGACGGGCCTGGGTCGCGGTGGACGACGCCGAGCGGGCGATGGCGTATCTGATCACCGACCCCGTCGACGGAAACGTCCATATCGAGCAGATCTCGGTCCACCCCGACAGCGCCCGCCGTGGTGTGGGACGGGCCCTGATCGACCACATCGCGGTGCGGGCCGCCGACGACGGCGTCCCCGCGCTCACCCTGACCACCTTCGTCGACGTGGCCTGGAACGCCCCGTACTACGCCGCACGGTGCGGCTTCCGGACCCTGACCGAGGCCGAGCTGACCCCTGGCCTCCGGGAGATCCGGCGCTGCGAGGCGGGCCATGGGCTGGCCCGCTGGCCACGGGTGTGCATGCGCAGGGATGTGGGGTAGCGGCCTCGCTGAAGTCCGGTGCGGTTCGGGTGCGCCCCGAAGGGGCGCGGGGCTGTGTCGATGTGCGGCTCCGCCGCGGCCGTGTCGTTATGCGGCTCCGCCGCGTGGGCGACCGGCCACGACGCAGCCGCGGATGAACGACCGCACCTCGCGGCACTTCCCGCGGGGCGCTCAGCCGATACGCGGACATGGCGCGGGCCGGGGCCCGGCACAGGGAGGACCCCGGAGGACCACGGCGCCCCGCAGGGGGGACGGCCCCAAGGTGGCTGAGGCCGCCGCCTAAGCGCACAGCTCCTCCACCGCCTGCCCGAACGCCCGTATCCGTGCCGTCTCGTCCGCCCGCCGCCACACCAGGCCGAGCATCGAGTCCGGCACCCCCTCGACCGGTACGCAGGTGATGTCCCGGCGGCGGTGATACTCCGCGGTCGGGACGCACAGCAGCATCCCGCCCCGTCCCGCCGCGACCGCCGCCAGCCCCTCCTGGAGGGTGTGCACCCGCGGCCCGCGCGGGATCGGGTGCCCGCCGGGGGTGGCGGCGGGCGCCATCGCATCGTGCCAGTAGCGCGGCGCGGGGGCGGACGGGCCGATCAGCGGGCAGTCGGCCAGTGCCTCGGCATCCACGCGGGCGCGGCCCGCGAACGGATGGCGGGCGGAGACCACCACCGTCTGCGGCTGCTTGGAGAAGACCGGGCCGAGGACCAGATCGGGCTCGGCGACCGGCAGGCAGACGATCGCGGCGTCCACCTCACCGGCCCGCACCGCCCCGAAAGGATCGGCCAGCGGGACCTCCACGGTCGTCGTCTCACAGACGGGGTGGCGGTCCCGGAAGGCCGCGATGGCCTCCGTCACCCGTTCATCGGCGGCTCCCTGGAACCCGATCCGCAGCACGCCCTGCACCCCGCGCGCCGCCCCGCGGGCGCTCTCGACGGCCCCGTACAGCGCCTCGTAGGCGGGCCGGAGATCGGCCAGGAACCGTTCGCCGAGCGGGGTCAGCCGCGCCCGGCGGCTGGTGCGCTCCAGCAGCCGGGCCCCGATCCGGCGCTCCAGAGACCGCAGTAGCTGGCTCACCCTGCTCTGCGAGATGTACAACCGCTCCGCCGCGCGCCCGAAGTGCAGTTCCTCGCTCAGTGCGAGAAAGCACTCCAGCTCGCGGATCTCCAACCCGGCCATGGCCTCCCCGTGGATCGCGCTCGCGCTGACGCGCGTTGCCTCGCCTGGACTCGTCTTGCCTCGTCTTGCCTCGCCTGGACTCGCATCGCATTGACGCGCATCGACTCGCATTGATGAGCCTCGCTCATAGAAGTCTGAGAACTTCGGCGTTGTTCCCTCAGGGGCACGGCTGTTCGCTAAAGACATGTCCACTAGCACGGAACTCACCGCTCCGGCAGGCACATCCGGGTCACCTCCGGGGGTGCGCTCGCCGCTCAGGGCCTGGCTCGCCGTCGTCGCCGTCGCGGTCGGCACCTTCTCGGTGGTCACCACCGAGATGCTGCCGGTCGGCCTGCTGACGTCGATCGGCTCCGCGCTCGGCGTCTCGGACGGTACGGCGGGCCTGGCCATGACCGTGCCCGGTCTGGTCGCCGCGTTCGCCGCCCCGCTGCTCACCGTCACCGTCGGCCGCTTCGACCGGCGGCTGGTGCTGTGCGGTCTGATGGGGCTGCTGGCCGTCGCCAATCTGCTGTCCGCGCTCGCGCCCGGCTTCGCCGTCCTGCTGTTCGCCCGGGTGCTGGTCGGGGTGAGCATCGGCGGGGTGTGGTCGATCGCCGGCGGGCTCGCGGTGCGGCTGGTGCCCGAGCGGTCCGTGGGCCACGCCACCACGCTGATCTTCAGCGGTATCGCGGTGGCCTCGGTACTGGGGGTGCCGATCGGGACGCTCATCGGCGATCTGGTCCACTGGCGGATCGCGTTCGCCGCCATCGCCGCCCTGTCGCTGGCCGTGGCCGCCGCCATGGCCGTCACCCTGCCGCCGTTGCCCACGGCCGGGACGATCCGGCTGCGCGAGGTGCCCGGGCTGTTCCGCAACGTCCGGCTGCGGACCGGCCTCATCACCACACTGCTGCTGGTCACCGGCCACTTCGGGGCGTACACCTACGTCCGCCCGGTGCTCGAGGACGTCGCCGGGGTCGGAACGGGCCTGATCAGCACGCTGCTGCTGGCGTACGGCGTGGCGGGCATCGCCGGGAACTTCCTGGCCGGCACCACCGCCCACCGCGATCCGCGCCGCACCCTCATGGGCATCTTCACCCTGCTCGCGGCGGCCGAGCTGCTGATCCCGGTCGCCGGTTCCACGACGGCCGGGGCGGCCGTACTGCTGCTGGTGTGGGGCCTGGCGTACGGCGGGGTGTCGGTGACCTGCCAGACCTGGGTGCTGGACGCGGCGCCGGACGCGAGGGAGGCGGCGTCGGCGCTGTTCGTCGGGGTCTTCAATGTGGCCATAGCGCTGGGCGCACTGCTCGGCGGCCGGGCGGCGGACGGGATCGCGGTCCCCGGCGTGATGTGGTTCGGGGGCGCGCTGGTGGCCCTCGCCCTGGCGAACATGGCGCTCTTCGGCAGCCGGGGGACCGTCGCCGCTTCCGGCCGGACGGGGGCCTCGTCAGGCCATGGGGCCACGTCAAGCCATGTAGACCAGGCGCTCAGGTGAGACCCTGAAACCAGGGGACTCGTCTGCGCGGGAGTGGGTCCGATGGCAGTGAGCATGCATGTGGTCTGGAGCAAATGCGAGCCGGGACGCGTCATCTACGAGACGCATGCGATCGAGACGGTCACCGACGGCTCGGGCGTCCACGCGACCGTCGACAGCCACACGTATGAGATCTCCGTGCGCAGCCGTGCCCAGGCGGAGTCCATCGCGGACGAGGAGGGCTACGAGCTGTACCGGAAGGGCGAGGCGTGGGAGAGCCTCCCCGAGGAGGAGGAATGAGCAGGAGCAGCGCCCGGGGGCGCTGCTCCTCACCGCTGACCCAACGGGACCGCTGACCCAACGGGCCCGCCCTCGTCGTAGAGCCTTCAGCGGCGGCCCCGGAGCTCGAGACGACGGGGCCGCCTCGAGCTCCGGGCTCGGGGACGGGCCCGTCTCACTCCTCGCCGTGACCCAGCAGGAAGTCCACATCCCGCCGCTCGGTGCCCGCCGCGCCGCCGACCGTGATCTGGCGGGTGGCCGGGGCGTAGCCGCTGGCCACCACCGTGTAGTGATCGCCGGTGAGGGCCTCGAAGCCAAAGGACCCGTCGTCACCGGTGATGACCTGGCCGACCACGTCACCGGACGCGTCCAGCAGCGAGACCCGGGTGTCCCCGAGCGGCCGGCCGCCCCGGTCCCGTACGGTGCCCCGGACCCGGGCCGCCGGCGGCAGCTCCGCGGCCACCCGCACCGGCTCACCGACGGTGAGCTCCACCTGGGTGGCGTACGGCCGGTGCCCGGCGGCGGCCACGGTCAGCGTGTACGTCCCCGGGGCCAGCTCCGGCAGCGCGAACTCGCCCTTCTCGTCGGCGGTCGCCGTCGCCGCCACCTCGCCCTCGGGCCCGGTGGCCGTGGCGGTCGCACCGGCCAGCGGCTCCCCGCCGACGGCCCGTACGGACCCGGTCAGTCCGCCCCCACCGGACAGCCGCAGATCGCAGACCACCGGCAGGTCCGTCACCAGCAGCGTGGCGGCCTGCGGCTGGTACCCGGCGGCCGAGCCGATGAGGACGACGCTCGCGGTGTCCGGGGCGGGCACGCGGTACCGGCCGTCGCGGCCGGTGACCGTACGGCCGAGCTGACGGCCGCCGGTGTCGATGAGGGTGATGGCGGCGTCGGCGAGCGGGGTGCCGCCGGGGCCGAGGACCCGGCCGTGGATGACGCCACCGGTGAGGGCGGGCACGTCCGCCGCCGCGTACTCGGCGTAGCCGACCTCCCCGGCCTCTGCCGCAGCCTCTGTCGCGGCCGGGGCAGCAGAGGCGGCCGAGGTGGCCGAGGCGGCCGAGGTGGCAGCGGCGGCCGAGGTGGCAGCGGCGGCCGGGGCGCCCACGAGCGCGGGGGCGGCCACGGGTGCGGAGTCGGCGACCGGGGCCGAGTCCGTCGCGGTCGCGGGCGCCGAGGCGGCCACGGGATCCGAGCCCGCCAGCCCGGCGCGCCGCGGCGCGGGCAGGAACAGGGCGATCAGCAGGCCGCCGACCGAGGCCGCACACGCCACCAGGAACGACGTCTGGAACCCGTCCTTGCTCGGCAGCGCCACCCCGCCGAAGTCGGTCGTCTGGTGCGCCAGGATCACGCCCACCACCGCGCTGGAGGTGGACATGCCGATCGACCGCATGAGGGTGTTGAGCCCGTTCGCCGCCCCCGTCTCGGCGGCCGGAACGGCGCTGACGATGAGCGTGGGCATCGCCGAGTACGCGATGCCGATGCCGACGCCGAGCGCGGTGGACAGCACCACGATCTGCCAGATGTAGTCCATCATCACCAGGCCCGCGCCGTACGTCGCGCCGATCACGATCAGCCCGAGGACCAGCGAGACCTTCGGCCCCTTCGCGGCGTTGATCCGCGCGGACAGCGGCGAGACCAGCATCATCGCCACGCCCATCGGGGCGAAGTAGAGCCCCGCCATGACCATCGACTGGCCCAGGCCGTAACCGGTGGCCTTCGGGAGCTGCAGCAGCTGCGGAAGGATCAGCGACATCGCGTAGAACGAGAAGCCGACCATGATCGAGGTGAGGTTGGTCAGCAGCACCTGACGCCGCGCCGTGGTCCGCAGATCGACCAGCGGCTCGGCGGTGCGCAGCTCGAAGACGCCCCACAGCAGCAGGATCACCACGGCCGCGCCGAACAGCCCGAGAGTGGTGCCGCTCGTCCAACCCCAGTCACCGCCCTTGGTGATGGGCAGCAGCAGACAGACGAGTCCGGCCGTCAGCCCGAGCGCGCCGATGACGTCGAAGCGGCTGGGGGTGCGGACGGAGGACTCCGGGATGACGGCGAGCACCAGGGCGATCGATATCACGCCCAGCCCCGCGGCCCCGTAGAACAGCACATGCCAGCTGGTGTGCTGCGCCACGAACGCGGCGGCGGGCAGCCCCAGCGCGCCGCCGATGCCCAGCGACGAGCTCATCAGAGCCATCGCCGAGCCCAGCTTCTGCGGCGGCAGCTCGTCCCGCATGATGCTGATGCCGAGCGGAATGGCCCCCATGGCCCCGCCCTGGATGGCCCGGCCGATCACCATCACCACCAGGTCGGAGGTGACGGCGCAGGTCAGCGAGCCGATGACCATCAGCGCCAACGCGACCATCAGCATCCGGCGCTTGCCGAACATGTCCCCGAGCCGGCCCATGACCGGAGTGGAGACGGCCCCGGCGAGCAGGGTGGCGGTGACCACCCAGGACGCGTTGGAGCTGGTGGTGTGCAGCAACTGGGGCAGCTCGGTGACGAGCGGAACGACCAGTGTCTGCATGACGGACACGGCGATACCGCAGAACGCGAGCACCGCCACGAAGCCACCGCCGACCTCCCGCGGGAGCGGCGTGCCGGACGGCGCGGCGCTCAGACGTTCCGCGACGCGAGGTGGGGCTGACTGGGGCATGCGAATGCCGCCTCCAAAGAGATTTCGAGAGATGTGCGATAAGTGGAACGATGAGAGATGTGCATCCTACACATGGCGTGTATCGTGCACACTTCCAATGAGGGGTGCGGGGGAGGCGAGGAGGAATCGTGCAGGATCGGCGGCTGGAGCGGCTGGAGCGCGAGCTCATGCTGGTGGCCAGGTGTTCAGTCCTGACACCCCGCGAACGGAAGGGCCAGGCGACGGAGGCCCAGGACTCCCCGGCGCAGCCGAACACCGGCCCCGCCCCCAAGTACCCCCACCCGGATCGCCGCACCGACGAGCCCTGCGCCGTCCCCACCCGCCTGGACCGCTCCGGCTATCTGCTCCTCTCCCGCCTCGACGCCGAGGGCGCGATGTCCATCGGCCAGCTGGCCGACGCCTTCCAACTGGACGTCTCGACCGTCAACCGCCAGACCGGCGCCCTGCTCCGGGCCGGCCTCGCCGAACGCATCCCGGACCCTGACGGCGGCCTGGCCCGCAAGCTCCGCATCACCCCGCAGGGCGCCGACCGCATGGCGGCGGAACGGACGTGCCGGCAGACAGACCTGTCCCGGCTGCTTGAGTCGTGGCCCTCCGAGGAGGTGGCCCGCCTCGAGGACGTCCTCACCCGCTTCAACCGCGAGGTGGAGCGCCAGGAGGGCCGGGCCTGGCCCCGCGAGTCCGGCGACGCGTAACGCCTCCGGAATGACGGCGGCGCCGAAGACGTTGCCGCAGACAGGAGACATGACGCCTGTCACACCGGGAAGCAGCCGGGAGACACCGGAGGTGCGACCCGGAAAGCACTGGGAGTCACCCGGAGGTGCGACCCGGAAAGCACTGGGAGACACCCGGAGGTGCGACCCGGAAAGCACCGGAAGGCCCACAGGGCGGACGCCCGCCAAGGTGTCCCACCCACCCGGAACGAAGCGCATACCCGCATACCGAGGAGGCCAGGAAGAGATGACCACCCCCGCTTCCCACCCGCAGACCACCGGCACCGGCGGACACCGCGTAGACGTGGAGCGCGGCTCCCAGCACGTCACGGTCACGATCGACGGCCGCGTCGTCGCGGAGTCGACCCGCCCCCTGCTCGTCCACGAGACCGGTCTCCCGGTCCGCTACTACCTCCCCCCGGAGGACGTGGACCTGACCCTCTTCCAGCCCACCGACTCCCACACCACCTGCCCCTTCAAGGGCGAGGCCGCGTACTGGACCTACCGCGGCGCGGCGGGCGACGAGGCGGAGCCCCGGCCGGACGTGGTGTGGGCGTACCCGCAGCCGATCGAGAAGGTGGCGGAGATCAAGGACCATCTGTCGTTCTACGACGCGGTCGCGAAGATCGAGATATCGGAGTAACGACCCGGAGCGGAGTAACGAACCGGAGCCGAAGGCGCCCCAGCAGGGATCACAACCACCACACCAGGCATCACTCCATCAGGGGCCTTCCGGGAACCCCCCGGAGGGAACCCCTGACGCGTGCACATCCACGCGTACTCGTGGCTGGGCGAGAAGGCGCTGTTCGACCGCGAGTCCCTCCGCCGCCCACCCGACCGCCCCCGCCCACCCGCCACGGCGGCGGACGAGGAGTACTACCGCGAGGACCAGGAGCGCTACCGCACGCTCCTGGAAACCTTCCGCCACTCGGAACTCCCCCCACTGGAAACGTCCCTCTGGCTCCTGAAGTCCCCCGCCCTCATCCGCGCCACCTTCGAAGAACCCAAGGACGCGGTGGCCTGGCTGGGCCGCGAACTGACCGAACACGCCCCCGGCTTCCTCTCCCACCAGGAGGCCGACACCGCCCGCCTGGCCCGCCTGGTCACCACGGCCGCCGACCGCCTGACCCACGGCACAGACGTCTCCTTCGGCTTCTACCTGGGCCGCACCTCATTCCTCTCCCTGGCCCTGGTGACGTGCTCCCCGAACCACTGGGTCCCGGACCTCCCGTGCCCCCTCACCTCCTGACCGCGTCGTCCGACGTGGTCAGGGGGCAGACGAAGGCGTCCGATTGCTATCGGAGCACCTGTTTGAGGTGTGTTGTGTGCACTGGGCTGGTAGATACGGTGTTTGGGGGCCTCTCGATTGCGGGTTGTCCCCATGTGTGCGTTCTCGCTCCTGTGGAGGTACTGCCCGTATGACACCCCGGCCTGTGACCGGCGCCGCACGCCCCCGCATCAGCGACCCCGGTCTGGATCGGTTGAAGGCGGTCCTCGGCGGCTGGCGCAGTTCGCTGCTCGACATGGGTGGACGAAACAGACTGCTCAATTTCCGTCATACGAGGACCGCCACCCTCGAAATCACGTCGCCCGATGCCGCTGCCCTGCTCCATGGTCTGGCGCGGGGCTGGGACTTCGCTCCCCTCGAGGAACGCGGGGAGGACGGCGAGGACAGGAGCGGGGCGACAGCTCAAGAGAGGCTGTATTTAGAGGGAAGGCGCGGAGCCATACCAAGCGGCGGACTCATCACCCAGAAGACTCGGCAGACGGCGCTGGACGGTGCTCTCCGCCTCCTTCGTAACAAGTCCGCCCAGATGTTCAATGACTACGGCCTGTGGGTGCTGTGGCTGGGCGTGGGCATGCTCGATTGGCGCGAAGCGGGTGCTCAGGAGACCAGCTCGGCCCCGCTGCTGCTGGTTCCGGTGGAGCTGCGCCACGATAGGCGGACCGGCCAGGCCCGCCTATATCCGGCGGAGGACCAGGAGCCGGTCCACAATCCTGCCCTGGAAGTGAAGTGCGACCGGCTGGGCGTCGACTGGTCATCGGTGACGGACAAGGACGTCACCGATCTCGGGCCGGTACTCACTGCGGCGCGGCACATCGCTGCAGGACAGGACGGTTGGTCGGTCGAAGAGCGGGTGGTGCTCGGCCTCTTCTCTTCGTACAAGGAGGCCATGTACCAGGACCTCCAGCAGAACGAGGGCCACATCCTGGCCCACCCTCTGGTACGTGCCGTCGCACTCGGCCCTGACGCGGAACTTCCCGCCGACGCCATCGAGTTCGAGCCGCCCGAACTCGACACTATCGACGAGGTCCAGCTCCCAGAGCGGACCCCTCTTGTCCTCAACGCCGACGCGTCCCAGCGCCAGTGCGTCGCTGCAGCCCTCGACGGGCGTTCTTTTGTGATGAACGGCCCGCCCGGAACGGGCAAGAGCCAGACCATCACCAACATGATCGCAGCGCTGATGCACGAGGGTCGTACGGTGCTCTTCGTCAGCGAGAAAGCCGCCGCGCTCGACGTCGTACGCAACCGGCTGCGCGAAGTCGGGCTTGGCGACTTCGCCCTCTCCCTGCACAGTGGTGACACTGCCAAGAAGGCCGTGGCGATGGAACTCGCCCGTGTGCTCACCACCGAGGTGCGGGTCACTGGAGCCGCCGAGCATGAACTGGAGCGGGCACGCCGGCTGCGCGAGGAGCTGTCCCGCTACGCTGCCGCGATGAACCAGGTGCGTGAGCCTCTGGGACGCACCATGCACGATGTCCTGGGGCGTGTGGTCCTCCTCGAACAGGACGACACTCCTCGGCTTCCTCTGAGCGCCGCCCACCGGGAGACTGTCGACACCCTGAGCGCCGGGGCGCTGCAGGACGTCACCGCGGCCGCCCAAGCCATCAGCCGCGCCTGGCGGCCGGCGGCCGAAGGGGAGGCGTTCGTCTGGCGCGGGCTGGTGGGCTCCTCTGCGATGATGGCGGCGTCGGAGGCTGCCGAGGCGCTGACCGCGCTGCGTATGGCCGGTGAACGCAGGCCCTTCGCGGCGGCGATCGACGAGCCTCGTACCGTGCACGACTTCGAACGGGCTGTGGAATCACTCCGCGCTGGGCTGCCGGACCGCGATCCGGCCCCGTCCACCGCGCTCCCCGAAGACGTCTCGGGCACGCTCACTCAGCTCGCCGATCGCCTCGGTGCCCGTGAGCCGGTCACGCCCGAGGATGCGTTCACGCTGTTCGCGCTGACGGATCTGGCCGCTGCGGCCGAGCGGCCACCGCGCGCGTGGTTCGGCACGGAAACGCGGCGCGAGGCCCATGCGGCCGCGGAGGAGCTGCGCCGGGCGCTCGCCGTACTCGCCGAGGCGCGCGGCGGGGCCGACGACGTCTTCGAGGAGCAGATCCTCACGGCGGCAGAGCTTCCGGAACTCGTACGCCGTTTCTCGGAGCAGCATCGCGGCATCACGGGCCGCTTCTCCGCTCAGTACAAGGCCGACCGGGCGGCTGTCGCGGCGCTCACCCGGGACGGTGTCTGGCACAAGAGGCTCATCGGGCGCCTCGACCACGCGCTGGCCTGGCAGCGGGCCGCCGCCGAGGTGGCTCACTTCGCCGACCGGCACGGCGGGCTTCTCGGCCGCTACACACCCCGTACCGAAGCGGACCTTCCCGCCCTCGACCGGGCACTGGCCACCGCGGATCGAATCGCGGGTCTCTCTCGAGGCATCGAGCACCAGGACAAGATCGCCTCGTACCTCGCCGATGGCGTCTCCGCCCCTGACCCGCTGCCGGGACTACTGGCGGGGAGCATACGGGACTCCCTGACCGAATGGTGCGACGCCGTGGGGCACCGCGTCGCTCGCTGGTCGGACGCGGTCACGACACTCGTCGGCCTCTTCGATGACGCCCGGCGAGCGAACCTTTCCCCCGCGCTGCTGGGCAGCTTCGAGCAGGCCCAGCAGGTTGTGGACGCCCTGCTGGAGGACGCACAGGGCCCGGAGGAGTGGCAGGCGTACCGCGACGGACTCGCCGTGTTGGCCCGCCACCAGGCCGATGAACTGGTGCCCCGCGCGGCTGAGCGCGGTATCCCCGCGGAACGGCTGTCCGACGTCGTGGAACATGCCCTGCTCAAGGCGTGGGTGGATCGGCTCCTCGACACCGACGAGAGGCTCCGCACGACGCGCTCCGCTGATCTGGACGCGCGGGTCGCCGACTTCCAGGAAGCCGACCGCCGCCTGGTCGAGGCGGCTGGCGGAGCCGTGATCGAGGCATGCAATCGGCGCAGACCCCGCAACTTCGGCAGCGGAGCGGGCAAGGTGATCATCCGGCAGGCGGAGCTGCGACGTCGCCATATGCCTGTCCGTGAACTGCTCGGCCGCACGAGAGAAGTGGTCCGGACGATCAAGCCGTGCTTCATGATGAGTCCCCTGACCGTAAGCCAGTTCCTGCCACCGGACTACCACTTTGATGTCGTCATCTTCGATGAGGCGTCCCAGGTGCGTCCCGCCGACGCGATCAACTGCATTTACCGGGGCGATTCCCTCGTCGTTGCCGGCGATGAGAAGCAGCTTCCCCCCACGTCGTTCTTCGACGCGGCCGTCGAGGACGATGGTGATGAGTACGACGAGGACGTGCCCGACTCCTTCGAGTCCCTGCTCGACGCCTGCAAGGCCGGAGCCTTGAACGTCCTTCCCCTGCGCTGGCACTACCGAAGCCGCCACGAGGACCTGATCACCTTCAGCAACGGGGAGTTCTACCAGAACTCGATGGTGACCTTCCCCGGTGCCCTGGAACAGGGAAACGATGTGGGTCTCGGCTTCTTCCCTGTCGGAGGTACATACGACAGGGGCGGACGACGGGACAACAGGATCGAGGCGGAGGCCGTGGCACGGCGTGTCATCCACCACTTCGACACCCGCCCGGACCGCAGCCTCGGTGTCGTCGCCCTTTCTCAAGCCCAGGCATCGGCGATCGAGCTGGCGGTACAGCAAGCCCTCCTGGCTCGCCCTGACCTCGACCACTGCTTCACCGAGGACCGTCTGCACGGCTTCTTCGTCAAGAACCTCGAATCGGTGCAGGGCGACGAACGCGACGTCATGATCATGTCGATCGGCTACGGTCCCGACGAACACGGCAAGCTCGCTCTCAACTTCGGCCCCATCAACAAGGACGGCGGCTGGCGCAGACTCAACGTGGCTGTCACTCGCGCTCGCCATCGTATGGAGGTCGTCGCGTCCTTCCACGGCGGCAGCCTCGGCGACAGTCAGAACAAGAGCGTTCAGCACCTCAAGCGCTACCTCCAGTACGCCGAGAACGGCCCCGACGTCCTCGCCCAGGACGTGGTGCAAGCAGTCGGCGCCGAGCCCGAGAGCCCCTTCGAGGAGTCGGTGCTGCGGGTGCTTCGCGGCTGGGGATACGAGGTCCAGCCGCAGGTTGGGATCGCCGGATTCCGTATCGACCTGGGCCTGCGCCACCCCGACGCGCCCGGCACATACGCCCTGGGCATCGAGTGCGACGGGGCGATGTACCACTCCTCCAAGGTGGCTCGTGACCGCGACCGGCTGCGCGAAGAGGTCCTCCGAGGACTGGGCTGGAAACTCCACCGCATCTGGGGCACGGACTGGTATCGGGGGAGGGCCGCCGCCGAGGAGCGGCTGCGGAAGGCCGTCGAGCGGGCTGTGGCGATGGACCCGCTGACCGCCTCGGCTGACGAGCCGTCGCCCCCCGCGCAGACCCACCCCGCTGTCCCGGCCCAGCAGAAGCCGAACCCGGAGCCCGGCCCCACCGCCGTGAACCACGATCGCGTCCCCGTCGACACGGAGCCCGACCGCCCCTGGAGCGCTCCGTACGCGGTGCACGAGGTGTACGTGACGCCGGCGGCTGAACTCCACACCCCAGAGGCTCGGCCCGCGCTGCGCCGGATCCTGACCCAGGTCATCGAGGCTGAAGGCCCCATCCACGAAGAACTGCTGGTACAGCGCGCCCGCGAAGCGTGGGGGGTGGCCAGGGCGGGCTCCAGGATCCGCGAGAACATCAGGCAGGTGGTGCGCGGCCTGGGCCGGGCGGGCAACGTCAGCGTGGACGGCGACTTCCTTGACACGGCGGACCGGCAGAATCTCAAGGCCCGCCACCCGGCGCACGGAACCGCCCCACGCCAGGCCGCCCACATCGCCCCGTCCGAAAGGCGGCTCGCCCTCCGGGAGCTGGCCGCTGAATGCCCTGGGATGTCACAGGAGGAACTGCTTCGTCAGGCTTGCGATTTCTTCGGCTGGCGACGCCTGGGCCAAGACATCCGAGCCGCACTGGAAGCGGACGTCGCCGAGCTGTACGCACAAGGGGTGCTCGTGGGAGCGGAGGGCCGGATCGCGGTGTCGCGGTGACCCTGGCCCTGTAGCCCGGCGGGCCCCACGAGCCGGTTCAGGGCACCGTCAGCCCACCGGTTCCGGAGTCCTGGACGAGTTCACGCAACTTGGTACGCGTTTCGGCGCCGGTGGAGTAGATCACGATGCCCTTCATGCCCCGGGGCAGCACCACCTTGTACGTGGCTTGAGCTCGACGACCACAGTGGCCACGATCTCCGTATGCGGACGGCGGCCGAGGAGGGGCGCGTCGACGCGCTGGCTGGTGCCGGGCAGCTCGTACTCCAGCAAGAGCGGCCACGATCCATACCAGCGGTCCCCGCGTGCAGCCGCGTCGGCCCGGGGCACGGCACAGTGGCTGATTCGGCCTCTACCTGAACATGCTTGGCCAGGTCACGCTGTCAGAGGCGGGTGAATTGTCGACTGGCTTGGTGCGCTGAGTGGCGCCTGGGGGTGGCCGGTGGCTTATGTGCCGATACTCAAGGGCAAAGCGGGTGAGTTCATGGCCCTTGAGCACGCCACGCCTGAGGTCCGAGCCCGCATCCGCCCGGTGATGGAAATTGTCCCCGATCCGGACCTCAGGGACATCTTGGAGACCTTCTGCGACCACGCCATGGACGCCGTGCCGCAGGACATGGTCCTCACCGTCGACTGCGGTGCCCTACCAGCGCTCCAGGTACTGCAAGGCGACATCGGCGGTCCGATGGCCCGAGTGAGCGAGTCGCTTGGCCTCAGAGGCGTGACCATGCGCCCGGTCGTTCGATGCACCGACACCGACAGTGTGATGGCCGAGGCGGCGAACGCGGTGGCTCGGCACAGGAGTGGGGCCTGTCTTCGCATCACGATGACCGCGGACTCAAGCGACCCCCTCCCGGACAAAGGGCGAATTCGTGGCCTGCTTCGGGAGCTCAAGGTGGAGCCCGAAGAGGCCGACCTTCTTATAGATGCTGGACCCTTACGGTCCATCGCCGGTCGGGACCGCGCCGTGGAGCGTGTTCTGGACGCATTGAGGGTCCTTGCCCCGTGGCGATGGCGAGAGAGGTGTGTCGCTGCGGGCGCGTTCCCCGTCAATCTCACGGGCTTCCCCCGCGGTCAGGCGACACCTGTGCCACGGTTGGATGCACAGCTGTGGCAGCGGGTGATCAACCGGTGGAATGGGCAGCCGCTGGATTTCGGGGACTTCGGCGTTACGCACCCGCACATGCCAGCGAAATCCAAGGGAACGCCAGACCCCAACATGCGCTACACGACCCGAGGTGACTGGCAGGTGTTCGTCTATCCCCGCATCCGCTCTGGCAACGATGACTTCTTCACTCTGAGTCAAGACCTCGTCGACTCTCCTCACTGGCCGTCTACCGGTGCGCAGACCTCATGGGGGGACGCGCGGCTCCTCGACTGCGCTCGCCGTAGCCGGCCGAAAGCCGGAGGCGGTACAGAGTGGCGAGCATGGGCCACCTCCCACCACCTTGCCGTGGTTTCGTCCCACTTGGAGGTCCTTGGGCACCCATGAATCGCTCCCCTATGAGAGGACGTCAGCCTCTCGACCAGGCCAAGCGAGTTCGATTCCCGCTCGGTGACATATTCCGAGCCAGCGGGGGTCGGTGGGCTCGTGCTCCACCCACAGGACCGCCCGCACATTCGCGGTTCGAGTTCGGAGCAGATCGTCGTAGTCGAGAAGCTGCCCCACACCAAGGCGTAGTTGGCGCGCCTCATTGGTTCTCGTCAGAGACTTGACCTCACATACGACGAGGTCATCGTCACCCTTGCGCCAGGCGAGGTCGAAGTCCGGATCAGCCGCGCCGGGTGAGAGGACCGTCATACCCCGCTCCCTGGCAGCCGCCGCCAGATCGTTCTGCAGTCTCCGATGTGCCCTGAGGTTCCGCGTGGCGAGGTCTGAGTTCACCGGCCCGGGGGTGGCGGCGGCCGGCTCGACCGTATCGTCCGCGACTCGGTACTCTAAGCCCACGGGCACGGTCGCCGGCTGCGAAGCGGTGCCTACGGGGACGAGATGGAATTGGGTGACCCGCCGGATTGGACCGCCGCCGGGCTCCGAGACGTCTGCGTAGGTGTACGGAGCCGAGGGCTCCACAGCGAACTCCCCGACGTAGCGAACATCATCGCCGTCCGGGTCGAAGAGACGCAGCGCCAGGCCCTCGCGCACATGGTCACGGATCGCCGCGTCGTTCGTGCTCGAGAAGCCTTGGTCACCGGTCCAGCCTTCACCGATGTAGCGGAAGGTCCCATCCTCCGCCCACCCGTTCCGACAGCCTTGTCCGTGATCCGGGTGTGGGCTCGTGAAGAGCAGAACGTTCCCGGACTCCGGGCATGTGCTGATGTCTCCGGCCCGGCTGCCTCCGTAGAGGTCGTGGAGTTCCGTGCGCCGGATCGTGTCACCGGGCCGCAGCCCCCACTCGTGCGATCCACGGTGCCGGTCGAACGCTTCGCTGAAGGCATCCCACTGGTCAACGCTCAGACGGTGGGGATTTCCGGCGAAGAGCGTCCGAAATGGCGAGGCACCCACGAACCGTGGGTCCTCGGTGAACTCACTCCGAGGGACCGGCTCGTCGAGCCATTCGTCCATGACCAGTGGGGCGTACCAGCGTTGCCCCGGGTCCTCCTGCCAGTACCGGTCCGGAGAGGATGCCTGCTGTGTCGGGGGCCCGGTGAATCGACCGCGGCCGATGAGACCTCCCTTGGGCCCCGTAATCCACATGACGAACCGGTCGTTGGCTGCTAACTCCCTTCTGTAACGCACCACGCTCCAGGACTGGAGCTCATGGCCGTCGCGGCGGAATGAGTCCAGATCGAACACGTCTCGGTTGCAGGTGAGGAGCCAAGCGTTCATACGTCACCCTCTGAGTTGGCCGATCTGAGCAGGACTTGGAGGCTACGGCACGCCGCTGACACACGGTTCCCAGCTATCAGCCGGCTCCACAGCGAGCGGCATCCCGTCACGCACTCCACGTCGTGAACCTGATCGGTTCGCGGAGCGCCGCGGACGCTCCGTCGAGATCGGCCAGGCGGGCGGCCAGCGTCGCCTCGGCGAGGCGCGGTGGAAGGGCGACGCTGAACTTCAAGCCAGTCAGGGCGCGTGGGTCCACCGCGGGCAGGCACAGGTGCTCGGCGCCCTCCGCAGCGGCCTTCTTCCATTCCAGTGGGGTGATGTCCTCGCGCAGCCGGACGTACGCGTCCGTGGGGCGCTGGAGGGGGTCGGCCACGGAGGTGAGCGTGGCGGCGAGAGTGGCATTGGCGCGGTATCCCGCCCACGTCCACCAGCGGACGTTAGTGTCCCGCCCGCCTCTCATGATCACGGTGCCGCCGGGGTGCACCAGGTTGGTGCTCGCCTCGCGGGCCTGGGCGAGGGCGCCCTCGGCGCGCCGGGTGAGTGTCACTGGCGGCGTCGCGCCGAGCAGCACTTCGCGTGCCGCCCGCGACAGCTCGTACGAAGCGGCGCGAGCGAAGCCGACCCCGCCCCAGCGGGCCCTTCCACCACCGTCTACAGGCTCGACGAAACAGCGGCGCCGCGACCAATCGATGTAGGTCACCTGCCAGTTGCGTCCGGCAAGCAACAGCCGACGCGGTCCGACGATCTCGTCGGTGAGCAGCGCGGGGTCCGTGGTGCCGATTACTGTACGGCCGGACAGCACGGTGAACTCCGGCGCGGCGGTGAACACCGCCGTGAGATCCATGAAGTGCCGGAAACCGAAGCGCTGTTCGGCTTCGGGACCGATGAACATCAGCCCATCGTCCTGGTCGAGATATCCCTCGTCGATCAGGTGGCGAACGATGGGCTCGGCCGAGGCGCCGAACGGGCCGAGTCCGCCCCACCATTCCCGCCACAACCGGTCGCCGACCCGGTGTTCTTGAAGACACAGGGCGAGGATCTGCTGGGCCGCGATGTGCCGGGGTTCCGGTGGCGCGACGACCGGTTCCACCCAGCCGCGGGACCAGAGCAGGAGAAGGGCGGCCGCCGACAGCAGCCCTGGTTCGTCCACCGCCAGGAAGAGACAGTTCCGCTTCGACCCGGGCCGGCGCCCGGTGCGGCCGAGCCGCTGCAGGAATGAGGCAACCGTTGCCGGGGCGTCGATCTGGATGACCCGGTCCAGGTCACCCACGTCGATGCCGAGTTCCAGTGTGCTCGTGGAGACGATCACGCAGTCGCGTGCCTCGGCGAAGGCTTCCTCCGCCCGGCGCCGCTCGTCCGCGGACAGCGAGGCGTGGGACAGGAAGGTGGTGACGCCTTTCGCCCGCAGCGCTTCGCCGAGCTTCTCCACGTCCCGGCGGGCCTCGCAGAACACGAGGCGCTTCTCGCCCCGGTGCAGCGCCGCGATCACGGTTGCGGCGTTGGCCAGCGAACCGACGTAGTCGAGTTCGATCTCCCCGGGTGGGGGGAGCGCCGGAGCCTTCTCCCGCAGGTGAGGAGCGACGACCCGTGCCCTGCGCTTACCGGCCCCCGATCCCTGGAGCCACGTCAGCAGCTCGTGTGGGTTGCCTACTGTCGCGGAGAGGCCGACACGCTGGACTGGTCGGTTTGCCACCCGCTCCAGCCGTTCCAGTACGGCCAGCAGATGCCAGCCCCGGTCGTCCCCCGCGAAGGCGTGCACCTCGTCGACGACGATCGTGCGCAGCCCCGAGAAGAACGCCCGGTGGTCGACGTTGGCACTGACCAGCATCGCTTCCAGTGACTCCGGGGTGGTCAGCAGCACGTCCGGCCGGTCGTGCAGGATGCGCTTGCGGCGGGTCTGAGGGATGTCGCCGTGCCAGAGGGCGGCGGTGCGGCCCAGCCAGGAGGTGTACGTATCCAGCCGGGGCAGCAGGTTGTTCAGCAGCGCTTTGAGTGGACAGACGTACAGCACCGAGGTGCCGGTCCAGCCTTCCTCCGCCATCCGCGACAGCAGAGGGAAGCATGCCGCCTCGGTTTTCCCGCCGGCGGTGGGCGCCAGCAGCACCGCGTCCGCCCCGTCCATCAGCGGGGTGATCGCCTCCTCCTGGAGCGGTCGCAGACCGGGCCAGCCCAGGGTGTTCACGATGTGGTGGACCAGACCTCGGTGCAATCGGTCCAGCGGGTCGGGGCCCGCGGGAACCTCCGTCACGGAAGGTCCAGCGCGATGTCATCGGCGCTCGTGGCCGCTGCGGCATTGGCCTCGATCTCGCTCAGCTCCGACGTGTTCACGGTCAGGGCGTAATGCTCGCGCGGATCGAACTCCTCGAACTGGTCTATACGGTCGAGGACATCGCCCACGAGCTTCTTCAGGAACAGCCGGGGCGCCACACCCACTTTGCCGCCCAATGCCCCGCCCACGGCCTTGGCGAGATCGGCGATGTAGGTCTCGTCCGCGAGGGCCTTGATGCGGTCCGGGTTCGACGAGCCACTCGCGTACAGGTCACGAATCGTCAGCCCCAGACCGATGAGCGAGTCGAGCGTGAAGCCGGACAGCCGGAGCTGCACCGCGCGGGGGTTGTCGAAGCGGGGATCAGTGCTGAAGTCGGTGGCCAACCGCTGTGCGAGCGGCGCCAGTCGCTGCACGCCCTGCTGCCCGTCGTAGAACGCCGGTGTTCCGGTGATCATCAGGTACAGCCCCGGGAAGCGCCCGGAGTGCACCTCGTCGATGAGCTGACGCAACGCGTTCAGCGCTTTGTCGCGCGCGTCGGAGCGGACACGCTGGAGCGTCTCCACCTCGTCCAGGACGACGAACAGCCCGGCATGCCCCGAGTCGCGCAGCACCGTCAACAACCCCTGCAGGAAGCCGAGGGCGCCGAAGTGGTCCAGATCGCCCCGCACCCCGGCCGCCTTGCGGGCCGCGGCGGCCACGTGCGGCTGTCCGCCCAGCCAAGCCATGACGGCGGACGCGGTGGCCTCGTTGCCCGCCGCGAGCGCGTTCCGGTATCCGCGTAGCGCGATGGCGAACGACGGAGCGTGCCGGGAGACTTCGACGAGCCGGGCCGTCATCAGCCGCTCGACCTCGTCGGGCAGCGCCTCTTCCGAGGCTCCGGCGGCGAGCGCGTCTTCTTCGAGGGTGTAGGACCACGCGTCCACCACGGGCCGCAGGGCGCTCGGGGGAAATCCGGGTGTGGCTAGCCGCTCGGTGAGCCGGCGGTAGACGGTCTCCAGCTTGTGGAGTGGCGTCTCGTTCTCGGAGACCTGGATCTCGGCGACGGCGAATTTACGGCGCTTGGCGCGTTCGCCGAGCCACCGCGTGAAGAACGTCTTGCCGGATCCGTACTCGCCACGGACGGCCTTGAAGACGGAAGCGCCCGAGGCGGCAGCGTCGAGTTCCGCGTCGAGCGCGCTCTCGAACCGTTGCAGACCTGTCGCGAGGAGATCGAGCCCGCTTTCGGGGACGGCACCACGCCGAAGCGCGTCGATGACGTCACGGCGCCGGGCCGCGCTGACGGGTCCGGTTCGGGCAGGGCTGTCTGTACTCACCCCATCAGTCTCGCACTGCGGTGGGCGGCCCTGGCGGCCCTGTCGTAGCACTTGACGCACGGTTGGTCACTTGGTGCAATCATGAGTTCACCGCTCAGCCTCAAACGGGGAGAAGACCCAGCGTGGCGCTCGACGGCCTCAATCTCGGCAACGTCCTCAAGGACGTCGCATCCGGAGCCCTTCAACTTCCTGATTTCCAACGCGAGTGGAAATGGGATGACGAACGCATCAGGGCCCTCATCGCGACCGTGACGCTCGAATATCCACTCGGTGTCGTGATGGCGCTGCAGACGGGTGGAACGGCCCAGTTCAAGCCCCGCACGCTGAGCGGTGCGGAGAGCGCCGAAGGGACGACGCCGGACTTACTGCTCCTGGACGGGCAGCAGCGCATGACCTCCTTGTACCAGTCCCTGTACCGGGATCAACCGGTGGAGACGGTCGACGCGCGGGGGAAGGATCTCAAGCGCTGGTACTACATCGACATCGCCAAGGCCATCGGAGCACCGGCGGACCGTGACGACGCGGTCGTCTCCGTACCCGAGGACCGGATTCTCCGGAGCGACTTCGCCCGCAAGGTCGTCCTCGATCTGAGCACGGCCGAGAAGGAGTGCGCGACCGGTTTCTTCCCGCTCCACATCGTGTTCGACATGCAGCGCGTGACCCAGTGGCTGCAGGAGTTCGTCAAGGCCGACGGTGCGAACTGGGAGACCTGGAGCACGTTCCAGGAGCAGGTCCTCAACCATGTGACGCAGTTCCAGGTACCGATGATCAAGCTCCCGGCCTCCACCACCACGGACGCCGTGTGCGCCGTCTTTGAACGGGTGAACACCGGCGGGGTGTCGCTCAACGTCTTCGAGCTGCTCACCGCCACCTACGCGGGCAACCAGGAGCACGTCGCGGAGCGCGGCGACTACTACCGCCTCCCGGTCGAGTGGGAGCAGATCAAAAAGGACCTGACCTCCTCCTATCCGGTGTTCGGCCGCATGGAGGCCGGCGTCGAGGACGGTCTGAGCAGCAGCGACTTCCTTCAGGCCGTCGCGCTCGTCCGCACTTGGGAGGAGAAGCAGGCCGGGCAGCGCAGCGCGGTCTCGTGTAAGCGTCGCGACCTGCTGCGGCTGCCGCTCACGGACTTCCGGCGCCTGGCCCCGTGGGTGGCGGAGGCGTTCAAATGGGTGGGGGCGTTCCTGGAGCAGCAGTGCATCGTCCGCACGGCGGACCTTCCGTACCGCACCCAGCTCGTGCCGCTGGCCGCCGTCCGCGCCATCCTCGGCGAGGAGCTGGACATGCCGGGCTCGGGCGAGCGGATCGCCCAGTGGTACTGGTGCGGTGTGCTCGGCGAGATGTACGGCGGGTCGACCGAGAGCCGGTTCACGCGCGATGTGGAGCAGCTCATCGGCTGGATTCGCGGTGAGGAAGGGGGCACTCCCGACACGATCGCCGAAGCCGCCTTCCTGGACGACCGGCTGGACAGCCTCACGACCCGCAACAGCGCCGCCTACAAGGGCATCTACGCCCTGCTGGTCAAGCAGGGCGCGGTGGACTGGTACTTCACCGACGCGCCCCTTACGGCGGGCCGGCTGATCGAGTACAACGTGGACGTCCGGCAGATCTTCCCCAAGGGATGGATCGCCAAGAACGCCTCGGCGCAATCGGCCAAGGCGAACTCCATCGTCAACAAGACGCCGCTGTCCGCTCGGGTGAGCCGCAGCCTCGTGGGGTCTCCCGCCGTATACCTCAAGTCGCTCACGCTGGAGTCCGGGATGCGCCCGGAGTGGTTCGACGACGTCCTCGCCACGCATCTCATCGATCCGGCCGCCCTGCACGAAGCGGACTTCGAGCGTTTCTACGAGAACCGTGCCCTGCAGCTGCTCGACCTGGTGAGGTCCGCCATGGGCAAGCGCACCGTCTTCCGTGACACGGCGAGCTGGTGAGTCAGGCGATGGCACAAGCACCGTCCGAGCAGCAGCTCCGCGAGCTCCGGGGGAAGCTGATCCCGGTCTCCGAGCTTCTCGCGCTCTTCGGCACGCGGGTGAGGAACGACCAGTCCGTCCTGTTCATCACGCAGACACTGAAAGATGCCGGACTCTCGACCATCCCCTATTTCGCCCACTGCAGCCTCAGGGCCGATGTGCAGGTCGTCCCCGAGGAGTCGGTCGCGCCCCCGGAGCCCGACGGTGGAGAGGACGAGGAGGCGGAGCAGGACGCGCTGTCACGAGGGACGCTGCCGCAGCATTCCTTCAGAATCGGTGACCTTCCGGCTGCCCGTAATGGGGTCGACTCCGTTCCGTCCACCGCACAGGTCAAGACGGCCACCCATCTCATGCTCGTCAAGAACTACTCCCAGGTTCCGGTCATCGACGGCATATCGACGCTGCGCGGTGTGGTCACCTGGAGTTCGGTGGCCAGGATGTACGAGAAGAACGAGGACACCGCCCTCGGGAACGCCATGGTCGAAGATCCACCGACGGCCGATGTCCACGGAGACTTCTTCTCCTTGCTGCCGATGATCAGCGAGTACGGCTACCTGCTCGTGCGGGACATGAGCGGCCGCATCACCGGAATCGTGACGGCCGCCGACGTCACGGAGCGTTTCGAGGCGACGGCATGGCCCTTCTTCGTCATCGGTGAGATCGAGTTCCGGCTCCGCAAGTGCCTGGGCGCGGCGCTCGAACCGGACGCCATCCGCGCGGTGCAGCGGAGAAACAAGCAGACGGGCCAGATCACGGACCTGATGTTCAACGGCTACGTGAAGCTTCTCGACGGCCACCAGGAGAATCCGGCGCTCTGCCAGAAGGCGGACCAGAACTGGCAAGCTCTTGGCTGGTCGCTCGCGGACCGCGTCCAGTTCGTACGGCAGCTCGATCGGGTGCGGGAGATCCGCAATATGATCGCGCACTTCGAACCCGAGCCGCTGTCGCAAAAGCTCTGCCAGGAACTACGCCAGTTCCTCGGGCTGCTCCGGCTGTACACCTGACGGCCGCTGGGTGCCGGACCGGCTGTCCGGTTGGGCACCCAGCGGCATGCCTCAATCCGTCATCGCAGCTCGAACTGGTCTCGCAGCAGGCCCGTGTGCAGCCGCACCGTCCGGCCGTCGGGCAGCGTCTCCAAGACCTGCACGCCGTCGTGGTTCAGCAGCTGCCGCAGTACGGCGGCGAAGCCGTCGGCCGCCCTGGAAGCGGGCAGGCCGATGCGCTGTGCCAGTGCCGTCACCGGAAGGGTGCCCCCTGCGTCCAGCAGCGCCCGTACGGCCTTCTCGACCCGGGCCAGCTCCGGCGGGCGGGGCCTGCGGGCGAGCAAGTCCACCTGGGCCTCGAAGATATCCGATGCCATCAGCGCCTCGACCAGCGCGTCATCCGGTGACACCGGTGAGACCGGTTTCTTGGAGAGCAGGGCGTCATCCCCTTCCGAGGGGACCTGCGCCACATCGAAGAGCGAGTCGTGGCTCCTGGCCAGCTCGGCGTCCGCCTTCGCCCGCTTGGATGGCTTCTTCGCCGGGGCGGGCGCCACGGCGGGCCGTGCCGGCGTCCGCTCGTCGGCTGCCGTGTCGAGCGGCCACCACGGCGGCTGCTGGCTGCCCAGCTCACGCCAGCCGCTCGGTGGCTCGGCACCGAAGGGCAGGAAGGCCAGGACGGGGATGGCGACTTCGGCCAGGGAGGCACCGCCGTGGTAACCGGCCTTCTGCGAGGTGTAGCGGGAGTCCGCGTCCCAGAGGGCGACGATCTCGCCGCCGGGCTCCGGCGCGACCACGCGCGGTCCCGAGAGCGCGATCTCCGTCTCGGCGAGCGGGCCCTTGCCGGAGCGGTGGCGGGCCGACTCCACACGGTCGGGGTCGGCCTCGACCCGTGCCCCGTGCCGGTCGATGACATGCCCGTGGTCGCTGGTGAGGATCACGGCCCGGCCCTGGGTGGCGGCGAAGTGCAGCAAGTCCCGCAGTCGCCCTATGTCCCCGAGCCGCCAGGCGCCGTCGCCGAGCTTCTGCTCGGTGGCGAGCCGGTCATCGATGGTGTTGAGCACCACGGCGACATGTGTCCGGTCACCGACCAGCGCCTCGTGCAGCTCGGGCCCGAGGGGCGCACCGCTGGTGTCGCCGCGCAGGTCGTCCTTGTGGAAGACGGCCACCTCCTCCTCGCCCCAGAAGCGGTGCTCCGGGAAGAGCCTCTTCTCGTCGCCTTGGGTGCCACTCATGAGACGTGCGGCGAACAGAGAGGTGCGCGACACGGCCGTGACGGTGGGCAGCGCGGCGGCCATCGCCCGGCGCACCGGGGTGCCCTTCGCCTTGGGCAGCGGGTCGTACTCCACCCAGTGCTCGCGCAGTTCCTCCCCGAGCTGGGCGGCGATGGCGGCGCTCATCCCGTCGAGGACCAGAAGCAGCACCCGGCGCTTCCCCGCCTTCACCACAGGGGCGACGACCTTGGGCAGGAAGGTCTCCACCGTCAGCATGTCCTCCGGGGGCCTGCCGCCCGCCGTCCAGGCCGCGAGGGACCGGGCGAAGTGGCGGTCGATGTCCCGTCGGCGGGCGCGTACGGAGGTGCCCAGGGCGTCGTAGGCCGACTTCAGCGTCGCATCGGGGTCCCCGCCGGACTCGATGTGGTCGAGCGCGAGGTCCACCCATCCGGTGTCGGTAACCTGCCGTCCGATCCCGGCCCGCACGCTTCCGCTCTCCGCCTCGCCGCCCGTCGCCGGTTCCGTGGCGAGCCACTGGGTGAGCCGCTGTGCCATGCGCGCCCGTTCGATACGGGGCCGGGCATCGGGTTCAGGTGCGAGCCGATGGTCGTCGAGCGCGGCCACCGCTTGTGCGACCCGCGCTTGGTCTCCGGCCGACAACGCTTCCCCGACGGCGGTGAAGCGGGCCTCGAGCCCCGCGGCCAGTAGGGGGCTCGTACGGGTGGCTCGCTCCGCGCCGAACTGCCGTGCCAGGGAGGCCGCACGGTCGCGTACGGAACCGGAGAGGCGCCGCGCGGTCGCCGCCGACTCCTCGTGGGCCGACCGTCCTGTCAGCAGCAGCCCCGAGACGTACTCCTCGCATGCGCGGCCGAAGGCCGCCACCAGGGTGTCCAGGGCCTCGCCGTGGGCGGGCGGCTCCTCGCCGAACCAGCGCTCGGCCCGCCCCCGGGCCCGGTAGTTCTCCGCGTCCGCCGCCGCGTCGGCATGCGTCCACAGCGCGGCGCAGACCAGGCCGAAGGCGACGGCGTCCGGCCCGTGCTCGGCCTCGACCAGGGCGAGCAGTGCCCGTCCGGCCTGGCCCGCCTGGTCCGACGAGCCGAGGAACTCGCGGATACCGGCCCGCTCGGGCGCACGCAGCGCCAGATAGCGGTCCGGGCCGCCGGACGCCAGCGACCACCGCAGCAGCGTGTGGATGTCGAGGTCGTCGCCGTTCGCGGACAGGCTGTGCTCCTGGTCGCGGTCCGGGTCGTACCGGCCGATGCCGAGCCTGCGGAGCGTGAGTTCGCTCAGCGCCTTGTCCCGGGACAGCACCCCGCCCGGAAGCCGCGGCCAGCCGCCCGGCGGGGTGGCGTCCAGCAGCGCCTCCGCGGCCCAGGTCTCGTCGACCAGCCAGCGGTCGGCGCTGACCGCGCCGAAGGATTCCCGGACGACGTCCCACGAGTCCACCACGTTGACGCGGTGCCGGTGCGCCTTGGCCAGCAGGTCGGGGCCGAGTTCGGCCTCCTCCCGGTCGGTGAGCACCACCAGCACGTCGGGGCCGGGCGCCGCCGGCGCCTGGTGCGCCAGTACCAGCTCGTACGCGGCGAGCGGCGAGGGCGCGGTGGCCACCGACGCGTGCCGGTGCTCGCCCCACGCCAGCTCGGCAGGGCCCTCCCAGCGCGGCGCGGCGCGCAGCAGCACGGCCCGGCGCTTGCCCGGGTCCAGGCCGCGCTGGGACGCCAGATACTGGGCGATGGTGGCGGAGTTGAGCCGTGCCGCACTGGTGGTGGGCCCCGCGCTCGTGCTCGTCGTCGTGGTCGTCACCGCACCCGCCTCGTTCCGCTCATTCCACGACCCGCCAGCTGATCTCGATCGTCGCGTCGGGATCGGTGGCCGTCAGTTCATCCAGTTCGGCCCGGAGCTGGGCGATCACCTGGGACGCCTTGGCCCGTCCGCCGCCCGACCGGCGCGCCGCACGAGGGCCGGGGAGCGGGTGGTTGGTGGACACCGGCGGCCGGGCGGTGTCGTCGTTCAGGCTCACCGCGTCGGGCGTGGTGAGCTGGGCAGGCGGGGACACGGGGACCGGCGGGACCGTGGGGGTGGGTGTGGGCTGCTGCGGGCGGGCTGCCGCCTGGCTGCGTTCGATGACGGAGACGATGGACTTCCGCGCGTCTCGCAAGGCGTCCTCGAGCCGCATCGTGCGCTGATCCGCGCGTGCCGCGCCGCGCAGCGCCTCCAGCACCGCCTCGCCCTGCGGCCCGTAGTTGGGCGCGAGCTTCAGCATGTCCCAGGCCGCGACGACCAGCGCGTCGGCGACGGTCTTGGCCTGCTTGATCGTGGCTCCGTAGCGGCCGGCGGACGCCTCGCCCAGATCGAACGTGGCGAACGTGGTGATGACCTGCTTGGCCGCCGCCGAACCCCCCGCCGTGGTCTCGGAGAGGTCGCGCAGCTCCTTGAGCAGGTCACGCGAGCGGCGGGCGAGGGCCAGCCTGCCCGTCGCGGACTCGTCGGCCCCGTCCAGGCCGAGCAGCTTCGCGTGCTTCTCCAACTCCTCGACCAGCGTGTCCACATGCGGCTTGTAGTCGCGGGCCTTGGCCGTGATCTGCCGGGCGAAGTGGCTGACCAGCCGGCCCCGGCGCAGCTTGGGGGGCTGCTCGCCGAAGATGTCCCAGAACCGGCGCCCCGCCTCCTCCCAGACCGCTTCGTCCGGGAGCGGCTGGGAGCGCAGACCGTCCTGGGGCTTGATGGCCGATAGTTCGGGCGCGGGGTCGAGCAGCGAGCCGGCACGCACCCACACCCGGTCGTCCATCTCCGCGTACGAGGCGATGACCAGGTTGACGAGGAACGCGTCGAGGCCCATCGGCTCGGGCCGGTCGATCCACTCGGCCAGCTTGACCACGCTCAGGTCGCCCGGACCGCCGTCGGTGCGAGCCTGCAGGTTGACGTGGTCCACCCAGCGGCTGGAGGGCCGGAAGTAGACCTCTCCCTGCTGGCCGAGCCCGAGGGGCGCCGCGATCCGCCGCATCAGGAGCCGGTCCTTCGAAGGTACCTCGACCTGCCGCTCGGCGGATTCCGCCGCCGCCCGGATGTGCCCGAACACGGTACGGGCCTGCGCGGGCGTGACCGCCGTGTGGGTGCCGTCGGGGTCGAGGTCGGGGTGCGCGGGGTACTGGTGCGCCAGCAGCTTCTTCGCGATGTGCCGGGCCCCGTCGGACAGCGACTGGCCGATGGAGACCTTGAGATCGGGCACGTCACGCAGCGACTCGAAGTGGTCCTCGAAGGACACGTCGACGTCGGACGCCTTCTTGTCCGCGCAGCCGTACGCCTGCTTGAAGGCCGCCGTCACGGTCTTGATCAGGGACTCCCGCTGCTCTTCGAGAAGCACCCTGGCACGGGCCCGGTTGTCGGCGTTGAGGTGCTGGGCGTAGTGGGTGTCGAAGCGCCGCTGGTCGGCCAGTGCGTAGTCGATGACGACCAGCTTCTGAAAGTCCTTGTAGCGGGGGGCCGACAGATAGGTGGGGATCCAGCCCACGGTGCGGGTCCCGGTGCCGGACTGCTCGCGCAGCGCGCGCAGCCGGTTGACCGCCTCGACGGAACCGTGCTCGCTCTCCTGGTACGGCAGGTCGACGACCAGCCGCCACAGCCCGTCCTGGCTCGGGGAGAACTCGTGGTCGGGCAGGTTCTCCTGGTCGTTGACATCGCCGATGACGACTTCCGCCGTGCGGTTCGAGCCGCGCCAGACCAGCGCCAGATCATCCGCGCTGCCCAGCCGCTCGTGCACCTCCAGGCCCAGCTCCTTGGCCAGGAGCCGCCTGGCCAGGGCCCGGCGGTTGGAGCGGTTGTTGTTCACGTTCGCGTTGGCGATGACGGAGTCGACGTCCACCCCGGCCAGTTCGAGCCGCACGCCGGGGTTGACCTTGGTGCCGGTCGCCTTGATCTCCACGAAGCGCGAGGCCCATTCGTCCACCTTCGCCCGGATGATGCCCACTTCCGCCCCGGGGATGGGGGAGAGGACCGAGCCGTGGTTGAGCGCGCCGAGCCGCCGGATGGTGAGGTCGCGGAGGGCGGGCACGCCGGGGGCGAGCGCGGACAGCAGCAGCGTGCACATCAGCCGGTTGTCGCCGACGAAGCCCCGGCAGCGTTCGAGGAGCTGCGGGTCGGTGATGGTCTCGCGGCGGTGCCGGTAGCGCTCGACGTCCTCCTCGGTGATCTCGTAATTCCCGAGGAGGTGCGGCCGCAGCTTGGTCCGGTACAGCTTGTCCGCGACCTTGAACTCCACCTTGAGGCTGTCCACGAACGGCCTGTCGCCGCCGTCCGCGATGACGGGGTAGAGGTCGCCGAGGGGGATCAGGTTCTCCAGCGTCGCGTCGTCCCGGTGGTCGGCGAGGAGCTGGCCCATGAGCTTGAGGCCCGTGCGGGAGCGCTGGAGCGCGGAGGAGATATGGACGAGCGTGTCCATGAAGGCGGGGGAGAAGGGGTACGTCAGCCGGAACGACTCCTCGTCGGCCCCGGTCGTCGCCTCGTCCGAGCCGAGCAGCACGTCCCAGATCTGCGGCCCGACGCGCTTGATCTTCGCGAAGGCGGCGTCCAGCTTGGCGGCGGCCTCGGCGTCCTTGGGCGTGAGGAGGCGGGCGTGGGCGATCTGGGGGAGGTTGCGGTCCTCCAGGGTGATCTTGTCGAAGCGGCCGGAGGCCAGGTTCAGGCTGTCCTGGATCGCGGTCTCGGCGGCGCCGGAGGTCTCCTCGCCGACGAGTTCGCGCAGGTCGCGTTGGCGGGCGATGAACGACACGATCGGGATGGCGCGGCGGGAGTCGGCGCCCTCCACGAAGTTGGTGATCTTGTCGGTCTCGCGGGAGACGAACTTCTGGTCGTGGATGCGGTTCGCGAGCCACAGGATCAGCTCGTCGAGGAAGAGGATCAGCCCGTCGTAGCCGAGCGACTTCGCGTGCTCGGCGATGACGGCGAGACCGGCGTCGAGGGAGATGAACCCGTGCTCGTCCTCGGCCGCGTGCCGGGCGAACCCGGGGAACCAGGTCATGCTCGCGTCGTGGACCAGCTTCGCGCGTAGCTCGGCCGGAGTGCTGGGGTTGACGAGGTTCAGGTTCACCTCGCCGCCGTCCAGCTCCTCGGCGGCGAGCGCGGTGTCGAGCAGTTCCGGCGTCCAGGTGAACGGATCGCCCCACTCGTCGTCGTCCTCATCGGCGGCGCCGGTGGCACCGGGGGTGGGGGCGTCGGCGAGCCCGGCGATGAAGGCTTCGTCGCCTACGCGGTGGCGGTGGGAGCGGATGTCCTCGAAGAGCGAGTCGGTCCGGTAGACCTGCGGGGTCGGGGCGTCCTTGTGCTGGGGCAGCGACTTGACGTGGCTGACGTAGCCACCGAGGACGCGCTGCTCCAGAGACTTCGCGCCGAGCATGTGATACGGGACGAGCAGGAACCGCTTGCCGTCGGCGCCCAGCCACTCGTGCTTGGTCAGCACCGGGTCGAAGTCCCCACGGCTGCGGACGGCCGCGTCGCCCCGGAGGAGGGCGTGGAGGACGGCCATGAAGTGGGACTTACCGGAGCCGAAGGAGCCGTGGAGGTAGGCGGCCTTCGAGGTGTGCCCGTCGAGGGCCGCCTTGATGAGGCTGAGGGCCTCGTCGAAGTTCTCCAGGAGGCGTTCGGTGACGACGTAGTCGCGAAGGGCGCGGGCAGCTCCTTCTTCGGTGACGGCCTCGGCGAGCTTCAGCACGAAGTCGGAGGTGGAGATCGACGTCTTGATGTCGATGACGTCGCGGAGGAGAGGTGCCGTGCCGGTGGCGTTCGGGGCCATCTGTGTCTCGCTTCTCCTGGTTCCTGCGTCCCTGGGTGCGCGTGAGCGCGTGGGCCTGGACAGCAGGGTCTCCCCCCTGGCCCGGGGCGGCGACGGTTACGGATGGTCTCCGCGCGGCCCCGGTGTGTTGTCGTCAGTCGTCGTAGTCGTCGTACGACGACTGTGGCCCGTCCACGATCGTAACGGTTTGCGTAGGGGAGGGAACCAGCATGCGGGACGGGCCGGGAGCGGGTGGAGTGACCGATGGGGGAGGGGGACTACAGGTTGTCGAAGTCTCCGGCTTCTATTCCGGCCTTGTGGTCCGGCTCAGCGCAGGTGCGTGATGAATGTGGACCAGGCCGTCCGACTGATGCGTATGACGGGACCGGCGGGGCGCTTGCTGTCGCGGAGCCAGACCCCGTGGGAGAGGCTGTCGGCGACCTCGACGCAGTTGCCCTGCCCGCCGCTGTAGCTACTCGTACGCCATGCCGCCTCCATGAGGTCTGGCGATATATCGGTTTCATTGCTCACGACTGGTACTCCTTGGCGACGCGACGGATCACAGCGAGCGATTCCGTCGGTGGCAGCGCTGCCGTGCGTGCATCGTCGAAGAGTTCGCGATAGCGAGCGACTTCGAGTTCCCGCTCCATCCAGATGTTGCCGGTCGGAGTTTCTGACAGCACAAGGTCGAGCGATGCCAACTGCGGAAAGCTGAGAAGTAGGTACGGCCCGAACATACTTGAGTGCGCACCACGTGAGAACGGTAGTACCTGCACAGTGACGTTGGACTGCTCCGCCATGGCAGCCATGTGCTCCAGTTGCGCTCGCATCACGGCTGGGCCGCCAACCTGCTGCCGCAGGACTCCTTCGGACAGTACGGCCCAGAAGTCCATGGGCGTTTCGCCGACCAGTCGTTCTTGTCTGGTGAGCCGCACCTGGACGAACTGTTCGATCTCCTCGGGCGTCTGCCAGGAGCGCGAGGCCACCGTCACTGCGCGCCCGTACTCCGCAGTCTGCAGGAGTCCGGGGACGAGTTGCACTTCGTACGTGCGGATGCTGTCGCAGATGGCCTCCATCTCGATCTGGTCGCGGTACGCATCGCCGAGTACGGACTCGTACTGACGCCACCAGCCGTCGCGACGCCGACGATTGGCCCTGCGCGCCAGTGCGGCAAGGCGCTCGCGTGCCTCGCTGTCTTCGATGTCGTACGCATGCATGAGGGCGTTCAGGTCCGGTGTGCGGACGGGAACGTGACCGTTCTCGATGCGGCTGATCTTCCCCTTGGTGCAGTCGAGGACTTCTGCTGCATCGGCAGTGGAGAGGCCCGCGCTCTCGCGGAATCTGCGGAGTTCGTCGCCGAGTTGGCGCCCCAGCACGGTGGAGGGTTTGACGGTTGGCATACGTCACTACCTATCAGTGCCTGGGGCTTGATGGCTCCCGAAGTAGCACGAACGAGTGAATCGAGAAGCGATAACTCATGCAACGTTGCGCGAGTCTGTGTGGCGGGGGCAATCTGCTCAGGACGGTTCGAACCGCCATCAGTCCACAGGGACTTGATCGACAGCTACCTACCCCCAGGGGGCGTCATGGCAGAGCACTCCACCGCTTACGAAGTGAAGTTCCGGCTGCCTCGTCGGCGGAGCAGCGTGCCCAGAGCGCGTGCGTTACTGCATTCCGCGCTCGGTGAGTGGGGTATCGGACAGGCGGCGGAGACTGCTGAGCTGGTCCTCTCGGAGCTGGTGACCAATGCGATGCGCGTGCGTGTGCCGCGTGACCGGCTGGTCGGAGTACGGATCGTGTGGCTGATGGAAGACGGCCTGCTGCGTCTGGAAGCCAGCGACGCAGGCGAAGGGAAACCCGAGGTGCGGGCGCCCGGCGAGGGCGAGACGGGCGGGCGTGGGCTACTGCTCGTGGAGGCGCTGGCTGATCGTTGGGGTTTCGAGCAACGCGCGTGCGGGATCGGAAAAACCGTCTGGGCCGAGTTGAGGGCCCCGGACCGCGTTCCTGAACGCAGCCGTGCTGAGATCGCTGCGGCAGCGGTCCGCCCGGGTCAGTGCGTACGGGTGTGGGGCGCCTGGCGGACGGTCCAAAGCGTGAGCACTGCGCCTTCTGCGTCCGCCGGCGACGGGTGCAGTGTCGTGCTTGAGCTGGACGACAGCCCGGCGCTGCGGATTGATCCCACCGCGCCATTGACCGTGCGAGACCCCGGTGTGTCCTCCCCGCACAGGAGCGGAGAGGACGCACCGGGGTAGCGATCAGCCTTTGGCCGAGCGCCGGCCACGAGTGGCCGGGGCGGGCCGCCAGGCCCGCAGATCGTCATCGGTCAGGTCGTGTTCGCCTTGCTGGGTGGCGCGGTAGCCCGCGAAGAAGGCTGCGGGAGAGCTGCCGTAGAGCGGGTCGAAGTCGTTGTGCCACTGGTCGAGCCAAGGCTGAAGTTCGAGCAGGCCCGCGAGGAGCGGCGTCATCTCCTCCGAAGACAGCCCGTCGTGGTTGGTGAAGTATGTGGCGAGCGCCTGCGCCTGCTCTCGGTGATCCCAGCCCGTCCAGCCGAACAGCTTCGGCGTCCCGGAGATCGCGCCGGTCGCATACGAGATGAACCGCTCCTTGGGTACGTCCAACTTGCCTCGGGCCCGCCAGTAGGACGGCTTGAGGAAGTCGGCCGAGGTGTACTTCGGCGGCACCGGGATGATGTCCCGGATCTTCCGCTTGGCGGGTTCGTCCGGAGCGGTGTCTTCCTTCCGCTGGAGATCCCAGACCTGCTCCCAGTCTTCACGCTTCTTCAGGCCACTGGGCTTGTAGCGGAGCGCGGGGAGGAACGGCACGTGCTCCTCGGCGAGGAGATCGGTTACGACGGTCGCTAGCTCTGTGCGGGGTGCGTACAGCTCCGCGACGGACACGAAGTCCTCATCGAGGGAGAGGGCGGAGGTGAGCTGATCGCGGGTGAGGATGGTCGGCTGCCCGTCCGGGAACCACAGCTCACGGTTCTCCATTCGGTTCAGCAACCACGACTTGAGCGCACGCTCCTGGAGTGCGTCCCACCCCTCAGTTGCCCAACGACGCTTATATTCAGGGCGCTCAACCATGCCGATGGCGCGAGAGGTCTCGATGGCGTCGATGCGCTTCTGGATGACGGCCTTGTAGACGTCGGACCAGTGGTCGGGCAGCTCAGTGATGGGCTTGGAGTTGTGCCGTTTGAACCACTCGTCGGAGGCTTCGCCCTTCTCAACACGACGGGCGAGAACAATTTCGAATGCGCGCTCGCCGAGAGCAAGTTCGGGGACTTCTTTTTCAGGGGTTCGAAGGTCTTCTGAGTGCAGGTGGTAGAGCGAGTAGGTCTGCCAGTCCAGCTCCTCCTGGAGCGAAATCATGCGGGCGCGAGTAGATTCCCATTTTGCGCGTGCTTCACTGAGGAAGGAAAACGTAGGAGTTGGAGCGGAAATAATTTTCTGTGTTGAAGGGGTCGAGGTGGAGAGCTGCTGAGCGTGAGCGTCCAAGGCGGCGCTCAGAGTTATCGGATAACGCTCAGGTACGGGGAAATGCTGAAGTTTGGTTCCTGTGAATTCGTAGAACTGCTCCCAGAGTTCTGTTTTGATTCCGGATTGATGCCCCTCTGTTCCTTTGCTGTGGCTCATCATCTTGAGCCAGAAGCACGCGGTGGAAGTGTTGAGAAGTCCTAGGAGGCCGAGGTGTTGTGTCTTGTTCTCCGCATCCCGCAATTTGATCACGGGTGCATGGCGATTGAAAAACCTGCCTCCATAATCCAAGACGAAGTGATTGTGCGTTGCGACGCAAGCAAAAGCTATAGAGAGGGGCGTGCGTAGCTTGCTGGCTGTCAGGCGTCCATATTCAGACCACAGTAGTCCTCCTTGGATCTTCGTCTTCCCGCCGAACAAGATGCTTCGGGAAATTTCCGTCCTTCCTGGCCACATGTATCGGTGCAGCTCGCGATTTGATTCGACATTAATGGCTGAGAGGTTCGAGTCGTAGGGGAATACGGCCGTTTCCATCTCCCCCTCGGACCAGTCCCGCAATGTGTCGCCGGTTACCATGGGGCGTGTGAAGGCGTCCGGTAGTCTGTTTCTGTGTGCGCTATGAAACGGCAGAAGATATAGATCATCACTGAGGGTGAACCCTGTAATTCCCACGGAACTGGCAATGCTGCTGATGCGACTCTTGGTGCTGGCATTGATTTTTTTAACCATTTCTAGCCCGCCGTCGGCCAGCATCCATGGCTGCTTGCCAAAATACTCTTCGCGTCCCAGGTTATCTACAGACACCCATTGGCTAGTTGACCCAGGGTCATCGATCTGCTTGGTAATGGCCCTCCAGACCAAGCCTTCTTCAGCGTGTTCCGGTGTGGCCGGCTCGCCCTGGATGCTGCGAACGGTCCGCACTGAATCCGCGCGAATGCTTCCAGCTCGTCGCCGCCCAACAAGAATGACAGTCGGTGTTCCATGCCCCGGGATAAAAGCCCCAGAGGTATCGATGACTTCTGTCAATTCGACCTTATGGGCGAAGTACTCTTCAATCAGCTGGGTTCCGAACTCTCGCTTCATGAACGAATTGGCGGTGATCTGGCCAACCATGCCGTACCCCCGCCCACCAGGTCCACCTGTCTTTGCTAGCTGGAAAAAGCGCTCAGCAAAAGGAACGGATAGCGCGTATTTGCCAGCGCAAGACAAGTATAGTTCTCGATATAGTTTATTAAGGTTTTTGTCTTTGACTGTGATGTAAGGCGGATTTCCTACGACTACGTCGTACCGGCCCCGAGTCAAGATCCCCTTATGGTCGCGGATGTCTTCCGTGGCGTAGGAGAATTCCGCCAGCTCGTCCTTTTGGTCGGTGACGAACTCTAGTTCACTCTGTCCCTCGGTTCCGCGTACGCCGATCTCAAGCTGACGGTCTTGGATAAGCGAGTCCCCGACTGCCAGGTGGATAGGCCAGTCGTACTTGCTGGCCTTTGTCAGCGTCCGCACATTCGCAGCAGCCATCCCAGCCATCAACAACCGGAACCGCGCAATCGCCACCGCGAACGGGTTGATGTCCACACCGTGCACCGCGTTCAGCGCATCCCGCACCCGCTCGTGCACGTCCCGCCCCGGCTCTCGCTCCGCGAACAGCCGGACCATCCGCCGAAACGCACCCAGTACAAAGTGCCCCGACCCGCACGTCGGGTCGATCATCTTCAGCTCGCCGAACGTGCCGCCCAGCTCCCGTACCACCGGGTCCATCGTCCGGTCGAGGATGAACTCCTCCACGAACTCCGGTGTCTGAAGCAGCGCATACGTCTTCCGCGCCGACTCCGACAGCCACTGGTACAGGTCACCCAGGAACCGGGTGTCCCACCCCTTCGTGGGGTCGTCCTCGTCCAACGGGTCGGTGAAGTCATGGACCAGCCGGTCAGCGTCCTCGCCCTCACCCCGCTCGCGCCAGAACTCCACCAGCGCCCGCGCCGCATCATGTGACAGCGGAATCTGGTACAGCGGATTGCGCCGCTTGTCGAACAGCAGCTTCCCGGCTTGCCCCGCGCCCAGTTCCTCGAACGCCCGCTCCAGCCACCCGCGATACGTCGGGTCCGGGTCCTCCTCCACGTACTGCGCATACCGCGCCTCCGCCAGGTCCCGACGCTCTGCATCCGGCCCCGTCAGATACGGCTCGGCAATCAGCCGGTTGTCCTCACAGAACCGCACGAACACCGTGCCCAAGACCCATGCCACGGCGACCTGCGTGACCCGTTCGTCCAGCCACGCGTTCCACGTCGCCGCCGTACGACCCAGCTTCCGCGCCTCGTCGTACTCGGCCCGCAGCCGACCCGCGACCGCGTCGGCCGCCCGTACCCGCTCCACGCGGTCCGCCGACAACTCACTCTGAGCCGAACCCGACCCCAACCGCGCGTCCAGCCACGCACTCCACCTCGGAGTCGCTGGATCCGCCTTGCTCGCCTCCTCGTACTCCTGCCGCAGCGGTTTGAGGACCGACTCCCCGTCCTTGACCTGCTTGGCGAGATCCACCTCGATCGCCTTGACCTGCTTGATCAGGTCGGTCCGCAGCGCTGGAGCGTCAATCACGTCGTCACAACTCCCGTGTTCCCCGTTGTCCCCAATGTGCCCATTGCCTCGGCGGCTCCCACCCCGCCACTAGCCGTCCCCCGACAGGCCCGCGCGCGCCGCCAACGCCTCGGCCCGGTGGGCGTTGGCCACCCACGACTCGGGCAACTCGACCCATTCTCCCAGCCCGGACTGATACGGCACAGCAACCGCGCCCAGCCTCGGCGGTCGCGCCGGGTCGCTCTGCGGGCACAGCAGCCACAGCCCGCGTCCACCGTCCCGCGCCGCGTCGGCCAGCCGTTCCAGCACCGCCATCGCGTCGTACCGGGCGAACGCGCCCGCGTCCGTCAGCAGCACAGGAGACCCCGAGCCCGGCCCCCGCGCCCCCGACACCAGCTCCCGCAGCCGGGGCTCCACCGCGCCCCAGCTGGTCCGCGCGTACTCCCCGAACCGCATCGCCGCCTTCGAGCCCGGCTCCGCCGCGTCCGCGCGCAGGATCGTCTCCCACGTCGGCTTCGGTCGCGGGTCCACCTGTTCGTGCAGGGCCCGCACAAACAGGTCGGTCACCGACACCGCCTCCGCGCCGAAGCGTTCCGACGTCAGCTCGCCCACCGCGCGGCTCGCCAGCCCCGTCCGTACCGTCAGCACCCGGAAGCCGTCCCGGCGGGCCGAGGCGAGCAGCCGCTCCTCGGCCACGGCCGCGCCCGCGAGTTGCGGGTCGTCGGAGTAGCGGTGGGCGGTGAGGACGCCGGTGGCCTGGCGGGCGGCGTCCGACGACAGGTACGTGGACTGGCCGTCCCGCTGGCGCGGGATGTAGCGCAGCGTCCCGTGGCCCTCGCGGGTCTTCAGCTCCAGGTCGAATCCGGCCTCCCGCAGCGCCCGCGTCAGCGGCCCGTCCGTCGGCAGCGCGTGCCCGCGCCGCTCGTTCAGCAGCTCGGGGAAGCGGGCCCGGACCCGTTCGTGGATGTCCTTGGCCGTGAGCCCCGGCTGCCGCTCGTCCGGCACGCCGGGGATGCGCGGCACCAGGCCGGCCTGGGTGAGGCGCAGCGCCCGTACGAGCGGCAGATCGCGGGGGTAGATCTCCAGGCGGGGCGTCGCGGCGGCCCGGCGCGAGGCGGCGGCGGCGATCTCGACGATGCGCCGCTCGTCCCATTCCACGGCCGGGCTCGGAGGCGCGATGGCGCCCAACTCGGCAAGCACCGTGGCCGCCGTCGGCAGGGTGTCGAGGTCCGCCAGCCGGTCGGCGACCTTGCCCAGCCGCTGCGCGTAGTGGAGCAGACCCGGCCCGGAGGGGGTCTCGGGAGCGTCGTCGGGGCCGACCTCCAGGGCCAGGAGCCCCGCGCCCATGCCCTCGTCGGCCGCGTCACGGTTCGGCGTGTGCTGGAACTCGGCCTCGTCCGGTACGAGTTGCTCGACCTCGACCACCGCGCGTACGGCGGCCAGCGCCAGCGCCCGGCGCTGCTCGCGCTCCGGGAGCTGGGTGCCGCGCCGCACCGCCAGGGCGTCGGCGATCTCCGCCGCGGAGGCGACCCGGCCCAGTTCCCGCAGCAGGTCCAGGATCTCGGCGCGCAGCACCCGCACCGCCGGGTGCTTCTTCCACCCGGTGCGCTGCTTCTTCAGCATCTGCGGGATGCGGCCCGCCGACAGCCCCAGCGCGCTCGCCACATCCTTCTGCTTGGGCCAGACGCCGATGTCGGGCAGGGCGCCCCGCTCGTCGGGGAGCCGGAGCAGCAGCCGCACCATCTCGCACTCGTTGCGGTTCGCCTCGTCCTTCTTCAACTCCGGTACGAAGATGGTCGCGAGCGTGTCCAGGGTGACCCTGCGCAGGGCGCGTTCGGGCAGGCCCTCGGCGTCGCCGTTCTCCGCGATCGCGGTCGCGAGTGCGGCCTCCGCGACCGACAGCTCCTCCTTCGCGTCCTTGCGTCCCTCGGGGGTGAGCGGGGCGGCGGGCTGTTCGGCGAGCCGCTGCCGCCATTCCTTGATGCGGCGGAGGACTTCCTTACGGGTCTTGGCGCCCAGGCCGGGGGCGTTGACGAGCTGGTGGCGGCTGTAGTCGAGCAGGCCACCGACGTCGTTGACGTGCAGGCCGTAGACGAAGGACTGGGCGGCGGGGCTGAGGCCCGAGGCCGAGATGGGGGTTTCCCGGTCGGCCTCGGCCGCCAGCCGGTCGCGCTGCTGCTCGGCGCTCTCCTCCTCGGCGGCCGGGATCGGGGCTTCCTGAGCCTTTGCGGGCGACTCCCCGGTGCCGCCCGTACTGCCCGTACCGGCCGCGCCGCTCGCACCGCCCGGCGTGGCGGTGGGCTGACGGGAGCGGCGCGACGACGGCTTCGCCTCGTCCATGGCCAGGAAGATCTTCTTCCAGGCGTCCCGCATCGGCTTGAGATCGGGGTAGCGCCGGCCCGCGTCCCGGTGCAGCGCCTTGCGGAAGAAGTCGACGAGGCCGTCGCGCACCGCCGGATCGAAGGCATCGGCCGCGATCTTCGGGTACGGCTCCTTCTCGGCATCGGTCTGGCGCGGCGAGACCCGGCCGTCGCCCCAGACCGGAAGCTCCCGGGAGGCCATCTCGTGGAGGGTGACGGCCAGGGCGTACCGCTCGGCGTGCCCGTCGTAGACCGAGCGCTCGGTGAGCGTGCCGATGAACGGGTCCAGGTAGCCGTCCGTCCCGGCCCCGGTCTCCTGCACCGGATAGGCGGCCAGCGAGAAGTCGATGAGCACCAGCTCACGGGTGCGGTTCGGGCGGATGCGGATCGCGATGTTGTCCGGCTTGATGTCGCGGTGCCACACGCCCTCGCCCTCGAGGAAGTCCACCGCGCCGAACAGGTAGTCGCCGTACGCCTCGAGCTGGTCCACGGACAGGCGGCCGAACTCCCGGAGCTGGCGGGCGACGGTCTCCTCGCGCCGCCTGCTCCTGCGCTCCCCGGGCCCGGCTGGTGCGCCGTCCTCGGCTTCGCGCTCGTTCCCGACGTACTCCATGACGAGAACGGTGCGGCCGCCGATGCGCTGCGGCTCCGGCTCGACGAGGCGGATGATCCGCGAATCGGGGCGCAGCCGTCCCATGATCTCCGCCTCGCGGGCGAGCATCTCGCCCTTGCTGTCGGAGTTGGCGACCTTCAGCACCGCGAGGGTCTTCGAGAAGCGCACCTCCGGGCCCGCCGTCAGGTCCCGTACAAGGAAAGCGCGGCTTGTCGACCCCGTACCGAGGCGGCGCCTGACCTCCCAGCGGCCGGCCAGCACATCGCCCGCGACCGCTTCCAGCGGATCCTTCTCGGGCTGGGCCGGCCGGGCTGGCTCCGCGGGGGCGGGCTCGGTCAGGTCCGCCTCGACGACCTCCAGCATCTCCAGGAAGTCGTCCACCGAGTCCAGGCGGTGGTCGACGTGGTAGGCGGTGGCCGCCTGCACCAGCTCGTCGATGTACCCCGACAGGCCATCCACCACGGCGCTCGGCCGCAGCCCCTCGCCCGCCTCGTACCGGGCCAGCAGCTCGGCCTGGCTGGCGGCCGGGGCCTTGCCGGTGGCCAGCAGGTAGGTGAGGACGCCGAGGCCGTAGATGTCCAGCGCCACGGGGTCGGCCTTCAGCGCGGTCAACTCGGGGGCGAGATACGGGTCGGCGCCCTCCGCGAGATGGGCGCCCGCGCGGGAGAGCGTGGTCGGCGCGAACCGCTCGCCGCTGCTCGGCGTGCCGGACCCCGGGCCGCGCTGGACGGCGACCTGCCAGTCCGAGATCTGCAGATACGGGGTGAGCCAGGCCGCCTCCTCGCCGTTCCCGTTGGTGTGCGTGCTTCCGTCCGCGCCCGCCGCCTGCTTCCGGGGGCGGGGCATGACGTGGATGGCGCGGGCCGCGAGCGTGCGGTGGTAGATCCGGCGGCCGTGCGCCGAGCGCACGGTCTCGGCGAGCTGCCGGACCAGCGCCATGCGGCTGAGGATATCCAGCTTCTCGCCGTACTGCGCCAGGTACTCGTCCAGGCGCAGCGCCCGCGGATCGAAGTCGAAGATCAGCGCGGGGCCCGCCGAGTGCCCGGCCGGGTCGTACTGCTTGAGCTGGACGACCCCGGGGTGCCGGAAGCGCCGCAGCACCGCGGCCTCGCGCCGCGCCGCCCGCTCCACCGAGGCGCGCAGCTCGGCGTCCGAGCCGCGCTCCCGCAGGTAGACGCGGATCCGGGCGGCCTCGGGCAGCTCGCTGTGCCGGGCCAGGTAGTCCGCCCAGGTCGGGCCGGAGTCGAAGGACTTCCGGTGCAGCAAGTAGGGGCCGACCTTGTACTCGGCGTCGCTCCGGCCGATGCCCACCCCCTCCAGGGCCGACGTGATCCGGCGCGACCGGGTCCGGTCGATGCGGCGGCGCTCGTCGTGAGGGGGCTCCGCCAGCATCCGGGCGAGCTGGTGCACGGTGTAGAGGCCGTGCTGGTCGTGGGCGGGCAGCCGGTTCCTCAGCGAGGAGTCGGTGAAGCAGACGGCCTCCGACACCCATACCCGCTCGCCCTCCTGGGCCAGCAGGCCGGCCAGCTCCTTGGCCTTCTTGTTCGCCAGGTGCAGCGGGTTGCCGTGGGTGATCTGCCGACCGCTGGGCTGAGTCTGAAGCCAGGTGCCGTTACGGGACTCGACCGAACCGTGCCAGTCCTTCAGCTCGATCAGATGCACACCGCCGGGGGCGACCACCAGGAGGTCCACTTCCCTGACGTGGCCGCTGTGCGCGGTGAAGGTGAAGTTCGACCAGGCCCGCCACGGGTCGTTGTCGGGGAGCTTCTCGCGGATGGCCTCCAGCCCCCGGCGCTCGTGCTGGAACTCGGATTCGGTGACCGTGACCCACCGGCCGTCCCGCATGCGCCATCCCCGCTTCGTGTCTGTCGTCGATCTGTACCGATTGCGGCTGCTCGGCAGCAATATCCCCGGCCCAGATCGTATCGGTTACGAGGTGGGAGTCGGCAGCGCTGCGACGTGCTGCCCGCAGGGGCCTGGAATCGCCGTGGCGGGAGGGGCCGAGCGGGCCGCGCGGGTCCCAATTAGTGCGCTTCATGCGATTTTGCCCTGACTGAGAAGGCTCCTGTCGCGAGCTGACGACGCGCCAGTCATTGATATGATTATGTGTTCACGGCGACGCGGGGCCGCGTCGACCAGTGCGTCAGCGATGTGCATGTGACCCCTCACCTGTATGGAGACCGCTCCGTGCCACTCCTTCGCATGTCCGGACTTTCCCTGCTGGAGCGCAGCAACGCCGGAGTGCTCGTCACGGACCTCACGGAGCAGTACCGATCCGCACTCTTCAGCAGCCCTTCCTTCAGAGAGCAGCGGTCCTGGGAGAAAAGCCTCACCGCGCTGGGGGAGGTGCTGCGTGACGCCGGGCTCGGCCAGGTGGAAGTGCTGATCGAGCAGCGGTTGCCCTTGTCCAGTCTGCGTGCGGACGCTGTCCTCGCCGGTGTGCATCCGGAAACGGGCAAGCCGTCGTATGTAGTCGTGGAGCTGAAACAGTGGAGCGCGGCAAGGCTTGTGCCGTCCACGGACGACCTGTGTCTCGTGGAGAAGCTCGACGACCAGGCCCTGCTGCACCCCGTTTCCCAGGTCCGCCGGTATTGCGAATTCCTGGAGAATTTCACCAGTGTGCTGGAATCGGGAAAATATGACGTCTCCGGGATCGCTTACCTGCACAATGCCGATGACAGGAACGTTGCGGAGCTGTTCAGGCTGCCCGATGCTCGCGCGCAGCTCTTCACGAAGACGACGCGCGGCGCATTGATGGATCATCTGCGACGCTGTCTCGCTCCAACGACAGGAGCCTCGGCCGCGGACTTTCTGCTGGACAGTCCCCGTGAGCCGAGCCGCCCCCTGATGGATGCGGTCGCGGACGAGATAATAGACGGCGGTGAATTCACGCTCCTGGACGGGCAGCAGGTCGCCTTCTCTCTGGTCAAACGCGCGGTGGACCTGTCGCGTCAGTCCGACACGAAAGAAGTCATCGTCGTTTCAGGGGGCCCCGGATCCGGGAAAAGTGTCATCGCCGCGCAGGTCATGGGGTACTTGGGTCGGAACCGTCAAAGCGTTGTGCATGCCACCGGCTCCAGATCCTTCACCACGACGCTGCAGACGGTGGTCGGCAAGAGAAATGGAAGTGTTGCGGGACTGTTCACGTACTTCAACAGCTTCGCGGCGGCCGACCGTAACGGGCTCGACGTCCTGATCTGTGACGAGGCCCATCGAATCCGGGAAATCTCCCACACCGGAAAAGGTCGGCAAATAGATGAACTCCTTGACGCGGCCAGGGTTCCTGTTTTTCTGCTCGATGACTACCAGGGCGTGCGTCCTCGAGAAATAGGCAGCGTCAAGAAGATAAGCGATGCCGCCGCCGCGCGTGGACATACTGTCCGGCGTGTCGACTTGAATGAGCAATTCCGCTGCGGCGGTAGTCGCGCATATGAGAAGTGGGTTCTCCGTCTTCTGGGGCTTGAGCCCGGTGGTCCCCTGCGGTGGACCAATGAGAAAAACTTCCAGGTATATGTCGCCGACTCCCCCCAGGAGATGGAGGATTTTCTCCGAGTGCGGCAGGAGGCCGGACTCACCGCGCGGATGACGGCGGGCTTCTGCTGGGACTGGAGCAAGCCGAAAGCCGATGGAACTCTGGTTCCCGATGTGGATATCGATGGGT
This sequence comes from Streptomyces sp. NPDC007875, assembly GCF_042868035.1. Taxonomy (NCBI): domain Bacteria; kingdom Bacillati; phylum Actinomycetota; class Actinomycetes; order Kitasatosporales; family Streptomycetaceae; genus Streptomyces; species Streptomyces sp. NPDC007875. The sequence continues at coordinate 439,995 of NZ_JBIADZ010000001.1, read as the reverse complement.
GGCGCAGGCCGTGGAACGTCGATAGTAAGCGATCCCTGAACGGAGCGCCCGCTTCATCGCTGTGGGCCACCGATCCGGCGGGCTTCGGCCAGATCGGTTGTATCTACACCGCTCAGGGCTTCGAGTACGCCTGGAACGGGGTCATCTTCGGTAAGGATCTGGTGTGGGCCGGCAACAAGTGGCGCGGGAACCAGGCAGAAAGCAGGGACACATCCGTTGCGGCCCGCACGAAGCCGGCTGAATTCGAGAGACTCATCCGCCATACCTACAAGGTTCTTCTTACCCGCGGCCTGGCGGGAACGGTTCTGTACTCGGATGATCCGGACACACAGGCCATGCTGCGCGAAATGGTCAACAGTGATATCCGTGCGCCGTGGCCATCGGAAGATGCGGAAGCCACTCAAGGTATGGAGCGCTGATGTCCACAACCGCGTACATCTACGTCTCCAAGCCCTCGAGCGGCAACCTTGAAATCGGACTCAGCCGTGGCCTGTGGGGCTGGCACACCAGCGGCCTGGACCGTGCCAACCACCGCGCTGCCGTCCAGTCCCTGGAGGAGGGCGACCTCGTCGTCTTCGGGTACGGGGGCCCTGCGAATCGTGTGCCGCCCGGAGAGTGGGCCGATGTCAGCCTCCGGCGTGTCGTCGTCACCCAAGTCAACAAGCCCTACTTCATCGAGCGCACGCCGGTATGGCCGGACGCCGAATACCCCGAGCGCATCGGCATCGACGTTCTCGACGAAGAGGAGGACGTCCACGGCAGTGCTTTGGGTGCCGACGGCATGGAAGCCCTCCGGCTGTCCTCGAACAAGCAAGGCGCTGCCATCCTGCAGGCCGGCACCGCGGTTGTCGCGAACCTGGCCGATGCCCTTCCCCCAGTGGAACCCGGTTCTGGGAACGGCAGCATCGATCACGACGGGGAAGAAAACGCGGTTGCTCAGGTGCTCGTCCGACGCGAGCAGGCCAAGCTCCGTAGGCGTCTCCTCAAGGGCGCTGCCCAGGCCACGTGCGCCCTGTGCGGACGCACCCTCCCTGTCCGCTTCATCCGTGCCGCCCACATCAAGCGTCGCAGCGCCGCCAGCCGCGAAGAGCGCCTCCAGCTCGCCAATATCATGCCGGCTTGCCTCCTCGGCTGCGACGAGCTCTTCGAGCATGGCTACGTGCACGTCACGAGCGACGGCAGTATCGCCGTGAGCGACAAGGCCAACACCACCCCGCACCTCGCGGAGGCGGCCAAAGCCCTCGAAGGGCGGACAGTCGCCGACTACGGCCCCAGCCGGGAGCCCTTTTTCACCTGGCACTGCGACAACGTCGCCGGCTGAACTCGGGATCAACCGCCGATGTGGCTCTAAGCCGTTCTGCGTGGCCGCCAGGCAGCGACATCGTGCCTGCTGAGTCCATGAGAGGCCCGCAGCTCGTCCAGGTGATGCTCGAATTCCTCGGCGTCTTGAGCTTCCCACTGGCGGACCCAGGGGAGCAGTTCCTGGATACCCGCGAGAAGGGGAGTCAGCTGGTACACGGTCGTGGCGCCTTCAGGGCAGGAGACGAAGCGTTCCCGTGGGATGTCCAGGCTGCCTCGGTGCAGCCAGTAGGCAGCATGCCGGAAGTCGTGCGCGCTGAACTTGGGCGGGACCGGGAGCCCGAGCGCCTCGCCCGTCCGGTCCTCGCTGCGCTGCCGTTCCCAGACCTGTTCCCACTGGGCGCGCTTGCGCGGCCCCGACTCCTTGTACCGCAGTGCCGAGACACAGGGCACATGCTCGGTGGCCAGGACCGCCGCCAGCACGTCACCGAGAGCCGGGTCCCGCATCCCCAGGTGATCTGCCGCGTAGAGGGCGGCGACGGAACGCAGGGCGGCGTCGTCACCGACCTCCTGAGCGAGCTGGCCTGCCGTCAGGGGGCGCGGGCGGGCAGCACCGCTCCCGCGGTCGAACCACAGCCGTTCGTCCTCACAGCGGTCGAGCAGCCAGGAGCGCAACGCTCGTTCCTCGCGCTGCTCCCACGGCTCCGAGGACCACCGACGCCTGCACTCCGGGCGCTCGACGAGAGTGATGGCCGGGTGCGACTCGACGGCGTCAATTCTTGCCTGCACGATTTCCCGACAGGCGGTCGGCCAGTGTGACGGGGGCTCGGTGATGCGCGTCGCACCGTTTCTCGTGAACCAGGAGTCCGTTGCTTCTTTGTCGTCCACCTTCCGGGCCAGCACGATTTCGAAGGCGCGCTCCCCGGGGCGCAGCGGAGGCGGCGCGGAGCCAGGAGGCATGGTCAGACGGGTTTGGTCGTCAGCGGTTAGCAGCCCGTAGGAGCCGTATACCTCCCAGTCCAGTTCCTCCTGATGAGCGATCATTTGGTGACGCAGTTCTTCGTGCGAACTTCGGGCCGCGTCCAAGGCGTCCCGGTCGAGCGGGCGCTGCTGCGCGCACACGGCGCTTGGTTCACGGGCAGCGAGGCTCCGTCCGAGGACGTGCAACGCCCGCGCATGGTCGAGCGGAGGGGCGGCGGGCAGCGGAAACCGCGAGAAGGATGCCGTTGCGAACGTGCAGGACCATGCCCATTCCTCGCCCGGCAGCGGAATGCCCAGCCCATCGGATCCGATGCTGGAGTTGACCTGCTTGAGCCAGAAGCAGGCCGTTGACGAGTTGAGGACTCCCAGGAGGCCGACATACTCCTCCTCGCCCGCGGTCGAGGGCAGCCGCAGGACCGGAGCGGTTTGGCTGAATGCTTTTCCGTCCTCCTCCAGCGCGAAGTGGTTGTGTGAGGCCATATACGCGAACGTGATGGCCGGCCCCTGGATCCCGCCGTGGGGCCAGCGCCTCCAGGCCCACCAGGGCCTTGCCCGCGACGACTGCTGAGACCCGGGTGCCGCTCGCAGTACCTGTCGTATCGTCCACAGATGTCTCCCCCACGAGGTGGTGAGGTCAGGGGGGAGGGGCCCGCGATCCGCGTCATAGGGAGCCAAGACTTCCGCCGCCACACCCGCACGCCAGTCCCGTACAGTGTGGCCCGCGACCATGCCGCGACCCAGCGCGGCCGAGTCGGGATGCCTAGTGAACCAGGGTCGGCCGAGAGTGAAGACGTCGTGCCTCCCCGGGTCGGTAAGGACGCTGACCGGAGCGGCGAGAACGTCGGCCAACTGGCGTGGAGCCCAGGAAAGCACGTCCATGAGGTCCGCTCCTCCACCACCCGTGAGAGTCCACGGGAAGCGGTGGAAGCGCTGACGGGGTTCGTCCTGGACACTCGCCCATTCAGAGGTGGTGCCGGGCTGGTCCACTTGGTCGAGGATCGCCTTCCACACGATCCCTTGGGCCGGATACACCGGCTGCCTCGGTTCTCCGTGCACGCCGAGGACCGATCGCACCGGCGTGTCGCGCATGCCCGGTGCATTGCGCCCCACCAGGATCAGAGTGGGGGTCCGATGACCTGCTACGAAGAGCCTTGAGGTCCGAGCCGGAAGCCGTAAATATGCGTCGTGTGGGGCCTGCTGGAGGTGGGGGCGCCAAGCTCCTGTGCGGCATCAGTTTGTCGACGCAGTGCGACCGATGGAAGACGATCAGGGACGCCGGTAGGTCCGGTCGGGTGGCTGGCGCCGACCGAGTGCCGGAGCTCGACCGGGCGCCCCGCTGGATGGGGTACGTCCAGCGGGGCCGGGCGTGGAAGCCTGAGTTGCGGGACTACGGCTCAGCCGAAGTTCACGTCGCTGCACAGGAAGTACGTCTGGTCCATATGCGATGCCTGCCAGATCGTGTAGACGACGTGGCGGCCGGTGTAGCCGGAGGTGCTGACGTCGATCGCGTAGTTCTGGTTGGGGGCGTACTTGCCGGTCGTGGTGACCAGTTGCAGGTCACTCCACTTGAGCGGCTGGGTGGTGGGGTCGTACCCCTGGCGGGACACATACACCTTGAAGTAATCCGCACCGTGGCTGGCCTGGTCGTACAGCTTGACGGTGAACTTGCCGCCGATGTTCGTCGTCTGCCAGGCGCCCGGAGTGTCCAGCGAGTTGTAGCGGCCGCCCTCGGTGTGGCCACCGCTGCACAGCTGCCCGTCCGGAATCACCGCCGGGAAGTTACCGGCGGAGCCGTTGCGGTACAGCCCGTTCCGGTTCCACATGGTGTTCGGGTTGTCCTGCCACGCCTGCCAGCACATGAGGTCCAACTGAGCCATCTCGGGGTTCTGGAAGTCGTCTCCCCAGCGCAGCCAGCAGCCGTAGTTGCGGGACGCGGGGTCGACGACGGATCCATGGGCGCTCGCGGTGGTGGACCACGGGATCAGACAAAGCAGCGCCGCGGCCAGCAGGCCGAGGGCGCGAGATGCCCAACGTAAGGAATTGCCGCGTTCATGACACATCATTTCGCGATCTTCCTCCATCGTCCTAGAGGGAGTGAGAGAGTGATGGGAGCGCTCCCAAAGTGGGGGGTTCCCCGAGAGGGAGCCCTCAAAGCGTAGAGCCCGAGATGGAGCCTCAGGCAGGGGACGCATCAAGGGCCGGTTCCCAGTAGAGGCCACAACTCGCCGAAGCTCAGAAGGCACTGAGCGGATCCCGTGTCCAGACTGCTGGCACCCCCCCTCTCATACATGACCGACCTGAGATGCCGCTCCCAACAACGGCTGCCCGCTGCCGGACCGGGCGCCTCTTGGGCGTGGTGTTGTTTGAGCAGCGGGCCGACATGCAAAAGGACCCCGATCTCAGCGTCTCCGCTGGTGACGGGGTCCATCAGGCACTCGCACGAGTGCCCCCGGCAGGATTCGAACCTGCGCACACGGCTCCGGAGGCCGTTGCTCTATCCCCTGAGCTACGGGGGCCTGTCGCCGCTGTCTCGCGGCGACAGGTAGAACACTATCAGCTCGCAGAGGGTGGTCATGAACGCTTATCGGGAGCTGGTGGGAGGGGGAGCGGAGGGGCGTATACCGCATGTGGAGGTGGGGGCGCAGGGGTCTTGGGGAAAGGTCCCTCGCACGGGGCGGAAGTGGGGAAAACCCGGACGCGGCCGTGGCTGCGCGCCTACTCTTCAGGGTGTGCCTGGCTTGTCCGGCCGGGTCCTTGTCGTCGACGACAACAAGGTCATCCGGCAGCTGATCAGGGTCAACCTCGAGCTGGAGGGCTTCGAGGTCGTGACCGCGGCCGATGGTGCCGAGTGCCTGGAGATCGTTCACCAGGTGCGGCCCGATGTGATCACTCTCGATGTCGTGATGCCCAGACTCGATGGGCTGCATACGGCGTCGAGGCTGCGCGCTGATGCTCGAACGTGTCATGTGCCCGTCGCGATCATCAGTGCGTGTACGCAGTACGAGATGGACAGCGGGAAGGCGCTGGGCGTCGATGCCTTCCTCGCGAAACCCTTCGAGCCCGTCGATCTTGTCGAGCTCGTACGGAGGCTGATGCGGCAGGGGGCGGCCGGTGCGGCGGCTCCTGGTGATGCCGAGCCGGTTGTGGGGCCCACCGGGTAGTGGTGGGCCCCAGGGCCGACCTGTCGCTTCCGGGCTGAGGGTCTCGGCTTTGGCTCTGTGTCGGTGCGCCCTGTGTCGGTGCGCCCCGCGCGCTCGTCCGAAGGGCGAAACCGGTTCGCTTTCGTACCCCCCTCCTCCCATACGCTGGTCCCGTGACTCCCGCCCAGCTCTCCCGCACTGTGCTGCACACCGTGCGTCGTGCCGTTGAGGACGACGAGCTGTGCGTTGCCGTGCCGGAGCGGGTGAAGGTGCGGACGCCTCCTCGGCCCGGGTGTGGGGATTACGCCACCAATGTCGCCCTGCTGCTGGCCAGGGGTGAGGGGGACGCGCTCGTTATCGCCGAGGTTTTGCGGCGGCGGCTTGTTCGCGCTCCTGGGATCGCCCGCGTTGATGTCGCCGCTCCTGGGTTCCTCAACATCACCCTCGAGGGCACCTCCCATGCTCAGCTCGTGCGGGCCGTCCTTTCCCAGGGGCTTCGCTACGGGCATGGGGATGCGCTCGCCGGGGTGTCGGTTCCGCTCGGGGCCAGTGATGAGGTCCGGGCCGCGCTCGTCGCCCATGTGGTGCGGGGGCTTGTCGACGCCACCGGGGGAGTCGTTGTTCCTGGTGACGGGCCCGTCGTGCGGGCCGTTCCGGTCTCCGGGCGTGATCTGCTCACCCGCCTCGGGCCCGACGCCGCCCGCTGGGCGCTGCTCCGGCCCGCCGGGCGCGATCTGCCCGATCTCGACCCCGCCCACCTGCTCTCCCAGCGCGAGGACAACGCCCTCTTCCGGGTTCAGTACGCCCATGCCCGCACCCGGGCCCTGATGCGGAACGCGAGCCAGTTCGGCATCACCCCCGAGCCCCAGTCCGAGGCCTACGACGACCCCGAGTCCGGTGCCTACGGCCATCCCGCCGAGACCGCCCTGCTCGCTCTCCTCGCCGATCACCCCCGCACCCTCGAGGCCGCCGCCCGGCACCGTGCGCCCGATCGGCTCGCGCGGCACCTTGTCGCCACCGCCGACGCCTTCTTCCGGTTCCATGACGACTGCCCGGTCCTCCCCTCCGGGGAGTCCTCCGGCGAGCGCAAACCCTCGGCCGTCCACCGTTCCCGGCTGGCCCTTGCCGACGCCGCCGGGGCGGTGCTCGCCGGCGGCCTGCACCTGCTCGGCATCAGCGCACCCGAACATCTGTAAGACCTTGTGTAAGACCTTGAGAGAGACAGCAGAGACAGCATGAGCCGATCCGCCCATCCCGCCGGGCCCCGCCACGCCGATGTCCTTCCCGAGGGGCACTACGCCGCGCCGCCCGCCGATCTCAATCAGCTCGACCCCCGCGTGTGGTCCCATACCGTCGGGCGGAACGCCGACGGCGTCGCCACCGTCGGCGGGATCGACGTCAAGACGCTCGCGGAGGAGTTCGGGACCCCCGGCTACTTCCTCGACGAGGCCGACTTCCGGGACCGCTGCCGGGCCTGGCGGGAGGCGTTCGGGGAGGACGCCGACGTGTTCTACGCCGGGAAGGCGTTCCTCTCCCGTGCCGTCGTGCGCTGGCTGACCGAGGAGGGGCTCAATCTCGACGTGTGCTCCGCCGGGGAGCTGGCGACCGCGCTCGCCGCCGGGATGCCCGCCGAGCGGATCGCGCTGCACGGGAACAACAAGTCCACCGGTGAGATCGAGCGGGCCGTCGAGGCGGGTGTCGGGCGGATCGTGCTCGACTCGTTCCAGGAGATCGCGCGTGTCGCGCACATCGCCCAGCGGCTCGACAAGCGCCAGCGGGTGCAGATCCGCGTCACCGTGGGTGTAGAGGCGCATACCCACGAGTTCATCGCGACCGCCCACGAGGACCAGAAGTTCGGCATTCCGCTCGCGGGCGGGCTGGCCGCCGAGGCCGTACGGCGGGCGCTCAAGCTCGACGGGCTGGAGCTCATCGGGATCCACTCGCACATCGGGTCGCAGATCTTCGACACCTCGGGCTTCGAGGTGGCAGCCCACCGCGTCGTCGGGCTGCTGGGGGAGATCCGGGACGAGCACGGCGTCGAGCTGCCCGAGATCGACCTCGGTGGCGGCCTCGGCATCGCGTACACCTCGGAGGACGACCCCCGCGAGCCGCATGAGATCGCCAAGGCGCTGCGCGACATCGTCCACCGGGAGTGCGATGCGGCCGGGCTCGCGGTGCCGCGGCTGTCGGTCGAGCCGGGGCGGGCGATCGTCGGGCCGACCGCGTTCACGCTCTACGAGGTGGGCACGGTCAAGGAGCTGCCGGGGCTGCGGACGTACGTCAGCGTCGACGGTGGGATGTCCGACAACATCCGTACCGCGCTCTACGACGCGGAGTACTCCGTGGCGCTGGTCTCCCGCTCCTCCACCGCCGAGCCGATGCTCTCCCGCGTCGTCGGCAAGCACTGCGAGTCCGGCGACATCGTCGTACGGGACGCCTTCCTGCCCGCCGATCTGGCGCCCGGCGACCTGATCGCCGTCCCCGCCACCGGCGCGTACTGCCGCTCGATGGCGAGCAACTACAACCACGCGCTCCGGCCGCCCGTCGTCGCCGTACGGGACGGGCAGGCGCGCGAGATCGTCCGGCGCGAGACGGAGGAGGATCTCCTGCGGCTCGATGTCGGCTAGCGAGAAAAGGATCTCGGATACTGGACCTGGGGCAGGAAATCCCGTCCAGTGCCTGAGACTGGTGCACTAACGCGCTGATGCATGAACGCGATGGATGAGAAACGAGGTCGGATGATGCGTACGCGTCCGCTGAAAGTGGCGCTGCTGGGCTGTGGAGTGGTCGGCTCAGAGGTGGCGCGCATCATGACGACGCAGGCGGACGATCTCGCGGCGCGCATCGGGGCCCCGGTCGAGCTGGCCGGGATCGCCGTGCGGCGCCCCGGCCGGGTCCGGGAAGGGGTGCCGGCGGAGCTGGTGACCACCGATGCCACGGCCCTGGTCAAACGCGGGGACATCGATGTGGTGGTCGAGGTCATCGGCGGGATCGAGCCCGCCCGCACCCTCATCACCACCGCCTTCGACCACGGCGCGAGCGTGGTGTCCGCCAACAAGGCGCTGGTCGCCCAGGACGGCGCCGCGCTGCACGCCGCGGCCGAGCAGCGCCGTGCGGATCTCTACTACGAGGCCGCGGTCGCGGGGGCGATCCCGCTGGTGCGGCCGCTGCGCGAGTCGCTCGCCGGCGACAAGGTCAACCGCGTCCTCGGCATCGTCAACGGCACCACCAACTTCATTCTGGACCGGATGGACGGCAGCGGCGCCGGCTACAGCGAGGCGCTGGACGAGGCCACGGCCCTGGGCTACGCCGAGGCCGACCCGACCGCGGATGTCGAGGGCTTCGACGCCGCCGCGAAGGCCGCGATCCTCGCCGGGATCGCCTTCCACACCCGGGTCACCCTCGACGATGTGCACCGCGAGGGCATCACCGAGGTGACCGCCGCCGACATCGCCTCCGCCAAGCGCATGGGCTGCACCGTCAAGCTGCTCGCGATCTGCGAGCGGGCCGCCGACGGCCGCTCGGTCACCGCGCGGGTGCATCCGGCGATGATTCCGCTGAGCCACCCCCTCGCCTCCGTCCGCGAGGCGTACAACGCGGTCTTCGTGGAGGCCGACGCCGCGGGGCAGCTCATGTTCTACGGACCGGGCGCGGGCGGTTCGCCGACCGCCTCGGCCGTCCTCGGCGACCTCGTCGCCGCCTGCCGCAACAAGCTGGCGGAGGCCACCGGACCCGGGGAGTCCGCGTACAGCAGGCTCCCGGTGAGCCCGATGGGCGATGTGATCACTCGCTATCACATCAGCCTGGACGTCGCCGACAAACCGGGAGTTCTCGCACAGGTCGCCACAGTCTTCGCCGAGCATGGCGTGTCCATCGATACGGTCCGCCAGCAGGGGAAGGACGGCGAGGCGTCCCTCGTCGTCGTGACCCACCGCGCGAGCGACGCCGCGCTGTCGTCGACCGTGGAGGCGCTCCGCCGGCTCGACACCGTCCGCGATGTCGCGAGCATCATGCGGGTCGAGGGCGAGTAGAGGCCGGGTAGCGGCCGCGCTGAGGCCGAACAGAGGGTGAGCGGAGAGTAAGGGAAATCATGAACGCAATCGCCGACGCCGGGCCTCGAATGTCCGGCACCCGCCAGTGGCACGGCTGGCGGGGCATCATCGAGGAGTACCGCGACCGTCTCCCGGTGAGCGGGACGACGCCCGTCGTCACCCTGCGCGAGGGCGGTACGCCGCTGGTTCCCGCGCAGGTGCTCTCCGAGCGCACCGGCTGCGAGGTGCACCTCAAGGTCGAGGGCGCCAACCCCACCGGGTCGTTCAAGGACCGCGGGATGACGATGGCCATCAGCGAGGCCAAGGAAGCCGGCGCCAAGGCCGTCATCTGCGCCTCCACCGGCAACACCTCGGCCTCGGCGGCGGCGTATGCCGTACGGGCCGGGATGGTCTGCGCGGTGCTGGTCCCGCAGGGCAAGATCGCGCTGGGCAAGATGGGGCAGGCGCTCGTCCACGGTGCGAAGATCCTCCAGGTCGACGGCAACTTCGACGACTGCCTGACGCTGGCTCGCGGCCTGTCGGAGAAGTACCCGGTGGCGCTGGTCAATTCGGTCAACCCGGCCCGGATCCAGGGGCAGAAGACCGCCGCCTTCGAGATCGTGGACATGCTCGGGGACGCGCCCGACATCCATGTGCTGCCGGTGGGCAACGCGGGCAACATCACCGCCTACTGGAAGGGCTACAAGGAGTACGCGGCGCCGTTCGCCGACAGCGAGCCGCGCGCCTCCCGTACGCCCCGGATGTGGGGGTTCCAGGCGTCCGGCTCGGCGCCGATCGTGCGCGGTGAGCCGGTCAAGGAGCCGAGCACCATCGCGACCGCCATCCGCATCGGCAACCCGGCCTCGTGGACCTACGCCGAGCAGGCACGCGACGAGTCCGGCGGCTTCATCGACGAGGTGACCGACCGTCAGATCCTCGCCGCCTACCGGCTGCTCGCCGCGCAGGAGGGCGTCTTCGTGGAGCCGGCCTCCGCGGCGAGCGTGGCGGGTCTGCTGAAGGCGGCCGAGCAGGGGCTGGTCGACCCCGGCCAGCGCATCGTCTGCACGGTGACCGGAAACGGGCTCAAGGACCCGGACTGGGCGGTGGCGGGTGCGCCGCAGCCGGTCGTGGTCCCGGTGGACGCGGACGCCGCGGCCGTACGGCTCGGGCTGGTCTGATCCGGCCCCGCGAGGGTCTCGACACGGCGTGCCCCGGCCCGGCCCGGAACGGGGCCGCGACCTGGGGCGATGAGGGCTTCGGCGGGCCGCCGCTCCGCGGCTCGCCGGGCCTCCTCCAGGTCGTTCTCTAAAGATCCACTCAAGTGATGGCAGAGCAGGCGAGGGCGCGCGGAGCGACCCAGTAGAGTGGTCGCGGATGGTTGCAGGGAGCGCGACACGCATCGTGCGCCTCCCGTGCGCCCTATGTCGCCACAGAACCTTCCTTCGATAGGCTGTACTGAATCCGCCCCGACGCAGAGCGCTCGCCTCTGCGCGGCGTCGCCGTACGTGTCGCGGCCCCCGCGGTGTTCCGTACCTCTTCGAGCAATCACACGTCACCACAAGGAGAGTCATCGAGCGATGGCCGGTCCAGCGTTCCGCGCCGCCGCCGTCCGAGTGCGCGTCCCCGCATCGAGCGCCAACCTCGGTCCCGGCTTCGACGCCCTCGGTCTGGCCCTGGGCCTCTACGACGACGTGGTGGTCCGGGTGGCCGACTCCGGTCTGCACGTCGACATCGCCGGCGAGGGGGCGGAGACGCTGCCGCGCGACGAGAGCCATCTGCTCGTACGCTCCTTGCGCACCACCTTCGACCTGCTGGGCGGGCAGCCCCGCGGCCTCGAAGTGGTCTGCGCCAACCGCATCCCGCACGGCCGGGGCCTGGGCTCCTCCTCCGCCGCCATCTGCGCCGGGATCGTCGCCGCGCGCGCGGTGACCATAGGCGGCGCCGAGCGGCTCGACAACGAGGCGGTGCTGGAGCTGGCCACCGAGATCGAGGGCCACCCCGACAATGTCGCCGCCTGTCTGCTCGGCGGCTTCACCCTTGCCTGGACGGACGCGGGGTCCGCCCGGGCGATCAGGATGGACCCTGCGGATTCCATCGTTCCGGTGGTCTTCGTCCCTGGCCGGCCGGTGCTCACCGAGACCGCCCGCGGGCTGCTGCCGCGCGCCGTCCCGCATGTGGACGCGGCGGTGAACGCGGGCCGGGCCGCGCTGCTCGTCGAGGCCCTGACCAGGCGTCCCGAGCTGCTGCTGGCGGCGACGGAGGACCGGCTGCACCAGGAATACCGTGCTCCGGCGATGCCCGAGAGCGTGAGCCTGGTGAACCGACTGCGGACGGACGGCGTCCCCGCGGTCATCTCCGGTGCGGGCCCCACGGTGCTCGCGCTGGTCGAGGACGGTGCGGCCGACAAGGTCGCACGACTGGCGGGCGAGGGGTGGGCGGCCAACCGGCTGGCTCTCGACGCCGGGGGGGCGAGCGTCCTGCCGCTCACCTGACACCCCGGTCCGGGGCGTCCCGGACCCGGGAAAACTCGATAGCCGGTCTTGGAAAGGGGGAATGTTTGTTGGATCCGGTAGTGTTAACCTCAAGTCTGCACTTGATGCCTCTTGTATGTATTCGGAGGCGAGGTGCTCAGTGTCCCCATCCGGGACCACCCTTCTTCCGGGAGCCTCCCCCACTGCCTGAGCAGCCTGCCTGAGCAGTAGCGAGCACGCTCCGGAATCGGCGTGGCGGATCCCAGTGAACTCTCCGTCGCGTCGGAACCATGAATTGATCTCTCCGCCGTACCCCGGCGGACCACCGCCCCGGCCCGGTCCGTTACGGAAGGACCACAGCCGGACAGCACAACCGGTCGCCGAGCCAGACAGGCCGACGCCCGCTCCAGGGAAGGACCCTTCGTGAGCGACACCACCGATCTGATGGGCGTGAACGCCTCCGGCACCTCCGACAGCGGTGTCGGCAACAACGCGCCCGCCACGGACGCTTCCGCGCCCGCCACCGGTGCTGCCACTGGCGCTGCCCCGCGGCGACGCCGCTCGGGCACCGGCCTTGACGCCATGGTCCTGGCCGAGCTGCAGCAGCTCGCCTCGAGCCTTGGCATCAAGGGCACCGCACGGATGCGCAAAGGCCAGCTGATCGAGGTCATCAAGGAGAAGCAGGCCGCGGGCTCCGGCTCCGTCGAGGGCGCCGAGAGCACCCCGTCCGCCGCGGAAGGCGCGACCAAGCCCAAGCGCCGCGCCACCTCGCGGACCCGCACGGGCGATGACGCCGAGGAGAAGGCCGGCAGCGCCAAGTCCTCGAAGTCCGCCGGGAAGGCGGAGAAGGCCGGCAAGGCCGACGCCGAGGAGAAGGCCGTCGCCCAGCAGCAGATCGAGATCCCGGGCCAGCCCGGTGAGCCCGCGGGCGATGAGCAGCCGGTCGGTGAGCGCCGCCGCCGTCGCGCCACCGCGCCCGCCACCACCCCCGATGCCGGGGGCACGGCCACCGCTGTCGAGACCAAGACGGAGACTCGTACGGACGCCTCCGCCAAGACCGAGACCAGGACCGAGCCCAAGGGCGACGGAAAGGCCGAGGCCGCCGTCGACACCGCCGAGGGCAAGGGCGCCAGGGGCGGTGACCGCCAGGAGCGTGGCCAGAAGGGCGACCGCCGGGAGCGTCAGCGCGACCGCGGGGACCGCGGGGACCGCGGCGAGCGCGGCGACCGTCGCGGCAAGGGCGACGACGGCCAGCAGGGCGGCGGCCGCCAGCAGCGCGACGGGCGCGGCCAGGCCCAGCAGCGCCCCGACGAGAGCGATGACGACTTCGACGGCGGGCGCCGTGGCCGCCGCGGGCGCTACCGGGACCGTCGTGGCCGGCGTGGCCGCGACGACTTCGGCAACGAGCCGCAGGTGTCCGAGGACGACGTCCTGATCCCGGTCGCGGGCATCCTCGACATCCTCGACAACTACGCGTTCATCCGGACCTCCGGCTACCTCCCGGGCCCGAACGACGTCTATGTCTCGCTCGCCCAGGTCCGCAAGAACGGTCTGCGCAAGGGCGACCACGTCACCGGCGCGGTCCGTCAGCCGCGCGAGGGCGAGCGCCGCGAGAAGTTCAACGCGCTGGTGCGGCTGGACTCGGTCAACGGCATGGCGCCCGAAACCGGGCGCGGGCGGCCGGAGTTCGGCAAGCTGACGCCGCTTTACCCGCAGGACCGGCTGCGTCTGGAGACCGAGGCCGGCGGGCTCACGACCCGGATCATCGACCTGGTCGCGCCGATCGGCAAGGGGCAGCGCGGTCTGATCGTGGCCCCGCCGAAGACCGGTAAGACCATGATCATGCAGGCGATCGCCAACGCGATCACCCGCAACAGCCCCGAGTGCCATCTGATGGTCGTCCTCGTCGACGAGCGGCCGGAAGAGGTCACCGACATGCAGCGGTCGGTCAAGGGCGAGGTCATCTCCTCGACCTTCGACCGCCCGGCCGAGGACCACACCACCGTCGCGGAACTGGCGATCGAGCGGGCCAAGCGCCTGGTCGAGCTGGGCCATGACGTGGTCGTCCTGCTGGACTCGATCACCCGCCTGGGCCGTGCCTACAACCTGGCGGCGCCCGCCTCCGGCCGCATCCTGTCCGGCGGTGTCGACTCGACCGCGCTCTACCCGCCGAAGAAGTTCTTCGGCGCCGCGCGCAACATCGAGGACGGCGGCTCGCTGACCATCCTGGCCACCGCGCTGGTCGAGACCGGCTCGCGCATGGACGAGGTGATCTTCGAGGAGTTCAAGGGCACCGGCAACATGGAGCTCAAGCTCGACCGGAAGCTCGCCGACAAGCGCATCTTCCCGGCGGTGGACGTCGACCCGTCCAGCACCCGTAAGGAAGAGATCCTGCTGGCGCCGGAGGAGCTGAACATCGTCTGGAAGCTGCGCCGGGTGCTGCACGCGCTCGACTCCCAGCAGGCCATCGAGCTGCTGCTGGACAAGATGAAGCAGACGAAGTCCAACGCCGAGTTCCTGATGCAGATCGCCAAGACCACGCCCACTCCGGGCAACAACGGCGACTGAGCGGATATCCGCCGGAACGCTCCGTAGACGAGGCCCCCCGCATCGCGGGGGGCCTCGCCGCGTTCGGTGAGAGGTGAGCCACAGCCCAAGTCCGGGCCACGGACCGGTCCTGATCACGCTATCGCCCGCGAAAATGCAGGTCAGAGCGGTAAGGCGGACGAAGGGGGGCGAACGGAGCGCCTGGCGGCCCGGACGAAAACCGGCCATCGCACGTATGCAACCCTGGCGCTCGGCCTTCCATCTGTCAGGTCGGAATATGGGCCGGAACACAGGCAGACTCCACCGCGAAACCGCGACGCCACGCCTGACCGTGACGGCAGGGGGTACTCGGGCAGCACATAGAGGACTGAGGAGCACATGGCCGAGGACAGCAGCAACGCACCGGTAACCCCGGGCCGCCACCGCACCCGCGGCGCAGCGTCGGGCCGCCGCCGCAAGCGGCCCAGCACGCGCCGCAGGGCCGTGCTCTACACGGTGTGGACGCTGGCCGCCGTGCTGGTGCTGGGCGGTGCCGGACTCGGCTACCTCTACTACAAGCTGAACGGCAACCTCACCGGCGTCGACGTCAACGCCGCCCTCGGTGCCGACCGCCCCAAGAACGTCGACAATGGCTCGATGGACATCCTCGTCCTCGGCTCAGACTCCCGGGCCGGCAAGAACGCGAAGTACGGCAAGGACGAGGGCACATCGCGCTCCGACACGGCGATGATCGTCCACGTCTACAAGGGCCACAAGAAGGCCAGCGTCATCAGCATCCCGCGGGACACGCTCATACAGCGGCCCTCCTGCACCACCAAGGGGGGGCAGGAGACGCCGGCCGTGCAGGCGGCGATGTTCAACAGCGCGTATGAGGCCGGCGGCCCGGCCTGCACCATCAAGACCATCGAGTCCATGACGGGCATACGCATGGACCACTTCCTCGAGGTCGACTTCTCCGGCTTCAAGCAGCTGATAAACGACCTCGGCGGCGTCAACATCACCACCACCGCCCCGATTCACGACCCGAAGAGCCACCTCGACCTGGCTGCCGGCCCGCACACGCTGGACGGGGAGCAGTCCCTGGGCCTGGTGCGCACCCGGCACGGCGTGGGCGACGGCAGCGACCTCGGCCGGATCAAGCTCCAGCAGGCGTTCGTCAAGGCGCTGCTGGACCAGGTCAAGCACGTCGACGTGTTCGGCAACCCGAAAAAGCTCTACGACCTCGCCGACACCTCCACCAAGGCGCTCACCACCGACTCCGAGCTGGCCTCGGTGAGCAAGCTGAAGGGCTTCGCCGAATCCATGAAGGGCATCGGCTCGGGCGACATGAAGATGACCACGCTGCCCGTCGAGTACGACCCGCAGAACCCGGCCCGGGTGCTGCCCATGGAGCGCAAGGCCAAGCTGATATGGACGGCGCTCCGCAACGACCAGCCGGTCCCCGCGTCGGCCACCAAGGGCTCCGCGGGCGACGCCACCGACGCGGGCAAGGTCGTCGAATAGCCTCCCGGGAGGGGTCGGGAATATGCCGGCCCGACCCCCGGTTTTGGGAGATGCGGCCAGTACTGGCAAACTGGATCGTCGGTCCCGGTTCACGACAGGCATCCCGCCCGTCGACCCGGTGCCCTCCCGAACCTAGGAGATTCCCTTGAAGCGCGACATCCACCCGGAGTACGTCGAGACGCAGGTCAGCTGCACCTGTGGCGCCTCCTTCACCACCCGTAGCACCGTGAGCGGCGGCGCCATCCGTGCCGACATCTGCTCCGAGTGCCACCCGTTCTACACGGGCAAGCAGAAGATCCTCGACACCGGTGGCCGCGTGGCGCGGTTCGAGGCCCGCTTCGGCAAGAACGCCGGGTCCGCCAAGAAGTAGCGACCCGCACGGCGCCGGTCTTCGGTCGCCCCTTCCCTGGGGCGACCGGACCGGCGTTTTGTCGTCACCGGCCCTTCCGGCACTTCTTCTCCGCAACACCCCCACGCAGACCACTCAGGGAGCCCCCCGATGTTCGAGGCGGTCGAGGAACTGATCGGCGAACACGCCGACCTCGAAAAGCGGCTCGCCGACCCCGCGGTCCACGCAGACCAGCGGGAGGCGCGTCGGCTCAACAAGCGCTACGCCGAGCTGACCCCGGTGATCGCCGCCTACCGCGCCTGGAAGCAGGCCGGGGAGGACATCGAGACCGCGCGGGAGCTGGCCCAGGACGACCCCGACTTCGTGGACGAGGTCAAGGAGCTGGAGCTGTCCCGCGAGGAGCTGACCGACCGGCTGCGGCTGCTGCTCGTCCCCCGCGACCCGAGCGACGACAAGGACGTCATCCTGGAGGTCAAGGCCGGAGAGGGCGGCGAGGAGTCCGCGCTGTTCGCCGGCGATCTGCTGCGGATGTATCTGCGGTACGCCGAGCGCGTCGGCTGGAAGACCGAGATCCTCGACGCCAACGAGTCCGACCTCGGTGGCTACAAGGACGTCCAGGTCGCGGTGAAGACCAAGGGCGGGAACGGCGCCACCGAGCCCGGCCAGGGCGTCTGGGCCCGGCTGAAGTACGAGGGCGGGGTGCACCGGGTGCAGCGGGTGCCCGCCACCGAGTCCCAGGGCCGTATCCACACCTCCGCGGCCGGTGTGCTGGTCACGCCCGAGGCCGAGGAGGTCGAGGTCGAGATCGGCCCCAACGACCTGCGGATCGACGTCTACCGCTCCTCCGGCCCCGGCGGCCAGTCGGTCAACACCACCGACTCCGCGGTGCGCATCACCCACCTGCCCACCGGCATCGTCGTCTCCTGCCAGAACGAGAAGAGCCAGCTCCAGAACAAGGAGCAGGCGCTGCGCATCCTGCGCTCGCGGCTGCTGGCCGCGGCCCAGGAGGAGGCCGAGCGGGAGGCGTCGGACGCGCGCCGCAGCCAGGTCCGCACCGTCGACCGGTCCGAGCGCATTCGTACGTACAACTTCCCGGAAAACCGGATCTCGGACCATCGAGTCGGTTTCAAGGCGTACAACTTGGACCAGGTGCTCGACGGTGAACTCGAACCGGTCATCCAGGCGTGCGTCGACGCCGACGCGGCCGCCAAGCTGGCGGCCGCGGGCTGAGTGAGCCACCCACCGTCGTAGGCTTCGTGCTCTTGTCCGGACCGGCTGGAGGAATTCAGTGAACGTGCTGCTCGCCGAGGTGGCGCAGGCCACTCAGCGGCTGGCCGACGCGGGCGTGCCCTCACCGCGCTTCGACGCGGAGGAGCTCGCCGCCTTTGTGCACAGCGTCAAGCGGGGAGAGCTGCACGGCGTGCCCGACGCCGACTTCGACGCCCGCTACTGGGAGGCGGTCGCCCGTCGCGAGGCCCGCGAGCCCCTTCAGCACATCACCGGCCGCGCCTTCTTCCGCTACCTGGAACTCCAGGTCGGACCTGGCGTCTTCGTGCCCCGGCCGGAGACCGAGTCGGTGGTCGGCTGGGCGATAGACGCGGTCCGCGCGATGGACGTCGTCGAACCGCTCATCGTCGATCTGTGCGCCGGTTCCGGGGCCATCGCCCTGGCGCTCGCCCAGGAGGTGCCGCGCTCCCGGGTGCACGCCGTGGAGCTGGACGAGGGCGCCCTGCGCTGGGCCCGCAAGAACGTCGAGGGGTCCCGCGTCGTTCTCCATCACGCGGACGCGTTGACGGCCCTGCCCGAGCTCGACGGGCAGGTGGACCTCGTCATCAGCAACCCGCCGTACATCCCGCTGACCGAGTGGGAGTACGTGGCGCCGGAGGCCCGCGACCACGACCCCCAGCTCGCGCTCTTCTCCGGAGAGGACGGCCTCGATGTGATCCGTGGCCTGGAGCGCACCGCCCACCGGCTGCTGCGCCCCGGGGGCGTGGTGGTCATCGAGCACGCAGACACCCAGGGCGGCCAGGTGCCGTGGATCTTCACGGAGGAGCGTGGCTGGGCGGACGCCGCCGACCACCCCGACCTGAACAACCGGCCCCGGTTCGCCACCGCGCGGAAGGCCATGCCGTGACGGCGGCACCGCACCACACATTGGCCACGTACGAGGAGGTCCGTTAAAGATGGCACGGCGATACGACTGCGGGGACGCGACCGACCGCAAGACCGGCCTGCGCGAGGCCGCCTCCGCCGTCCGCCGCGGCGAACTGGTCGTGCTGCCCACCGACACCGTCTACGGGATCGGCGCGGACGCCTTCAACGCCGAGGCGGTCGGCGATCTGCTCGAGGCCAAGGGCCGCGGCCGCAATATGCCCACCCCGGTGCTGGTCGGCTCCCCGAACACCCTGCACGGCCTGGTCACGGACTTCTCCGAGATGGCCTGGGAGCTGGTCGACGCCTTCTGGCCCGGTGCGCTCACCCTCGTCGCCCGGCACCAGCCCTCGCTCACCTGGGACCTGGGGGAGACCCGGGGCACCGTCGCGGTGCGGATGCCGCTGCACCCGGTGGCGATCGAGCTGCTGACGGACTTCGGCCCGATGGCGGTCTCCAGCGCCAATCTGACCGGACACCCCTCTCCGCAGGACTGCGACGCCGCCCAGGACATGCTGGGGGACTCCGTCTCGGTGTACCTCGACGGCGGGCCGACCCCGGCCGCCGTGCCCTCCTCGATCGTCGACGTCACCGGCAAGGTGCCGGTGCTGCTCCGGGCGGGCGCGCTCACCGCCGAGCAGCTCCGGGAGGTCGTACCCGACCTCGAGGTGGCGAATTGACAGCCCCTGAGGGGCGTGGCATAGCGGAACACCGTGAGAAGAACGCCGAGGCCACCTTCCGCATCCTCCACGTCAGCACCGGCAATGTGTGCCGCTCGCCGATCACCGAGCGGCTGACCCGGCATGCCCTCACGCACCGTCTCGGCACCGTCCGCACCCGCGGTCTGATCGTGGAGAGCGCCGGCACCTGGGGCCATGAGGGCGCGCCCATGGAGGCGCACGCCGCGACGGTCCTGACCGACTTCGGCGCCGACCCGGCGGGCTTCCTCGGCCGTGAGCTGCTGGACGAGCACGTCATCCGCGCCGACCTCGTCCTGACCGCCACCCGCGACCACCGGGCGCAGGTCATCTCGATGGGGCACTCGGCCGGCTTGCGCACCTTCACGCTCAAGGAGTTCACCCGGCTGGTGCGGGCCATAGACCCCGCGACGCTGCCCGATCCGGAGGAGGCGGGCGGTGTGGTGGAGCGCGCCCGCGCCCTGGTGCAGGCGGCGGCCGCGCTGCGCGGCTGGCTGCTGGCGCCCACCGAGGACGCGGACGAGGTGCACGATCCGTACGGGGCGCCGATCACCTTCTTCCGCTCCATCGGCGACGAGATCAACCAGGCCCTGGACCCGGTCGTCACGGCCCTGACGGGGGTACCCGCCCCCGCGTAGCCCCCCTGGCGGGACCCCCGGGCGCCGCGGGCGGGGGTCTCCCGCGGCTCACGGCGCGCCACGAGGGCGCGTGGGGCCTACATTGGGGGTGACCACCTTCGACGACCCGCCGTCCCCTCCCAAGGCTGTGAGCACGCCATGGCCGTCACCCCCCGGGGCCCCGATTTCGGAGCGCTCGCCCGCCAGGACCCGGAGCTGGCGGGGATCATCCTGAGCGAGATCGACCGCGTCTCCGGCGGCCTCCAGCTGATCGCGGCCGAGAACTTCACCTCGCCGGCCGTGCTGGCGGCGCTCGCCTCGCCGCTGGCCAACAAGTACGCCGAGGGGTACCCCGGCGCCCGCCACCACGGCGGCTGCGAGATCGTGGACATCGCCGAGCGGGTCGCCCAGGACCGGGCGAAGGCCCTGTTCGGCGCCGAGCACGCCAATGTGCAGCCGCATTCGGGGTCCTCGGCGGTGCTGGCCGCCTACGCCGCGCTGCTGCGGCCCGGGGACACCGTGCTCGCGATGGCGCTGCCGCACGGCGGCCATCTCACCCATGGCTCACCCGCCAATTTCTCCGGCCGCTGGTTCGACTTCATCGGCTACGGTGTCGATCCGGCGACCGGCCTGATCGACTACGAGCAGCTCCGCGCGCTCGCTCACGCCCACCGGCCGAAGGCGATCGTCTGCGGTTCCATCTCCTATCCGCGCCATCTGGACTACGCCGCCTTCCGTGCCGTCGCCGACGAGGTGGGCGCGTATCTCATCGCCGACGCCGCCCATGCGATCGGTCTGGTCGCGGGAAAGGCGGCGCCGTCCCCGGTGCCGTACGCGGATGTGGTGTGCGCAACGACACACAAGGTGCTGCGCGGGCCGCGCGGCGGAATGCTGCTGTGCGGTGCGGAGCTCGCCGAGCGGGTCGACCGGGCGGTGTTCCCGTTCACCCAGGGCGGCGCCCAGATGCACACCGTCGCGGCCAAGGCGGTGGCGTTCGGCGAGGCGGCGGCGCCCGCCTTCACCGCCTATGCGCGGCGGGTGGTGGCCAATGCCCGGGTGCTCGCGGACGCCCTGGTCGCGGAAGGTCTCGCGGTGACCACGGGCGGCACCGACACCCATATGATCACCGCCGATGCGGCCCCGCTGGGCCTGGACGGACGGGCCGCGAAGGCCCGCTGCGCGGCCGCCGGGATCGTCCTGGACACCTGCGCGCTGGCGTCCGCCACGGAGCCCCGGGGGTGCGTCAAGGGGGTGCGGCTGGGCACCGCCGCGGTGACCACCCAGGGAATGGGAGCGCCGGAAATGGAGCGGATAGCGGCCCTGATGGGAACCGTGTTGCGGGACGAAGGCGTGGTACGGGAAAAGGTGGCGGAACTGGCCGGGAGATTTCCGCCCTATCCGGACGAGGGCCGAATCATGCAACCATCCGAAGGTGTAGGACGTCTGTAAGTACGTTCACCGCGAGGCGTCCGACACGCATAAGGTGTGAGGCTGTGATGGCCAGCGATACCTCTGGGGCAGCCTGTGCGTGAATACCTGCTGACTCTGTGCATCACGGCCGCGGTCACCTATCTGCTGACCGGGCCGGTGCGGAAATTCGCCATCGCGGCCGGTGCGATGCCAGAGATCCGCGCCCGTGATGTGCATCGCGAGCCCACTCCGCGGCTCGGTGGCATCGCCATGTTCGGCGGGCTGTGCGCGGGGCTGCTGGTCGCCGCCCATCTGACCAACCTCAAGGACGTCTTCGAGGTCTCCAACGAGCCACGGGCGCTGCTGTCCGGTGCCGGGCTGATCTGGCTGCTGGGTGTGCTGGACGACAAGTGGGGCGTGGACGCGCTGATCAAGCTCGGCGGCCAGATGATCGCCGCCGGTGTGATGGTGCTCCAGGGTCTGACCATCCTGTGGCTTCCGGTGCCCGGCGTGGGGCCGGTCTCGCTGACGCCCTGGCAGGGCACGCTGCTGACCGTCGCCCTGGTCGTCATCACCATCAACGCCGTCAACTTCGTTGACGGTCTTGATGGTTTGGCGTCGGGGATGGTGTGCATCGCCGCCGCCGCGTTCTTCATGTACGCCTACCGCATCTGGTACGGCTACGGCCTGGAGGCGGCCGCGCCCGCCACCCTGTTCGCCGCCGTCCTCATGGGGATGTGCCTGGGCTTCCTGCCGCACAACGCGCACCCCGCGCGGATCTTCATGGGCGACTCGGGCTCGATGCTGATCGGGCTGGTGCTGGCGGCGGGCGCGATCTCCATCACCGGCCAGGTCGACCCGGACGCGATGAAGCTGTTCGAGGGGTCCGAGCAGGCCGCGGTGCACGCCACCGTCCCGGTCTACATCCCGCTGCTGCTGCCGCTGACCGTCATCGCGGTGCCCTTCGCCGACCTCGTGCTGGCCATCGTCCGGCGCACCTGGCGGGGCCAGTCGCCGTTCGCCGCGGACCGCGGCCATCTGCACCACCGGCTGCTGGAGATCGGCCACTCGCACAGCCGGGCCGTCCTGATCATGTACTTCTGGTCGGCGCTGATCGCCTTCGGCGCCGTGGCGTACTCGGTGAACTCGGCAGGTGTGTGGTTCGTCCTCGCGATCGTCGCGCTGAGCGGGGTCGGGCTGGTGCTGTTGCTGCTGCCGCGGTTCACCCCGCGCGTTCCGCGCTGGGCCGAGGCATTCGTTCCGCCGCGCTATCGCCGCGCCAACCGGATCGCGCGGGCCGAGCGGAGTGCCGAGATGCCCGCGGAGCCGGTGGCGGCCGTGGCCGGCGCGGGCCCCGCACCGTCGGATCCGGAGATGGCCGCGCCCGAGCCGGTGGGCTCCGGGATGAACGGTGGGGCGAACGGCGGGATGAACGGCGGCGCGAGCGGCGGGGCGAACGGCGCCACCGCGATCGGCGACCGGTCCCGCTTCACCCACCGCCGCAGGATCGGCTCACCCCAGTAACCCTGCTGGTAATTCCCCCAGTAAGTGGCGGAGGGAACGGCCCGGAGAGAGCGCCGAAGATCACAGGACGGCGTCAGCACGGTACATAGCCGATAACTCTCCCGTGTGACGTGCAGCACATCCAAAGGGTAAAGACCTCATCAAATAGTTTGTGATACCGTTCACTAAACCCGGTGCTTAGACCCGAGGGGCCGTAGGGCGACGGCTCTTCGTCGTGAGGTCTCCTCTGTTCCCGGGGATACGCTCGTCCACGACGAATCGTTGCTTCCGACACTTGCCGGAGAAACCCTTCATGCAGTCCAACGACGCCAGAACGCTCCTGAGTTGCGCCGTGCCCACCGCCGTCGCCGGCGTGGTCGCCGTCGCTGTCGGTGCTGCGTTCGCAGGTGGCAAGGGAGCGATCGGCGCGGGCTTTGGCGCATTCGTCGCCGTGCTGGTGATGGCTTCGGGGCTGATCGTGCTGGAGCGCACCGCGAAGCATCTCCCTCATCTCTTCCAGGCCATGGGCATGGTGCTTTTCATGGCCGAGTTCCTGCTGGTGGCGGTCGTGCTCGCGGTGTTCCAGGACACCACGATGTTCAACGTCAAGGCCTTCGCCATCGCGCTGCTCGCCGCGACCCTGGTGTGGGTCGCCGCACAGACTCGTGCGCATATGAAGGCGAAGATCCTCTATGTGGAGCCCGAAGCCGAGGACGAACCTAAGCCCGAGGGGGCGAAGAAGTCCGCTCCCGCCGGGTCCACGTCGTGAGAAGTAGGGCCGGGATAAGAGCATGTGCGCTCACCTGCTATCGTCCGGTGCCATCTGAGGCACAGCGGGCGCAGGTAGCTGAACCCCCGGATTCCACGGGACGGAATCGGCGGCCCATGCAGCTGATGCCCGACATACCACTCGGCCACGCGCCGATCAGCCGCCCCCACATCCGTAAGACCAGTCCAGTGCCGTTCCGTGGCCGCGTGCCGCGCCGACACAACGAGGTTGCCGTACCCATGCGCCACGCTGAAGGAGCTCGCGGTGAGTTCTGACCAGACGCTCGCCTTCGAGACGAACTGCCACATCTTCGACGGGTGCGGCTTCCCGGCACCCGGACTCCATTCGTTCAAGTTCGAGCCGCTCTTCTCCGTCGGCGGCTTCGACTTCAACAAGCCGATGCTGCTGGCCCTGCTGGGTACGGTCGCCATCGTCTGGTTCTTCTGGGCCGCCTTCGCCCGGGCCAAGGTCGTGCCGGGCAAGCTGCAGATGATCGGCGAGGCGGGCTACGACTTCGTGCGCCGCGGCCTGGTCTATGAGGCCCTCGGCAAGAAGGAGGGCGAGAAGTACGTCCCTCTCATGGTCTCGATCTTCTTCTTCGTCTGGATCATGAACCTCTGGTCGATCATTCCGGTCGCCCAGTTCCCGGTGACGTCGATCATCGCCTTCCCGGCCGGTCTGGCCGCGATCGTCTACATCCTCTGGATGTACCTGACCTTCAAGAAGCACGGCTTCGTCGGCGGCTGGAAGAACATCACCGGCTACGACAAGGAGCTCGGCGCGATCCTGCCGATGATCGTCGTGATCGAGTTCTTCTCGAACGTCATCATCCGGCCCTTCACCCACGCGGTCCGGCTCTTCGCCAACATGTTCGCGGGGCATCTGCTGCTGCTGATGTTCACCATCGGCACCTGGTACCTGCTGAACGGCATCGGCATCGTCTACGCGGGCGCGTCCTTCGTGATGACGATTCTGCTGACCGCCTTCGAGCTCTTCATCCAGGCTGTCCAGGCGTACGTCTTCGTGCTCTTGGCCTGCAATTACGTCCAGGGCGCGCTCGCCGAGCACCACTGAGCACACCTGACTCCCAGACCATCAGACGTCCGGTGGCCAACCCCCACCGGCCCATGAAACGCAAAGGAAGAACCGGCATGTCCGCTCTCCAGACCCTCGCCGCCGACGGCATCACCGGCAACCTCGGCTCGATCGGTTACGGTCTCGCCGCCATCGGCCCCGGCGTCGGCGTCGGCATCATCTTCGGTAACGGCACCCAGGCCCTGGCCCGCCAGCCCGAGGCCGCCGGCCTGATCCGCGCCAACCAGATCATGGGCTTCGCCTTCTGTGAGGCGCTCGCGCTGATCGGTATCGTCATGGGCTTCCTTTTCAAGTCCTGAACGGACCGCTTTAACCACGACAGACGGAAGGCACTGATGTGAACGCCCTGGTACAGGTGGCGGCCGAGGAGAGTGAGAACCCCCTCATCCCGCCGATCCCGGAGCTGGTCATCGGCCTGATCGCCTTTGCCATCGTCTTCTTCTTCCTCGCCAAGAAGCTCCTCCCGAACATCAACCGGGTTCTGGATGAGCGCCGTGAGGCGATCGAAGGCGGGATGGAGAAGGCCGAGGCCACTCAGGCCGAAGCCCAGCAGGTCCTCGAGGACTACCGAGCCCAGCTCGCCGACGCCCGTCACGAGGCCGCGCGACTGCGCCAGGAGGCGCAGGAGCAGGGCGCCACGCTCATCGCCGAGATGCGCGCGGAGGGCCAGCGGCAGCGTGAGGAGATCATCGCTGCCGGTCACGCCCAGATCGAGGCCGATCGGAAGCAGGCCGCTCAGACCCTGCGCCAGGACGTGGGCAGGCTCGCCACCGACCTGGCCGGCCGGATCGTCGGCGAGTCGCTCGAGGACGTGGCCCGGCAGAGCCGCACCATCGACCGGTTCCTCGATGAGCTCGAGGCCAAGACGCACGACGGCTCGAAGGCCGAGGCCGGCCGATGAACGGAGCGAGCCGGGAGGCACTGGCAGCCGCGCGCGAGCGCTTCGACGCCCTGACGGACAACACCGCCGTCGACGCGTCGAAGCTCGCCGAGGAGCTGGCCGCCGTCACCGCGCTGCTCGACCGTGAGGTCTCGCTGCGCCGGGTCCTCACCGACCCGGCGCAGCCCGGCGAGGCCAAGGCCGAGCTGGCCGCGCGGGTGCTGGGCGGGCAGGTCGGCGGCGAGTCCATCGACCTGATCTCCGGCCTGGTCCGTTCCCGCTGGTCGCGCTCGCGCGACCTGGTGGACGCGCTGGAGCAGCTGGCCAGCGCCGCCGACCTGGTGGCGGCCGAGCGGACCGGCGCCCTCGACAACGTCGAGGACGAGCTGTTCCGGTTCGGCCGGATCGTCTCCTCCTCGTCCGAGCTTCGGGGCGCGCTCACCGACCGGCGCGCGAGCGTTACGGCCAAGGCCGGGCTGGTCCGCGAGCTGCTCGGCGGCCGGGCCGACCAGGTGACCGAGCGGCTGGTGATCCGTCTGGTGACCCACCCGCGGGGTCGTAGCCTGGAGGCAGGTCTCGACGAGCTGTCCAAGCTGGCGGCGGCGCGCCGGGACCGTACGGTCGCGGTCGTCACCTCCGCGGTGCCGCTCAGCGACCGGCAGAAGCAGCGGCTCGGCGAGGCACTGGGGAAGCTGTACGGACGGAAGATGCACCTCAACCTCGACGTGGACCCGGAGGTCCTCGGCGGGATCTCGGTGCGCATCGGCGACGAGATCATCAACGGGACCATCGCGGACCGCCTCGACGAGGCGACCCGTCGGATGGCCGGCTGACACAGCCACCAACTCAACAAGCATGTAAGCGGCCCGAGTTGGGCCGTGGTCAGACACTTCGGGCCCAACAAGGAGAGCAGGGAACCCAGATGGCGGAGCTCACGATCCGGCCGGAGGAGATCCGGGACGCGCTGGAGAACTTTGTCCAGGCGTACCAGCCGGACGCGGCCTCGCGCGAGGAGGTCGGGACGGTCAGCGTTGCCGGCGACGGCATCGCGAGGGTCGAGGGTCTTCCCTCGGCCATGGCGAACGAACTGCTGAAGTTCGAGGACGGCACCCTCGGCCTCGCCCTCAACCTCGAGGAGCGCGAGATCGGTGCGGTCGTCCTCGGGGAGTTCAGCGGCATCGAGGAGGGCCAGCAGGTGCACCGCACCGGCGAGGTTCTCTCGGTCGCCGTCGGCGAGGGCTACCTCGGCCGCGTGGTCGACCCGCTGGGTGCCCCGATCGACGGCCTCGGCGAGATCGAGACCGAGGGCCGCCGCGCCCTTGAGCTGCAGGCCCCCACGGTCATGGACCGCAAGTCGGTGCACGAGCCGATGGAGACGGGCTACAAGGCCGTCGACGCCATGACCCCGATCGGCCGCGGCCAGCGCCAGCTGATCATCGGTGACCGGCAGACCGGCAAGACCGCGCTGTGCGTCGACACGATCATCAACCAGCGCGACAACTGGCGCTCCGGCGACCCCAAGAAGCAGGTCCGCTGCATCTACGTCGCCATCGGCCAGAAGGGCTCCACCATCGCGTCCGTGCGCGGTGCGCTGGAGGAGGCCGGTGCCCTGGAGTACACCACCATCGTCGCCGCCCCGGCGTCCGACCCGGCGGGCTTCAAGTACCTGGCCCCCTACACCGGCTCGGCCATCGGCCAGCACTGGATGTACCAGGGCAAGCACGTCCTGATCGTCTTCGACGACCTGTCCAAGCAGGCCGACGCCTACCGCGCCGTGTCGCTGCTGCTGCGCCGTCCGCCGGGCCGTGAGGCCTACCCGGGCGACGTCTTCTACCTGCACTCCCGGCTGCTGGAGCGCTGCGCCAAGCTCTCCGACGAGATGGGCTCCGGTTCGATGACCGGTCTGCCGATCGTCGAGACCAAGGCGAATGACGTGTCGGCGTTCATTCCGACCAACGTCATCTCCATCACCGACGGCCAGTGCTTCCTGGAGTCGGACCTGTTCAACGCCGGTCAGCGGCCGGCGCTGAACGTCGGTATCTCGGTCTCCCGTGTCGGTGGCTCCGCCCAGCACCGGGCCATGCGGCAGGTCTCCGGCCGGCTCCGCGTGGACCTCGCCCAGTACCGCGAGCTCGAGGCGTTCGCCGCCTTCGGCTCCGACCTGGACGCGGCCTCCAAGGCGTCGCTGGAGCGCGGTGCGCGCATGGTCGAGCTGCTGAAGCAGTCGCAGTACGCCCCGTTCTCCACCGAGGACGAGATCGTCTCCATCTGGGCCGGCACCACGGGCAAGATGGACGACGTCCCGGTCGAGGACATCCGCCGCTTCGAGCGTGAGCTGCTGGACTACCTGCACCGTGAGCACAAGTCGCTGCTGACCAGCATCGTCGAGGGCGGCAAGATGTCCGACGACACGATCGCGGCGCTCGGCGAGGCGGTCGACGGCTTCAAGCGGCAGTTCGAGACCTCGGACGGCAAGCTGCTGGGCGAGGGCTGAGCATGGGTGCCCAGCTCCGGGTCTACAAGAGGCGGATCAAGTCCATCTCTGCGACCAAGAAGATCACCAAGGCGATGGAGATGATCGCCGCCTCGCGCGTCGTCAAGGCGCAGCGCCGGGTGGCCGCGTCGAGTCCGTACGCCAGTGAGCTCACCCGGGCGGTGGGTGCGGTTGCCACCGGTTCCACCACCCAGCACCCGCTCACCACCGAGGCGACGAACCCGACGCGGGCCGCGTTGCTGCTCATCACGAGCGACCGTGGTCTGGCCGGCGGCTACTCGTCCAACGTCATCAAGGCGGCCGAGCAGCTCACCGAGCGGCTCACCGGCGAGGGCAAGGAGGTCGACGCCTACATCGTCGGCCGTAAGGGCGTCGCCTACTACGGCTTCCGTGAGCGCAAGGTCACGGAGTCGTGGACCGGCTTCACCGACAACCCGACCTACGCGGACGCAAAGAAGATCGCGGGCCCGCTGATCGACGCTGTCCTCAAGGACACGGCCGACGGCGGCGTGGACGAGCTGCACATCGTGTTCACGGAGTTCGTGTCGATGCTGACGCAGACGCCGGTCACCGACCGGCTGCTGCCGCTCAGTCTCGAGGAGAAGGCGGACGAGCAGAAGGCGAAGGGCGAGATCCTTCCGCTCTTCGACTTCGAGCCGTCGGCGGAGGACGTCCTCGACGCGCTGCTGCCGCGGTACGTCGAGTCGCGTATCTACAACGCCCTGCTGCAGGCCGCCGCCTCCAAGCACGCGGCCACCCGGCGGGCGATGAAGTCGGCGACCGACAACGCCGAAGAGCTCATCAAGTCGCTCACGCGACTTGCCAACGCGGCCCGCCAGGCCGACATCACCCAGGAAATCAGCGAGATCGTCGGTGGCGCGAGTGCCCTGGCCGACGCCTCTGCGGGGAGTGACTGACACTATGACCACCACTGTTGAGCCAACCGCTGTGGCCTCCGGCCGCGTCGCGCGGGTCATCGGCCCGGTCGTCGACGTGGAGTTCCCCGTCGACTCGATGCCGGAGATCTACAACGCGCTGCACGTCGAGGTCGCCGACCCCTCCCAGGAGGGGGCGAAGAAGACCCTGACCCTCGAGGTCGCGCAGCACCTGGGCGAGGGCCTGGTCCGCGCCATCTCCATGGAGCCCACCGACGGTCTGGTCCGCCAGGCCCCGGTGACCGACACCGGCGACGGCATCACGGTGCCGGTCGGCGATGTCACCAAGGGACGGGTGTTCAACACCCTCGGCAAGATCCTCAACGAGCCCGAGGCCGAGTCCGAGGTCACCGAGCGCTGGTCCATCCACCGCAAGGCCCCGGCCTTCGACCAGCTCGAGTCCAAGACCGAGATGTTCGAGACCGGCCTGAAGGTCGTCGACCTGCTGACCCCGTACGTCAAGGGCGGCAAGATCGGTCTGTTCGGCGGTGCGGGCGTCGGCAAGACCGTGCTCATCCAGGAAATGATCATGCGTGTGGCCAAGCTGCACGAGGGCGTTTCCGTGTTCGCCGGCGTCGGCGAGCGCACCCGTGAGGGCAACGACCTGATCGAGGAGATGGCCGAGTCCGGCGTGCTCCCGCAGACCGCGCTGGTCTTCGGCCAGATGGACGAGCCCCCGGGCACCCGTCTGCGTGTCGCCCTGGCCGGTCTGACCATGGCGGAGTACTTCCGCGATGTGCAGAAGCAGGACGTGCTGTTCTTCATCGACAACATCTTCCGCTTCACCCAGGCCGGTTCCGAGGTCTCGACCCTGCTCGGCCGGATGCCCTCCGCGGTGGGCTACCAGCCGAACCTGGCCGACGAGATGGGCATCCTGCAGGAGCGCATCACCTCGACCCGTGGTCACTCGATCACCTCGATGCAGGCGATCTACGTCCCCGCGGACGACCTGACCGACCCGGCCCCGGCGACCACCTTCGCGCACCTCGACGCGACCACGGTGCTCTCCCGGCCGATCTCGGAGAAGGGCATCTACCCGGCGGTGGACCCGCTGGACTCGACGTCCCGGATCCTGGACCCGCGCTACATCTCGCAGGACCACTACGACTGCGCCTCGCGCGTGAAGTCGATCCTGCAGAAGTACAAGGACCTCCAGGACATCATCAACATCCTGGGCATCGACGAGCTCGGCGAGGAGGACAAGCTCACCGTCTTCCGCGCCCGCCGCATCGAGCGCTTCCTGTCGCAGAACACCCACGCGGCGAAGCAGTTCACCGGCCTCGACGGATCGGATGTGCCGCTGGACGAGTCCATCGCCGCGTTCAACGCGATCGCCGATGGTGAGTTCGACCACTTCCCCGAGCAGGCGTTCTTCATGTGCGGTGGCCTGGACGACCTCAAGGCCAAGGCCAAGGAGCTGGGCGTCTCCTGAGCCCCGTAGCTCCGCGGGAGGGGTGGGCCCGGTCCCACCCCTCTCCGTACGCCCGTTATTCTTTGACGAAAGCCCTGCCCGACCCGGCAGGGAGAGACCCGAGGAGCCACGTTGGCTGCTGAGCTGCACGTCGAGATGGTCGCGGCGGACCGTAGTGTCTGGTCCGGTGCGGCCACCTTGGTCATCGCGCGCACCACATCGGGTGACATCGGCGTCATGCCCGGCCACCAGCCGCTGCTCGGTGTGCTGGAGTCCGGCCCGGTGACCATCCGTTCGGTCGACGGCGGGACGGTCGTGGCCGCGGTGCACGGTGGGTTCATCTCGTTCGCGGACGACAAGCTCTCACTGCTGGCCGAAGTCGCGGAGCTGTCCGACGAGATCGATGTCAAGCGCGCGGAGCGGGCGCTGGAGCGTGCCAAGTCGGAGGCGGACGCCGCCGCCGAGCGGCGCGCCGACGTCCGGCTGCGTGCGGTGGCGGGAGCGCACTGAGCCTGTCACGTACGGTCGGAAAACCTCAGCCGCGGACCTCGCTGGAGCCCTTTCAGCGGTCCGCGGCTGAGGCGATGCAGGTGCGGTTTTTCCGGATGACGCGAGGAGGTCGGTGAAGATGGTCCTCGCTCTGCTTGTGGGCGGCGTGGTCGTCGCGCTGGTGGTGGTCGGACTCTTCGTCTTCGGTCTCCGGAGGCGGCTGATCCAGCGGTCCGGCGGCACCTTCGACTGTTCCCTGCGCTGGGACCCACCCGCAAGCGAATCCGAGACCAGCGGCAAGGGCTGGGTGTACGGGGTCGCCCGCTACAACGGCGACCGCGTCGAGTGGTTCCGCGTCTTCTCCTATGCGCCCAGGCCCCGGCGGGTGCTGGAGCGCGCCTCGATCGAGGTGCTGGAGCGGCGCACCCCCAAGGGCGAGGAGGAGCTGGCGCTGCTTTCCGACGCGGTGGTGCTTGCCTGCCGGCACGGCGGCACCCGGCTGGAGCTGGCCATGAGCGAGGACGCCTTGACCGGCTTCCTGGCCTGGCTGGAGGCCGCGCCCCCCGGCCAGCGCGTCAACGTCGCCTAGCCACCTCAGCACCCGCGGCACCCAGGTCATCCCGTGCGCTATCGCACGCCCAGTTCCTGGGCCAGCACCGCGGCCTGGACCCGGCTGCGCAGTTCCAGCTTGTTCAGCAGCCGGCTGACATGTGTCTTCACCGTCGCCTCCGCCATCCTGAGCCGCGCCGCGATCTGCGCGTTCGACAGCCCCTGACCGAGACAGGCCAGCACCTCCCGCTCCCGCGGGGTGAGCGAGGCGAGCGCCGAGGGACTGGGCGTGGTGGGGGAGGGAGCGGCCTGGGGCCGGGCGAACTCCGCGATCAGGCGGCGGGTCACCGCCGTGGCGATCATCCCCTCGCCGCGCCCCACGGTACGGACCGCCTCGATCAGATCGGCCGCCTCGCTGTCCTTGAGCAGGAACCCGGAGGCGCCCGCGCGCAGCGCCCCGAAGACGTACTCGTCGAGATCGAACGTGGTGAGCACCAGCACATCGGCCAGCTGTTCGGCGACCACCTGGCGGGTCGCCGACACCCCGTCCAGCCGTGGCATCTGGACGTCCATCAGCACCACATCGGGGCGCAGCGCCCGGGCCATCTCCACCGCCTGGAGGCCGTCGACCGCCTCGCCGACCACCTCGATATCGGGGGCGGACCGCAGGATCAGCACCAGCCCGGAACGCACCGCGCTCTGGTCCTCGGCGACCAGAACCCGGATCGGCTCGGACGCGGTGCCTGAGGGCGGGGCGGGCGGGGTCACGGTGGCTCCTGGTCGTCGAAGGGTCATGGCACACTCTGAGCGCTCTCGTCACCCCGGGGCAGCGCGGCCCGCACCTGCCACACCCTGCCCCGGGGCCCGGTGACGGGTCCGGCGTCGAGGGTGCCGCCGAGCAGGTTCACCCGCTCGCGCATCCCGATCAGCCCGGTGCCGGAGCCGGGCGCCCGGGGGCCCGAGCGGTCGCCGTAGGGGCTGATGACGCTGACTTCGAGCGGGCCGTCCGCGCGATGCGCCAGCGTCACGTCCACCCGGCCGGGTGCGGCGTGCTTGAGGGCGTTGGTGAGCGACTCCTGGACGATGCGGTACGCGGCGAGCTCGACCGGGGCGGGCAGCGGGTCGGCGCCGGCCGGCCGCTCGTCGCACAGGACGATGTCCTGCCCGCCGGGGCGGGCGTTGGCGCGGGCCTGCTCCAGCAGGGTGTCGAGCGCGTCGAGCGTGGAGATGGCGACCGGTTCCGCCGTGTCCCCGGGGTCCCGCAACAGCCCGATCAGCCGGCGCATCTCGGCCAGGCCCCGCACGCTGTTCTCCCTGATGACGCCGAGCGCCTCGTCGGTCGCGGCGGGGTCCTTCAGGGAGAGCGCGGCGCTGGAGTGGATGGCGATGGCCGACAGGTGGTTCGCCACCATGTCGTGGAGTTCGCGCGCCATCCGGGAGCGCTCGGAGGCGACGGCCTCGCGCCGGTCCAACTCGGCCAGCAGGGCGACGCGTTCCGCCTCCAGACGGGCCGCCGCGGCCTCTTCGCGGTGGTTGCGGACCACCGTCCCGGTCCACGCCGGGGTGAGGGTGAGCAGCGCGACGAACGGGCCGACCAGCAGCGCCACCGGGTCGCCGAAGATGGCCAGCGGCACCACGGTCGCCAGCCCCGTGAGCAGACCGCAGATCTGGGGGATACGCCGGGCGGCAAGGGGGCCGGAGTACATGACGGCCGCGTACACCAGGTCGGTGTAGATCAGGAACGTCACGGCCAGCCCGCCGCTGAGGATGTCGACGCCGAGCGCGGCGGTCCCCACGCCCAGTCCGATGAGGGGCCGGGAGCGGCGCAGCAGCACGGCCGCCGAGATCACGACCAGCGCGATCAGCCCCAGCCATCGGGGCGTGTGGAAGAACGATTGGTTGTTGTGCACCCCCACCGCCCACATCAGGGCCCCGCCGAGCAGTCCGCAGAGGCCGATCAGGACGTCATGCCGGTGTGGGCGCGGGAGGTGGGGGCGGGACGGCATGGCACCCATCACACCACGTGGCGCGCCGGGTGGGCCTCCCCCTTGGGTCCGGGGCCGCCGCCCGGCGGCGTACATCGAAGGATGCAGCCGGGTTTCATCGCCGACGACGACGCGGGCGCCCTGATCGCCGGGAGAGGGTGGGGCCAAGGGCAGAGCGAGAGAGGAACCATCGTGGTTGTCGCGTTGATCATCGCCTGTGAGGTCGGCTTCTGGGTGCTGCTGGCCATGGGGCTCCTGCTGCGGTACGTGGCGAAGATGCCGAAGGCCAGCACCGTGGTGCTGCTGTGCGAGCCGCTGCTGGAGCTGGTGCTGTTCGTGACGACCGTGATCGACCTGAGGAACGGCGCCGAACCGGACTGGAAGCACGGCCTCGCCGCGGTCTACATCGGATACTCGGCCGCGCTCGGCCATTCGACGATCAAATGGGTCGACGCCCGGGTGGCCCACCGCTTCTTCGGCGGCCCGCCGCCGGTCAAGCCGGCCAAGTACGGCGCGGCGAAGACGCTTCACGAGTGGAAGACGGCCGGCCGCTGGGTGCTGGCGGCGGTCATCGCCATCGCTCTGCTCCAGGGCGCGATCTGGTACGTCGGCGACGACGGCGAGATCGGCTCGCTGCGCGACTGGCAGGTCAAGATGCTGTTCCTGATCGGCATCAACGTGGCCATCGCGCTCAGCTACACACTCTTTCCCAAGCG
This sequence comes from Streptomyces sp. NPDC007875, assembly GCF_042868035.1. NCBI lineage: Bacteria > Bacillati > Actinomycetota > Actinomycetes > Kitasatosporales > Streptomycetaceae > Streptomyces > Streptomyces sp. NPDC007875. The sequence goes on along the minus strand of NZ_JBIADZ010000001.1, from coordinate 405,972 downwards.
GGAGCGCTCGGCTTCCTCTGCCCGCTAACCCCCGTAGCGGGCAGGTCACCGAGCCCCGCCCCCGCCCGTCGGCCCCGGCCGCGCATCCGCGTAGCTCCGGGGCCGACGGGACCGGGGGGCCTCAGCGGTTCTCGCCCGGGACCCACAGGACGTCGCCGACCTCCTTGTTGGCCGCGCGGGCCAGGATGAACAGCAGGTCCGAGAGCCGGTTGAGATAGGTGGCGGTGAGCGCGTTCATCGACTCACCGTGCTCGGCGAGCGCCGCCCAGGTGGAGCGCTCGGCGCGGCGCGCCACCGTGCACGCCTGGTGCAGCAGCGCGGCGCCGGGGGTGCCGCCCGGGAGGATGAAGCTGCGCAGCTTCTCCAGCCCCTCCAGGAAACCGTCGCAGTCCGCCTCCAGCATGTCGATATAGCCCTGCTCCACGCGCAGCGGGGGATGGGCGGGGTTCTCCACCACCGGCGTCGACAGATCCGCGCCCACGTCGAACAGGTCGTTCTGGACGCGGACCAGCACCTTGACGATCTCGGCGGGCAACTGGCCCAGTGCGATGGCCACCCCGATCGCGGCGTTCGCCTCGTTGGCGTCGGCGTACGCGGCGATCCGCGCATCGGTCTTGGAGGTGCGGCTCATATCGCCGAGGGCGGTGGTGCCCGTGTCCCCGGTACGCGTATAGATGCGGGTGAGATTGACCATGGGTCCGAGCCTACGCGGCGGCCCTACGCGCCGGCCTGCCGGAAGAGCCGTGCGCCGAGGGTGACGGCGACGACCGCGAGCGCGGAGGCGACCAGCGAGGCCAGCGCGATCTTCCCGTCCCCGTACTCGCCCGCGAAGGCGGCCCGCACTCCGTCCACGAGATAGCGGAACGGCACGAAGTGCGAGGCGATGTCGAGCCAGCGGGGCCCGAGCGACATCGGCAGCAGAATCCCGGACAGCAGCATCGCGGGCATGGTGATGGAGTTGATGACCGGCGCGAACCCCTGGGGGGACGCCACCCGCATCGCCAGCGCGTAGGAGAGCGAGGCGAGCGAGACGGTCAGCACGCCGACGAAGACGAAGCCGATCGCCACGCCCAGCACCGGGGCGCGCAGCCCGAGCACCACGGCGACGCACACCAGCAGCAGGGACTGCACCAGCAGCAGTGCGACGTCCTTGAGCACCCGGCCCATGAGCAGCGCGAGCCGGCTGACCGGGGTGACCCGCATCCGCTCGATGACGCCCGTGCGCCGTTCGAGGATCAGCCCGATCCCGGTGAACGAGGCGCTGAACAGGCCGAGTTGGACGAGGATTCCGGGGACGATGGTCTGCCAGGAGCTGGCCCGGCCGCCCAGCGGCAGATCGGTGAGCAGCGGGCCGAAGAACACGAGGAAGAGCAGCGGCTGGACCATCCCGAAGATGAGGGCGGGTTTGGAGCGCAGCGTCTGGCGGGCGTAGCGGCCGAATACCAGGGCCGTGTCGGAGACGAGTGGGGGCATGGCGCCTTCCTTGGGGGTCGACTTCTTCCGGGACTTGCGGTGCTGGGGGTGGTTCGGGTGACTGTGCGTCAGACGGCGAGCGGGGCGGGGTTCTGTGGGGCGGTGCCGCGCCCGGTGATGGCGATGAAGGCGTCCTGGAGCGTGGCGTCCGGTGAGCCGCCGTGCTCGGCCTTGAGCCGCTCCGCCGTCCCCTCGGCGGCCACCAGGCCTTGGTCGACGATGACCAGACGGTCGGCCAGCGCCTCCGCCTCGTCCAGGTAGTGGGTGGTCAGGAAGACCGTCATGCCGTGCTCGGAGCGCAGCCGGCGGATCAGCTGCCACAGATCGGCGCGGCTGCCGGGGTCGAGGCCGGTGGTCGGCTCGTCCAGGAAGAGGATCTCGGGCCGGTGGACCAGGCCGAGGGCGATGTCCAGCCGCCGCCGCTGTCCGCCGGAGAGCGCGGCACAGGGGCGGTCCAGCAGTTCGGCGAGGCCCAGGTCCCGGGCCAGCTCTCCGGCGCGGGCGGTCGCCTCGGCCTTGGTCATCCGGTAGAGCCGCCCCTGGGTGACCAGTTCCTCCCGTACGGAGACGGTCGGATCGACCCCGCTGGACTGGGCCACGTATCCGATCCTCCGGCGCACTCCCGCCGGATCGCGGGCGAGGTCGCGCCCGGCGACGGTGGCGCTGCCGCCGGTGGGCGGGAGCAGTGTGGTGAGCATGCGCAGCGTGGTGGTCTTGCCCGCTCCGTTGGGTCCGAGGAAGCCGAGGATCTCACCGCGCTCGGCGGTCAGGTCGATACCGCGCACGGCGGTCACGGGGCCGCGCTTGGTCCGGAAGGTGTGGGTGAGGCCGTTCGTCGTGATGACTGCCATGCGACTCAGAAAAACAGAGACTCACTAATTTTGCAACGACCCCAAAAATCAAGCAGCCCCAGCGAAGCTAGGATGAGGTCATGGCGGAAGGACTCAGGGAGCGGAAGAAGCGGCAGACCAGGCAGCACATCTCGGACGTCGCGACCGGGCTGTTCATGGAGCGCGGCTTCGACGCGGTCACGATCGCGGAGATCGCCGAGGCGGCCGAGGTCTCCGTCAACACGGTCTACAACTACTTCCCGGCCAAGGAGGACCTCTTCGTCGACCGCGAGGAGGAGGTCGTCGACCGCCCCTCCCGGCTCGTACGCGAGCGCGCGGCCGGACGGTCGGCGGCGCAGGCGCTGATGGACCGGCTGCGCCAGGACATCCGCGAACGGCACGCCTACGTCGGGCTGACCGAGGGCTATGAGCGGTTCCGTCAGGTCATCGTGGAGTCCCCGACGCTGATGGCCAGACTCTTCGCCATCCAGGGCAAGACGGTCCACCAGCTCGGTGCCACCCTGCGCGAGGAGGCCGCCGCCGACCCGCGGGACCCGACGCCCGAGTTCATCGCGCACCAGCTCATCGGGTTGCAGAACGCCGTTCTGCGCTCCATCATCCGCGGGCTCGCGGAGGGCGGCGGCGTGGACGAGGTCGCCGAGGACGCCCTGCGCAACGTCGATGTCATGGAATCGCTTCTCAGCGACACGGTGCTCAACTATGCGGTGAAGAACACACCGTGACGCGCGTTACGAGGGGCTGCCCGCGGGGGTGAACGGGCGTTAAGGTCCGGCACATCGGACTGTTGACCAGATCAGATGGAACAGAGGGGTGTGTGTCGTGGCCAAGAAGCTCGCGGTCATCGGAGCCGGACTCATGGGGTCCGGTATCGCGCAGGTCTCGGCCCAGGCGGGCTGGGACGTGGTGCTGCGCGATGTGACCGACGAGGCGCTGCGCCGCGGCACCGACGGCATCAGGGCCTCGTACGAGAAGTTCGTCTCCAAGGGCAAGCTGGCGGCGGAGGAGGCCGAGCGGGCGCTGGGCCGGATCACCACCACGACCGACCTCGGCGCCGCCGCCGACGCGGATGTCGTGGTGGAGGCGGTCTTCGAGAAGGTCGAGGTCAAGCGGGAGATCTTCCGTACCCTCGATGAACTGGTCAAGGACGACACGATCCTGGCCTCGAACACCTCCGCCATCCCGATCACCAAGATCGCCGCGGCCACCCGGAGCCCGGAGCGGGTCGTCGGCACCCACTTCTTCTCGCCCGTCCCGATGATGGGACTGTGCGAGCTGGTCCGCGGACACAAGACGAGTGACGAAACCCTGGCCGCCGCACGGGAGTTCGCGGAGGGCGTCGGCAAGACCTGTATCGTCGTCAACCGCGATGTCGCGGGCTTTGTCACCACCCGGCTGATCTCCGCACTCGTCGTGGAAGCGGCGAAGCTGTACGAGTCGGGGGTCGCCACGGCCGAGGACATCGACACGGCCTGCAAGCTGGGCTTCGGCCATGCGATGGGACCCCTCGCGACGGCCGACCTGACCGGCGTGGACATTCTGCTGCACGCCACCGACAACATCTACACCGAGTCGCAGGACGAGAAGTTCGCACCGCCGGAGATCATGCGCCGGATGGTCGACGCGGGGGACATCGGCCGTAAGAGCGGCGAGGGCTTCTACCGCTACTGAGGGCCCTGGTGCGGCGCCAGGCCCGGAACTCACCCTCCCGGGTGAATTCGGTATCGGTTCGCTTACAGACGGCAACTTCCGCGTGTGAGAGGCAGTCAGTTCTGTAGACAGAAATGGCGCATTGACGACACGACGCACCGTATAGGGGAGCGCATATGCACATCAGGGGCGACCACGCCGAGCTGGTCGTCGGGGGCCGACTGGACGTCCGGAGCGCGGCGGACGCCCGTACGGCCCTGCACACCGCCGTCGACTCCGGCGGCGGGGATCTCGTTCTCGACCTGACCGAACTGGACTCCTGGGACGCCACCGGGCTCGGGGTGATCATGGGCGCGCACCGCCGCGCGGGCCGGGTGGGCAGACGGCTGGTGCTGCGCGGGGTGCCGCCCCAGATGCAGCGGCTGCTGGTGGCCACCCGGCTGCATCGCATCCTGGCGATCGAAGGCGGGCTGGAGGCGGAGTCACTTCCGCGAGTGTGAGCCGCGCGGGCCGGATATCCGGGGGTGGTGGGTTACCCGGGGTGGCGTGGGCCCCCTCCCGCGCGGTGGATACTGTGAGCAGGTCCAGGCCGTGTGATACGGCCCGGGGTTCGGTGGATGCCGGACACATTCCCTACGGCGGCACCGGACCAGAAGCGAAGGCAGGCCGGGGAGCCTTACAGCACGCCACGCATCTGGGGGGCAAGGACCATGGACCCGAAGAACCGCGGATCGCAGGAGCACGGCTGGGACGAGTCCGGGCCGGGTGCGGCCTCCGGTGCGCCGCATGCCGCGGACAGCGCCGGCGCCGGCTCGCCGTCGCGCCCGCCCGCGCCGCCGGGGGACGTACCGACGCCGCCTCTGGGCAGCCCGGTGCCCGGCTCCTCCGCCTCCTCGGCCTCCTCCGCATCTTCCGTTTCTTCTGATCCTTCTGGGCCTCCCGCCCGCACCGCGCGCATCGTCACCGGTGACTACCTGCTCACGGTCAATCCCGTCGACGGCAGTGAGATAGAACCCTGCCCGCCCGGAGAGCGCCCCGCCCGGCCCGAGCGCCACGGCCCCGACGAGCGGGCCGAGCTGCGCCACGCCGCCGCCGCGCCGCGTCCCTCCGGCACCGTCCTGCCCGACCTGCCGATGCTGGAGCGCGACGAGGAGCGGGAGCGGCTCGCCCGGCTGCTCGCCCGCGGCCGCTCGGTGCGGGTCACCGGGCCCTCCGGCTCGGGGCGCAGCACCCTGCTGGAGGCCGTCGCCTCCGACTGCGAGCGGCTCGCGCCCGACGGTGTCGTACGCCTCTCCGGGTACCACCGCACCCCCGCCGACCTTCTCCACGACCTCTACGCCGCCGTTTTCAGCGCCCCGCTGTACCGGCCCGAGCGCGCGGAGCTGCTGGACGCGGTCCAGGGGGTCGGCGCGGTCGTCGTCCTCGACGACATCGAGTTCGGCGGCGCCGCGCTGGACGAGTTCCTCGACGCGACCCCCGAATGCGCGTTCCTGATCTCCGCCACCCCCGATGTCCCGGCGCCCTCCGCCGATTCCCACCTCGAAGAGGTCTTCCTCTCCGGGCTCAGCCGTACGGCCGGTCTCGACCTGCTGGCGCGGGCCGCACGACGGCCCCTGGAGGAGGACGAGGCGAGCTGGGCGGCGGACCTGTGGTTCGAGTCCGAGGGGCTGCCGCTGCGCTTCGTGCAGGCGGGCGCGCTGCTGCGACAGCGGGACGCCCTGCGCGACGACCCCTCCGCGCGGGAGGCCGGCGGGGGCCATGACGTCCCGCTGCCCTCGATCGCCGAGGCGGCGTCCCCTGCCGCGCTGCTCGCCGGACGGCTGAGCGAGGCGGCACACGACGCCCTGCGGTTCGCGGTCGCGCTCGGCGGCGAATGCCCGCACCAGGTGCATCTGCGCGCGCTGTCCGCGGACACCCACGCGGACGCGGCCCTCGGCGAGCTGCTCGGCTGCGGCCTCGTCACCGCGGCCGGGGCGCACCACCGGCTGGCGGCGCGCGTCACCGCCCAGCTTGCGGAGGAGGGCTACGCCGACGCGGACGCCGGGCGCGCGCACGCCGTCGCCGGGCACTACGCCTGGTGGGCCGGGCATCCCTCGGTGGCCCCCGAGCGCGTCGCCGCCGAGGCCGACGCGATCCTCGCGGCGATGACTGCGCTCATCGGCAGCCGCGAGGCGGGCCACGCGGACGCCGCCGTACTCCTCGCCCGCGCCGCCGCGCCCGCCTTCGCCGCGGCGCTGCACTGGGGCGCCTGGGAGCGCGCGGTGCGGCACGGCCAGGAGGCCGCGCGGCTGGCGGGACAGGTCGCGGACGAGGCGTACTTCCACCATGAGCTGGGCGTGCTCGCGCTGTGCACGGGCCATCTGGACCGGGCCCGCGCCGAGCTGGAGGCGTCCATCGGACTGCGGGGCGTTCTCGCGGACAAGCGGGGCACGGTCGCGGGTCGGCGCGCGCTGGCGCTGGTCGCCGACCGCTCGCCCGGTTCGGCGATGGCCGGGGCGTTCGGGACGGGCGGCGGAAGCCGTAAGGGCGAGGACGTGACGCCCCCGGCGGCGGGCGCCGCGCCGGACGACACCGAGACCACGATCGTCACCCCGAAGGCGGCCACGACGACGCCGATGGCCGCCATGGGCACCCCGGCCCCGACAAAGGCGGTGACGGCGGTGGTCCCGGCCGTCTCCCGGACCACGGTGGCCGCCTCCGCCACCCCCTCGCCCCTCGCCTCCCCTTCGGCCCCCGCTCCCGGCGGGCCCTCGGGCGGCGAGCCGCGCGGTCTGCGCCGGCTGGCGGTGCAGGGTGCCCGGCGCAATGTGGTCGCGGCGTCCGCGGGGGTGCTGCTGGTGGCCGTGCTCGGCACCGTCGTGACCCTGGGCGCCACCTCGGGCGACGACTCCGACAGCCCCTCCGACAAGGTCAAGCCGGACCGGTCGGCCTCTCAGCAGGACGACGACAAGGGTCTGACCGCCGACGAGCCCACGCACGGCACCGGGCAGGGCCCCCAGCCCGGCCTCAGCGGGACACCCAAGGCGTCCACCTCCCCGACCGCGCCGAGCAGCAGCGGCTCGCCCAGCGGCACCACGGCGTCCGGCGACCCGTCGTCCGGCAGCGGCTCGCCCTCCGATACCGAGCAGCCGCCCTCGCCGCCGTCGTCGCACCCCACGACCGGCGGTCCGCGGCCGACGACCAAGCCGCCGACGACCAAGCCGCCGACGCCGACCGGCGAGCCCACCAAGCCGACGCCCACGACCTCCGCCCCGACCCCGACGTCCACCGGCGACACGTCCACTACGGCGAGCGCGCCCACGACTCACACGGCGTCGAGCACCGCCTCTCCGGTCGCGTAGCGGGGGGAGCGCCGCACGGGGGCGCGGGCCGCCGGATCACGCCAGACAGCGCCCCGCCCCCGTGGCGTGATCTCGTCGCCCCATGGCCCGTACGACGAAAGAGCGCCGGGGCCCGACGGCCCCGGCGCCTCAGTGCCGGCCCGGCGTCAGCCCCGTGTCAGAACAGGCGGAGCTTGTCGTCCTCGATGCCCCGCAGCGCGTCGTAGTCCAGCACCACACAGCCGATGCTCCGGTCCGTGGCGAGGACGCGGGCCTGGGGCTTGATCTCCTGGGCGGCGAAGATGCCCTTCACCGGGGCGAGATGCGGATCCCGGTTGAGAAGTTCGAGATAGCGGGTGAGCTGCTCGACACCGTCGATCTCACCACGGCGTTTGATCTCCACGGCGACCGTCGTCCCGTCCGCGTCGCGGCAGAGAATGTCCACGGGACCAATAGCAGTGGGGTATTCACGCCGAATAAGCGTCCAGCCATCGCCGAGTGTCTCGATACGATCGGCGAGCAGCTCCTGCAGATGGGCCTCCACGCCGTCCTTGATCAGGCCGGGGTCGACGCCGAGTTCATGCGAGGAGTCATGGAGGACCTCCTCCATGGTGATGATGAGCTTCTCGCCCGCTTTGTTCACGACCGTCCACACATCGTCGTCGCCTTCCTTCAGCGTGCACGGCGGAGACATCCAGTTGAGCGGTTTGTAGGCCCTGTCGTCCGCGTGGATGGACACACTTCCGTCGGCCTTGACGAGGATCAGGCGGGGTGCCGAGGGGAGGTGGGCGGTGAGGCGGCCGGCGTAGTCCACGGAGCACCGGGCGATGACGAGACGCATGGTCGGCAACGCTACTCGACCACCGCCACCCGACGCGATTCGTCCGTCGATGGACCCTTCGGGGATGGCTGGTTGTGTGCCCATTCTCCTGGTGCGGGCGCAGTGGCCGAATTACCGTTGAAGCGGGCGGTCGTCGGACGGGTACGCTGCGTCGCCGTCCGCCCTTCCCATCCCTGAGACCCCGCTCGCGGGGTCGCGAGAGGAGAACCCATGTCGCTCGACGTCTCACCGGCGCTGCTCGAACAGGCCGAGCGAGGCGAGGTCGACGAAGCAGCCTTCGTCGACTGCGTCCGGAACTCCCTACCCTACGCATGGGAGATGATCAGCTCGCTGGTGGCCCAGCTGAGGGTGGACGGCGGAGAGTTCGCCGACAACCAGACGCCGCCGCCCAACGAGCAGGCACGCGGTCAACTGCTTCGCGCACTCGCCAGTGACGCGATACGCGGCGCGCTGCAGCGCCACTTCGGGGTGCGGCTGGCCTTCCAGAACTGTCACCGGGTGGCCGTCTTCCCGATGGACGCCTCGGCCGACGAGCGCCTCGCCCGCTTCACCTCGGTCCGGGGGCAGCTGCTCAACCAGTCACCCACACTCCGCGACTGCTGATGGGATGTCCGCTGCCGCTCCACCAGGGGGAGGTGTATCAGCGCAGGAGCGGCAGCACCTCACCACCGAGCCGTCGTACGTTCTCCTCCGTGGCGACCAGGTCGCCCGACCCCTCGACCAGCAGCGCGAACCGGCGGATCCCGGTGCGCTCCGCGGTCGCCGCCAGCCGGTCGGCGCACAGCCGCGGCGATCCCACCGGATGCAGCTCGCACAGCAGCTCCGCATAGGCCACGGGGTCGCGCATCCGGCGCTCCCGGCCGTCGACCGTCACATGCGCCTCAAGGCCCTGCCGCAGCCAGCCGGGCATCGCCTTGGTGAGGACCTCGGCCGCCGCGGGGCGGTCGTCCGCGATCTGCACCACCCCGGCCGAGACATGGCGTGCCGCCACTGCCTCGACGTCCTCCGGTGAACGGCCCGCCTCCAGCGCGGACTTCCGCCACAGGCCGACCATCTCGGCCTTCTCCTCGTCCCCGCAGTGCATGCCGAGCAGCATGGGCAGCCCGCGCTCGGCGGCCAGCCGCACGCTGGCGGGCGAGGTGGAGGCGACGACCACCGGCGGGGCGTCCACGGCCTGCCCGGTGAGGGCGTCGTCGGAGCGCGGCACCACCGCCACCTCGCGGAAGGCGAACCGCTCACCGTCGGCACCCACCCGTGGCTCGTGCAGCCAGCGCAGCAGCAGATCGAGTGATTCGGGGAAGCCCCGCTCGTACGCCCGCAGCCCCGAGCCGAAGACCTCGAGGTCCACCCAGGGGCCGCCACGGCCGACCCCGAGCGTGAACCGGCCACCGGAGAGGAGATGGAGCAGTGCCGCCTGCTCACCCAGTGCGACGGGATGCGCGGTCGGCAGTACGCTCACCGCTGTACCGACGCCGATCCGGCGGGTACGTCCCAGCAGCAGCGCGGCGAGGGTGACCGCGGACGGGCAGACGCCGTACGGAACGAAGTGGTGCTCGGCGACCCAGACCGCGTCCAGCCCCGCCTCCTCGGAGAGCTCGGCCGACCGCACCGCCCGGTGCAGCGCCTCCTCCTGCCCCTGGCCTGGGAATTGAGCGGCCAGGATGAAAGCCCCCACATCCATCGGATCCCTGCCTCCTTGTCGCGGCTGATGTGCCGGCGCGGGCATCCCCCCTGTAGGCATTAACGCCTGACACGTGCCAAGGGCACGGCCGGGCATGAATTTTTCATGATGATCAGAGGGTGAGTGTGGACGGCGACTTTCCAGGACGGTGACCGTAGCGCGTACGCTGGTCACAGCCCGTTAGCCACAGTTCTGTCGAGGTGCCCCGTGTCTCCACGCCGAAACCGCCCGCGAGGCGGCGAGAAGCCCGTCGGCCACGAGAGTGCGAATCGCTACGGCCTCGATCGCATGGAGACCTGGCAGGGCGAGGAATGGGTGGTCCGGCAGGTCGGCGGCGGGGCGGCCGCCAAGCACTACCGCTGCCCGGGCTGTGACCAGGAGATTCCGCCGGGGGTGGCACATGTGGTCGCCTGGCAGCAGCACATGGGCGCGGACGACCGGCGCCACTGGCACAAGGCGTGCTGGAGCGCACGGGACCGCCGGAGCGCCAAGCTCCAGCGGTCCCGTAACGCACCGCGATACTGACTCGGGCCCTGACCTCTACAGGGGCTACGGAGCGCTACACATCGCGCTTCTCCAGCAGCGCATACGCGGCGATCATCGCCGCCGCCGTGACCACGGCCAGCGCCGACAGCTGGGGCCAGCCGCTGTTCAGCTCCTCGTCGATGCGGAAGAGGGAGGCCAGCGACTGCGGCGAGGAGTACTCCAGCATCTTCCTTCCCAGGTCGCGCAGGCTGTCCGACATCATCAGGAACGCGGGGAGGATGGCCGGCAGCAGCACCACACCGAGCATCGTGGTGATCGCGCCCGCGGAGTGCCGCAGGATGGCTCCGACGGCCAGCGAGAGCAGCCCCAGCAGCGACACATAGAGTCCCGCGCCGACCGTCGCGCCCAGGATCTGGTCACCCGTCGGCTCAGCGACCTCCGGCCCGCTGTGCATCCCCATGCTCGCGTAGGCCACCAGCGCGAGCGAGACGGTCGTGGTGGTGAACGAGAGGGCGAAGAAGACCAGCGCCTTGGCGGTGAGCACCCGTGAGCGCTGCGGGGAGGCGGTGAGGGTGGTCCGGATCATCCCGGTGCCGTACTCGGAGGTGATCACGAGCACCCCGAGGGTGACGATGCACAGCTGGCCGAGCAGAGTGCCGAAGAACCCGGGGAGGGTGGTGGGGAGGGTGCGGTAGTCGGCGTCGTTCGTGGTCGCCGCCACGAGGAGCCCGATCCCGAGCACCAGCGCGACCATGACGCCGAGCGTCCAGATGGTGGAGCGCACCGACTTGATCTTGGTCCACTCGGAGGCGAGGGCGTTGCCGAGGTGGGTGCGCCGGACCGGGATCGGCGAGGTGTACGGGCCCATACCGGCGTACGGCTGCGACGAGGGCCCGGACGGCACCGGCTGCTGGTACGCCTGGGGCGCGGGGTGGTGTGGTGCCATCTGGTGCGGGGTTGCCTGGTGGGGGGTTGCCTGGTGGGGGGGTGTCTGGTGCGGGGCTGCTTGGTGCGGTGCCTGCGGCGGCATCTGCGGGGCTGCCTGCGGGGCGGTCTGGGGAGGACCCTGCGGAGGGCCCTGGGGGGCCTGCGGGGGGACGGGCGCCTGGGACTGGTGCTGGTACGGGGTCGTCATCGGGCGTCGTCCTCGTGGTCGCTCTTGGTCAGATCGGCGGGGGCGGGGGGCGCCGCGGGTGGCTGAGCCGGGGGAGCGGGGGGAGCCGGGGGCGGCGTCGCGGGGGCGGCTGGAGCGGAGGTGGCCGGAGCGGAGGTGGCCGGAGCGGCGGGAGGCGGAGCGGCAGGGGCTCCGGGCATGGCCATGCCCGGAGCGTGTGACTGCGGCGGGGCCGGCGGTTCGGCGTATCCCGGCAGCACGGTCCCCGGCGGAAAGGCCATCGGCGCGCCCTGCGCTCCCGGAGCGCCCGGCCCATAGCCGTACGGCGCGCCCTGCGGCACCGCGCCGGGCATCTGCTGCTGCAGGGCGGCGCGCTCGTCGACGGTCGAGCGGTAGTCCACCGCACCCTGCGTCATCCGCATGTACGCCTCTTCCAGCGACGCCTGGTGCGGGGAGAGCTCCCACAACCGGACGTCCGCCCCATGCGCCAGATCGCTGATGCGCGGCAGCGGCAGCCCGGTCACCCGCAGCGCGCCGTCCTGCTCGGGGAGCACCTGGCCGCCCGCCTCGCTCAGCGCGGCGGTCAGCTTCTCGCGCTGCCCCGGGTCGCCCTCGGGGGTGCGGACGCGTGCGAAGTCCGCCGAGTTGTAGGAGATGAAGTCCTTGACGTTCATATCCGCGAGCAGCTGACCGCGCCCGATCACGATCAGATGGTCGGCGGTGAGCGCCATCTCGCTCATCAGATGGCTGGAGACGAAGACGGTGCGGCCCTCGGATGCCAGTTGCTTCATGAAGTTGCGGACCCAGAGGATGCCTTCGGGGTCCAGGCCGTTGACCGGCTCGTCGAAGAGCAGCACCTGCGGATCGCCGAGGAGGGCGGCCGCGATGCCCAGACGCTGCCCCATGCCGAGCGAGAAGCCCTTGGAGCGCTTGCGCGCCACGTTCTGCAGGCCCACCACGCCCAGCACTTCATCGACCCGGCGGGCCGGGATCCCGGAGAGCTGGGCCAGGCAGAGCAGATGGTGACGTGCGCTGCGGCCGCCGTGCACCGCCTTGGCGTCGAGGAGCGCGCCCACCTGGCGGGGGGCGTTGGGCAGCTTGCGGAACGGGTAGCCGCCGACCGTGACCTGGCCCGCGGTGGGCTCGTCGAGGCCCAGGATCATCCGCATCGTGGTGGACTTGCCCGACCCGTTGGGCCCGAGGAATCCGGTGACGGCGCCGGGCCGCACCTGGAAGGACAGGTTGTACACGGCCGTCTTGGCGCCGTAGCGCTTCGTCAGACCGACTGCCTCGATCATTCTCCGCCCCTCATGAGCATGGGTCGGGCGTGCTCGCCCCCGGTGAGGGTTAGGAGGATAGCCGGGGTGTTGACGGTTCCCGCTATTCGGGAGATGTGAGCGCACCGTAACTCTTGGGGCCTGCGAAATCTGCGGAGTCTTTGGGACCTGTGGTGCTTGCGGGGTCTGTGGTGCTTGCGGGGTCTGTGGTGCTTGCGGGGTCTGTGGGGCTTGCGGGGTCTGTGGCGTCTCTGAGGCCGCCGGGGCCGTCGTGCTCGTCCTCCGGGCAGCGGAGGAGGTCGGGCTGCGGCAGTGCCCAGCCCTCCTCCTGGAAGATCCGGGTGCCGGACTTCCGTACGGCGGGGTCCGCGCCCGCGCGGGCGACCCAGGTACCGGGGTCGGGCCCGAGGAGTTCGCGCAGCCGCGGCGAACCGGCGAGCAGGCGGGTGAGCAGGGCGCTCTGGTCGCCGCCGCCGGGGAGGGGGCGTTCGGTGCCGCCCGGGGACATCAGCACTCCGCGTTCGCCGACGTAGAGATACGCGCCGCCGAGCCGCTCGCCGGACGGCATCACCATCGGGTACTCCGTGCCGGGCAGCAGGACGCGGCGGTAGTTGGGGTACTCGGTCGCGTCCACGGCGGCCAGCTGCTCGGTGTCCAGCCAGCTGATGACCAGGGTGGTACGGGCTCCCGGCGCCGTGTACGGGGCGGAGGCCACATAGCCGTACCGGGCGATGTGGGCCGAGCAGCCGACCGCGATGCCGTGCACGTCGACCGGGATCATGGGGACGGTGGCCGGGTGGCCGGGGCGGGACAGCTTGTGGTGCAGCTGGGCGGGGGAGGCGTTGGAGCCGACCGCGATGATGGGGTGGCGGTTGGCGGTTGGGGGGTGGCCGAGGGTGGTGAGGATGGCGTCGAGCGGCTCCCGGCTTTCTTTCGGCCCTTCGCCGGGGCTGGTGTCGACTGCCCAGGTGCCCAGGCGGCCGCCCGGTGTTGTGGGGTTGAGTTCCCACAGCTCGCCTGCGGTGAGGAGGGTGGGGCGGGTGATGGGGCGTCCGGGGTAGGTGAGGGGGTGTTTGGCGGGGATGTCGGTGAAGCCGAGGGTGGGGAGGGTGCGGTCGGTCACGGAGGGGTGTCTCCCCCACCCCGCCCCTTCCCGAAACCGGGCCCCGGCCCGGCCCCGGCCGGGGCTCCGCCCCTGGACCCCGCTCCTCAATCGCCGGAGGGGCTGGGTTTCCTCGCGTGCCGGTGGGGTTGGGTTGCCCGGGCTGCGTCCCGGCCTTGTGCGGGGGCTCCGCCCCTGGACCCCGCTCCTCAATCGCCGGAGGGGCTGGGTTTCCTCGCGTGCCGGTGGGGTTGGGTTGCCCGGGCTGCGTCCCGGCCTTGTGCGGGGGCTCCGCCCCG
>NZ_JBIADZ010000001.1:0-391784 GCF_042868035.1 Streptomyces sp. NPDC007875 | reverse complement strand
TCGCGTGCCGGTGGGGTTGGGTTGCCCGGGCTGCGTCCCGGCCTTGTGCGGGGGCTCCGCCCCCGGGCCCTCGCTGGTCAACGGCCGGAGGGGCTGGGTTTCCTCGCGTGCCGGTGGGGTTGGGTTGCCCGGGCTGCGTCCCGGCCTTGTGCGGGGGCTCCGCCCCCGGGCCCTCGCTGGTCAACGGCCGGAGGGGCTGGATTTCCTCACGTGCCGGAGGGGTTGGATTTTCCCACGTGCCGGAGGGGTTGGATTTTCCCACGTGCCGGAGAGGTTGGATTGTCCAGGCGCCGGAGGAGCTGGGTTGTCTCAGGCGCCGGAGGGGCTGGGGCCCCGCCCCGGGGGCCGTAGCCCCCCCCGGGAGTTGGGGCTTTGGGGCTCCGGCTCGGGTGTGGCGCGCGGTTGTTCAGGTGCGGGTGGGGCGGCGTTCACTTGCTGTGGGGCGGGGTCGGAACTCGGGTCGTCTGCCCCAGACATGCGCGTGCCCCGCGCCGCTCGTGGCGGCGCGGGGCATCGTACGCTCCGTTGGGACCGAGGGTCACCGGGACTGCTGGGCCGGGACGCCGCGGGTGGCCGCCTCGTCCTCGCCCGGAGCACCGGCCGCGGCCACGGCCGCACCGGTCAGCGTGGCCAGCATCTCGCGGACGTTGGTCAGCTGGGCGTTGATGCTGTCGCGGCGGTTGGTGAGGGCCGCGAGCTCGCGCTCGGATTCGCTGCGGATCCGGTCGGCCTTGGCGTTGGCGTCGGCCACGATGTCCTCGGCCTGGCGCTGCGCGGTCTCCACCGTCTGGCGGGCGCGGCGCTCGGCGTCGGTGCGCAGCTTCTCGGCCTCGAGGCGCAGCTGCTCGGCGCGGTGCTCGATCTCCGCGAGCCGCTTCTCGGCCTTGGCCTGACGCGAGGCCAGGTCGCGCTCGGACTGCTCGCGGCGCTTGGCGAGGTTGGTCTCGAAGTCGGCGGCGGCCTGCGCGGCCTTGGCGCGGGTCTCCTCGAAGAGGGAGTCCGCCTCCTCGCGCTTGGACTGGGCGTCCTTCTGCGCCTCCTGGCGCAGCGTGGTCGCCTCGCCCTTCGCCTTCTCGACGATCCGCGCGCCCTCGTCCTCGGCCTTCGCCTTGCGCTCGGCGGCGAACGACTCGGCGTCGTTGCGGACCTGCTGGGCGGCCGACTCGGCCAGCTCACGGTGCTGTTCGGCGGCGCGCCGAGCCTCCTCGCGCAGATCCTTCGCCTCTTCCTCGGCGAGACGGAGGATCTTCTCGACCCGGGCGCCGAGCCCCGCGTAGGACGGCTCCGAATCGTTGATCTGGGCCTGAGCGTTCTGCGTCTCGAGGTGCAGCTCCTCGATGCGCTTTTCCAGAGAGGTGATACGGGCCAGTGCACTGTCACGGTCGGCGACGAGCTTGGAAATGCGGTCGTCCACCTGACCGCGGTCGTACCCACGCCGCACGAGCTCGAAGCCGAAGGGGGAGGAAGTGTCGCTCATGGGGTTCCTGTCGAAAGAGACCGGTGAGGTGATAGAGGGAATCCTAGGGGTCCGAGCGGCGTGTCATCGAGTCAACGTCTGTTTGATCTGCAGAATGTCCAGCCTTTTGAGTGGCAGTAAGACGGAGACCTCGTCACTCGTCGGGATGATACGGACATGCCGTGATGGACGCAGACTGACGCGAGAGTTACGCGAAATTGACGCGGACGGGCACAGCCGACCCTCGTCCCCCGCATACGGTTACCCCTCCGACCGCTTTCCACTCCTCGTCGCACCCGCGCCCGCCGCTGTCTTGACTCCGTTGTTCTCCTTGCCGCCCGCGCCACCCGACGCGGGGGTCTCGAAGGATTCCAACGCCTCTAGCACGTCCTGGACACGGGAGATCTCCGCGTTGATGTCCTCGCGGCGTCGCTTGAGCAACTCGAGCTCGCGCTTGCCCTCGTCCACGATCTGCTGCGCCTCGTCCGTGGCCTGGTTCCGGAGCCGCTCCGCCTCCCGCTCGGCCTCGGTCTTCTTCTGCTCGGCCTCCTTGAGCAGACCCTCGGCCTTCTTCACCGCCGCGATCCGCACCCGGCTCGCTTCGCTCTCCGCCTCCGCGACCAGCGACTTGGCCTTCTCCTCTGCCTTCATCAGCTGCGCGGTGGCCGCCGCGACCAGCTTGTCGACCCGCTCGCCGGTGGCCTTCATCTGCTCCGCGGACTCCCGGCGGGCCCGCTCGTGCAACTCCTCGACCTCGGCCTCGGTACGGGTGCGCAACTCCTCGGCGCGCTCCCGGATGGCCGTGGCGTCGCCCCGGGCCTCGCCGAGCATGGTGTCGGAGTCCGTACGGGCCTTCTCCACCATGGCGTTGGCCTCGGTCGTGGACTCGGAGATCAGCCGGTCCGCCTCCTGGCGGGCCATGCCCACCATGGTGTCCGCCTGCTCCTCGGCCGCGGTCGCCGTGCGCAGCGCGGCCTCCTGCGCCTCGGAGATGAGCCGCTCGGCCTCCGCCGAGGACTCGGTGACCAGCCGGTCGGCCTGCTCGGCGGCGTCGGAACGCCGCTTGTTGGCGTCCTCGCGCGCCCTGTCGACCAGCCGGTCCGCCTCGGCCTGCGCCTCGTTGCGGATCCGCTCCGCCTCGGCCGCCGCCTCGGTCTCGATCCGCTCGGCCTCGGCGCGGGTGCGCGCCGCGTGCTGCTGCGCCGAACCCACGGTCTCCGCGGCCTCGCTGCGCAGCCGCTCCGCCTCGCCGCTGGCCTCC
This sequence comes from Streptomyces sp. NPDC007875, assembly GCF_042868035.1. Lineage (NCBI taxonomy): Bacteria > Bacillati > Actinomycetota > Actinomycetes > Kitasatosporales > Streptomycetaceae > Streptomyces > Streptomyces sp. NPDC007875. The sequence goes on along the minus strand of NZ_JBIADZ010000001.1, from coordinate 389,067 downwards.
GCGTGCAGCCGCTCGGCCTCGTTGCGGGCCTCGGCGACCAGCCGGTCGGCCTGCTCGGCCGCCTCCGAGCGGATGTTGTTGGCGTCGCCGCGGGCCTGGGCCCGGGTGCGGGCCGCGTCCTGCTCCGCCGTCGCCCGTGCGTCGGACGCCTCCGTACGCAGCGCCTGCGCCCGCGTGGTGGCCTCCGAGACCAGCCGCTGTGCTTCCTCCGTCGCGCCGCCGACCAGCGTATCGGCCTGCTCGGCCGCCTCGGCACGGGTCTTGTGGGCCGAGCGGCGCGCCTCGTCGAGCGTTTCGTTGGCCTCCGCGCGCAGCCGCTCGGCCTCGTGGGTGGCCTCGGTGACCAGCCGGTCCGCCTGCTCAGCGGCCTCGGCGCGGCGCCTGCCGGCCTCCTCGCGGGCCTGCTCGGTCAGCCGCTCCGACTCGGCGATCGCCTCGGCGACCGTGCGCTCCGCGAGCGACTTGGCGGCCTCGGACTCCTCCTGGGCCTCCTGCCGCACCCGCGCGGCGTCCTGCGAGGCGCGCTCCCGCTCCGCCTGGGCGTCCGCGCGGACCCGGTCGGCCTCGCCCTGCGCCTCGCCGCGCATCCGCTCCGCGGCGTGCTCCGCGGCCGTACGCAGCGCCGTGATGTCCTGCTCGGCCTGCTCGTGCAGCCCGGCGACCGAGTCCCGCACCTGCTGCGCGGTCTGCTCGGCGGCGGCCACCAGATCGGCCGAGCGCCGCTCGGCCTCCTCGACCAGCCGCTGCGCCTCGGTCTGCGCCTCGGAGACCCGGTTCCGGGCGGCGGCCAGCAGCTCCTCGCTCTGCTCCCGCGCTGCCGTCCGCTCGGCCTGCGCCTCCTCGCGGGCGTCGGCGAGCAGCTCCTCGGCCTCGCGGCGGCGGCGGGCCGCCTCCTCCTGGGCGGCGGCCAGGGCCTCCGCGGCCTCGGCGCCGATCCGCTCGGCGGCGCTCGCCGCCTCCGCGCGCACCCGGTCGGCCGTCTCCTGGGCCTCGGAGCGCAGCCGCTCGGCCTCCGCGGCGGCCTCGCCGCGCAGTCGTACGGCCACCGACTCGCCCTCGGCGCGTGCGTTGGACGCGTCCGCGGCGGCCTCGTCACGCAGCCGTACGGCCTCGTCCTCCGCCTGCTGGCGCAGCGCGTTCAGCCGTTCGGCGGACTCGGTGCGCTGCCGCTCGATCTCCTCGGCGGTCTCCTTGCGCAGCCGCTCCGCCTCGGTGCGGGCGTCCCGCAGCGCCTCGTCGGCGGAGGAGAGCCGCTGCTCGGCCTCCTGGTGCAGCCGGTTCAGCTCGCCCTCGGCCTCGGAGCGGCGGTCCTCGGCGGCCCGCTCGGCCTCCGCGCGCAGCTCCTCGGCCGCGGTGGACGCCTCCGACTTGACCCGTTCGGCCTGCTCCTCGGCCGAGGTCACCAGCTCCTCGGCCTCGCCGCGGGCGCGCTTCAGCAGCTCATCGGCCTGCCGGCGCAGCGCGTTGGCCCGCTCGATGGCCTCGGTGCGCACCCGCTCGCTCTCGGCGGTGGCACCCGAGCGGGTCTCCTCCGCGTCGGCCTTCGCCTTGGTCAGCAGGTCCTCGGCGGTGCTGGCCGCCTCCTCGATCTGCTGGACCGCCTCCCGGCGCGCCTCCGTGCGGATCCGCTCGCCCTCGGCGACCGCCTCCGACCGGAGCTGCTCGGCCTCGCCGCGCAGCCGGCGGGCCTCCTCCTGCAGCTCGACGGTCTTGGCGCGGTACTCCTTGGTGTCGTCCTTCGCCGTGCCCTTGAGCTGCTCGGCCGTGTCGTGCGCCTCGGCCCGCAGCCGGTCCGCCTCTTCCTCGGCCTCGCCCCGGATCCGCTCGGCCTCGTCGGTGGCCGCCTTGGTGGTGGCCTGCGCCTGCTCCGAGGCGCGGGTCAGCACCTCCTCGGCACTCCGGGCCGCCTTGGCGAGCTGGGCCGCCGAGTCCTCGGCCGCCCTGGCCCGGGCGTCGTCGCCCGCCTCGGCGACCATCCGCTCGGCCTCGGCGCGGGCGTCGTCCCGCAGCTGCTCGGCCTCGGCCCGCAGCCGCTCGGCCTCCTTGGTGGCCTCGCCGACCAGCCGGGCGACCTCCGCCTTGGCGGTACGGGTGCGCTGCTCGTTGTCCGACTCGGCGGCCGTGAGCCGCTTGGCCGCCGCGTCCTTGGCCTCGGCGACGACCTTCTCGGCCTCGCTGCGCGCCTCGCGCAGCGCCTGCTCGGCCTCCTGCATCCGCTGCTCGGCGGCGCGGGTCTGCTCGGCCGCGTGACGACGGGCCTGATCCGCCTCGGTGGCGGTGGTGGTGCGCAGCTGCTCCGCGTGGTCGGTGGCCTCCTGGGCCTGGGCGCCCGCGTTGGTCAGCAGCCGCTCGGCGTCGGCGCGGGCCCGGCGCAAAATCGCCTCGGCCTCGGCACGGCTGGCCTCCGCCTCGGAGCCCAGCCGCTGACGGGCCTGTTCGGTCATGCGCTGCGCTTCGGCGCGCGCCTCGGCCAGGGCCTGCTCGGCCTCGGTCCGGGACTCGTCCATGAGCCGGCGGGCCTGCGCCTCGGTACGGGCCCGCAGCTGCTCGGCCCAGGCCACGTTCTCGTTGACATGCGACTCGACGGTGGCGCGGCGCTCGGCCAGCTCCTGGTCCAGCCGCTGGCGCCGGGCCACGGCCTCGGCGTGCAGCTCGGCCTCGAGCCGGGCCTGCCGCTCGGCCTGCTCCTGGAGCAGCCGCTGGGTCTGCGCCCGGGTTTCGCGCAGCTCACGCTCGGCGTTGGCGCGCAACTGGTCCGCCTGGAGCTGGGCGTCCCGCAGCAACTGCTCTGCCTGGTAGCCGACGTTGGCGCCGTCATAGGCGGGGCGGGCCGCCAGGTTACGGCGCGCCTCATGCAGCTTGGCGCGCAGCACCTCGACTTGGTAGCCGAGGTCGTCGGCGTGCTGGACGGCCTTCTCACGCTCGGTCTTCAGCCGCTCCATCTCGGCCTCGAACTTGGAGAGCTGATCGTCAGGCTCGTAGCGGTCGTAGCCCCGCACTGCGCGGTCCCATCCGTCCCCTGGTCGCGTTGGCGGCCGGCTCCGTCACCCTCGTGGTCCCCCGTGGTCCCTTGCGGTGCCCAGGGGTTCCTCGACGGTTCCCTTGCGGTACCGACCAGGCGAAGTGCGTGCCGGGTCGGACCGGAGCTGGCCCTTCCGAAGAAATGGTGTCAGATCATCGGCGAAGCCCGGGCCGGACCCCGATCCCTTTCCGATTCCGTACCCCGGCCGATGCTGCACTCTACCGGCCGGGGAAGGGGTAGGTCAGTGGTCCGCTTCAGTGATCCTCTTCGCCCTTGTGGGCGGCGGGGCCCGCGGCGGTGACGAGCTCGGTCAGCACACCGTGACAGTCCTTGGGGTGGAGGAAGGTGATCCGGGAATCCATCGAGCCACGGCGGGGCTGTTCGTAAAGAACCCGGACGCCCTTGTCGCGGATGGCCTCGGAGTCGGTGTCGACGTCGGCGGTGCCGAAGGCGATGTGGTGGACGCCCTCCCCGTTCTTGGCCATCCACTTGCCGACCGCGGAGTCCTCCCGGATCGGCTCGAGAAGCTGCAGGTACGAGGCCCCGCCGTCGGAGGTCTCATTGATCTTGAGCATGGCCTCGCGGACGCCCTGCTCCTCGTTGATCTCGGAGTGGAACACCTCGAAGCCGTACGTGGCACGGTAGAACTCAACGGTCTTGTCGAGGTCGAAGCAGGCGATCCCGATGTGGTCGATTCTCGTCAACATGGGAACAGTGCACCGCCGCACAGCCGGTTACGCAACGTGCGCGCGATCACACCGATGCGCCGGTGACCGCGCGGGTACTCGTCAGTACATTGACGATAACCCTCGTTAACTTCCTTCTCCTCGTGAAGGGGACGCACCAATGACTCGTACGACCTCTGTGATGGTGGCGGGCGCCCGGACGCCCATGGGACGGCTGCTCGGCGGCCTGCGCTCGTTCTCCGGCGCGGACCTGGGCGGAATCGCGATCAAGGCCGCGCTGGAGCGGGCCGGGGTCGGCGCCGAGCAGGTGCAGTACGTGATCATGGGGCAGGTGCTCCAGGCGGGCGCCGGGCAGATTCCGGCCCGGCAGGCGGCGGTCAAGGCCGGCATCCCGATGAGCGTGCCCGCCCTCACGATCAACAAGGTCTGCCTCTCCGGGCTGGACGCCATCGCCCTGGCCGACCAGCTCATTCGCGCGGGCGAGTTCGACATCGTGGTCGCGGGCGGGCAGGAGTCCATGACCAACGCCCCCCATCTGCTGCCCAAGTCCCGTGAGGGCTACAAGTACGGCGCGATCGAGATGCTCGACGCGATGGCGCACGACGGGCTGACCGACGCCTTCGAGTCCATCGCCATGGGCGAGTCCACCGAGAAGCACAACACCCGGCTGGGCATCCAGCGCCCCGAACAGGACGAGTTCGCCGCCCAGTCCCACCAGCGGGCCGCGGCCGCGCAGAAGAACGGCCTCTTCGACGCCGAGATCACCCCCGTGGAGATCCCGCAGCGCAAGGGCGAGCCGGTGGTCTTCGACAAGGACGAGGGCATCCGCGGCGAGACCACGACCGAGCTGCTGGGCAGGCTGCGGCCCGCGTTCGCCAAGGACGGGACGATCACGGCGGGCACGTCGTCGCAGATCTCGGACGGGGCCGCCGCGGTCGTCGTGATGAGCAAGGCCAAGGCCGAGGAGCTGGGGCTGGAGTGGATCGCCGAGATCGGCGCCCACGGAAATGTGGCGGGACCCGACAACTCCCTCCAGTCGCAGCCGTCCAACGCGATCGCGCACGCCCTGGGCAAGGAGGGGCTGACGGTGGACGATCTCGATCTCATCGAGATCAACGAGGCGTTCGCCGCGGTCGCCGTGCAGTCCATGAAGGATCTAGGTGTTTCCCCCGAAAGGGTGAATGTGAATGGGGGCGCGATTGCCCTCGGCCACCCCATCGGGATGTCCGGTGCGCGGATCGCGCTGCATCTTGCGCTGGAGCTGCGGCGGCGTGGGGGCGGGACCGGAGCGGCGGCGCTGTGCGGTGGGGGTGGGCAGGGGGATGCGCTGATCCTGCGGGTGCCGGCGGGGGAGTAGGCGGTTGCCCCTGGGTTCCGGTTTCGGTTGCGGGGCGTCGGTTTCCGTTGTGATGTAGCGATGAAGCGGTAAGGAGTACGGCACCCATGGCTGATGTGCCCACGCTGGTGGAGCAGGCGCGGCAGGGGCGGCCGCGTGCGGTCGCCCGGCTCATCTCGCTGGTCGAGGGCGCCTCGCCGCAGCTGCGCGAGGTGATGGCCGCGCTCGCTCCGCTGGCCGGGGGCGCGTATGTGGTCGGGGTGACCGGCTCGCCCGGCGTCGGCAAGTCCACCTCGACCTCCGCGCTCGTCTCCGCCTACCGGCGGATCGGCAAGCGGGTGGGCGTCCTCGCCGTCGACCCCTCCTCGCCGTTCTCCGGCGGGGCGCTGCTGGGTGACCGCGTACGGATGTCGGAACACGCCTCCGACCCCGGCGTCTACATCCGCTCCATGGCCACGCGCGGTCACCTCGGCGGGCTCGCCTGGGCGGCCCCGCAGGCGATCCGGGTGCTGGACGCGGCCGGGTGCGATGTGGTGCTGGTGGAGACGGTGGGCGTCGGTCAGTCCGAGGTCGAGATCGCCGCCCAGGCCGACACCAGCGTGCTGCTGCTCGCGCCGGGGATGGGGGACGGGATCCAGGCGGCCAAGGCCGGGATCCTGGAGATCGGCGATGTGTACGTGGTCAACAAGGCCGACCGGGAAGGGGCCGATGCCACGGCCCGCGAGCTCAACCACATGCTGGGCCTGGGGGAGGGGCGGGCGCCGGGGGACTGGCGGCCGCCGATCGTGAAGACCGTGGCGGCGCGCGGCGAGGGGATCGATGAGGTCGTCGAGGCGCTGGAGAAGCACCGTGCGTGGATGGAGGAGCACGGGGTGCTCGCGGAGCGCCGGATGCGGCGGGCGGCGGGCGAGGTCGAGACGATCGCGGTGACGGCGCTGCGGGAGCGGATCGGCGATCTGCACGGGGATCGGCGGCTGGGGGCGCTCGCGGAGCGGGTCGTGGCCGGTGAGCTGGATCCGTATACGGCGGCGGATGAGCTGGTGGCGGGGGTCACGGAGCGGGGGTGACGGGTGCGCCCGGGCGCTCCGTTTGGGTGCGCTGAGGTGCGTTTCGGGTGCGCCCGGGGTGCGGGTGCGGGTGCGCCCGGGGTGCGTTGTGGGTGTGGGTGTGGGTGTGGGTGCGGTGCGGGGCCTTGGGGGCGGGGCCCTGGACCGTATATTTACGGCGCCATTGACCGGGGGCGTGGGGTTGGTCGGGGATGGGCGCCACAAATACACGTAAGCGTCCAGGTCCCCACCCCTGCGACCCCGCCCCCTCCCGTTTCGTCGGCGGCTCTCCCTAGTCGTCGTCGGACGGGGCCTGGGTGACCTTGCCGGACTGGGCGTTCACGTTCAGGTCACGCTCCTTGTGGTTCTTGACGGTCTCGACCTCCCACACCGGGGTGCGGTCGCTGTCGAACTCCACGGAGGTCACCGTGCCCCTGGACGCGGCCTTCCGGGCCGCCTCGGTGGCCGAGACGTCGGCGTTCCGCAGGGCCTTGGCCTCGGCGGCGTCCTCGGCGTCGGTGTCCCTGTCGATGTGCTGGTTCAGGACCTTGCCGTTCGACGCGTCCATCGTGACCTCGTGCCACTTGCCGTCCTTGCCGAGGATCTCCGCGTCCCAGGTGGTCCGGGCGCCGTGGTCCCGGTCGAGGGAGTCCAGCGTGCCCGGGACGGCCTTGAGCGCGGCGTTGGCCGCCTCGGTCAGCGACATGCCGGTGGACTGGGCTGCGGGGGACGCGGACCGGGCCGCCGGGGACGAGGACTGGGTGCCCGCCACGGCGACCGCCGTGCCGCCCGTGAGCAGGGCGGCCGCGGTGACGGATGCGATGACGACGTTGCGCTTCATGAAGGTTCCTCCCCGGGTCGTGTTCGGACGTCAACCACCATCGGGGAGTGATGCTGAAGCTGAGCTGAAGCCACCTGAAGTGATCTTCAGGTTCGCTTTGGGAGGCTGGTCGTATGCGTTTGCTGATCGTGGAGGACGAGCGGCGGCTGGCCCTGTCGCTGGCCAAGGGGTTGCAGGCCGAGGGGTTCGCCGTGGATGTCGTCCACGACGGGCGCGAGGGGCTGCACCGTGCGCGGGAGGGCGATTACGACCTGATCGTTCTCGACATCATGCTGCCGGGGATGAACGGCTACCACGTGTGCGGGGCGCTGCGGGCGGCCGGGAGCGATGTGCCGATCCTGATGCTCACCGCCAAGGACGGCGAGTACGACGAGGCCGAAGGGCTGGACACCGGTGCCGACGACTATCTGACCAAGCCGTTCTCGTATGTGGTGCTGGTGGCCCGGGTGCGGGCGCTGTTGCGGCGGCGGGGGGCCGGGGCCTCGCCGGTGGTGCGGGTCGGGGAGCTGTCGGTGGACCGGGGTGCGCGCAGGGTGGAGCGGGGTAATGGCGAGATCGCGCTGACCGCCAAGGAGTTCTCCGTACTGGAGCAGCTGGCGCTGCGGCCGGGGGACGTGGTCTCCAAGGCCGAGATCCTGGAGCACGTCTGGGACTTCGCGTACGACGGCGACCCCAATATCGTCGAGGTGTACATCAGCGCCCTGCGCCGGAAGCTGGGCGCCGGGCTGATCGAGACCGTGCGGGGAGCGGGGTATCGGCTCCGTGGGTAAGGTCTTCGGTTCCGTACGGGCGCGGGCGGCGCTGGGTGCGACCGTGGTGGTCGCGGTGGCGCTGGTGGCCGCGGGGCTCGCGGTGCTCGGGGTGTTGCAGAGCAATCTGGCGGACCGGGCCGAGGTCGATGCCGGGGCGACCGCCCGGGCGGTCGCCTCGAAGGTCGCCGGTGGGGTGGCGTACCGGGATCTGGACCTCGGGGACGAGACCCCGGTGCAGATCGTGGACGAGGACCACCGGGTCCGCGCGGTCAGTGACGATCTCCAGGCCGTGACGGGCACCGGCAGTTCCTCGGTGCGGCCGGTTCCGGCGCCCGGGGAGGATGATGACGACGACGGCGCGGGGGAGGTCTCCTCGACCCCGGAGTACAGCGCCGGTACGGCCCGGATCGACGGCGAGACCGCGGAGTACCGCTGGGCGGCGCTGGAGGTCACCGACGCCCGCGGTGAGGACGTCACGGTCTACGCGGGCGCCCCGCTGGCCACCGAACAGGGCGCGGTGGGCACCGTGCGGGAGGCGATGCTGATCGGGCTGCCACTGCTGCTGGTGGTCGTGGCCGGGGTGACCTGGCTGGTGACCCGGCGGGCGCTGCGGCCCGTGGAGGGCATCCGGCAGGAGATGGCCGCCATCACGGCGAGTACGGATCTGTCCCGGCGGGTGCCCGTGCCGGGGTCGCACGACGAGGTGGCGCGGCTGGCCCGGACCACCAACGAGACGCTCACGGCGCTGGAGGCGTCGGTCGAGCGGCAGCGGGCCTTCGTGGCGGACGCCTCCCATGAGCTGCGCTCCCCGGTGGCCTCGCTCCGCACCCAGCTGGAGGTGGGCGCCGCCCATCCGGAGCTGCTGGACCTGGACGGCGCGGTGGAGGACGTGGTGCGGCTGCAGCGGCTGGCGGCCGATCTGCTGCTGCTGGCCCGGCTGGACGCGGGGGAGCGGCCCGCCCACGCGCCGGTGGCGCTGGACGCCATGACGCGCGAGGAGCTGGCCCAGCGGCTGGGGGACCGGGTGCCGGTGCGTACGGAGGCGGCGCCGGTGGCGGTGCCGGGCTCGCGTGGGCAGCTGGCCCGCGTGCTGGGCAATCTGGTCGACAACGCGCAGCGGCACGCCCGGGGCGGGGTGCGGGTGGCGGTGCGCGAGGAGGGCCGGTGGGCGGTGCTGGAGGTCGCGGACGACGGCGAGGGGGTGCCCGAGGGCGAGCGGGAGCGGATCTTCGAGCGGTTCGTACGGCTCGACGACGCCCGCAGCCGCGACGATGGCGGGGCCGGGCTCGGCCTCGCCATCGCGCGGGACGTGGCGGTGCGCCACGGCGGCACCCTGGCCGTCCGGGCGGCACCCGAGGGCGGTGCCCTGTTCGAGCTGCGGCTGCCTACGGGCTCCTAGACCCGGCCCCGCTGGGCGCGCAGATGCTCGGCGACGGGCACCAGCGATCCGTACAGCGCCTTGAGGTCCTCCGGCGCGAGCAGATCGATGAAGTGGTTGCGCACGGACGCCACATGGTGGGGTGCGACCTTGCGCATGGTTTCCCAGCCGTGCTCGGTCAGCACGGCGTACAGCCCCCGTCGGTCGGACTCGCAGTTCTCGCGGCGGACCAGGCCGGCGTTCTCCATCCGGGTGATCTGATGGGACAGCCGGCTCTTGGACTGCAGGGTCGCGGACGCGAGATCGCTCATCCGCATCCGGCGGTCCTCCGACTCCGAGAGGTTGACCAGGATCTCGTAGTCGTTCATGGTCAGGCCGAACGGCTGGAGGTCTTTTTCGAGCTGGTAGGTCAGCAGCCGGCTGACATCCAGGTGGGTGCGCCACGCGCGCTGTTCCTCATCGCTGAGCCAGCGCGTGCCGTTCTCGGTCTCCATGGGATGTATTCTACCTATAGAAGTTGAATTCCGAACCAATGGATGTATCGGGCTAGAGGTCACCTGTTCGACGTTACACTCCGCACGCTCGCGCTCACGAACCGGTACCCCCTGTCTCGCCGACCGATATCTCGGCGACGACCTGCTCCGTGGACTGCAGCAGTACGGTCCCCGCGCCCACGAACTCGAATTGGTGCTCCTCGCCCGAGGCGCCCCCGATCCCCGTGCGCGACCTGATGGCCCCGAGGAAGCCGCGCAGATACTGGTGGTCGTAGTGGTGGCATGGTGTCGGGCAGTCCGCCCAGCCCACCAGCGCCTGCGGATCCACCCGGATCGGCGGCTCCATGAAGACCACGGGCCCATTGGAGGCGGCCACGAACTTCCCGGTGCCGATGAGGGTGAGAAAGCCCGGGACGATGGACTGCTTCAGGGACAGCGACGGCTGGAAGGCCAGCAGATTGCCGGACCGGATGGAGAGGTTGCCGTCGTCCAGGTCATAGGAGTTGACGTCGAAGGCGCGGTCGGCGAGCACCATCTTTCCCTGGCCCTCGGCCACCACCCAGTCCGCCGCGTGCAGCGGGGAGTGGAAGCTGTACGCGATGAGGTGGTCGAGGTGGCCGAGCCCGACGCCATGGAAGTCGATCTGCCCGTAGTAGGCGACCATCTTCCCCTTCTGCAGGAACCACTGGCCGTTCAGGTCCACGCTGAAGGCGTACGGATTGATGTTGTCGTCGACGGGCAGCGTCCAGGCGTCGTGGATGACGGGGCCGTTCACAGCTTTTCCTCCGATGCCTGGACATAGACCATGCCGGTGCCGGACAGTTCCAGTTGGAACGCCTCCCCCGAGCCGCGGCCCACCATTTCGCGCCAGCCGATCGCCGTCGAGAGCTTATTGCGAACATCACCCCGGTGGGCGACATAGGCTTGCGGATCGACATGCACCGGACGTCCCGGGCCGATCGGCAGTTCCAGGACCCCGCCGTGCGCCATGACCGCCGCGGAGCCGTGCCCCTCCAGGGTGGTGGTGAACAGGCCCTGTCCGGTGACCTGGCCGCGCACCATGCCCATCACCCCGCCCTGGGAACCCAGGAACATCGTGCCCTGGCGCAGCGAGCCGTCGAAGGCCAGCAGCCGGTCCGACTCCACATAGAGGGTGTCGCCGACCAGGTCGATCACCTGGACGTGGTGGCCGCCGTGCCCGAACATCACCGTGCCCTGGCCCTCGACGGTCATCAGCGGGGTGTCCTCGTCGGCGACCCGCCGCCCGATCATCCCCCGCACCCCGCGCTGCCCGCCGGTGATGCTGGGGGTGAACCGCACGTCCCCGCGGTAGGCGAGCATCGCGCCGCGCTGGCTGAACAGGGTCTGCCCGGGGAGCACCTGGGCCTCGACCATGCGTGAGGTGAGCAAGGTGAACGGCATCATGAGCCCCTTTTGTTCGCCCCGCCGCGCCGGCGGCTGATGTCACTGTCGCCCGCGCGACCCAGAGGTGCGGGTTTCGTCGCCATCTGCGGCCCGGCGGCCGCGTGTGCTCCCCCAGCTACCGCTGGGAGGTGCCCCCTGCTCACACCTCACCCCCGATCGTGTTGCGCTCGCTGGGCTGGACGTAGACGAGCCCGTCGCCCTCGAAGCGGATCTGGAAGGACTCCCCGCCGCTCTCGCCTATCAGCGCCCGGAAGTTCACCCCCGCCTGGAAGTGCTGTTTGAGACCGCCGGTGTGGGCGAGGTACGCGCCCGGGTCGACCTGCAGCGGGGTCTGCGGGGTGACGCGCAGCACGATCGCCGTGCCGGCCGAGACGAGCGCGGCCTGGCCGGTGCCCTCGACGGTCGTGGTGAACAGGCCGTTGCCCTGCGCGGAGCCGCGCAGCCCGGTGAAGGAGGCGCCGGTGCGCAGCGCGGAGTCCGTGCACAGCAGATTGCTGGACTCCACGTAGAGCTTCTCGCCGTGCAGCGACACCAGGTTGATCTCGCTCGCCCGGTCGGCGAAGTAGCACGTGCCGTGCCCCTTCACTTCCATGACCGCCATCTGCTCTCCGGTGAGCCGCCGGGTCACCATCCCGCGCAGCCCCTCTCCGCCGCCGGTCTTCTTCTTGAAGGTCATCTCCCCCTCGTAGGCGACCATCGCGCCGTTCTTGGCCTTCACGGAGTCGCCGGTCAGGTCGACCGCGAGCACCCTGCTTCCCTGGAGCCGAAACTGAGCCACGGAGCCGACGGTAGCGGGCTCTGACGTCGGCGGACAGGGAGCGCCGGGGGCTGGGGGTGCCCCCCGGGCCGTGATCGCCCGCGAAGCTGCGACAATGGGCGCAGGCTTGTGCATTGATTCACAAGCCGGTCTGTGTTCTGCCGTACCCCTCTTCACACGAAGGTGCTCTCGTGGACTTCAAGACCGCCACCGCGCTGCGCCGGCTCCGCCTGGTCTCCGCGCCCGAGGCCGTGTCGTTCCTGCTGCTGCTCATCTGCTCGGTGCTCAAGCGCACCTCGGACTTCAACGCGGTGCCGGTGATGGGCATGGTGCACGGCGTGCTCTTCATCCTCTACGTGGTCTTCTGGGCGGACGCCTGGAACCGCACCAAGTGGAAGTGGCAGACCGCGGCCCTGTACTTCGTCCTCTCCGTCCTGCCCACCGGCGGCTTCTTCGCCGAGCGCAAGCTCAAGCGGGAGACCGAGGCCGGTGTGATCGCGGCCCGCGCCCGTAAGGAGGGCGTGGTCAACGCATGATCGTCGCCTTTTCGGTGACGCCGCTGGGCGTCGGCGAGGACGTGGGGGAGTACGTCGCCGATGCGGTGCGGGTGGTCCGCGAGTCGGGGCTGCCGAACCGTACGGACGCGATGTTCACCTCGATCGAGGGCGAGTGGGACGAGGTCATGGACGTCGTCAAGCGCGCCGTCGCCGTGGTGGAGGCGCGGGCGCCCCGGGTCTCGGTGGTTCTCAAGGCCGATATCCGCCCGGGCGTCACGGACGGTCTGACCTCCAAGGTCGAGACGGTCGAGCGTCATCTGTCCGACTGACCACCCCGGGGCCCCTCAGCCCCCGCCCACCAGGGCCATGCCCAGCGGCGTGCGTTCGTACAGCACCTGATGGCCCTGGCGCCGTGAGCTGAGCAGTCCGGCGGTGCGCAACACCGCGAGATGCGCCGAGACCGACGAGGGCGCGAGGCCGAGACGGGCGGCCAGGGCCGTGGTGGAGGCGGGTTCCTCCAGAGCGGCGAGGACCGCGGCGCGGCCCGCGCCCAGGAGGCGTACGAGCGCGTCCCTCCCCTCCGCGTCCGGCTCCCGCCACAGCCCGCCGACCCCGCGCGCCGGATAGATCACCGTGGGCTGCCACGGCGGGGCGAAGCCGCTCACCACATCCGGCCAGACGAAGACGCTGGGCATCAGCAGCACCCCCCGGCCGTTGAGGTCCTGCGTCCGGGTGGGGATCGCGGAGGTACGGATGGTGAGCGTGCCGTCGGTCCAGTGCAGCGCGGGCCGCAGATCGGCGAACAGCCGCTCCAGGCCGCCGTCGGCCAACTGCCGAGAGCGATAGCCGATATCGGCCTCCAGCAGGGCCCGCAGCCGGGGCCAGTCCGGTGCGACCAGGGCCCGCCAGGCCCGTTCGGTCACCTCGGCCAGCCGCTGGACCGCCCGCGCCGGATCGGCCAGCATCGCCCGGCCCCGCGGGGACTCGGCGGCCCCCGGGGTGCACGCCAGGGACAGGACCAGCTCCCGGTGGGCGGCGGCCGGGTCCGTGGCCCGCATCCGCGCCAGCTCGTCCTCGAACGGCGCGTACGGCACCTCCGGCGGCGGGCCCAGGAAGTCCGGGGTGTAGCCGCCCCGCCCGGGCATCAGCAGCCACAGCTCCGACAGATCGAGCCCGGTCACCGCCTCCCGCACCCGCCGCAGCCAGGGCAGGTGGTAGCCGTGCCGCTCGGTCCGGCGCAGCGTGCGCACCGCCTCGTGCGTCTGGCACAGGGGTGAGATGGCGAACCGGCAGCGCAGCAGATCGTCGGCTCCGAACTGCATATGCAGTGGCATGGCGTCGCCCCCCGATCGCGAAGATTCGGCTCAGGCCGAAACACTAGAGCCCGCCCCGCCCGTACGGGCACGCTTCCGGCATGGCAACGCCCTCCGGGCCCGGTACCACGGGCCCTCTCGAGTCGCGCCCCGACGCGCAGGCCTCCCGACCCGAGCTCGCGCCCGGTGACGACCAGGGGCCGCCGCGGGGTCCGGGGGGCGTTGGCTACGGCGCCGTGTTCGCGGTCCGGGAGTTCCGGGCCGTCTTCGCCGCGCACCTGGTCTCCATGCTCGGCGAGGTGGTCGGCCAGATTGCGCTGTCCGTACTGGTCTTTCGGCTCACCGGATCGCCACTGCTCAGCGCCCTGACGTTCGCCACCTCGATGCTGCCGTATGTGATCGGCGGTGCCCTGCTGTCCTCCGTCGCCGACCGCTTCCCGGCCCGCCGGGTGCTGGTGGTCTGCGATCTGGTGCACGCCGGATGTGTGGCCGCCATGGTGGTGCCGGGGATGCCGGTGGCCGCGCTGCTCGCGCTGCGCTGTGTGCCCGCCGCGATCTCGCCGGTGTTCAGCGGGACCCGGTCGGCGACGCTCGGCGACATCCTCGGCGAGGGCGACGCCTTCGTCCTGGGCCGCTCGGTCATCCGGATCACCGCCCAGACCGCGCAGCTCGCCGGGTTCGGGGTCGGCGGGCTGCTGCTGGCCGCCGTCTCGCCGCGGGCCGCGCTGGCGCTCACGGCGGCGGCGCTCGTCGGCTCGGCGCTGGTGCTCCGCTTCGGCACCCGCCGCCGCCCGGCGCGGCAGGTGGCCGGTGCCGGGGCGCTGCTCGGGGACTCGCTGAGCGGGATGCGGCGGCTGTTCGCGGACCGCCGGATCCGGGCGCTGATGCTGCTGTCGTGGGTGCCGCCGATGTTCGTGGTGATGCCGGAGGTTCTGCTGACGCCGTACTCCGATGGGCTGGGGCTCGGCTCGGTCGGGCTCGGGCTGCTGATGTGCGGGATGCCGGTCGGCGCGATCGCCAGTGAGGCGCTGGTGGGCTCGCTGCTGGGACCACACGCCCGGGCCCGGCTGACGCTGCCGGTCGGCGTCCTGGCGATGCTGCCCGCCCTGGGGTACGCCGTCCGTCCGTCGTTCGGCTGGGCGCTGGCCCTGCAGATGCTGACCGGCTGCGGTATCGCCTACAGCCTCGGCCTCGACCAGTGGTTTCTCGCCGCCGTACGGGACGAGCTGCGCGGCCGGGCGATGACGGTGCTGACGGCCGGGCTGATGACCGCGCAGGGTCTTGGCATGGCGGTCTCCGGCGCGGTCGCCGAGTTCGTACCGGTCCATGTGGTCGCCGCGACGGCGGGTGGCTGCGGGGCGCTGTGCTCGCTGCTGGTGGCGCTGGAGGTGCGGCGCACCGTCCCCGGGCCCGCCCGGCCCGAAGTGTGAGATAGGGCTGACCACGATATGACCGGCCGGTAGGGTCGGTGGTGTGCCGAAGCCGCTCAGCCTGTCGTTCGACCCCATCGCCCGTGCCGATGAGCTCTGGAAGCAGCGGTGGGGGTCCGTGCCCTCCATGGGCGCGATCACCTCGATCATGCGTGCCCACCAGATTCTGCTCAGCCAGGTCGACGCGGTCGTCAGACCCTATGGACTGACCTTCGCCCGCTATGAGGCGCTGGTGCTGCTCACCTTCTCCAGATCCGGTGAGCTGCCGATGTCCAAGATCGGCGAGCGGTTGATGGTCCACCCGACCTCGGTCACCAATACGGTGGATCGCCTGGTCAAATCGGGTCTGGTCGACAAGCGGCCGAACCCCAACGACGGCCGCGGCACCCTGGCCTCGATCACCGACCGGGGCCGTGAGGTGGTCGAATCGGCCACCCGCGATCTGATGGCGATGGAATTCGGGCTCGGGGTCTACGACGCCGAGGACTGCGGCAAGATCTTCGAGATGCTGCGCCCGCTGAGGGTCGCCGCGGAGGACTTCGAGGACGGCTGACGAAGACCCGGGGGCGGCGAAGATCGCCCCGGAACGGGCGGTTACGCTCAGGGCATGAAACGCAGCGTGCTGACCCGCTACCGGGTCATGGCTTACGTCACCGCAGTGATGCTGCTCGTGCTCTGCACCTGCATGGTGTTCAAGTACGGCTTCGACACGGGCGAGGACCTCACGCTCGTGGTCTCCCAGGTCCACGGCGTGCTCTACATCATCTACCTGGTCTTCGCCTTCGACCTCGGCTCCAAGGCCAAGTGGCCGTTCGGCAAGCTGCTGTGGGTCCTGGTCGCGGGCACCATCCCGACGGCCGCGTTCTTCGTCGAGCGCAAGGTCACCCGCGAGGTGGAGCCGCTGGTCAGCGGCGCCGAGCCCGCGCCCGCGCAGGTCTGACCGGCGGTTTGCAGCCCTTGCGCGCGTCCCGTCCGGGGTCGGACGGGGCGCGCGGCCGGGGAGTGGAACGTCCCCGTTCGGCCCAGTGCGGCGGGTCTCGCGTCGACAATTAATAGGACGTCCTAGTACTTTTGAAGCATGGACGCCGAAGGCATTGAGGCGGGCCGCCGACGGTGGCAGGCCCGGTACGACGCGGCACACAAGCGCGACGCCGACTTCACGACCTTGTCGGGTGACCCCGTCGAGCCGGTCTACGGACCCGCCCCGGGCGACACCGTGGAGGGGTTCGAGCGGATCGGCTGGCCCGGCGAGTTCCCGTACACCCGTGGCCTCTACGCCACCGGCTACCGGGGCCGGGCCTGGACCATCCGCCAGTTCGCGGGGTTCGGCAATGCCGAGCAGACCAATGAGCGCTACAAGATGATCCTCAAGGCGGGCGGCGGCGGGCTCTCGGTCGCCTTCGACATGCCGACCCTGATGGGCCGCGACTCCGACGATCCGCACGCGCTCGGCGAGGTCGGCCACTGCGGCGTCGCCATCGACTCCGCCGCCGACATGGAGATCCTCTTCAAGGACATCCCGCTCGGCGATGTCACCACTTCGATGACCATCAGCGGTCCGGCCGTCCCCGTCTTCTGTATGTACCTGGTCGCCGCCGAGCGCCAGGGCGTGGACGTCTCGCGGCTCAACGGCACCCTCCAGACGGACATCTTCAAGGAGTACATCGCGCAGAAGGAGTGGCTCTTCCCGCCCGAGCCGCATCTGAAGCTGATCGGCGACCTGATGGAGTACTGCTCCGAGGGCATCCCGGCGTACAAGCCGCTGTCGGTCTCCGGGTACCACATCCGCGAGGCCGGGGCGACGGCCGCGCAGGAGCTGGCGTACACCCTCGCCGACGGCTTCGGGTATGTGGAGCTCGGTCTCTCCCGCGGGCTGGACGTCGACACCTTCGCGCCCGGGCTGTCCTTCTTCTTCGACGCGCATGTCGACTTCTTCGAGGAGATCGCCAAGTTCCGCGCCGCCCGCCGGATCTGGGCCCGCTGGATGCGCGATGTCTACGGGGCGAGAACCGAGAAGGCGCAGTGGCTGCGGTTCCACACCCAGACCGCCGGGGTCTCGCTCACCGCCCAGCAGCCGTACAACAACGTGGTGCGGACGGCCGTGGAGGCCCTCGCCGCGGTCCTCGGCGGCACCAACTCGCTGCACACCAACGCCCTGGACGAGACCCTGGCGCTGCCCAGCGAGCAGGCCGCCGAGATCGCCCTGCGCACCCAGCAGGTGCTGATGGAGGAGACCGGGGTCCTCAATGTGGCCGATCCGCTGGGCGGTTCCTGGTACATCGAGGCGCTGACCGACCGGATCGAGGCCGACGCCGAGAAGATCTTCGAGCAGATCAAGGAGCGCGGCCGCCGCACGGTGCCGGACGGACAGCAGCCCGAATGGCCGATCACCGCCGGCATTCTCCAGGGCATCGAGGACGGCTGGTTCACCGGCGAGATCGCCGAATCCGCCTTCCGCTACCAGCGGTCCCTGGAGAAGGGGGACAAGAAGGTCGTCGGCGTCAACTGCCACGAGGGCTCGGTCACCGGCGATCTGGAGATCCTGCGGGTCAGCCACGAGGTCGAGCGCGAGCAGGTGCGGGTGCTGGGTGCCCGTAAGGCCGGCCGGGACGAGGCCGAGATCGCCGAGGGGCTGGGGGCGCTGGTCGCCGCCGCCCGCGAGGGCTCCAACATGATCGAGCCGATGCTGAAGGCGGTGCGGGCCGAAGCGAGCCTCGGCGAGATCTGCGACGCCCTCCGCGACGAGTGGGGGGTCTACACGGAGCCGGCCGGCTTCTGAACCCCGCCCGGGGCGGGGCCGGCCGCGGCGCCGCCGGAATCCGCCCCGGTCAGTCCGTACAGCAGCAGATCCGTGAATTCCCGCGCCCACTGCGGGTCCACCGGTTCCGCGCTGATCATCAGCCGGTGGAGCACCGCCCCGGCGACCGTGTCGAAGATCAGATCCGCGTTGCGGGCCGCCGCCTCCGGGTCCTCCTCGCGCGGCAGCTCACCGCGGAGCCGGGCGCGCTCCCGGCCGACCATGACCAGCCGCTTCTGCCGGTCCACGATCGCCGAGCGCACCCGGCACCGCAGCGCCTTGTCGTGCATGGCCTCCGCGATGACGGCCATCAGCGCGGTGCCCGTCTCGGGCCGCTCCAGCAGCGCCCCCAGCCGGATCACCACGGCCTCCACATCGGCGTGCAGACTGCCGCGGTCGGTCGCTTCCAGGTGCTCGTCGAAGACCGCCGCGATGGCGTCCACCACCAGCTCGCACTTGCTCGCCCAGCGGCGGTAGAGGGTCGTCTTGGCGACACCGGCCCGGGCCGCCACATCGCCCAGCGTCAGCTTCGCCCAGCCCAGTTCCACCAGGGCGGCACGGGTGGCGCCCAGGATGGCTCGGTCGGCCTCGGCGCTGCGCGGGCGCCCGGTGCGGTGTGCGGACGGGCTCATGCGCGGCACCCTACCCGCCAGTACCGCACACCGTCCCGGGTGAGTTACGCTACGGCTCGTAGCGTAAGGGTGTGCCACGGCCGGGCCATCGGCCGATGCGCTTTTCCCTTCACCGCGGGAAGAGGGGAGGATAGGACCATGCAGCCACGGAACATGTCCATGAGTGGAGTGGTCGACCTCGCCGCGGTGAAGGCGGCCGGAGAAGCGAAGCAGAAGGCGGAGAAGGCGCGGGCCCAGGCGGCCCGCTCCGGGGGCGCCGCAGCGCCCGCCCGTCTGATCTTCAATGTCGACGAAGCGGGTTTTCAGCAGGACGTCCTGCAGCGCTCCACCGAAGTGCCGGTCGTCATCGACTTCTGGGCCGAGTGGTGCGAGCCGTGCAAGCAGCTCGGCCCCATCCTGGAGCGGCTGGCCACGGAGTACGCCGGGCAGTTCGTCCTCGCGAAGATCGACGTCGACGCCAACCAGATGCTCTTCCAGCAGTTCGGCGTCCAGGGCATCCCCGCGGTCTTCGCGGTGATCGCGGGCCAGCCGGTGCCGCTCTTCCAGGGGGCCGCGCCCGAGGCGCAGATCCGCCAGGTGCTGGACCAGCTGATCCAGGCGGCGGAGCAGCAGTTCGGCATCGTGGGTACACCTGTTGAACCCGGCGCCCAGGACGAGGGTGCCGAGGAGGCCGCCCCGGAGGTCCCCGAGTCGCCGCAGGAGACCGCGCTCGGCGCGGCCCATCAGGCGCTGGACGCCGGGGATCTGGGCGGTGCGGTGCGGGCGTACCAGAGCGTGCTCGCCGACGACCCCGCCAACGGCGAGGCCAAGCTGGGCCTGGCCCAGGCCCAGCTGCTGGAGCGCGTTCAGGGCGTGGACGCCACGCAGGCGCGAAAGGCGGCCGCGGAGAGCCCCGCGGATGCCAAGGCCCAGATCACGGCGGCCGACCTGGATCTGGTGGGCGGTCATGTGGAAGACGCCTTCGGGCGGTTGGTGGACACGGTGCGTCGTACGGCGGGGGACGATCGGGACGCGGCCCGCGTTCATCTCCTCAGTCTGTTCGAGGTGATCGGCGGTGAGGACCCCCGAGTGGTGGCGGCGCGCAGCGCGTTGGCGCGCGTGCTGTTCTGACCTCGGGCTCCTCAAACAACACAGCGGCCGCTCTTTACCAAAACTTGGTAAACGCGGTCGCTGTTACTGCCAGTAAATGCGAGCCCGGACTTTGTCCGGTCTTGGAGTAAATCTCCCTCTCTTTCCGGTCACAGTCCGGCAACCCTGCGTGCCCGATCTCGACCGTCCTGCCGCAGTTCGGTTATCCGTCCGTTACTCGCTAGTAACGAACCCCTTGTGCCTGGGCCGGGAATGGACCACGATCGGCCAAGCTCGGTCCATCCCCCCGTAGCTCGGCATCCGGTCGGCGCGTCGGTGTGGTTGGGTCCCCACCGGGCAGGCCGGCGGCAGTGGCGTCGGCCGTGGACAGGGGGGTCTCTGCCCAAAAGGCAGGGCCTGTCCAGGAGGTTGCGCGAGATTGCGTGGCCAGTGGTTGTCGCTCGGGGGTGATCGCCGGTGTTGCGGGTGCGGTGTGCGCCTGTGAGACGTGGGCGCTCTCCTTCCCGAGGACGTAGCACTTCTCCCATCCCAGGTCCGGGGCCCAGCCCCGGCCGGAGATGTACGTCCGAGAAGGAGGAAAGTCATGGAGTCCGTGGCTCGTGGCGGCACCAGATGGAAGCGGTTCGCCGTTGTCATGGTGCCGAGCGTTGCTGCCACGGCCGCGATCGGCGTCGCCCTGTCCCAGGGTGCGCTCGCGGCCTCGTTCAACGTGTCCGGTCAGCAGTTCAAGGTCTCGGTCGACCGGCTCGACGGCACCGGGTTCGCGCAGTACGGCGCACTTGACACCCAGCACGGGGGCAAGAAGATCCCCGTCGCGGTGTCGGCGTTCAAGAGCGCGAAGCTCAAGGGCCTGTGCCAGTCCGTCGTGATCCCGGTTCCCGTCTTCGGCGATGTGTCGCTGAAGCTGACGGCAGGCAACGGCAGCAAGCAGGTCGAGGCCAAGAACCTCTTCATCGATCTCGATCAGCTCAACGCGGACGCCACGTTCCGTGGGATCGACATCGGTGTGGCGGCGGGTGACGCCCACAAGGGTCCCGGTATCAACAAGGGCGATGCGGCCGATCCCGGTTCGTTCGGCCAGCAGTCCGATTCGGCGACGCTGGTCGGTGTGAAGCAGACCGCCTGGGCGACCAGTGCGGGCACGTTCAAGCTCTCCGGCCTTTCGATGAAGGTCAGCAAGGGCAAGAACGAGTGCTTCTGATCCGTTGAGCTGAGGGTGAGGGGCCGCGGCGCTGCCCCTCACCCGGGCATCGACCAGCAGCGCGTATGCGCCACGCTAGTACTGCTGTAGAACAACCGCGATCACACCGATCGCCAGCCCCAGGGAGCTGTTTTCGATGAGTGCCGAGTCGCCGGGGGCGAGTGACCGTATCAGCCGCCTGCGGGAGTCCTTCAGGGCGTGGCGCTGGCAGCGCCCGTTCTGGGCGGGGCTGTTGAGCCTGCTGGCGGGGGTGCCGATCATGTACTTCCCGTACAACGACGTCAACGCGGGCGGATTCACCATCAACATGTCCACCACCGCCGGATCGGCCTCGCTGATCATCGGGGTGCTGTTGGTGGTCCTGGGCCTGACCATGTGGTTCCAGCCCATGGTGCGCGTGTTCGCCGGAGTCGCCACGATCCTGCTCGGCCTGGTGTCGATCCCCGTTTCGAACTTCGGCGGCTTCCTGATGGGATTCCTGCTCGCGCTGTTCGGCGGCGGCATGAGCATCTCCTGGGCACCGGGTGAGACTCCCTCCGCGCAGCCGGCCGAGGGGCCGGGAGCGGCGCCGCAGGACGACGGGAACGGTGACAACGTGCCGGAACCGGCCGGGGCCGGGTCCGCACCGGACCAGGAAGCCAGGAATGGGAGGCACCGTGCGGGGTGAAGACCGACCCGAGCAGCCGGAGGGAGTGAGCCCGCGCCGGGTCAGAACGGGCCCGCGGCACGCGGCACCGAAGAAGTCGGTACTCACCCGCCTTCAGGTGCCCGCCGGCAAGGCCATAGCGCTGGCCGCCATGCCGACGGCCGTGCTGATGGGCATGGGGCTCACTCCGCAGCTCGCCTCGGCCAACCCTCGGCCCGAGGACCGTTACAAGGCCGGGCCGTGTGTGTCCCAGCCGGACGAGGCGGACAAGGACTCCAAGGGCGGCAAGGACGCCTCGGACTCGCAGAGCGAGGACAAGGACGCCAAGGACGGCAAGGGCGCCGAGGACTCGAAGGGTTCGGCCGAGAAGGGCTCCCAGGACGGCTCCAAGGGCTCTGAGGAGTCCTCGGACGGCAAGGCGGGCTCGGACGACGACAGGGCCACCTCCACGCCGTCTCCGTCCCGTTCCTCCTCCGCGCCGTCCTCCGGTGCCGGGGACGAGGAGCCGTCGGCCTCGCCGAGCCCGTCGCAGTCCAAGAACCCCCTGGACCCGCTGGGTCTCGGGGACGCGCTCCACGACATCCTGACGCCCGAGGAGAAGGCCAAGGAGTCGGCCGAGCCGAGCGCTTCGCCGAGCCCCTCGTCGAGCGAGGAGCCCAGCTCGTCGCCGTCTCCGTCCCCGTCGAAGTCCAAGAGCTCCGACAAGCTCACCGATCCGGTCAAGGACACGGTGGACAAGGTGGGCAAGGGCGTCAAGGACACCGTGGACGGGGTGGGGAAGACCGTCGAGGACGCCAAGGACAAGGCGGACAAGGCACTTCCGAAGCCCTCCTCGTCCGCCTCGAAGGACGCGAACGGCAAGGAGGCGTTCCCCTGCCCCGAGTTCGACGCCGACGCGTACGAGAACGCCGAGACCGAGCCGACCTCGAGCCTGCTGCCCGAGGACCCCTGGACCCTCAAGAGCACCCTGCTGAGCCTGCACGGCCTGGACTACAAGGGCATCGTGGAGGTCAAGACGCAGGGCGGCCAGATCAAGAAGGTCCTGAAGTTCACCGCCTCGGGTGTGGACATCAAGGATCTGCACCAGCTGGTGGTGGGCCCGGCCGGGAGCACGACCCATGTGCAGGCGCGCGAAGGGTCCACCTCGACCATTCGCGACGGCACGGTGACCATGTACACCGAGGAGCTGAAGGGGAACCTGCTGGGGCTCATCCCGATCACCTTCAGCCCCAAGAGCCCGCCGCCGGTCAACATCCCCGAGGTGTTCTTCACCGATGTCACGGTCACGCAGGCCGGCCAGTTCGGCGGCACGCTGACCGTACCGGGTATGCATCTGTTCAAGACCGGGGAGTGACCCGGCGAGATCACCGACCCGTCCGGGAGCCGCACACTCCTCCTCCGGGAGGGAAACGACCGTGGGCACCGCCTCCACTCGGAGGCGGTGCCCACGGGCGCGTTCGGCGCGTTACTGGCTCGCGCCGCCCAGGTGGTGCACCCGGACCATGTTGGTGGTGCCGGGGACACCGGGAGGCGAGCCGGCGGTGATGATCATGGTGTCGCCCTCGGTGTAGCGGCCCAGCTTCAGCAGTTCGGCGTCCACCAGGTCGACCATCGCGTCGGTGTGCTCGACATAGGGCACCACGAAGGACTCCACGCCCCAGCTCAGGGTGAGCTGGTTGCGGGTGGCCACATCGGTGGTGAAGGCCAGGATGGGCTGCTGGGCGCGGTAGCGGGAGAGCCGGCGGGCGGTGTCGCCGGACTGGGTGAAGGCCACCAGCGACTTGGCGCCCAGGAAGTCGGCGATCTCGGCGGCCGCGCGGGCCACCGAACCGCCCTGGGTACGCGGCTTCTTGCCGGGCACCAGCGGCTGCAGACCGCGCGAGAGCAGCTCCTGCTCGGCGGCCTGGACGATCCGGGACATCGTCTTGACCGTCTCGATCGGGTACGAGCCGACCGAGGACTCGGCGGAGAGCATCACCGCGTCGGTGCCGTCCAGGATCGCGTTGGCGACGTCGGACGCCTCGGCGCGGGTCGGCCGGGAGTTGGTGATCATCGACTCCATCATCTGGGTCGCGACGATCACCGGCTTGGCGTTGCGGCGGCAGAGCTCGATCAGCCGCTTCTGCACCATCGGGACCTTCTCCAGCGGATACTCCACCGCGAGGTCACCACGGGCCACCATGACGCCGTCGAAGGCCGCGACGACCTCGGTCATGTTGGCGACCGCCTGCGGCTTCTCCACCTTGGCGATCACCGGCACCCGGCGGCCCACCTCGTCCATGACGCGGTGGACGTCCCGGACGTCGGACGCGTCCCGGACGAAGGACAGGGCGACCATGTCGCACCCCATCCGCAGGGCGAACTTCAGGTCCTCGACGTCCTTCTCGGACAGCGCGGGCACATTGACCGCCGCACCCGGCAGGTTGATCCCCTTGTGGTCGGAGATCACCCCGCCCTCGATGACGATGGTCCGGACCCGGGAGCCCTCGACCGCGGTGACCCGCAGCTCGACGTTGCCGTCGTTGATCAGGACCTGGTCGCCCTTGGACACATCGCCCGGCAGCCCCTTGTAGGTGGTGCCGCAGATGGTGCGGTCGCCCTCCACGTCCTCGGTGGTGATGATGAACTCATCCCCGCGGACCAGCTCCACCGGGCCGTCCTTGAAGGTCTCCAGACGGATCTTGGGGCCCTGGAGGTCGGCGAGGACGCCGACCGCGTGCCCGGTCTCCTCGGATGCCTTGCGGACGCGGTGGTACCGCTCCTCATGCTCCGGGTGGGTTCCGTGGCTCATGTTGAACCGGGCCACGTTCATCCCGGCCTCGATGAGGGACTTCAGCTGGTCGTAGGAGTCGACAGCGGGGCCCAGAGTGCAGACGATTTTGGAACGGCGCATGAGGCAGATCCTATCGGTTTGTTTCGAAGCGGAATTTTTCAGTCTTGGGCACAGCGGAGCCGGTACCGGAGGCTAGGCGCTGACCAGGTCGAACGTCTGGCTGGCGATCTCCCGCTCCTCATCGGTGGGCACCACGGCCACCGCGACCCGGCTGGACTCCGTGGAGATCAGCCGCGCCGTGGCGGAGCGCAGCGCGTTGCGGACGCCGTCCACCTCGATGCCGAACGCGGTGAGGCCGCGCATCGCCGCCTCCCGTACCGCCGCGGAGTTCTCCCCCACACCGGCGGTGAACGCGATGGCGTCCACCCGCCCGAGTACCGCGGTGTACGCGCCCACATACTTCCGCAGTCGGTGGATGTAGATGTCGAAGGCGAGCTGCGCGGCCTGATCGCCCTCGCCCATCCGGCGGCCGATCTCGCGCATGTCGTTGTCCCCGCACAGGCCGGCCAGCCCACTGCGCTTGTTGAGCAGGGTGTCGATCTCATCGGTCGACATACCGCCCACCCGGGACAGATGGAAGATCGCCGCCGGGTCGATGTCCCCCGAGCGGGTACCCATCACCAGGCCCTCCAACGGGGTCAGCCCCATCGAGGTCTCCACGCAGACGCCGCCGCGCACCGCCGAGGCGCTGGCCCCGTTGCCCAGGTGCAGCACGATCGTGTTGACCTCCGCGGGGTCCTTGCTCAGCAGCGCGGCGGTGGCCCGGGAGACATACGCGTGCGAGGTGCCGTGGAAGCCGTAGCGCCGCACCCCCCAGCGGTCGGCGGTCTCCACGTCGATCGCGTAGCGCGCCGCCGCCTCCGGGATGGTCGAGTGGAACGCCGTGTCGAAGACCGCGACCTGCGGCAGGTCCGGGCGCAGCGCGCGGGCCACCTTGATCCCGGTGACGTTGGCCGGGTTGTGCAGCGGGGCCAGCGGGATCAGCTTCTCGATCTCCTCGACCACCTCATCGGTGATCAGCGTCGGCTCGGTGAACCGGGTGCCGCCGTGCACCACCCGGTGGCCGACCGCCGCCAG
Source organism: Streptomyces sp. NPDC007875 (assembly GCF_042868035.1). Lineage (NCBI taxonomy): Bacteria > Bacillati > Actinomycetota > Actinomycetes > Kitasatosporales > Streptomycetaceae > Streptomyces > Streptomyces sp. NPDC007875. The sequence continues at coordinate 363,815 of NZ_JBIADZ010000001.1, read as the reverse complement.
CTCGGGCGAGTCGAGGCCCAGGCCCTGGGCGGCCAGTTCGTCGGCGACCTGCTTGAGGGCCGCCGCGTGGTCGGCGACGGGGCCCTCACCGATCCGCTCCACGATGCCGGAGGCGGGCCGGGCCCCGTCGGCCATGTCCAGTAGCTGGTACTTCACGGACGAGGAGCCGGAGTTGAGGACGAGGACTCGGGAGCCGTTCACGCGGACTGCGCCTTCTGTGCGGGGGACGCCGGGGAGGCCGGCGACGCCGGGGACGCCGGGGACTGGGCCTGGATGGCGGTGATCGAGACGGTGTTGACGATGTCCTGGACGAGTGCCCCGCGGGACAGGTCGTTCACCGGCTTGCGCAGACCCTGCAGCACCGGACCGACCGCGACGGCGCCCGCCGAGCGCTGCACGGCCTTGTAGGTGTTGTTGCCGGTGTTCAGGTCCGGGAAGATCAGCACGGTGGCGTTGCCCGCCACCTCGGAGTCGGGCAGCTTGGTCGCCGCGACCGCGGCGTCCACCGCGGCGTCGTACTGGATCGGGCCCTCGACCAGCAGATCGGGGCGGCGCTCGCGGACCAGCTCGGTCGCCTTGCGGACCTTGTCCACATCCGCGCCGGAGCCCGAGGTGCCGGTGGAGTACGACAGCATCGCGATCCTCGGCTCCACCCCGAACCGGGCGGCCGTCGTCGCCGACTGGATGGCGATGTCCGCGAGCTGCTCGGCGTCCGGGTCGGGGTTGACCGCGCAGTCGCCGTAGACCAGCACCCGGTCGGCCAGGCACATGAAGAAGACCGAGGAGACGATCTCGGCGCCCGGGGCGGTCTTGATGATCTCGAAGGCGGGCCGGATGGTGGCGGCGGTGGAGTGCACCGCGCCCGAGACCATGCCGTCGGCCAGGCCCTCCTGGACCATCAGCGTGCCGAAGTAGGAGACATCGGCCACCACGTCGTACGCCAGCTCGTAGGAGACGCCCTTGTGGGCGCGCAGCTTCGCGTACCCCTCGGCGAAGCGCTCCCGAAGCGGGGAGGTCTGCGGATCGACGATCTGCGCCTCGGCGAGCTGGATGCCGAGCTCGGCGGCGCGCTTGCGGATCGCGTCCTCCTCACCCAGCAGTGTGAGATCGCACACATCGCGGCGGAGCAGTACGTCGGCGGCGCGCAGCACCCGCTCCTCCGCGCCCTCGGGCAGCACCACCCGCCGGCGACGGGACCGGGACCGCTCGATCAGCTCGCGCTCGAACATCATCGGGGTGACCCGGGCCGAGCGGCCCACCGAGATGCGCTCGGTCAGCGCGGCGGTGTCCACATGCCGCTCGAAGAGGCCGAGCGCGGTCTCCGCCTTGCGCGGCGCGCTCGCCGTGAGCTTGCCCTCGATGGCGAACAGCTCGGCCGCCGTCGGGAAGGAGCCGCCCGCCACCGACACCACCGGGGTCCCCGGGGCCAGCCGCGAGGCCAGCGCCAGGATGTCCGGGCCCGGCCGCTCGTCCAGGGTGAGCAGCACCCCGGCGATCGGCGGGGCGCCGGCGCTGTGCGCGGCGAGCGCGCCCACGATCAGATCCGCGCGGTCCCCGGGCGTCACCACCAGACAGCCCTCGGTCAGCGCGGGCAGGAAGCTCGGCAGCATCGCGCCGCCGAAGACGAAGTCCCGCACATCCCGGGAGAGCCCGGTCTGATCGCCGAGCAGCACCTCCGCGCCCAGGGTGCGGACGATCTGGGAGACGGTGGGCGCCGACAGCGACTCGTCCTCGGGCAGCACATAGCTGGGGACCGGCAGCTTGGCGGCCAGCCGCTCGGCGATGGCCTCGCGGTCCCCGGGCACCACCCGGTTGACGACCACCGCGACCACGTCGCAGCCCTGCGCCTCGTAGGCGCGGTAGGCGTTGTGGGCCTCGGCGCCGGCCGACTCGGCGGTCTGCTGCTGCCCGCCGACGACCGTGATCACCGAGGCGCCGAACTCATTGGCGAGCCGTGCGTTCAGCCCCAGCTCGTCGGGGAGGCTGGTGGCCGCGTAGTCGCTGCCCAGCACCAGAACGTGGTCATACGCGTCGGCGACCTCGTGGAAGCGGCCGACCAGCTGCGAGACCAGCTCGTCGGCGCCCCGCTCGGCCTGGAGCGTGGCCGCCTCGTGATACGTCATGCCGAAGACCGACTCCGGCGACTGGCTGAGCCGGTAGCGCGCCCGCAGCAGGTCGAAGAGGCGATCGGGGTCGTCGTGCACCAGGGGGCGGAAGACGCCGACCCGGTCGACATGACGGGTCAGGAGCTCCATCACCCCCAGCTCCACGACCTGGCGTCCGTCGCCACGCTCGACTCCGGTCACGTACACGCTGCGTGTCACGCGCACTCTCCGTTCCTCTGGCGTTCTTGGGTGTTTTCCGTTTGTGCGCCCATGGGACACAAATTGGCCACATTGAACGGCCCGGTCCTCTTGACAATACCTGCGACCGTGATTAAGGCGCTGGCCGCTGGGGGGATACAGCACTACCCCGCCCATGAAACAATCGGACTGGCTCACATCTACCCGTAGGGAGCAGGAGACACAGCACGATGCGCATCGGAGTTCTCACCGCAGGCGGCGACTGCCCCGGCCTCAACGCTGTGATCCGGTCGGTGGTGCACCGCGCGGTCGCCGGCCACGGAGACGAGGTGATCGGGTTCGAGGACGGCTTCAAGGGCCTCCTCGACGGCCGTCACCGCAAGCTGGACCTCGACGCCGTCAGCGGCATCCTCACCCGCGGCGGCACCATCCTCGGCTCCTCCCGGCTGGAGCGCGCCCGGCTGCGCGAGGCGTGCGAGACCTCGAAGGACCACGCGCGTGACTACGGGATAGACGTGCTGATCCCGATCGGCGGCGAGGGCACCCTCACCGCCGCGCGGATGCTCTCCGACGCCGGGCTGCCGATCGTCGGCGTCCCGAAGACGATCGACAACGACATCTCCTCCACCGACCGCACCTTCGGCTTCGACACCGCCGTCGGCGTCGCCACCGAGGCCATGGACCGGCTGAAGACCACCGCCGAATCGCATCAGCGGGTCATGGTCGTCGAGGTCATGGGGCGCCACGCGGGCTGGATCGCGCTGGAGTCCGGGATGGCCGGCGGCGCCCACGGCATCTGCCTGCCGGAGCGGCCCTTCGAGGTCGACGGGCTGGTGAAGATGGTCGAGGAGCGGTTCGCCCGCGGCAAGAAGTTCGCGGTCATCTGCGTCGCCGAGGGCGCGCACCCGGCCGAGGGCTCCATGGAGTACCAGAAGGGCGAGATCGACCAGTACGGCCATGAGCGGTTCACCGGTATCGGCAACCGCCTCGCGGCCGAGCTGGAGCGGCGCCTGGGCAAGGAGGCCCGCCCGGTCATCCTGGGCCATGTGCAGCGCGGCGGCACGCCCACCGCGTACGACCGCGTGCTGGCCACCCGCTTCGGCTGGCACGCCGTCGAGGCGGCGCACCGCGGCGACTTCGGCATGATGACCGCGCTGCGCGGCACGGACATCACGATGGTGCCGATCGCCAACGCGGTCACCGAGCTCAAGACCGTTCCGGTCGACCGGATGGACGAGGCCGAGTCGGTCTTCTGATCCGTCACGCGCCTGCTCGCCTCTGCTGGTTGGGGGCGCTCTCCCGATGGGTGGGCGGTCACTTCCGCTCGTTCGGGCGCTCGGTCCCAGCTCGTTGGGTCTCTCCCGCCTCTCGCCGCCTCTCGCGTCGGCCGCAGCGGTCTTGATCATCCCCCCGTGGAAGATCAACGCCGCTGCGGCCGTGCGCCGTTGGCGAGGTTCACTCTTGAACGAACCGCCGGAGTGAACAAGGCTGTCCCTTGTCCGGGACCTGTCCCGGAGCAGTCCCGGACAGGGCCGGGACACAGGGGGCGGGACACAGGGGGCGGGGGAGAGAACCACAGATGGCCGATGCCGACAGGGCTCCCGATCCACAGGGGGCACAGAACGCCCGCGAGTTCATCGCCGCGCTGCAGGCACTCAAGGACTGGTCCCGGCTGACCTACCGGGAGTTGGCCGCACGGGCCGACGCGGTCGGGGACATACTGCCGCGCAGCACCATCGCCAATATGCTCGGGCGCGCCACGCTGCCCCGCGAGGAGCTGGTCGCGGCCTTCGTACGGGCCTGTGGCGTGGGGCCCGCGGAGCTCACCGTCTGGCTGGCCGTCCGCAAGGACCTCGCGACGCGCGCCGCCGAACCGGGGGCGGGTTCCCTCGCGGAGGCCGCGACGGACGCCACCCCGGCCGAGCCACTTGAGCAGGGTTCGCCCGCGTCGCCGACCGCGCCCTCCTCCTCCCGTACGCCCGAGGAGGGTACCCGGCGCTCCCGTAAGCCGATGCTGAGTGCCGCGCTCGCGCTGACGGTCGCCGTGGCAGCGACGGCGGCCGTGCTCGCCTGGCGGGCGCACGACGACGGGGGCGGCGAGGGCGACGGACCGGACAAGAAGGGCGGGTCCGCGGCGGTCTCCTCGGACGATCCGGCGCCCGCGCCCGGGAAGTACCGGATCCGGGCCGTCCACTCGTCGCTGTGTCTGTCCGAACGCCCCCAGGGGGACAAGATCGCCTGGGTCTATCAGGCGCCGTGCGAGGACGTCTTCCCCTCGTTCTCGCTCCAGCGCCTGGACGACGGGCTGTGGCGGATCGCCACCCTCCACCCCGAGCACGGCCTGGGCTGCTCCGGAATCATGGGCCAGAGCAAGGCCGAGGGCGCCTGGCTGGGCGACGACTACTGCGAGACCCGGGGAGCGGGCGAGGAGTTCCGGCTGGAGGCCGTCGACCGGCCCGCCGAGGGGTTCCGGCTGCGGCCCGCGCACACCGGCCAGTGCCTGGGGCTGCCCGACGGCACGCCCCGGCGCTGGGCCCATGTGGTCCAACTGCCGTGCCGGTCCGGCGCCCCGGGACAGGTCTTCCGCTTCGACCCGGCGGGCTCGGGGGCGAAGAAGGAGCCTTCGGGGGCGAAGAGGGAACCCTCCGGCGCGAAGGGATAGCCGCGAGTCCTCCGGCGCGAAGGGATAGCCGCGCCGCCGCCGCGCTCCCGCTCCTCTGATACTGTCCCCGCCTGATCAAGGGGGAACTGGTCAGGGGATGTAAGGAGTTTGGGGCGGGATGCGTGGTTTATGGGGCCGTGTGTGGCAGCGCCGCACGCCCCTCGTCGTACTGATGGCGGTGGTGGGGATCGCGGGAACCGTCCTCGCGACCCGGGACAGCGGCGGCGGCCATCTCGCCGCCAACCAGGCCCAGTTGAGGAAGGCGTGCGACGGCACCCTGCCGTACGGGGACCTCGAACGGCTGGTGCGTGACGAGCGGCCGGGCAAGCTCAGAGAGCACGGCACGATGCTCGCCCCCGGCCAGGAGAGCCGTTCGTTGCTGGACTGCTCGCTGTCGTGGGGAGACGGCTACGGGGTCACGGTTCATGCCGAGGCGCTGGTGTCCGATGTCCCCCAGGCCGTCGAGACCCGGGACCTCCTGGAACCGGCCGGTGGCCACGGCACCTTCGTGGCGCCGGGCACCACCGGCCAGTACGGGAAGCGGGGAGCCTGGCTGGTGACCGACTGCCTGGGCGGGCTCCGCGGCCGGGTCCGGCCCACGACCGACCTGTATGTGACGGCCCGGGTGGCGGACGGGACCAACGGGTCCGACGAGGCCGATGGGTCCGACGACGCAGACGGGCCCGACGAGACCGACGAGTCGACGTCGGGGAACGGCAAGCCGGACCGCGCCACCGCGCTCCTCGGCTTCCGTACCGCCGTACAGGTCGCCAACGTCCTCACCAAGGCCCAGCACTGCGGCTCCGGACCGCTCGCGATGCCGAAAACCGTGGTGGACACGGACGAGACCCATGGCGCGCCCGGCCGGGCGTTGCGCAAATGCGAGTGGATCGACGGCTCCTCGCTCCCCGGCATCGCCTCCGGCTCCTGGACCACCCTCGGCGATCTGCAGGAGTCCACCGGGCTGAGCGCCTGCGCCGGGGAGTGGGACGCGGAGAAGAACGCCGGCGAGCGCCCGCGCCCGAAGGAGTGGCAGGTCACCGAGGTCGATGCGGCCAGCTGGTCGGGGGTCCTCGGCCGGTCCGCCTACGACTCCTACGAACGCGAGGGCCATGTGCCCGGGTGGGGAGCGCAGGAGGGCGAGAGCCCCTCAGAAGCCGGTTCCGAGGCGGACTCCGAGGCGGACTCCGAGGCGGACGCCGATCGTGGTGTGCGCCAGGAGGACCGCGTCTCCTCCTACGCCGGACGCCCCCAACTCGCCCTGTGGGCCCAGTCGGTGTGCGGCGGCCGCAGCACCTACCACCGGGTCGCCGTCCTCCCCGAGATCCAGCTCGGGGACGGCGAGACCGCCGTCATCAGCGGCAAGGACCGCACCAGGCTCTCCACCACCGCCCGTACGGTCCTGGACCGCTATCTCGACGCCGAGGACGGCTGGCCCGCGTCGGCGGACTGCCGTGACACCAAGGTGCTCGGGGAGGTGGAGCAGTGGCACTGACCCGACCCACACTCACCCGGCGCCGGGTCCGGGCCCTGGCGGTCGTCGCGGTGGCGCTGGCCGCCCTCGCCGGAGCGATCGTCTGGTTCGCGGGCAGCGAGGACCGGGCGCTGGACGGGGCCTGCGACGGGGTGCTTCCGGTCGGCGAGGTCCGCACGGTGCTCGGCGAGGACGCCACGCTGGACGTCACGAACCGCACCGAGGGCTCCTTTGGCAACGCAGCCTCAAAGAGCGACAAGAGCGACAAGAGCGACAAGAGCAACGCCAGGCGGGCCAACTCCCTCTCCGTCCGCTGCCGGATCGCCGCCAAGGGCACCGGCCACATCGCCGTCTCCATCGCGGGCTCGCCCCGCCCCCGCGCCGAGTACGGATACGGCGAGCTCTACGCCGCCGTACCCGCGAGCCGCACGCTTCCCGTCCCCCTCGGCAACGGCTGGTCCGGCCTGTTCGCCACCGACACCGCACGGCTGGGCGACGCCGAGGACGGCACGGCCACCACCGCCGTACTGCTCGACTGCGCCCGGCGCGGCGACAGCCTGCTGATCACCGTCGAGACCGCGCTGCGCGGCGCCACCACCACCCTCGACGACCCCGCCGTCCGCCCCGACTTCGTCCGCACCGCCACCGCGACCGCCGAGGCGGCCAACGACCACTGGGGCTGCGACGCGCCCTTGGGCAAGCCGGTCCGCACCGTGGGCCTGCCGGTGAACGAGGACGAGTACGAGCCGCTGCTCGGCGCCGAGGGCACCTGCGCGGCCGTCCCCACCGCCTCGCGCTCCGCCGTCTCCACCGCCCGCGAGACGGCCCGCGACCGCGCACCGCGCGAGAGCTGCGTCCTCGGCACGCGGGACGGCTCACCGCTCTACCGTCTCGAGGCGTACTACGGCCCGTACGCGGAGGACGCCCGCTCCCAGTACACCCGGGACTACGACTACGAGAACGTGACCCCCGCCGAGAAGCCCGCCGGACGGCTCGGCCAGAGCGCCTACTGGGCCGGTGCCACCTGCCCGCGCGGCGCCGAGTCCGCCCTCTACCTCATCCGCGCCGCCGACGCCGACGGCGAAACCCGCCGCCGCCCCGACCTCGCCTACGAACGCGCCGCCCTGGCGGCGTTCGCCGCCGCCTCGGCCGAACACCACGGCTGCGCCGCGCCGACCCTGCCGGGCGGCTGAGGCCGGTCAGGCAGGCGGGAGGGGCGGCGGGACGTCGTGGAGGTTCCGCAGCTCCTCCTGGGCCTTCTCCCGCTGTGTGGCGTCGCAGAGTTCGTCGGTGGCGATGACTTCCAGGAGCGTCCGGGCCCGTTCGTGATGGGCCCGGCCGATCCCGCCGATCCGGGCGGCCGCCTTGACGCGGTACTCCGCCGGGCATGACTCGTCGGAGGCAATGGCCACCAAGGCGTCCACCACGGACTCCAGTGCTCCGGGGTCGACGTTGGCGAGGTCGTCCGCCGCGGCGAGCCGGGTCCTGGTGTGGGCGGCGTCGGTGATGACCGCCAGGAGGTCGCGCACGACCTGAGCGCGTTCCCGGGTCCCGCCCAGTTCGGCCAGGGTCCTGGCGAACCAGCCACGTCCGAAGGACCGTTCACCGGCCGTGGCCAGCCGGGTGCGCAGAATCCGGGCCGCCGCTTCCCGTTGGCCGGGGTCGATGTCCACCGCGGTCGTCAACGTCCATCGCACTTGGAGCCCGTCCAGTTCCGACGCCGCGTGGCGCAGCAGCGTGTCGACGACGCGGGACCGCGTGTGGGGCGCCAGCCGGACGAGGGAGTGCGCGACGTCCCGGCGTGTGTGAGGACTGAGGAACGGGGACTCCAGCACCCGCGTGAGAAGCGCTTCGGCCTCCTCGGCCCGCTCCGGCCCGAGCAGGGCCAAGGCCATGGCCAGTGTCGTGCATTCCACCAGCGATGTGTCCGGTGCGGTGATCCGGCCCAGCACCATCTCGAAGGCCCGCATCCGGTGGCCGTCGCTGAGCTTGCCGAGGTGGCCGGCGGCCGTCGCCCGGCAGTAGGGGGTCACCCCCGGGGCGCTGAGCGCCGCCTCCAGCACGGTGACCACATGGTCGGTGTTCTGCGGGTCCATGTCGCTCAGGTTCGAGGCCGCTTGGACTCGGTCGTCCCAGTCGTGGGCGGGGTCCGTCGCGATGGCGGTCAGCAGTGCCAGACAGCGATCCCTGGTGCGAGGCGCGAGCTCGGCGGACTTCACGACCGCGAGGATCTTGTACCCCACGCGGCAGTGCGGGGACTCGGCCAGCCGGTACAGCTCGTCGGCCACCTCGGCCCGGTGGGCGGCGTCGAGGTCGGCGAGCCGCTCCGCCGCGTCCATGCGGTCGTCCACGTCGAGACGGGAGTTGCGCACCAGGTCCCACAGCACGCCCACGGCCGGCTCGGCCCGGTCCAGAGCGATTTGTGCCAGTGTCTGGGCCGCCATGGCCCGCTGGCGGGCCTCGGCCCGGCGCGAGGTCATCACGTCCTCGAGGTGCTCGATGGACCGGGGCCTGCGGTCGGGGTCCAGTACGGCGATGACCCGTAGGAGATCGATCCGTTCGGATACGGAGGTGGCCGGGTCCTCGGCCGACGCCTCGAGTGCGGAGAGCGCCTCGGGGCACGAGGTGGGGGAGAGCTTGGCCAGGGACTCCCCGAGCGCCACGCGCTGATGGGCCGAGACACCGGGGGCCCACATGAGTTCATTCAGGCATTCCTGAGCCTGCGTCGGACGGTCACCCGCCAGGCTTCCCAGGGCTTCCGCCGCTGAACGGCGTTCGGAGAGGTCGATCCGGTCGTCACGGATCATCGTCAGCAGTGACTCGGCCGCACGGTCATGCGACGGGTGTCGGGTCCTGGCGACCGCGGTGGCCGCGCGCACCCGGTCCAGGTCCGGGAGGTGCGGGTCGTCGATGACCGTCCACAGGTACTCCACCGCCCTCTCCGCCATGGGCCCGCTGCGCTCGCTGAGCAGTTGGGCCGCGACGACGCGTCCGGTGGTGGCGGCCGCGTCGTCCCCCATGACCTGGGCGAGCGTCGTAGAGACCTCGGCGTCGCCCAGGAGCGCGGTCGTGGTGAGCAGGTCGTCCTGTTCGTCCGCCGGCCGGACCAGCATCCGCCGGAGCATCGCGCAGAACGTCGTGAGCACCGGCCCGCTGGCCCGCGCCCCGCGCAGCAGCAACTCACCGACCAACGCCTGATGGTGGTCCGTCCGCTGCTGGAGCCAGGGGAGCAGGGCGCTGTCCGGGTGGTTGTGCGTATGCCGGACCAGGACGAGCCGGGCGACCTCCTCCTGGCCCGTTCCGTTGAAGACGTGCCGGAGCCAGGTCCGCCAGACCTCCGCCTCCGGGTCGAACGCCCCCGGCAGCTCCGCCTCGTGGACCTCCGCCGCCAGGTGCTCGGCGAACGACAGGTGCCAGAACCGGACGTTGTCCCCGTCCCGGGTGACCAGACCGGTGTACTCCGCGAGGGCGAACAAGGTCCGGTGCCATCGCGGAGTGACCGGAATGGCCACGTCCAGTTCCTTGGCGAGCTGCCCCATCCACGTCTCGGCGTGGCCCCGCAGGTCTGTCTCGCCCTGGGACGCCGCTATGGCGAGCCGCTTGCCCAGCTCGGATCGGCGCAGTCGGATCTCGTCCACCAGCCGACCGCTGTTGGGCAGGTCCTCCAGGAGGGTCCGCAGACCCTCCTTCACCCGCTTGCCACGCCCCTCCGCCAGATGCGTCAGGAACTGCTCGTACAGGTCGAAGCGCTGCTTGGGCAGCGGGGTGTTCGGAGATTTCTCGAAGACGATCGCGGCGATGGTGGCGAGCAGCGGCACCTTGGCCACGTCCAGCAGGTGGCCCTCGCGGAGCTGGGCCAGGAACCGCTCCGCCTGCCCGCGGACCGGGGCGTCGTGGAACCACCCCGCCGCGAAGCGCTCCAGGCCGTCCGCGGTGAACGGCTCCAGCGTGTAGTGCGCCATGCCCGCGCGGATCAGCTTGTCGCGGTCGGCCGGGGTCGGCGGGCGACTGGTGAGGATCAGCCGGAACGGCAGGTCGCGCGGCGGGCCCAGAATGCCGTCCACCCAGTCCACGAGCCGGTCCCGGGCACTGATATCGGAGACCTCGTCGAGTGCGTCGATGAGGATCACCCACCGCCCGCCCGGGGCGGGCCGGTCCGGGAGCCGGTCCAGCCCGGTGGGGAGCATGCCCTTCTCGACCGAGGCGGCGATTGCCTCCTGCCAGGGCTGGTGGCTGAGCGCGTGCGGGGCGAGGCGCTTGGCCGTGACGCGGATCGGCACCGTGTTCTCCGGCAGGTCCCGGGGCAGCTGGCCGATGAGCGACGACTTGCCCATGCCGGGGCCGCCGGTGATCAGCAGATGCTCCGGCGACTCCAGGACGGACTTCAGGGACTGGGACACCCGGCGGTCCTGCTTGCCCTCCAGGGCCGGGGCACCGGCCTCGGCCCGGCGCTCCTCGCGCTCCCGCGACCGGGACCATTCACCGGGCCGGGACGGCTCCGGCATGCCGCCGCCGTGGTGCTCGGCGTCCAGGCCCTGGGCGGTCATCTGCTGGCGTACGTAGACCTCGGTGAAGCGGGGGCGGCGGAACCCTTCCAGAAGGTCCTCGTACGGGAAGCTGGCCGCCTCCTTCTTCTGGGCCTCGATCAGGCGGTCCAGGTCGTGCCGGCTCAGCCGCCCGGCGGAGGCGGTGTCCCCGCCCGTGGCGGGGGAGGCCGGGGGCAGCTCCGGGACCCAGGCCCGGTTGCGCACCAGGGCCACCCGGTCGGCCTGGTCGGTGGCCAGTTTGTGCGGCTTGGCCAGACCCTTGTGGGCGGCGGCCCGCCGGATGCCCTGGTAGAGGTCCTCGACGGTGAGCAGCTCCGGCCCGCCCGTCACACCCCCCTCGACCAGCGCCAGCAGCTCACCGGTGAAGTCGGTCAGCTCCGCGCCCTCCCGGGAGTACGACAGGGCGTTGGCCCCGGAGGAGGCGAGGACGTACGCGCCCTCGATCTCGGCCTCGTCCTTCAGATCGGTGGGTCCCATGGCGACCGCGGCCTGGCCGCTGTAGCAGCAGTCGAGCACGACCACCTTGCGCCGGGCCCGCCGCGGCTGCTGAACCTTCTCGCGGACGCCCTTGTAGCGCAGGGCCCAGTGCAGCCGGGCCTCCTGGTCGGCGGCCGGGAGCGCCAGACAGAGCCGGTCCGAAGCGTCCGTGGCCTGCGTGTCGATCAGCCCGTGCCCGGCGTAGTAGACGAAGAGGGTGTCGCTCGCCTCGTCGGCCGCCTGCCCGAGCGCGTCGATCACCTCTTGGCCGTAGCGGGGTTGGAGGATCTTCCAGCAGTGCTCCTTGGGAAGCCCCCACAGCTCCGGGTCGGTCAGCGCGTCGTACAGCCGGTTGATGTTGTTCTCGACGGGGGCCAGGTCGTCAAGGTGGTCGAAGGCATGGACGCCGATCAGCACCGCCCGTGAGGTGGCCGGGTCCGGCAGCCGCACGGCCTCAGCCCTCCGCACCCGAGTCGGGGGTGTTCAGGGCCTCCAGCAGCCGGCGCACCGCCTCCGGGTCGTCGGTGTGCACGGTGACCGTCGTCCCGTTCGCGTGGGCGTTCAGCGGAGGTGCGGACGGGTGGGTCCTACGCCATGCGGCCAGGGCCAGGGCGAGGTTGGCCAGCGCGGTGGCGTGCGTGAGCACGACGTTCACCACGTCCCAGGCGCCGCCCATGGCGCCTTCCTCCCGTGGGGCCTCCCGCAACTCGACCTCGGTCGTCCGCTCCAGCGCTTCGTCCTTGTAGAGCCACTGGTACAGCGACAGCAGCGCCTCGCTCTCGCCCTCGGCGTCCTGCTTCTCGATGCGGAACTCCACCTGCGCCCCCTCGCCCGTCCAACTCCCCTGCCACCACAGGCCGTAGCAGCGGATTTTCTCACGGATCCGTCATCCCTTGACGGCGCCGCCCAGGGCGAAGCCGCCGCCCAGGCGGCGGGAGATCAGGACGTAGAGCAGCAGCACGGGCGTCGAGTAGAGGATCGAGAAGGCGGCCAGCTGGCCGTAGACGACCTGGCCGTAGTTGCCGAAGAAGGTGAAGATCGAGACGGACGCGGGGAGTTGCTCGGGGGAGAGCAGCAGCATGAAGGGGACGAAGAAGTTGCCCCACATCATGATGAAGCTGTAGATCATCACCACCGTTATGCCCGGGCCCATCAGCGGCAGGATGACCCGGGTCAGGCTCTGCAGCCAGGAGGCGCCGTCGGTCCAGGCGGCCTCTTCCAGGATCACCGGCACGCCGTCCATGAAGTTCTTCATCAGCCAGACGGCGAAGGGGAGTTGGGAGGCGGCGAGGAAGAGCGCCGTGCCGGACATGGTGTCGATGAGGTCCACCTGGACGAAGAGTCCGTAGACCGGAACCATGATCGCGGTGATCGGCAGACAGGTGGTGAAGAGCACCGTCAGCAGATACGGGCGCACCACGCGGGAGCGGAAGCGGGAGAGGGGATAGGCGGCCAGCGCCGCGCAGGCGACGGTCAGGATGGTGGCGCCGCCGCACAGGAGCAGGCTGTTGAGCATCGGCGTGAAGGTGATCTCGTCCGTCCACACCGCCGAGAAGTTGTCCAGCGTGGGCGAGCCGGGCGCCGAGACCCGCAGGGTGGCGTCGCTGTCGATGGAGGCCAGGACCAGCCAGGCGAGCGGGAGCAGAAACGCGGCCGCGATGAGCAGCAGCGCGGCGTCGGCGGCCAGTCGGCGGCGTCGGCTCGGGGACCAGCGGGGGCGCGGGCGGGACGTGGCGGAGCCGGGCCATGGGCGGGCGGGGCGGGCGGAGAGCGTGGACAACCTCGGACCTCCTCGCGCGCTTGCGAGCGCAGTCGATCAGCGTGCCGTCCATGAAACCGGTTGCCGCTCGCGTTGGGGAAGACGCGTGCGCGGTTCGCTCGCCTTACGGCCTCGCCTTACGGCCTCGCCTTACGGCCTCGCCTTACGGCCTCGCCTTACGGCGTGGGCCTACGGCCTCGGCGGGGCGATGTCCACCGGCTGGTCGTTCCGCAGCTGGTCGAAGAGGCGCCTCGCCTGCGTCACGTTCCACTGCACGGCGCTGCCCTTGGAGGTCCGGAGGTTGGTGTTGGACACCGGGACGTTGAGCTGCCTGCCGTTGCCCGAGGTGACGCCCTTCATCGCCTCGAACAGCGACATCAGGTTCCGCAGGCCCATGTCCTTGTCGACGATGAGCGTGTCCAGCCCCGCGCGTACGGTCGGGAAGGCCGCGAACGGGTTGGCCAGGACGCCCGGTGTGGCGGCCTTGTCGGCGAGAGCGGCCAGGAACTTCTGCTGGTTCTGGGTGCGGCCCAGATCGCCCTTGGCCTCCTGCTTGCGCTGGCGGACGAAGGCGAGGGCCTTGGCGCCGTCGAGGGTGTGGCAGCCCTTCTGCAGATCCAGGCCGGATTTGGGGTCCTTGATGTCGCGGTCCACGCACATCCGTACGCCGCCGACCGCGTCCACGACATCCACGAACCCGGAGAAGCCGATCTCCGCGTAGTGGTCGATGCGCAGCCCCGTGTTGCGTTCGATGGTCGAGACGAGGAGATCGGGGCCGCCCATCGAGTACGCCGCGTTCAGCTTGTTCCGGGACGGGGCGAAGGTCTTGCCGGTGTCGGGGCGGAGGAACCCCGGGATGGTCACCCAGGAGTCGCGCGGCAGGCTCATCATCGTGGTGCCGTTGGAACCGGTGTGCAGCACCATCATCGAGTCGGTGCGGCGGCCCTCGGCCGAGCCGGTGCGCAGGTTCTTCCTGGCCTGCTCGGAGAGGCCCTCCCGGCTGTCGGAGCCCACGATGAGGTAGTTGGTGCCCTTGCCGGGCGGTGGGCGGTCCGGTGACTTGCCGAGGTCGACCTCGCGGTTGAGCTGGGTGTCGGCCCAGACGTAGGCGCCGCCGGAGGCGAGGAGCAGCGCGGAGACGGTCACGATGGCCAGCCGGGTGATCCGGCGGCGCCGGCTGAGCGGCTCCTTGGGGGCGCGGCGCCGGACGGTGGGGGTGGGGGAGGGGGAGGGGGTGGGGTCGGGTTCGGGTGTGGGGGTGAGTGCGGGGGTGGCCAGGGTCTCCTCGCCCCTGCGGTACGGGGCGGGTTTGGTGGGGACGCCCGGGGTTCCCTGTGCGGGCATGCCCTGGGTCCCCTGCACGGGGGTCCCCTGCACGGGGATGCTCTGCGTCTCCGCCGTGGAGATGTCCCAAGCGCGCCCCGACGGCCGGTTCGCGGCGGCCCACCCGTCCAACCGATCGCTCATGGGCGCAGTCTGCCCAGGGGCCGGAGGGGCCCGCCGCCGCTTCATAGAGCTATGACAACTTCGGTGCGGCGTTGAACGCGGGGGTGGTCCCCATCCGTCAGGTCGTCGATGCCGTCACTTCGATGCCGTCACTTCGATGCCGTCACTTCGATGCCGTCACTTCCATGCCGTCACGTCGATGCCGTCACTTCGATGTCAGGCTCCGGTACGCGGGCGCCTCGCCGAGTGCCTGGGCGGCCGTCCCCGAGCGCTGGATGCGGTGCCACCGCAGCCGCGTCCCGAGCAGGAGGGCGACCACGGACTGGATGACCACCAGATACATCAACTGCCGGTAGACGAAGAGCTGGAACGGCAGTGACCACAGCGCCCGCATCCGCTCACCGTCCAGCCGCAGCGCGTATCCGGCGCAGACCATCTGGATCGCGAGATAGCCGAACCACACCCCGGCCGCCTGCCCCGGGTCCAGGAAGAGCGCACCGTACAGGGCGAAGAGGTCGATCACGGGCGCCAGCAGCGGCAGCAGCACCTGGAAGAGCGTGAGATAGCTGAGCCCCCGGCGGCCGAACCGCCCCACCGAGCCCAGGGAGACCACCGCGCGGCGGTGCTTCCACATGGCCTGGAGGGTGCCGTACCCCCAGCGGTACCGCTGGCGCCACAGCTGGCGCAGGGAGGTGGGGACCTCGGTCCAGGCGACGGCGGTCTCCTCGTACACCACCCGCCAGCCCGCCCGCCACAGGGCCATCGTGAGGTCGGTGTCCTCGGCGAGAGTGTCCTCGCTGACCCCGCCGACGCCCATCAGCGCGTCCCGCCGGAAGGCCCCGATGGCGCCGGGCACGGTCGGCATGCACTCCAGCACCTCGAACATCCGCCGGTCGAGGTTGAACCCGAAGACGTACTCCAGGTGCTGCCACCGGCCCAGCAGGCTGCGCCGGTTGCCGACCTTGGTGTTGCCGCTGACGGCGCCGATGGCCGGGTGGGCGAGGGGCTGGATGAGCTGGTGGACGGCGTCCGGTTCGAAGACGGTGTCGGCGTCGACCATCACCACGATGTCGTGCCGGGTGTGGGCCAGCCCGGTGTTGAGGGCGGCGGCCTTGCCCGCGTTGGGCTGGCGGACCACCAGCACCCGGGGGTCGTTGACGCTCGCGGCGATATCGGCCGTACGGTCCGTCGACCCGTCGTCGATCACGACGATCTGGAGGCGCTGATGGGTGGAGGCGAGCAGCGACCGGATGGTGGCCTCGATGCCCGCCTCCTCGTTGTACGCGGGGATGAGCACCGTCACCGGCTCGTTCACCTCGCGCAGCCAGGGCGCGCCGGGCCGGAAGCGGGTGAGCCGCCGGACATGGGTGCGGGCGAACAGCACGAGCATCAGCAGCCGCAGCACCCCCAGCGCCCCCGCGATCCCCAGCACCCAGGTCATGGTGGACACGAAGCCGCGGCCGATGGCCGCGACCCAGATCAGCGCCTTGCCCTCCCAGCGTTCGAGGCCGGAGACCGGGACGTCGACCGGGGGCACGCCGAGCCCGCCGGTCACCGTGGTGAACTTCTTCGCCCGCGGGTCCTTCAGCAGCTTCTCGGTCTCCTGATACGCGGTGTCCGTCTGGCTGAACTGCCGGACCACCCCCTGCGCGGGCTTCCTGGCCGACCGGTCGGCGGCCACCAGCGCGTAGCCCTCCTCGGCGACCCGCCGCGCCGCCTGCCACTCGTCGCCGCACAGCGTGTCCACATCGGTGGTCAGCGGCAGCCGCAGCAGCCTCGGCTGGACCCCCACGGAGCCCGCCAGCGCCGACTCGGTGAGGGACAGCTCCATCCGGGAGCGGCTGGAGGAGGCGGTGCCCATGTCGGCGCCGGTGTAGGTGTTCGACCCGATCTCATGGCCCTCGGCGCGGATCCGGCGTACGAGGTCGGGGTACTGCGCCGCCTTGGCGCCGGAGACGAAGAACGTGGCCCGCGCGTCGTACCGGCGCAGCAGGTCCAGCAGGCGGGGGGTCTGGACGGGGTCGGGCCCGCCGTCGTAGGTGAGCGCGACCGTTCCGGCGGGCATGCCCACGGTCCGCACCTGATCGCCGTTGATCTGCACCACCGGCCCACCGTCGGCCAGCGCCTGCGGCACCGGGCTGGTGCAGGGCCGCCGCGCCTTCGCCGCGTCGACCTCATGAGTGGTCCAGCCCTGGAACATCAGCAGGCCGAACATGACGGGGAGGACGAGGAGCAGAAGCAGCCAGTGCGCGCGCGGGTCACGGGACCGCTTGTGCCGCCCTCCTCGGGACACGTGGCTGGATTCCTGGCGTTTTTTCGACCGGTTGCCCTCAAACATGGTTGGTCGCACGGTAGTTGCGGGGCCCGGAGCGGGTCCGGTGATGCAGCGCGAATGGATAAGAATTCCCGGGTCGCCACCCGCCGCGCGGCCGGATCACGTAGTGCACACGAGGAAGCGGTCACCTCCGCGAGGCGGCTCTGCTTGACTGACGCCCATGACCTCTGCCGATGCGTCCGTCTTCGAGACCACCAGGCCCGCGTCCGCCGACTACCTCGTCCGGTTCGCCGCGAGCGACGCCGGACGCGACTACAAGGGGCGGATGCTGGACGCGCTCGATCTCCGGGCCGGGCTGGCCGTCCTCGACGCGGGCTGCGGCCCCGGCGCCGATCTCCCTGCCCTCGCGGAGGCGGTCGCCCCGGGCGGTACGGTCATCGGGGTCGACCGCGACCAGGAGATGCTGGACGCGGCGGCGGCGCGCACCGCCGTGCATCCGGGCGTCGAGCTGCGGCGGGGCGATGTCCACGCCCTGCCCCTGGACGACGCGGCGGTGGACCGCGCCCTCACCGACCGGGTGCTGCAGCATGTGGACGACCCGGCGCGGGTCCTGGCCGAGTTCCACCGGGTCCTGCGGCCTGGCGGGCGGCTGGTGATGGGCGAGCCCGACTGGGACACCCTCGCCGTCGACCACCCCCACCCGGCGCTCTCCCGCGCCTATACCCGCCACGTCACCGAGCAGGTGATCCGCAACGCCGCCATCGGCCGCCAGCTCGCCCGTCTCGCCACCGACGCCGGGTTCCGCGTGCCGGAGGTCATTCCGGTCACCCAGGTCTTCCGCGATGTCCGCGCGGCGGACCGGGTCTTCGGGTTCGAGCGCACCACCCGCCGTGCCGTCGAGGCCGGTTACCTCAGCGAGTACCAGGCGGCCGTCTGGCTGCACCACCTCGCCCACCGCCCGTTCTTTGCCTCGGCGACGCTGTACGTGGTGGTGGCGGAGGCGTAAGCCGGTCGTGCCGCAGCCTCAGGCGGACCTGAACCAGGTGGCCAGCGCCTCGTGCAGACCGTCGCTCGTCGTGCCCTGCCAGGCGATGTAGCAGTCGGGCCGGAGGAGTAGGGCGGTGTCGAGGTCGGGGGCGGGCACGGTGTCGACGTGCGCCGCCCAGGGGCCCGGGTCGAGGGTGGCGGTGGGGTCCAGGAGGAGGGGGCGGGCGGTGCGGGTCAGGTCGCGCAGGCCCGGCAGGTCCGGGGCCCAGTGGCCGACGAGCGGTCCGGTCGCCGGGCCCATGTCGTAGGTGATGTCCGCGCCGGAGAGCAGCCCGGCGATGTGCTGCCGGGTCGTGGGCTGGTCGAGCAGTTCGCCGAAGAGTTCGCGCAGCGCCGTCACATCGCCGCCCGGCCGGATCAGCAGCGACTGCGCCTGGGTGTGCATGGCGACCCGCCGCGCCGCCGGGTGCCGTTCCGACTCGTACGTGTCCAGCAGCCCTTCCGCCGCGTGGCCGCGCAGTTCCGCGGCCAGCTTCCACCCGAGGTTCACCGCGTCCTGGAGGCCCAGGTTGAGCCCCGGGCCGCCGATCGCCGAGTGCACATGTGCGGCGTCGCCGAGCAGCAGGACACGGCGATCGCGGTACCGCTCGGCGATCCGGGTGTTGCCGCCGAACAGCCGCCGCATCAGGTGTGGTCCCGGTCCGGTCGGCGGGTCGAGGGCTACGTCCGTGCCGAGCACCCGGCGGGCGCTGGCCCGCAGTTCGTCCAGCGATGCCTCGCCCTCGGCCGGCTGCCCCCATTCCACGGTGGTCAGCTTCGGGTCACCGTCCCTGGAGGGCGCCCAGGCGATCAGCCCGTGCTCGGTCCGCAGATGCTGGAACGGTGGGACGGCGCCGAAACCGGGCACGGTCAGGCTGCCATCCGGGCCGATCAGGTCTGCGGGCACGCTCACATGTCCGGTGCGCGACACCGAGTCGTCGCTCGTCACGCCGGGGAAGTCGATGCCGGTGAGCTTGCGGACCGTGCTGCGCCCGCCGTCCGCGCCGACCAGGAACTCCGCCTCGATCGGCTCCCGCCCGCGCAGCTCGACCGTCACCGACTTCTCGCTCTGCGTCAGCCCGATGACCTCGTGGCCGCGCCGGATGTCGACACCCAGCTCCGCCGCGCGCTCGGTGAGCATCCGCTCGATCCGGAGCTGTGGCACCAGCAGCGTGTACAGCGGGTTGTCCGGCAGATCGCTCAGGTCGAGCGGGAACGCGCCGAACGTGAAATGAGGAGCCGGCCTGGGGGTGGTGCCGGGCGTGGCCAGCCGCTCGTACAGCCCGCGTCGGTCGAGCATGCGGATGACCTGGCCCACGAGGCCGTTCGCACGCTGTGTGTCGGTTGGTTCGGTGAGGCGTTCCAGGATGACCGGGCGCACACCGGCCAGGGCGAGTTCGCAGGCGAGCATCAGGCCGTTCGGCCCCGCGCCTGCGATGACGACCTCGATCATGAATTCCCCTTCAGGGCAGATGAGTTGGAGGGTTTTACAGGGTGGACAGCCCCGCCGCGAACCGGGCGAGAGCGTCCGTGAGCAGGTGGCGCACCGGCACGGGTGGATCGGTGCGGAGATGGTGGGCGATGGCGGTGTGTACGGCGGCCACCACCGCGGAGGCCACGAGGTGCGGGTACAGGTCCTGATCGAGGTCGCCGCCGGTGCGTTCGGCGATCGCGGCGGCGATCTCGGTCTCGGCGATGGCCCCGGCCCGCAGCATCTCGCCGCGCAGGGCCGGTTCGGCGACCATCACGCGCACGCCCGCCGTCCACTGCGCCGCGTCGGTGGCCGGGGGATGGCTCATCGACTCCGCGTCCGCCGCGAACTGCAGCATTACGGAGTCGGTGATCGCGTCCCACAGCGGCTCATCCGGCCGTTCGCGCAGCGCCTCCGCGATGCGCTGGAAGCGGTCGAGGTGGCGGAAGGCGATCGCCTCGGCCTTGCTCGAGAAGTAGTTGTTGAACGTGCGCGGCGAGACACCGGCCGCCTCGGCGATGTCCTCCACCTTGACCTTGTCGAACCCGCGCTCCACGGTCAGCCGGATCGCGGCCCAGCTCAGTGCCGCGTGCGTCTGGGCCTTCTTACGCTCTCGCAGTCCCATGCGATGAGAGTAGCAATTTTTGCGTGCCCCGCAAATCTGCGGGGCCCGCATTTTTTTGGGCTAGGGGTCGGCTTGAGCCGGCGAGCTGGTCAGGTCCAGCTCGGCCCAGATCTCCTTGCCCACGGTCCGCTCCCGCACGCCCCAACGTGCGGCGAGGGCGTGGACGATGAGCAGGCCACGGCCGTGCTTGTCACGGGGCGACGGATGGCGGGGCCGGGGGAGTCGCTCGCCCCGGGGGTCGGATACGGCGATGCGTAAGCGGGTTTTGGTGAGGGTGAGCTGGACCCGGAAGAGCCGCCCGGGGATGCGGGCGTGCCGTACGGCGTTAGTGGCCAGCTCGGACACGATGAGCGCGGCGTCGTCGGCGAGCGCGGGATGGCCCCACTCGGCGACGAGTCGCGTGGCGTGCTGGCGGGCCCTGGTCACGCTTATCGGTGTCGGGACGTAGTCGACGCGGCCCTCGTCGATGACGGGGTCGCTGGGGTCCGGGATCCGGGGGTCTTGGGGCGCGAATGCCATCGCGTACCTCCAGTGGGCAGGGCAGGGCGGAGCGCGTCCGCCAACTGACGTCCCTGTGCGAGCGGTTCATTACGGACCGTAGCCCTGCGGGCGTGATCGGTTCAACTCCACTGAGGAAAATTCAACCGATCTCGCTTGCGGGGTGTTTCGCTACGCTCCAGACTGACGTCACATCACGGAGGAGAGGTGCGCGGTGACAGAGGGTCAGTCCACCCAAGGGAACAGCACATCAAGCGTCTTGGGGAGGAGGCTGGGCGCCGAGCTGATGAACCTCCGGACCAGAGCGGGCCTGACGCAGACGCACGCGGCGAAGGCGCTCAGCGCTTCGACGGGCAAGGTCGCCAAGATGGAGGGCGGGTGGGTTCCCGTCCGGGACCCGGACATCCGCGCCCTGTGCACGTTGTACGGCGCCGACGACCCTGCGACGGTGGGCGCGCTGCTGGAGCTGGCGCGCATCGACCGCGAACGCCGCAAGGCGAAGGGCTGGTGGAACGAGGCCGCGTTCACCGGCACGATGAAGGAGTACGTGCCGCTGGAGAATGCTGCCACCGCGATCAAGGCGTGGCAGGTTTCTTTCATCCCGGGCCTGCTCCAGACCGTTGGCTACGCACGATCAGTGCGCCGAGTGACCGTGCCAGAAGAGCATCCGGACCGCGTGGAGGAGTTCGCCGCGTCCAGAGCCGCGCGGCAGGGCAGACTTTCAGGCGAGTCGCCACTCTCCCTCTGGGCCGTCATTCCGGAGGCAGCGCTACGCATTCCCGGGGCCGAACCCGAGGTGGCGCGTGAGCAGTTGTCGACCCTCCTCGACTGGGGCGAGCGGCCGAACGTCACCATCCAGGTACTCCCGTTCAGCGCTGGACTTGTGGCGGGGCTCACGGGCTCCTTCAACGTCCTCTCGTTCGCCGAGCCCGGGGCCATGGACGTGGTCTACATGGAGCTGCCGCTATCCGAAATGTGGGTGGAGGGTGGCGATGGCGCCGCGCAGCACGCAAAACTGTTCGATGAGACTGCGAAGATTGCGCTCTCCGAAGCCGAGTCCCGCACCTTCATCGGGGCGCTGATCAAGAAACTGTGAGCTCATGACGACCTTCGTTTTCCGCAAGTCGAGCTACAGCAATGGAACGCAGGAGTGCGTCGAGGTGGCCACGAACGTGCCCGGCACCGTGGCGATACGCGACTCCAAGGACCCGGAGGGTCGAATACTCAGGTTCACCCCCGCCGCGTGGAACACCTTCGCGGCGGCGGTGCGGCGGGGGCCGGAGGAAAAAAGTTCGGCGTCGGTGTAACGGATCCGGGGTCCATCGAGCCCGTACCGGTCGTGTGCCGCGTCATCAGGATGTGGCCGTCCGATCGCGAGGCGATGTGATGATCGATCCCTTGTTCCTTCCGGTGCTCGGTGCGGGCTGGTCCGTGCTGGTCCGCCTGGGCGCTGCCGCCGCCGAGGTGTGGGTGTTGCGCGGGCGGGCCCGGCTGACCGCGGCGGCCGCCAGGGCGCCGGAAGGGCTTGAGCTGGGAGGGCGCGGGCGGGACGGCGCGACGTGGTACGTGCGGACGGCGCAGAGGGAGGGCGGCGGGCGTGCGCGATGAAGCTGCGGGCGGTCGCCCCAGGAGCGGTGGCCTGACGGTGGCCGAGCTGGACCGTGACAACGGGCGATTCTGGAAGGTGGAGCTTCACGCCTACGCCAAGCGTCAACTGCGACAACACGACGTCCTGTCGGGCCGGTTGGACGCCGACGATGTGGTCCAGTCCACCTGGCT
Source organism: Streptomyces sp. NPDC007875 (assembly GCF_042868035.1). NCBI lineage: Bacteria > Bacillati > Actinomycetota > Actinomycetes > Kitasatosporales > Streptomycetaceae > Streptomyces > Streptomyces sp. NPDC007875. Next base: position 341,473 of record NZ_JBIADZ010000001.1, on the reverse strand, counting down.
GGAGCTGCACACCGCGAAGGCGGGGATCCGGCGGGCCGATCGGTACGCGTACAGGGTCGCTCGGAATGCGATCCGCCGGGCCGCCCGGGAGGGCCGTCGGGACCCCTCGACGGCTCTGGTTTCCGACGACGAGACCGCGCCCGTCGAGACGTACGTGGCCGCGCGTGAGCAGGAGTGGAACTCCCCCGTCGAGTACCGCGTGTTGCAACAGGAGACGGCGAGCGAGATCGCCGCGGCCAAGGGGCGGCTGACCCCTTTGCAGCGTGGCGCGGTCGAGGGAACGGTGGAGCATGGTCTTCACCTGGGACAAGGTCGGCCTGGAGGCAACGAGACGCTGAGTGAGGATGGCTTGACGGCGGCGGTGCGGCCGGGTTCACAGCCCCCGCCGCCTGGGCGGACTTCCGGGATGCCCTCGCCCAGGGGCGCACCGCGGTGTGACCCGCGCACCGCGGTGAGCCCCTACGCCCCGAACCGCGCGATCGCATCAAGGACCGCGCCCCGCATCGTGGGGCTGCCCGTGTGTCCCGAGTCGTCGATCACCTTCAGCTCCGCGTCCGGCCAGGCTTTGGACAGCTCCCACGCGCTCTTGAGCGGACTGCCCAGGTCGAGTCGCCCGTGGATCAGCACTGCGGGGATGCCGGCCAGCCGATGTGCGTCATGGAGGAGTTGTCCGTCCTCGAGCCACGCGTCATGGGCGAAGTAGTGCGCGCAGATCCGGACGAAGGCCATCAGCGCGTCGTCGGTCTTGTCGCTGTAGTAGCCGGGACTGCCAAGTGCCTCGTGGGCGATGACGGCATCCTCCCAAGCGCACCAGTCCCGCGCGGCCTTGACCCTGACCGCCTCGTCCGGACTGTTCAACAGCCGGTCGTAGGCCGCGACGAGGTTGCCGCCCCGGTCCGCCTCCGGCAGCGCGTCGCGGAACGTCTCCCAGGGGCCGGGCAACAGGCGTCCGACGCCGTGGTACAGCCAGTCGATCTCGTCCGGCCGGGTCATGGTGACGCCTGAGATGACGATCTCGGAGACCCGCTCGGGGTAGCGCTCGGCGTAGGCGAGGATCAGCGTTGAGCCCCAGGAGCCGCCGTAGAGGAGCCAGCGCTCGATGCCCAAGTGCTCGCGCAGCCGCTCCATGTCGGCTATGAGGTGGTCGGTGGTGTTGTGATCGAGGCTGACGGACGGGTCGGAGGCGTGAGGCAGGCTCTCACCGCAGCCACGCTGATCGAACAGGACGATCCGGAAGACCTCGGGATCGAACATCGTGCGCCCGCCGCGACGCCCTCCGCTGCCGGGGCCGCCGTGTACGCACAGGGCCGCCTTCCCCTGGGGATTCCCGCTGGTCTCCCAGTAGATCCGGTTTCCGTCACCGACCTCGAGGAGGCCGTGCGCATACGGTTCGACGGGCGGGAACGGCCGAGCCATGGAGGTCTCCTCCTGAAGGCGTGAAGAACAACCTCGCGAGGCTAGCCGACGGCTGGGATGGCGTCTCCTGATTTGTCCTCAGCTCGTGTGGCCCTGTCGGTCGGCTACATGTTCAGTAGGGCCTTGAAGCGCGCCGCGCCGTGGTGGGTCAGCCAGTCCCCGAAGGTGAGCAAGCCGGGGTGGAGAGCGCGTAGGGGCTCGATGTCGACCAGGGTGTAGATGCCGTCGTTGAGGGACTGGATGCCGCGGGCCGCCTCCTCGCTCCGGGCGCGTACGGCGTCGAGGGGGATGTGGACGTACGGGACCTCCTGGCCCGTGGCACGGCTGATGGCGGCGGCGGTCTCCGGCGGGGTGAGGGTGTCGCCCGCCAGGTCGAAGGTGCGGGAGCGGAAGCGGTGGGGGTCGTCGAAGGCGAGGGCGGCGAAGGCCGCGATGTCGGCCAGCGCGATGAACTGCTGGCGGGTGTCCGGGTTGTACGGGGTGGCCAGGGCGCCGCCCCGCAGACCCCATACAGGGTGGAGGAGGTTCTCCATGAAGGACGTGGGGCGCAGGACGGTCGCGGGCATGCCGATCGCGCCGATGTGCTCCTCGATGCGCCGCTTGCTCTCCAGCGTCGACAGCCCGCTGTCACCGTCGGCGCCGAACGCGGACGCGTAGACGAGGAGTTGAGCCCCGGCTGCCAGCGCGGTGTCCGCCAGGTTCCTGCCCCGCCGTACCTCGTCGTCCGGTCCGTATTCCGCGGGCAGGCCCGGCATGCCGGGGGTGGGCTGGACGCTGAACACACCGTGGGCTCCGCGGGCCGCCGCGTCGAGCGAGGCGCGGTCGTCCAGGTCGCCCGCGGCCAATTCGGCGCCGGACGAGGCGAGGGCGACTGCCGCGGGGCTGGTGGTGTCCCGGGTGAGCGCGCGTACGTGCCAGCCGTCCGCGAGCAGTCGCCTCGCGGTGGCGCCGCCCTGCTGACCGGTCGCGCCGGTCACCAGGATGATGCGTTTCGACGTCATGGGGGTCATAGGGGAAGGCCGAAATCGGTCGGTGCGAGATGTGCGGTGACCCGCTGCCCGGCGACCGCACCAGCCGCGCGGGCCGGCCCGCGCGGTTCTGCGGGGCGGCATGCAGACAGAAGGCCCACCGGCGGCGCACGCGCGCGAGCGGCTGACCGTCTGCCCGTGACCGAACGGACGCGGAGGCGGCTGGGTGACGTACGTCATGGGAACGTGGCCGTCCCCGCGGACAGTTGAGGGTGTGACCACAGGCAGGGACATCAGCCCGGCGTCGGGCATAGGACCGTCGACCAGCGCCACGGCGGCGGTGTGCGCCCTGCTGGTCGCGGCGGTGCTGACGGGGGCCGCGCTCGCGGCCCCCGGATCCGGCCTCGGCGTGCGGACGGAGGGGATCGCCACCGGGGACCCTGCCGGGTCCATCGCCCCGGCGGGCTTCAGACCTCCTCGCGCATCAGCCGCAGGTACACCACCGAGAACAGGGCTCCCACCAGCAGCAACAGCAGCGCCACCGCCGTGCCGTAGCCGATCAGGGACTTGTTGAACGCCTGGTCGTACATGAAGACCGGGAGGGTCTGGCTGCGGTTTCCCGGGCCGCCCCGGGTCATCGCCCAGATGAGGCCGAACACCGAGAGCGTCTGCAAGGTGTTCAGCATCAGGTTGGTGCCGATGGAACGGCGGATCATGGGCAGGGTGATGTGCCAGAAGCGGCCGAGCCCGCCGGCGCCGTCGACCTCCGCCGCCTCGGTGATCTCCTTGGGGATCTCGGACAGGGCGGCGGAGTAGACGAGCATCGAGAAGGCCGTGCCGCGCCAGACGTTGGCGAAGGACACGGCGAGGATGGGCAGGGTGTAGAGCCAGTTCTGGGACGGCAGGCCCAGCCAGTCCAGCAGCGCGTTGAGCGTGCCCTCGCGGCGGAAGAACGCGTACAGCAGGAAGCCCGCCACGATCTCGGGGACGACCCAGGCCGCGATGACGATCGCGCCGGTCAGTGTCCGCACCGGCCGGGAGGCGCGCTGCATCAGGGCGGCGAGGGCCAGGCCCAGGGTGTTCTGGCCGACGACGGAGGAGAGCAGGGTGAAGACGAGGGTGAGGACGACGGCGTTGCGGAAGTCGTCGTCCCCGAAGGCGCGCTGGAAGTTGTCCAGCCCCACGAAGTCCGTGGAGGACGCGCCCGTGAGCTGCATATTGGTGAAGGCGATATAGACGCAGTACGCGATGGGGCCACCGAGGAAGAGCAGCAGCATGACGGTGGCGGGGGCGAGCGGAAGCCAGCGCAGGGGGCGGCCGCGACGGGGGCCCGGCCGGGCCGGGGTGTCTGTCGGGGCCGCCGCCACTTTGGTCGCGGTTGCCATCGGGGGCGGCCCTCAGCCCTGGCCGCTCGCCGCCACCGTGGCGCCGTCGGCGATGGATTTGAGCTGGTCGTCGTAGGACTTCGCGGCCTTCTCCGGTGAGGAGCCGCCGGCCGTCGCCGCCTCCATGGCCTCGCCGATCGCCGTGGACACCTGGGGATAGACGGGGGTGGTGGGGCGGTAGTGGGTGTACTTCACCAGGCCCGTGAAGAAGGTGATCCCGGGCATGGAGGAGGTGTACTTCGGGTCCTGCGCGACGTCCTTGCGGACCGCGATCTGGGCGTCGACGATGTCCCAGGTGACCGCGTTGTCCTTGGTCTGGAGCTGCTGGATGAACTTCCAGGCCAGATCGGGGTTCTTGGACTTCGCGGTGATCGCCCACGTCCAGCCGCCGGACATGCTGACCTGGCCGGGCGCCTGCCCGTTCTGGGTGGGCATCGGGGCCTGGCCGAGGGTCTTGGACCACTCGGGCCACGGCTTGCCGCCGGTCTTCAGCCAGTTCTGGCCCAGCCAGGAGCCGTCGAGGGCGATGGCCAGCTTGCCCTCGGGGAGCCATTCGCTGTAGACGGTCGTGCCGACGTTGGGATCGAGGGCGTCGGAGATGTCCGGACCGAGCTTCTCGGAGTAGACGGTCCGGAGGAAGCCCAGGGCATCCTGGAAGCCCTTGCCACCGGTGACCCACTTCTTGGCACCGGGGTCGTAGAGCGGGTTTCCGCCCGCCTCGCCCGTGCCGTACAGCAGCATCTCGAAGCTCTGCATCACGGAGGTCTCGCCCGGGGCCTTGCCGGTGTAGGTGTTGAGCGGGGTGACGCCGGGGACCTTCTGCTTGATCGTGCGCGCCGCCTTGAGGATGTCGTCCCAATTCTTGGGCGACCAGTCGGCCGGCAGCCCGGCCTTGGCAAAGATCTTCTTGTTGAACCAGAGGCCACGAGTGTCGGTGCCGTCGGGGACGCCGTATGTCTTGCCGTCCTCGGCCTTGGCCGCCGCCTTCGCGGTGTCGACGAACTGGTCCCAGGTCTTCCACTTGGCCAGATAGGCGTCGAGGGGGCGCAGATAGCCCGCCTTGATGTCCGAGTTGATCCGGAAGGTGTCCTCGTAGACCAGGTCGGGGGCGGTCTTGGGGGACCGCATCATCTGCTGGACCTTGGTGGCGTAGTCGTTGTCCTGCGCCTGGATCGGGACCAGCTTGACCTTCTTGCCGGGGTTGGCCTTCTCGAACTGCTTCTTCACCTCGGCCAGATGGTTGTCCTTGAAGCGGATCTTGTTGTCGGTGGAGCGGTTGTAGACGACCTTGACGGTGTCCGGGTCGCTGCCCGAACCGCCACCGCAGGATGTGAGTCCTGCGGTGGCGGCGAGGGTGGCGGCGAGGATCAGGGGGGCGGTGGGGCGCACGGGCACGACCTCCTTGCTGGCCTCTGTGGGCTGCGCGCTGACCGTAAGGTCGGCTTCAACGGAAGGTCAATCCCCGTGACCTGGATCGTCACTTGATCGAACGCCGCCGCGGGTGTATGCCCCGGGCGTACGGGGGCGTGGCCCAGCCGGTGGCAGCCGGTGTCAGCCGTTGTAACCCGCGAGCACCTTGGTGAAGTCGTACGTGCCCTGGTCGATCCCGCTGCAGGCGTCGCCGTCGGTGCCGGAACCGCACTTGCGGTCGCGGTTGAGCGACCAGAAGCTGACGCGGGCCAGGTGGTGGCTCTTGGCGTAGGACACCATGTCCTTGAAGTTGTTCAGGGATATGGTCTCGCCCGCGACGTCGGTCTTGCCGTTCATCGAGGAGAAGCCGACCTTGCGGTAGGCGGCGTCGGAGGAGAGGCCGTACGCACTCGCCACGGTGTTCTTCAGGCCGTCCACCGCCGACTTGGTGGCCGCCGCCATGTCGATGGAGCCCTGGCCGAAGTCGAACGGCATGACCGCCCAGCCGTCCACGTCGAGCCCGGCGGTGGCACCGCGCTTGACCAGGTCCTTTCCATTGGCGTCGGGGCCGGATGTGGTGGTGCCGAAGGTGACGTACACCTTGATGCCGCTGTTCTTCTGCTTGACCGTCTTGAGCGCGTCGACCACGCGCTGACGGACCGTCGCGTTCTCGAACTCGCTCGCTTCGATGTCGATGTCGATCGACTTGAGCTGGTAGGCGTCGATGACCTTCTGGTACGCGCCGGCGAGTGCGGAGGCGGAGGAGCACTTCTCGCCCAGCTTGTTACCGCTCCAGCCGCCGAAGGAGACGGTGACATCGCCGCCCGCCGAGCGGATGGAGTTGATCGTCGACTGGTCGTTGCCGCCGGTGAGCGCGCGGGAGCCGTCCCACTTGGGGTTGCAGCCGCCATCGGAGAGCATGAACGCCATCGTGAACTGCTGGGTGCCGGTCGCCGACATGACGTCCGTGGCCTTGGGCGGGGAACCCCAACCCAGATAGAGGTAGGGGCCGTTGAGCCCGCTGGGCGCGGCTGCGGTGTGCTGCGGCGCCGCCTGGGCGGTGGCCGCCGTGGTGACGCCCGCGGCGAGCATGCCGACAGCGGCGGCGAGGGCGAGTCTGCGGTGATGCCGGGAACGAGGCATGGCTGACGGAGCCTCCTGGGTGGGGGGTGGGAGGGAAGTCGAGCGAGGCTGAACCTAGCGAGGCGGCATGGCCGCGACAAGATGTCGGATAGGAAACTTTCCTATCGGGGCGAGGTCCGGCTGCGCAGCACTTCCCGGCACCCAGGTCTGGGCGGTGCCGGGCCTAGCCGGTGATGATGCGATTCCAGAAGTGGTGGGTGAGGCCGCTGGCCGAGGTCGCCGACTCGACGGTGAAACGGTCCTGGACTTCGGCCTGCCCGTCCCACACCGAGACCCCGGCGCCGAGGGTGATGGGCACGGTGACCAGGTGCATGAAGTCGATGAGGTCGGCCGTCAGGAACTGCCGGACGGTGGAGGGGCCGCCGCCGATGCGCACGTCCCGGCCGCCGGCGAGGTCCCGGGCGTAGGCGAGTGCGTCCTCGGGTGTGGCGTCGAGGAAGTGGAAGCTCGTCCCGTTGTCGAAGTGGATGGGGTCACGTCGATGGTGGGTGAGCACCACCACGGGCGTACGGAAGGGGGGTTCGTCGCCCCACCAGCCTCGCCAGTCGTCGTCGGTCCACTCGCCGGTCTGCGGACCGAACTTGCCCCGGCCCATGATCTCGACCCCGATGCCCTGCCCCCAGGTGCTGGTGAGGGCGCGATCGAGGGTGATCGGTTCATTCATGACGTCCACTCCGTGGATGAACCGCCCGTCGAAGCGCGCGAACAGTCTCTCGGCGTCCCCGATGGGTTGGTCGAGCGTGATCGTCTCGCCCGCGCTGTAGCCGTCGAGGGAGACGAAGAAGTTGTGCACTCGGACCCTGGCCATGCGGTCCACCTCCGGTGAGTGATTGCGAACTGCAACTGGTTGAGAGAACTCTACGATGGAGGGGTTGCGAGTTGCAATCAGTGGCAATCGGTTGTCATCAGTCGGGAGGTGCGTGCGCGATGCGTGAGGAGCCGCGTTCGGGTTGTGCGATCAACGCCGCGGTGGAGGTCCTGGGGGACCCGTGGACGCTGATCGTGCTGCGTGACGTGATCTTCGGCGGACGTCGTCACTTCCGCGATCTGCTGACCCGGAACGACGAGGGCATCGCGTCCAACATCCTCGCCAGCCGCCTGCGCAAGCTCGTCGAGGGAGGGCTGCTCAGCCGCGACGATGCCACGCGTGGCCAGAAAGCGACCTACACCCTCACCGAAGCCGGCATCCAGACGCTCCCGGTGATGGTCGCCCTCGGCGCGTGGGGTTTGCGGCACCGACCCACAACCCCGGAGCTCGCGGTGCGTGCCCGCATCCTCGCGGAAGGTTCCCCGCACCTCGTGGATGAGCTCATGGACGAACTGCGCGAGATCCACCTCGGCGTCACTCGCGAAAGCCCGAAGAGCCCCACGGCTTCGGAGCGGTTGCAGCAAGCGTACGAAGCCGCGATGGCAGCTGGAGACGGCCGTACTCAGTGCTCGCTCAGTGCTCGCTGAGCCAGCGGTACAGCAGCTCGGGGCGGCCGATCTGCCCGTAGTGCGGAGCGCGGGCGGCGCGTCCCGCCTCCACGAGGTGTTCCAGATAGCGGCGGGCGGTGATCCGGGAGATGCCCACGGTCTCGGCCGTGGCCGCGGCCGAGACTCCCTCCTCCGCGCCGCGCAGCGCCTCGGTGACCGCGTGCAGGGTCGCCTGGGTCAGCCCCTTCGGCATCGCGGCGGGCTGCGGCGCCCGCAGCGCGGCCAGCGCGCGGTCCACCTCGTCCTGCCCGCTGGCCTCACCCGCGGTCGCCCGGAACTCGGCGTACCGGAGGAGGCGGTCCCGGAGGGTGGAGAAGGTGAACGGTTTCAGCACGTACTGCACGACCCCGAGGGAGACCCCGTCGCGGACCATCGCCAGGTCCCGGGCCGAGGTGACCGCGATCACATCCGCCCCGTTCCCGGCCGCGCGCAGCGCCCGTACGAGCTGGAGGCCGTGCCCGTCGGGGAGGTAGAGGTCCAGCAGCAGCAGATCGGCGGGCGTCCGCTCCAGCAGCCGCTGGGTGTCCCCGCCGCTCCGCGCGGTCCCGACGACGGCGAAGCCGGGGACGCGGTCGACGTACATCCGGTGCGCGTCCGCCGCGACGGGGTCGTCTTCGACGACGAGAACCCGGATCGGCGCCGGATCCCCCGGTTTCGCCTGCGGCGGGCTCATGGACGGATTCCTCTCGGATGCGGTGCGGTGCGGTGCGGTGCGGTGCGGTGCGGTGCGGGGTGCGGTGCGGTGCGCGGCGCGGTGCGGTGTGCGCGGAAGGCTTAGGGCTCCAATTTACGGAGGGTAACCGCGGGTGGCCAGATCTCTACGGTGACGATTCCCCTACCGCCCGTGCCACGGGCCTTCGGCACCCCGATTTCCCGCCCGCGGGCGGCTGGATGTGGCCCCTGGCCGCGGGTGGGGTGGCGGGCGGCGAGGCGCTCGCGGCCGAGCCGTGCACCGGCCCTCCGGCGGGCGTCGACGCGCCGTGGCGGGATGTGGCGGCGGTTCGCGCGAGAGGGCCGGCCGGCCGCTCCCGGCGCCGGGCTGGGAGGTACGCCGTGCGGCGTTTGGGCCGGGCGGGCCCGTCCGGCCGGGGCTCTGACCGCCCCACGTCCCGCCCGCACGCGGCTGGACAAGGCCGCCCGGCAGCCAGGTGGCAGGGGGCGCCCCGCCGGGGGAGCCGCGCCCCCTGCCCCGGCGGCGCGCCGATGCTGGGCGGGGGCATCCCGGCGGGTGCCGTACGCCGTGCTGCCATGCCGGGATTGGGCGGGTGGCCATCCGGCTGGGCTCGCCCCGAGGGAGCCGCGGCTCCGTCCCGGTGGCGCGCCCAGGCTGGGCGGGCTTCGGCGGGGCGGCGCGCCGTGCTCGCATGCGGTGGTTGGGCCGGGTGGCCGTTCGGGCGGGGCTGCTCCGTGCACTGCCTGGGGCGCCTCGGCCCCGGGCGCGGGCCGGTCGGCCCGTGGGTTGCGTGGAGCCGTGTCACGGTGTGGCGGCCGGGGTTGCCAAGGGGAGGCGGATGGTGAATTCGGCGCCGCCGTCCGGGGCGGCCGACACCTCCACCGTGCCCGCGTTGCGGCGGGCGGCCTGGCGGACCAGGGCCAGGCCCAGGCCGCGGCCCGGGGACTTCGTGCTCCAGCCGCGGCGGAAGACCTCCTCGGCCGCCGCCGGGTCGAGCCCCGCGCCGGTGTCCGCGACGCTCAGCGTCAGCTCGCCCGCGTCCGCGCGGGCGGTGACCGTGACGCGGGCGCTGCGGGGCGCCCCGCCGTGGCCGACGCCCTCCGCGGCCGCGTCCGTGGCGTTGTCGATGAGGTTGCCGAGGATGGTCACCAGGTCGCGGGCGGGCAGGCCGGGCGGGAGGACGCCGTCGTCGATGCGGCTGTCGGGGGCGAGGACGAGCTCGACGCCGCGTTCGTTGGCCTGCGCCGCCTTGCCCAGCAGCAGCGCGGCCAGCACCGGTTCGGCGACCGCGCCCACCACCTGGTCGGTCAGCGCCTGGGCCAGCTCCAGCTCGGCGGTGGCGAAGTCGACCGCCTCGTCCTCCCGGCCCAGCTCGATCAGTGAGACGACGGCATGCAGCCGATTCGCGGCCTCATGGGCCTGGGAGCGCAGCGCCTCCGCGAAGCCGCGCACCGAGTCCAGCTCGCCGGAGAGCGCCTGGAGCTCGGTGTGGTCGCGCAGGGTGACGACCGTGCCGCGCTGTTCGCCGCTGCTCACCGGGGAGGTGTTGAGGACCACGACCCGTTCCGCGGTCAGATGCAGTTCGTCCACGCGCGGCTCGGTGGCCAGCAGGGCGCCGGTCAGCGCGGGCGGCAGGCCCAGGTCGGAGACGCAGCGGCCGACGGAGTCCTCGGGCAGGCCGAGCAGCTCCCGCCCACCGTCGTTGATCAGCGCGATCCGCCGCTGGCCGTCGAGCATCAGCAGCCCCTCGCGCACGGCGTGCAGCGCGGCCTGGTGGTAGTCGTGCATGCGACTCAGCTCGTCCGCGTTCATGCCGTGCGTATGGCGGCGCAGCCGGGCGTTGATGACATACGCGCACAGGCCGCCGATCGCGAGCGCGGCGGCCGCCACACCGAGCAGCGCGAGCAGCTGGCGGCGTACCTGGGCGCTGATGGTGTCCACGGTGATGCCCGCGCTGACCAGCGCGGTGATCCGGCCGCCGGCGCGGTCGTCGCGGACCGGGGCGACCACGCGCACGGAGGAGCCGAGCGTGCCCGTATACGTCTCGTCGAAGATCCGGCCGCGCAGCGCGGGCTTGATATGGCCGAGGTAGGTGGCGCCGATCTGGCGCGGATCGGGGTGCGCCCAGCGCACACCGTGGGTATCCATGATCGTGACGAAGGTGACGCCGGTGTCCCGGCGGACCTTCTCCGCATACGGCTGGAGCCGGGCGGTGGGGTCCTTGGACCGTGCGGCCTCGGCGACCGACGGGGAGTCGGCGACGGCCACCGCGGCGGCCGTCGCCCGCTGCCGCGCGGCCACCACCGCCTGCTCGCGGTCGGTGACGTAGGCGAAGACGGCGCATCCGGCCACCAGGGCGGCGACCAGCACGACCTGCATCGCGAACAGCTGGCCCGCCAGGCTCCGCGGGTGGGGGATGCGCATGGCCATCAGTCTGCACACGCATCTTTGTATGAACGAAATGAACGGAAGGGTGACCCCCATCACAGCGTGGGGCATAGTCGCCGGGACCGTTCAAGGCGGTGTGCGAGCCGCACACAGTACAGCGCCGGGACAGTTGGACGGCAGATCAGAAGGAGGCAGCACCGTGGCTGCGGACACCATGCCGCCCGCATCGGGACGTACGGAACCGGACGGGACGAAGCCGAAGAAAGAAAGGATTCACTACCTCTACCTCGCCGTCATCGGCGCGGTGGCGCTCGGCATCCTCGTGGGCTTCGCGGCCCCCGATACGGCGGTGGAGCTCAAGCCGATCGGCGAGGGCTTCGTCAACCTGATCAAGATGCTGATCTCGCCGATCATCTTCTGCACGATCGTGCTCGGGGTCGGATCGGTGCGCAAGGCCGCGAAGGTCGGCGCGGTCGGCGGTCTCGCGCTCGGCTACTTCATGGTGATGTCGACCGTGGCCCTCGCCATCGGCCTGGTCGTCGGCAACTTCCTCGAGCCGGGCAGCGGCCTGCACATGAGCCATGACGCGGCCCAGGCCGGGCAGAGCCAGGCCGAGGGCGCCTCCGAGTCGACGGCGGACTTCCTGCTCGGGATCATCCCGAAGACGCTGGTCTCCGCCTTCACCACCGGCGAGGTGCTGCAGACGCTGTTCGTGGCGCTGCTCGCGGGCTTCGCACTCCAGGCAATGGGCAAGGCGGGCGAGCCGGTGCTGCGCGGCATAGGCCACATACAGCAGCTCGTCTTCAAGCTGCTGTCGATGGTCATGTGGGCCGCTCCGATCGGCGCCTTCGGCGCGATCGCCGCCGTGGTCGGCGAGACGGGTCTGGACGCGCTCAAGGCGCTCGCGGTCATCATGATCGGCTTCTATGTGACCTGCGCGCTGTTCGTCTTCCTCGTCCTCGGGACGATCCTGCGTCTGGTCGCGGGCGTGAACATCTTCCTGCTGCTGAAGTACCTGGCGCGGGAGTTCCTGCTGATCCTGTCGACGTCGTCCTCCGAGTCGGCGCTGCCACTGCTCATCGCGAAGATGGAGCACGCGGGCGTCAGCAAGCCGGTGGCCGGTATCACCGTCCCCACCGGGTACTCCTTCAACCTGGACGGCACCGCCATCTACCTCACGATGGCCTCGCTGTTCATCGCCGAGGCCATGGGCGACCCGCTCTCCATAGGCCAGCAGATATCCCTCCTCGTCTTCATGATCGTCGCGTCGAAGGGCGCCGCCGGTGTGACCGGCGCGGGCATGGCGACGCTGGCGGGCGGTCTGCAGTCGCACCGGCCCGAACTGGTCGACGGCGTCGGCCTCATCGTCGGCATCGACCGCTTCATGAGCGAGGCCCGCGCCCTCACCAACTTCGCGGGCAACGCGGTGGCGACCGTCCTGGTCGGCACCTGGACCAAGGAGATCGACAAGGAGCGGATGAACGAGGTCCTGGGCGGACGGCTGCCGTTCGACGCCGAGGGCTTCGCGCGCCACGGCGGCGGCCACGGCCCGGCCGCCGACGACTCCGACGGGGCCGAGGGCAAGTCCCTCCCCGAGCGGCGTGACGGTGACACGGCGAAGGAGCACGTGCCCGCCTGACACCTTGCGCGCGCCGCGGCCCTGCCCTCCTGAATCGGGGCAGGGCCGCGGGCGTTTCACGGGCGCGTACGTTGCCCGCACACGGCGAATGGCGCCCCGCGTCTTCCCCCCGTTGGAAGACGCGAGACGCCGCCATTGGCTACGCCGCCACTGCTCTTCGGCGGTCTTGTCGGCGCCGAAGGCGCCCTATCGCTCGCCGTCCGGCGCGCGGCGCAGCTGTTCCGGGAGAGCCGTCCATTCGGGGCCCTCGTGCAGAGGTTTGACCCAGGCGATGTTGCCGCCGGTGTCGACGTAGGCGACGCGGCCCATGGCCTCGCGTTCGAGGTCGTAGACGAGCTCGCCGATCCGAGGTGTGCTTCGTGTTCCTTCAGCCGTGGTCATGAGCCGCCTCCTCGGCACCTCACTGCCATGCTGTCCCCCGTTCATTGGTGGATGAGGGCCCCGGACCGGACACTTCCGGTCCGGTCGCCGCCGCCGCGGTGACCGGGTGAGCTTCTGGTGCCCATGGGGCCCTCGATGACCGTAGGGTGCTACGAGCCGCTGATATCCCGCTGATGCCTCGCTGACCCGAACCCGTGGGTAGGCTTCCACATGGTCACAGTGAAATCTCTGGTACCAACGGGGGCAGTGTGTGGATGGGACCGAGTTTCGCCTGTTGGGACCGGTCGGAATATGGCAGGGCGAGCGTCTCCTGGGGCCGACCGCCGCGCAGCAGCGGTCTGTTCTGGCGATGCTGCTGATGGCCTCCGGCCGCGTGGTGTCCGTCGACAGGCTGGTGTTGGCAGTATGGGGCGAGGACCCGCCGGGGTCCGCGCGAAACGCCGTACAGGTGCAGATTTCCAAGCTGCGGCGGATCCTTTCCGGCTTGCCCGGGGCCGAGTTGACGACATCGGCGAAGGGCTACTCCCTGACCGTCGCGCGTGAGCAGGTCGATCTGCACCGGTTCCGCGATCTGGTGCGGGCCGCGCGGGAGGCCCCCAAGGACAGCGGGGCCGCCGGGTCGGCCGCCGGGTTCGCCGACGGCGCCGAGGACCGGGCCGGGGAACTGCTGCGCGCCGCGCTGCACCTATGGCGCGGGCCCGCGCTGGCGGATGTCGCGGGCGGCTGGCTTCCCGACACCCTGGGCGCCGGGCTGGAGGAGGAGCGGCGTACGGCGGTCGAGGAGCTCGCCGCGATCGATCTGCGCTCCGGACGGCACCACGAGGCCGCCACGGAACTGTCCGCCCTGGTGGCCGAACACCCGTTGCGGGAGCGCTCGGTGGCGCTGCTGATGGAGGCGCTACGGCGCGGCGGCAGGCGGGCCGACGCCCTCGCGCTGTTCCGCTCCACCCGCCGGAGGTATGTGGAGGAGCTGGGTATCGAGCCCGGCGACGAGTTGCAGCGGCTGCACCGGCAGGCGCTCGAGGACAGCCGGGATGGCCGTGACGGCCGGTCGGGGGATCCGTCCGGGCCGTCCGGGAGCGCTCCCGCGGCGGCGCCGTCCGACGCGGCGCCCGCCCCGCCCCCCGCCGTGGAAGGCGTCCCGGCCGCCGACGAGGCGTCCGAGCCCGTTGCCGGGCCCGTCACCCGGCCCGGCGACGAGCCCGCCGTCACACCCGCCTCCGCCGCCGGTCCGCCCACCGCCGCACCCGCCACCGCCCCGGAGCGGATCTCCGTCGTCGCAGCCGTACCGCAGCAACTCCCCTCGGACGTCGCCCACTTCACCGGCCGTGAGCGCGAACTGGCCGGACTGGACGCCCTGCTGCGCGCGGGCTCGGGCGAGGGCGGCGGACGGGCGCCAACGGCGGCGATGATCACCGTGATCGCGGGCAGCGGCGGCCTCGGCAAGACGACCCTCGCGGTGCACTGGGCCCACCGCGTCCGCGACCGGTTCCCCGACGGTCAGCTCTATCTGAACCTGCGCGGTTTCGGCCCCACCGACTCGGCCATGACCGTCGCCGAGGCCGTACGGGGCCTCCTGGACGCCTTCCAGGTGCCCGCCCACCGGATCCCCGCGACCGTCGAGGCGCAGACCGCCCTGTACCGGAGCCTGGTGGCCGACCGCCGGATGCTGATCCTGCTCGACAATGCCCGTGACGCCGAGCAGGTGCGGCCCCTGCTGCCCGGTTCCCCCGGCTGTCTGGTGGTGCTGACCAGCCGTAACGAGCTCACCAGCCTGGTCGTCGCCGAGCAGGCCCAGCCGCTGCCGCTGGATCTGCTCGACCGCGCCGAGGCGCGCGAGCTGCTGATCAGCCGGGTGGGCGCCGAGCGGGTGGCCGCCGAACCCGATGCCGTGGCGGAGGTGATCACGGTGTGCGCCGGGCTGCCGCTCGCGCTCGCCATCGTGGCCGCCCGCGCCGCCGCCCACCCCCGCTTCGGCCTGGAGGCGCTCGCCGGGGAGCTGCGCGACGCCCGCGGCAGCCTCGACGCGTTCGAGGGCGGGGACGCCACCACCGATGTCCGGGCCGTCTTCTCCTGGTCGTACCACACCCTGGGCCCCGACGCCGCCCGGCTGTTCCGGCTGCTGGGCGTCCACCCGGGCCCCGACATCGCGGCCCCGGCCGCCGCCAGCCTGGTGGGGGTCCCGGTCCCGCAGGCCCGCCGGCTGCTGATCCAGCTCACCCGGGCGCATCTGATCACCGAGCGCGCCCCCGGCCAGTACGGCTTCCACGATCTGCTGCGCGCCTACGCCGTGGAGCTCACCCGGGCGTACGACGGGCAGGACGAGCGCCACACCGCGCAGCACCGGCTGCTCGACCACTATCTGCACACCGCAGTGGCCGCCGGAGCGGCGTTCACCCCGCACCGGGAGCCGATCAGGGTCGAGCCGGTCCGGCCCGGGGTCAGCGTCGGGGAGTTCACGGGGCACGCACAGGCACTGCTCTGGTTCGGCCTCACCTATCCGGCGCTGATCGCGGCGCTGCAGCAGGCCGCCGAGACCGGATTCGAGACCCACGCCTGGCAACTGGCCTGGTCACTGATGGAGTTCCTGGACCAGCGCGGCCACTGGCACGATCAGCGCACCGTCCACCGGACCGCCCTGGGCTCGGCCCACCGCATCCGCGACCTCACCGGCCAGGCCCACGCCTGCTACGGCCTGGGTCTCGCCGATCTGCGGATGGGACGCTACGACCGGGCCCGCGGCCATCTGGTGCGCGCCCTGAACCTGCACCGCGAGACCGGCAACGCCGTCGGCCAGGCCCTGGCCCATGGCGCGCTCAACTTCGCCGGCGAGCGGGAGGGCCGCCATGACGAGGGGCTGCACCACGCGCTGCGCGCCCTGAAGCTGTACCGGGCGGCGGGCCACCGCAGCGGCGAGGCGTACGCCATGAACAACGTCGGCTGGGCCTACGCCATGCTGGGCGACTTCCAGCAGACCCTCGTCCACTGCGAGAAGGCGCTGACCATGATGCGGGACGCGGGGGACAGGCGTGGGGAGTCCGCGGCCTGGGACAGCCTCGGCTACGCGTATCAGCACGTCGGCGACCACCAGCAGGCCATCAGCTGCTACCGGCACGCCGTGGAGCTGCGGCGCGGCCGGGGTGAGCGGGTGCGGGAGGCCGAGTCCCTGCACCGGCTCGGCAGCGCACAGCTCGCCGCCGGGGACCGGGCCGGGGCCCGCCACAGCTGGCAGCGGGCCCTGACCCGTTTCGACGCCCTCGGCCACCCCGACGCCCAGCGGCTCCGGGACGGGCTCACCCGGCTGGGCGGGACCGACGGCTGACGGGACGTGGGGATCGGGCGGGGCGGCTCAGGCGGCGTGCGGCTCAGGCGGGCCGCAGCCAGATCGTGGCCAGCGGCGGCAGCACCGGCAGGATGCTCGCGGGCCGCCCGTGCCACCCCGTGGGTTCGGCCTTCAGCGGCTCGGCGTTGGCCACGCCGCTGCCGCCGTACCGCCCGTCGTCGGTGTTCAGCACCTCGCGCCACACCGGCACCGCCTCCGGCGACCCGATGCGGTACTCATGGCGGACCACCGGGGAGAAGTTGCTGATGGCCAGTAGCGGGGAGCCGTCGGCGTCGAAGCGGAGGAAGGCGAAGACATTGTCCTCGCGGGCATCGCCCTCGATCCAGGAGAAGCCCTCGGGGTCGGTGTCCCGCTGCCACAGCGCGGGCGTGGCCGCGTACACCTGGTTGAGGTCGCGGACCAGATCGCGGACGCCCCGGTGGTCGGGCTCGGCGGAGTACGACGGGTCCAGCAGCCACCAGTCGGGCCCGTGCGCCTCCGACCACTCGGCGCCCTGGGCGAACTCCTGTCCCATGAACAGCAGTTGCTTGCCCGGATGGGCCCACATGAAGCCGAGGTACGCGCGGTGGTTGGCGCGCTGCTGCCACCAGTCGCCGGGCATCTTCGACACCAGGGCCCGTTTGCCGTGCACCACCTCGTCGTGCGAGATCGGCAGCACATAGTTCTCGCTGTACGCGTACACCATCGAAAAGGTCATCTCATGGTGGTGGTAGGCGCGGTGCACCGGCTCATGCGCGAGATAGGCCAGCGAGTCGTGCATCCACCCCATGTTCCACTTCAGCCCGAAGCCGAGGCCGCCGAAGCCGCTGGGGCCCACATGGTGGGTGGCGCGGGTGACCCCGTCCCAGGCGGTCGACTCCTCGGCGATGGTGATCACACCCGGGCAGCGGCGGTAGACGGTCGCGTTCATCTCCTGCAGGAAGGCGACCGCGTCCAGGTTCTCCCGGCCGCCGTGCGCGTTGGGCGTCCACTGGCCGGGCTCGCGGGAATAATCGAGGTAGAGCATGGAGGCGACGGCGTCCACCCGCAGACCGTCGATATGGAACTCCTCGCACCAGTAGACGGCGTTGGCCACCAGGAAGTTGCGCACCTCCGTGCGCCCGTAGTCGAACTCCAGCGTGCCCCAGTCGGGATGCGCGGCCCGCAGCGGATCCGCGGGCTCGTACAGCGGACGGCCGTCGAACTCGGCCAGCGCCCAGGCGTCCTTGGGGAAATGCGCCGGCACCCAGTCCACGAGCACCCCGATGCCCGCCTGGTGCAACGCGTCCACCAGGTACTTGAAGTCGTCGGGGGTGCCGAGCCGGGCCGTGGGGGCATAGAAACCGGTGACCTGATAGCCCCAGGAGCCGCCGAAGGGGTGCTCGGCCACCGGCATCAGCTCGACATGGGTGAAGCCGAGGTCCTTGACGTATGCCGGGAGCTGCTGCGCGAGCTGCCGGTAGGTCAGCCCCGGCCGCCAGGACGGCAGATGCACCTCGTAGACGGAGAACGGCAGCTCATGGACGCGCCCGCCCTCCCGGCGCGCCAGCCACGCCTCATCCCCCCAGCGGTGGTGCGAGGCGTGGACGACGGAGGCGGTGGCGGGCGGGCATTCGGTGCGCCGCGCCATCGGGTCGGCGCGCAGGGAGTGGCCGCCGTCGGGCCGGGTGATCTCGAACTTGTAGAGCGCGCCCTCGCCGACACCGGGCAGGAACAGCTCCCATACGCCGCTGCCGCCGAGCGAGCGCATCGGCAGCGCGGTGCCGTCCCAGTAGGTGAAGTCGCCGGTCAGCCGCACCCCGAGGGCATTGGGCGCCCATACGGTGAAGCGGGTGCCGGACACGCCCTGGTGGGTCAGCGGATGCGCGCCGAGCGCCCGCCACAGCTCCTCGTGCCGGCCCTCGCCGATGAGGTGCAGATCGAGTTCGCCGAGGGTGGGCAGGAAGCGGTACGGGTCGTGCAGCTCCAGTTCGGCGTCCTCGTACGTCACCAGCAGCCGGTAGTCCGGGATCTCCCGCAGCGGCAGCACCCCGGAGAACAGCCCGTCCCCCTCGGCCCGCAGCCGGGCGCGCAGCCCGGCGGCCGCGACGGTCACCGAGCGGGCGTACGGGCGCAGGCAGCGGAAGAGCACACCGCCGCGCACGGGGTGGGCGCCCAGCAGGTCGTGCGGTGCGTGATGTGCCCCGGTCAGCAGCCGCCGCCGTTCCTGGGCCCCGAGCGCGGGCGCGGGCCGCACCCCGTGCTCGTCGTACACCTCGTCAGCCTGCCCGCCACCCCCGGCCACGGGCCGCCCGGCGACGCGCGACGGCTCGGCCGCGCCGTCGGACTCCGTGTGCCGCGCCTGGTCCGCGCGCGGCGCGCGGGGCACGGGCGCGGCACCGTAGGACACCCGCGTCTCGCGGCCGGGGTGGCCGCGGTCGGCGGGCAGGGCCTCCTGCCGGTTCGCCGTCGTGGCGGCCGAGTCGGGGGATTCCCCGTGGGGCGCGGGCTTGATGCCCGCCGACTCGGCGGACGCGGGGTCCTCACGGGGGGACGAGGCCCGCCCCGGGGCGTCCTCGGGGGCCGGGCGCCGGTCGGAGCGTGGCTGCCCGGCTGCCGAGGTCGCCTCTCGGGGTCCGGCTGCAGGGGCGGTCTTCTGTGCCGGAGCGGGGTGCGCCTCCGAGGCGACCGGGCCGGGGGAGGCGGTTGGCGCCGGGCGGCTCAGGCTCCGGTCCGGCTCCGGCTTGTGGCGCGCCGGGGTCTCGGAGCCCGGGCGCTCGGGCCGCGGACGGGGGCCGGTGCGGCCGGGGAGGAACGTCGGGGGGACTCCCGGGACCGCCGGACCGGTCGTGGCGCCGGTGGCGGCGGGTGGGTGGCCCGGTCCCTCGTCGGACGGGTGCTGGCCGGACGGCGGTCGTGCGGTCACGGGGTGGTCCTCCCGGAGGTGTCGGGCGTCGGACGGTCGGAAGCGGGGATGCGGACGGGGACCGTGGGGCGGCGGTCCGTGGGAGCCGGGGCCCGGGGCCGTCCCTGGCCCCATGGGTCAGGCGCGGGCGGTGGCGAGGCGGCGGATCGCGGTCATCGGGACGGACAGCCAGTCCGGGCGGTGCCGCGCCTCGTAGAGCACCTCGTAGACGGCCTTGTCGGTCTCATGGGCGCGCAGCAGCTCCGGCTCGGCGCGCGGATCGGTGCCGGACGCCTCCGCATAGCCCGCGCAGTACGCGGCGCGGGTGCGGCCGGCCCACTCCTGCGGGCGCTCATGGCGTCCCACGGCCGCCGCGTAGTCGAAGGACCGCAGCATGCCCGCGATATCGCGCACCGGCGGCTGCGGGCGGCGCCGCTCGGCCAGCGGACGGGACGGCTCGCCCTCGAAGTCGATCAGCGACCACCGCCCACCTCCTCCGCCTCCTCCGCCGCCGTCCCCGGTCAGCAGCGCCTGCCCCAGATGCAGATCGCCGTGGATGCGCTGGGCCGCCCAGGTGCGGCCCGCGCGCCCCAGCGCGGCCAGGTCCTCGTACGCGCCGTGCAGCTCGGCGCGGTACGGCTGGAGGGCGGGCACCGCGGCGGCGGCCGAGTCGAGCCGTTCGCTCATGGCGGCGGCGAGATGCTCGATCTGCGGGCGGCGCAGCACGGAGGTGGGCAGGGCGCGGGCCATCGCCAGATGGACCTCGGCGGTCGCGTGCCCCAGCGCGCGGGCGGCGTCGGCGAAGTCGTCCCCGGCGGCCAGGGCGTCGAGCGCGAGCTGCCAGCCGTCCCGGGAGCCGGTCAGGAAGGGCTGCAGCACCCCGAGGGTGACGGGCTCCGGCGGTGGCCCGGCGCCCTCGGACGGCGGCTCGGCCTCGAACCAGGCGGCGGGGGCGGGCACCCGGGTGCAGCCGGTGTGGGCGAGCGCGAGGGGGAGTTCGAGGTCGGGGTTGGTGCCGGGGCTGACCCGGCGGAAGAGTTTGAGAATAAACGTATCGCCATAGATCACCGAGGAGTTGGACTGCTCGGCGGTCATCACCCGGGGCGGCAGCGCGGAGGGGATCGCGCTGGACGGCTCCCGTACGAAGCGCAGCGGGCCGAGCCGCCCGGGCATCCGCAGCCGCTCCAGCAGCAGCGTGGTGAGCCGGGGGTCGAACAGCGCCTCGTACACCGTCTGCCCGTCCAGCGGCCCGCCGCTGGGCCGGCCGATCAGCGCGGGGGCGAGCGGCGGCGGAAGGGTGGGGCGCGCCCCGAGCAGGAGCTGGTAGCAGTCGCTGGCCGCCGCCCCACGCCGGTGGCCGCAGCCGAAGCCGTGCCGGTGGCCGGGCGGCTCCGGCTGCTGGGCGCGGATGAGCAGATGGAGCAGCCCGGGCATACCGCCGCCCGTCCGCGACGGCAGCAGCTCGGCCGCGGAGACCAGCGCGAAGCCGGTGACGGGACGGCCCTTGCCCGCGAACCAGCGCTGGCGGGGCAGCCACTCGGCGAGCAGCGGCGCGAGCGAGGCGAGCAGCCCGGACGGGCCCGCGGCCGTGGCGGTGCGGGTGACGGACGTCGGGGGCTGGTCCCGCGGTACGGCGGGCGGCGGGTGTTGTGCCCCCCGGGAGAGCGGAGCTTCCGGCATGGCGTCGCGTCCTTTCCCCGGGCACACGACAGATCAGGGCAAAGTGTCCCGGATTGCGGCATTGACTGTGCGACGGTGCGGGACGTGTCGGGCGAGGATCGTCCGTACGGCGAGGCTCGGTGTACGCGATCGGGTCCGCCGGTGGCGCATGTGAGTACAGAGTGCCCATGACGGGGGGTCGAAAACGCCCGTACGCGCCCGAGATGGACGCGTACGGACGAGCGAGGGCCGGAGCGAGGGCCGCGCCTGGCCGAAACCGGGTGGCCCGGTCTCCGCCTCGGCTCAGTCGGTCCAGTGCCCCATCGCTTCGTTGCGCCGCAGCCGGAACCAGTAGAAGCCGTGGCCGGCCATGGTCAGCAGATACGGCAGCTCTCCGATGGCCGGGAAGCGGACCCCGCCGATCAGCTCGACCGGATGGCGGCCGGCGAAGGACTGCAGATCCAGCTCGGTGGGCTGGGCGAAGCGCGAGAAGTTGTTCACGCACAGCACCAGGTCGTCCTCGCCGTCCCGGGTGGAGGGGGCCTCGCGCAGGAAGGCGAGGACGGCCGGATTGGAGGACGGCAGCTCGGTGAAGGAGCCGAGCCCGAAGGCGGGGTTCTGCTTCCGGATCTCGATCATCCGGCGGGTCCAGTGCAGCAGCGAGGACGGGCTGCTCATGGCCGCCTCGACATTGGTGACCTGATAGCCGTAGACCGGGTCCATGATGGTCGGCAGGAACAGCCGCCCCGGATCGCAGGAGGAGAAGCCCGCGTTGCGGTCGGGGGTCCACTGCATGGGGGTGCGCACGGCGTCGCGGTCGCCGAGCCAGATGTTGTCGCCCATGCCGATCTCGTCGCCGTAGTAGAGGATCGGCGAGCCGGGCAGGGACAGCAGCAGCGCGGTGAACAGCTCGATCTGGTTGCGGTCGTTGTCCAGCAGGGGGGCCAGTCGTCTGCGGATGCCGATGTTGGCCCGCATTCTGGGGTCCTTGGCGTACTCCGCGTACATGTAGTCGCGCTCTTCGTCGGTGACCATCTCCAGCGTCAGCTCGTCGTGGTTGCGCAGGAAGATGCCCCACTGGCAGCCGGAGGGGATGGCCGGGGTCTTGGCGAGGATCTCCGAGACCGGATAGCGGGACTCGCGCCGCACCGCCATGAAGATGCGCGGCATCACCGGGAAGTGGAAGGCCATATGGCATTCGTCGCCGCCCGCCGTGAAGTCGCCGAAGTAGTCGACGACGTCCTCCGGCCACTGATTGGCCTCGGCCAGCAGCACGGTGTCGGGGTAGTGGGCGTCGATCTCGGCCCGGACGCGCTTGAGCAGCTCATGAGTGCGCGGGAGGTTCTCGCAGTTCGTGCCCTCCTCGGCATACAGATACGGGACGGCGTCGAGCCGGAATCCGTCGATGCCCAGGTCCAGCCAGAAGCGCAGGGCGGCCAGTACCTCCTCCTGGACGGCCGGGTTCTCGAAGTTGAGGTCCGGCTGGTGCGAGAAGAAGCGGTGCCAGTAGTACTGCTTGCGTACCGGATCAAAGGTCCAGTTGGACGCCTCGGTGTCGACGAAGATGATCCGCGCGTCCTGGTACTGCTTGTCGTCGTCGGCCCATACGTAGTACTCGCCGTACGGTCCGTCCGGGTCGCTGCGGGACTCCTGGAACCACGGATGCTGGTCGCTCGTGTGGTTCATGACAAAGTCGATGATCACGCGCATCCCGCGCTGATGCGCGGCGTCGACGAACTCCACGAAGTCCGCGAGGTCCCCGAACTCCGGCAGCACGGCGGTGTAGTCCGAGACGTCATAGCCGCCGTCGCGCAGCGGCGAGGCGAAGAACGGCGGCAGCCACAGGCAGTCCACGCCCAGCCACTGCAGATAGTCCAGCTTGGCCGTCAGGCCCTTGAGGTCGCCGACGCCGTCCCCGTTGCTGTCCTGGAAGGAGCGGACCAGGACCTCGTAGAAGACGGCGCGCTTGAACCAGTCGGGATCACGGTCCTTCGCGGGCGTGTCCTCGAATGTGTCCGGTACGGGCTCGTTGACGATCATGTTGTGGGTGACCCTCCGATCGGTGAGGACGGTCGCAGGGACAGCACATGTGCCGGAGCCACCTCACGCCCCGGCTCCAGGCGCACGTAGTTGTCCCTGCCCCAGTGATAGGTCTCGCCGGTGAGCTCGTCGCGCACCGGGACGGACTCATGCCACTCGAGGCCGAGTTCCGGCATGTTCAACGAGACCGTCGCCTCCTGGGTGTGGTGAGGGTCCAGGTTGACGACCGTGAGCACGCACGAGTCGCCCGCGCGCTTGGAGTAGACGATGACGGAATCGTTGTCGGCGTGGTGGAATCTGAGGTTGCGCAGCCGCCGCAGGGCGGGATGGCGGCGGCGCAGCCGGTTCAGCCGGGCGAGCAGCGGGGTGATCGTTCTGCCCTCGCGCTCGGCCGCCGCCCAGTCGCGCGGCCGCAGCTGGTACTTCTCCGAGTCCAGGTACTCCTCGCTCCCCGCGCGCACCGGGGTGTTCTCGCACAGTTCGTAGCCCGCGTAGACGCCCCAGGTGGGGGAGAGGGTGGCGGCGAGCACGGCCCGCGCCTCGAAGGCGGGGCGGCCGCCCTCCTGGAGGTGGGCGTGGAGGATGTCGGGGGTGTTGACGAAGAAGTTGGGCCGCATCCAGGCGGCCGCGTCCCCGGCCAGCTCGGTGAGGTAGTCGGTCAGCTCCTGTTTGGTGTTCCGCCAGGTGAAGTAGGTGTACGACTGGTGGAAGCCGACCGCGCCGAGGGTGTTCATCATCGCCGGGCGGGTGAACGCCTCGGCGAGGAAGAGGACATCGGGATGGGTGCGGTGGATGTCGCCGAGCACCTTCTCCCAGAAGACCACCGGTTTGGTGTGCGGATTGTCCACCCGGAAGATCCGTACCCCGTGCTCCATCCAGAAGCGCAGCACCCGCTCGGTCTCCCGGACCAGGCCGTGGAAGTCCCGGTCGAAGGCGATCGGATAGATGTCCTGGTACTTCTTGGGCGGGTTCTCGGCGTACGCGACGGTGCCGTCGGCGCGCTGGTGGAACCACTCGGGGTGCTCGGTGACCCACGGGTGGTCCGGGGAGCACTGGAGCGCGAAGTCCAGCGCGACCTCCATGCGCAGCTCCCGGGCGCGCGCCACGAAGTGGTCGAAGTCCTCCAGGGTGCCGAGGTCCGGGTGGATCGCGTCATGGCCGCCGTCGGCCGAGCCGATGGCCCAGGGGGAGCCCACGTCGAAGGGGCCGGCGGAGAGCGTGTTGTTGGGGCCCTTGCGGAAGGCGGTACCGATGGGGTGGATCGGCGGCAGATAGACGACGTCGAAGCCCGCGGCGGCCAGGGCGGGCAGCCGCTCGGCGGCGGTGCGCAGGGTGCCGCTGACCGGCCGCCGCCCCTCGGTCACCCGGGCCCCCTCCGAGCGTGGGAAGAGCTCGTACCAGGAGCCGAACAGCGCACGCTCCCGGTCCACCTGCAGCGGCATCGGGCGCGAGGAGGTGACCAACTCCCGCAGCGGGTGGCGATCGAGGGCCTCGGTCACATCGGGCGCGAGCGCGGCGGCGAGCCGGTCGGCGACCGGGCGGCGCTCGTCGCGCAGCCCGTCGACGGCCGCCAGGACCGCTTCCCGGCCGTCGTTCTTGGGCACTCCGGTGGCGGCCCGCTCATGCAGCCGGGCCCCCTCCTCCAGGGCCAGATCGGTGTCGATCCCGGCCGGGATCTTGATCCGGGCGTGGTGCCGCCAGGTGGCGATCGGATCGCTCCATGCCTCGACCGTGTACGTCCAGCGGCCGGGCGCGCCGGGGGTGACCTCGGCGCCCCAGCGGTCGGTGCCGGGGGCGAGTTCGCGCATCGGGGTCCAGGGGCCCGAGCGCCCGGACGGATCGCGGAGGACCACATTGGCGTTGACCGCGTCATGGCCCTCCCGGAACACGGTGGCGCTGACCTCGAAGGTCTCGTCCACCACCGCCTTGGCTGGGCGGCGGCCGCAGTCGATCAGCGGGCGGATATCCAGAATGGGAATGCGACCGATCATAGGATCACCTGACGGCGTTGCGGATGGAGACGCTAGGGCGGCTTTTGTCCTTTGTATCGGTTTTGCCGCCGGGCGATGGGTTGCGGGCATGACAGCTCCTGTCCGCGTTCACTCTGGTGGGCGGATGGGGTCGGCCATGGGGGGCGCGCGTGGAAAGCCTTCCCCTGTGGAACGGGGAGGCAATCCGGGTTCCCGTGAACTACCGGTCCGTAACGCCGGGTGTATGAATCGGCCCCGCCCGTGGGCGGGGCCGTCCACGCGATGCGTTCTGTCGCTACGTCAGTTGGCCACCCGCAGCAGACGGTTCGGCGAGCCCGCACCCGCGCCGCGCACCCGGCCCCTGCTCGCCCCGGCTATCAGCGCCGCGCCGACCTGGGCCGGAGTGGCGAAGCGGTGGCCGGCCAGATACAGCGCGGCGGCGCCCGCGACATGCGGGGCGGCCATCGAGGTGCCCGACAGCGTCCTGGTCGCCGTATCGCTCGCGTTCGACGCCGAGACGATCCGGTCTCCGGGCGCGAACAGGTCAACTCCGGGGCCCCAGTTGGAGAAGCCCGAGCGCCGGTCGGCGCGGTCGGTCGAGCCGACCGTGAGCGCCCGCGCCACCCGGCCCGGGGAGAAGGAGGCGGCGGGCCGGTCCTGATTGCCCGCCGCCACGGTGAAGACCAGACCGGCGGCGATCCCCGTCCGCACCGCCGCGTCCCATTCGGGGAGCGGGGTGGCCGCCGCCGAGCCCAGGCTCAGATTGACCACCGCGGGCCGCCTGGCGTGTCGCAGCACCCAGTCCATACCGGCCAGCACCTGGGCGATGGTGCCCTCGCCGCGGTCGTCCAGCACCCGTACGGCCACGATCGCGGCCTTCTTCGCCACGCCGTAGCGGGTACCCGCCGCCGTGGCGGCCACATGGGTGCCATGGCCGTTGCCGTCCTCGGCCACCGGATCGTCGTCCACGAAGTCCCAGCCGGAGCGGGCCCGGCCGCCGAAGTCCTCATGGGAGGCGCGGACCCCGGAGTCGATGACATAGATCGTGGTCCCGCGCCCGCCGCCGCCGGGCGCGGTGTACGCCCCGTCCAGCGGCCGGTCCGGCTGGTCGATCCGGTCCAGGCCCCACGGCGGCCGCGCCTGGCGGCGGGGCGGGGCCGGCAGCCGCAACCGATTCCACCGCAGGGACACCCGCTCGTCCCGGGTCACCGAGGCGATGCGCCGATCGGCCGCCAGCCGCCCGGCCTGCGCCGCGTTCGCCCGCACCGCATAGCCGTTGAGCGCGGAGCCGTAGACCCGGCGCACCCGCGCCCCGTACCGCTCGACCAGCGCCCGGCCCGCCCCGGACGCCGCCGCGGGCACTCCCGCGCCCCGCTTCAGGGCGACGATATAGCCTTGGGTCCCCACCCCGCCCGTGGCCTGGACCCCCTGCGCGGGAACGGTCTGGGTGGGCGACAGGGCCACCAGGACCACCGCGACGACGGCGGCCGGCGCCCCCACCCTGCGCCGACGGCCCGCAGATGCGCATGCCATGGAGCGATCCCCTCCCCAACTCGACGCCGCGGAGATCCGTCAGAAGGACCCTAGCCTCGCGTGAGAGGAAAGATCCCGACAAGGGCGCATCAGGGGGCGTAAAACGTGACGGCCTCCCGCGCCAGCAGCCGCAGCGCCGCCTCCGACGGCGAACCCGGCTCCGCCCCGTACATCAGCAGGCCCTGGCCCCCCGAGTCCGGCAGCCGGGTCATCTCGAAGTCCAGCTCCAGCGACCCCACCAGGGGGTGGTGGAAGGACTTGGTGCCGAACGCGCACCGGCGCACCGGATGGCGCGACCACAGCGCCGCGAACTCCGCGCTCTTCATGGTCAGTTCGCCGATCAGCTCGGCGAGCCGCCGGTCGTCGGGGTGCGCCCCCGCCGCCACCCGCAGCGAGGAGACCGCCCGCCGCGCCTCGCCCTGCCAGTCCGGATACAGCTCACGGGTATGCGGATCGAGGAACAGCATCCGTTGGGTGTTGGGCCGGGTGGCGGGGTGCTCGGGCGCGTCGGCGGGCAGATGCCCGGCGATCAGCGCGTGCCCCAGCGGATTCCACGCCAGGACGTCGAAGCGGCGGTCGAGGACCACGGCCGGCACGCCGTCCATCGCGGTGATCAGCCGCCGGGTCGCCGGGCGCGCGGAACAGGCGGGTGGCGCGGGAGGGCGCGCGGCGCGCGGCGGACGGGCCAGGTTGCTCAAGTGCGCCCGCTCGTCCGGGCTCAGCCGCAGCGCGCGGGCGATGGCGTCCAGCACCCCGTCCGAGGCGCCGGTGGACTGGCCCTGTTCCAGCCGGGTGTAGTACGCCACGCTCACCCCGGCCAGCTGCGCCAGCTCCTCGCGGCGCAGCCCCGGGACCCGGCGCCGGGTCCCGTACGCGACCAGGCCGACGTCCTCGGGGTGCAGCCCGGCGCGGCGGGTGCGCAGAAAACTTCCCAGCTCGGCAGGTGCGTCCATACCGACCAGTGTCCGGCACGGGCACGCGCCGTGCCTGTCCCTGTGAGGGTCAGGCACGGCGCGCGGCGGTCGGTGCTGTCCGTGCTGTCCGTGCTTGGTGTGCTGTCTGTGCTGTTCGTCCTATCCGGCGATCACCGGTAGGTGATGTCGGAGGAGCTGTACTTGCAGTAGGTGCCGTCGGGGCCGCTGCCGTTCTTGCTCGGCTCGTCGCCCGTGTTGTTCCCGATGTACTTCTGGCACGGGACGATCTTCTTGCTGCTGTCCCCGACGATGGTGATGCCGCGCAGGGTCAGCGAGTCGCCGTAGTTGGTGTTGATCCCGCCGATGACCTTGCCCGGGGCGGTGATCTCGGTGTTGCTCACATTGATGGTGCGCTTGTACTGCGACGAGCAGTTGCCGCAGGACCGGACGAAGGTGGAGAAGTCCTGGCCGGCGAAGTTCGAGATGTTGAGCGTGCCGCCGCCGTTGAACTGGAAGATCTTGTCCGCGGCCTTGCGGGCGCCGCCACCGATCACGTTGAACGTCTTGCCGGTGCCGCGGAAGGTGGCGGCGTCCTCGCCGACGTCCTCCCACCAGACGTTCTGCAGGGTGCAGCTGCCCTCGCAGTGGACGCCGTCGGCGGCCGGGGCGCCGATGATGACGTTCTTCAGGGTGGCGCCGTCCTTCAGCTCGAACAGCGGGCCCTGGTCCTCCTCCTGGCCGTCGCCGCCGAGGTCGCCGGAGCCGTAGTAGCGCTTCATGCCGCCGTCGGTGGTCCCGCTGACGCTGATGGTCTTGGAGACCGCCTGCGGGGTGCCGCTGGGTGTGGGCCAGGTGGCGGCCGACGCCGTGGGCAGGGTCAGACCGGTGGTGATCGCGCCCGCGGTGAGGGCGACGGCGCCGAGGACGCCGGCTATCGCGCGGTGCCTGGTGCGTTGTTCAGCCATGTCGGATCTCCTTGTGCGAGGGGGTGATGGAGGTGTTTCAGGGGGTGGTGATGGTCGGGCGCGGCGGGGTCGCCATCTTGTTGCCGAGGAAGAAGCTGGGGTGCGGGGGCTGGTTGTAGGCCGTGTTCTGCCAGGCCAGCGCCTCGCGGTACTGCCGGTCGTGCAGCAGCGTGGTGATCTTCCGGTCGGTCTCGTACGGCGTGGAGTAGATCCGCAGCGCCTTGTTGTCGCTGGTCGGCCAGACCACCTCCTCGCGCCAGTCGCCGAGGATGTCCCCGGACAGCGACGGGGTGGCCTTGGTGCCGTTGTTGGAGTGCACCCCGGAGCCGGTGAGCAGCCGGGTGTCACCGGAGGTGCCGTACTTGTCGATATGCGTGCCGTCCAGCAGCTCGCGCACCGGATCGCCGTCCCACCAGGCCAGGAAGTTGATCGAGGAGGGCTTGCGGCCCTTGGCCCCGCCGCCCTCGTCGCGGATCTGGTCGTCCCGCGCGGACCACATCTCGGCGCCGTCGTTGCCCGCCCAGATGTCGTCGGCCGCGCCGCGCCCGTTGTCGCCGCCCGACGCGGTCGACCACAGCACCTGGCCGGTGTGGGCGTCGGCGAAGTACGAGCCCGGCTTCGAGGAGTCCTCGTCCACCTTGAAGTACTCCAGGCCCGGCCGAGCGGGGTCGAGGTCGCCGAGGTGGGCGGCGTCGCCGTGGCCGTTCTTGTTGGTCCACAGCCCCGAGCCGTTGTCGTCCACGGCCATCGAGCCGTAGACGATCTCGTCCCTGCCGTCGCCGTCCACGTCCCCGGTCGCCAGCGCGTGGTTGCCCTGGCCGTCGTAACCCTTGCCGGTGTTGGTGGAGCTGTTGGTGTCGAATGTCCACTGACGGGTGAGCTGCCCTCCGCTGAACCTCCAGGCGGAGATGACCGTGCGGGTGTAGTAGCCGCGCGCCTCGATCAGCGAGGGGGTGGAGCCGTTGAGATACGCCGTCCCGGCCAGGAAGCGGTCCACGCGGTTGCCGTAGTCATCGCCCCACGAGGAGACGGTGCCGCGCGGCGGGACGTAGTCCACCGTGCTCATCGCGGCGCCCGTGCGCCCGTTGAACATCGTCAGATATTCGGGCCCGCTGAGCACATAGCCGCTGGAGTTGCGGTAGTCGGCGGAGGCGCTGCCGATGGTCTTGCCGGTGCCGTCGACCGTGCCGTCCGCGGTCTTCATCGCGACCTCGGCCTGGCCGTCGCCGTCGTAGTCGTACACCTGGAACTGGGTGTAGTGGGCGCCGGAGCGGATGTTGCGGCCCAGGTCGATCCGCCACAGCCGCTGCCCCTGCAGGGTGTAGCCGTCCACGACGGTGTTGCCGGTGACGCCCGACTGCGAGTTGTCCTTGGCGTTGGTCGGCTGCCACTTGAGGACGAAGTCCAGATCGCCGTCGCCGTCGAGGTCGCCCACCGAGGCGTCGTTGGCCTCGTAGGTGTAGCCGGAGCCGCCCGCCGGCGGTGAGATCGGCACATCGTAGTACCCCGGGCGGAACTGCATCGCGCTCGGCGAGGCGGGCTGCTCGACCCCGCCCACGATGGCCCGCACGGTGTAGTCCGCGCTGTTGGGGGCGTCCTTGTGGAGGTAGTTGGCCGTGGTGATGGGGGAGGAGTTGACCTTGACGGCGCCCCGGTAGAGGTTGAACGTCACATCGTTCGGGTCGGTGGCCAGCCAGCGCCAGCTGACCAGGTTGTCATTGCCGGTGTGCACGCTCACCAGCCCCCGGTCCAGCCTCTCCAGCTGGGCCGCGGCCTTGGTTCCGACCTCTGGCGCCCCTTTGGTCCCGGCGGCCCCCGAGACGCCCGTCAGGGTGGTGACGGTCAGCGCGCCCGCCACGCAGGCGGCGGCGAGCATCCGGCCGCGGGTCAGCGCCGTTCGCATCGGGGATCTGGGCGGATGGGCGGGGGGTGGAGTGTGCGAACTGTCCCGAGAGCGCACGCGGTCCTCCAAGGCATGCGGGGAAGGTGTGCCCCCTAGTCGCCCCCTTGGCCGGAAAGGTTGCCGCCTTCGGGCCCACTTCTCGGGAGCGGGGCGAAACAGCCGAAACAGGGACTCGTCGGCCGCTACCGTCGAGGGGTGAAGGCCATTCGTCGATTCAGCGTGCGCCCCGTGCTTCCGGAGCCCCTTCGACCGCTCCACCGGCTGGCGCGCAATCTGCGCTGGTCCTGGCATCCCGAGACCCGCGAGCTCTTCGAGTCCGTGGACCCCGAGGGATGGCGGGAGTCGGGCGGAGACCCGGTGCGGCTGCTGGGCGCCGTACCCGTCTCCCGGCTCGCGGACCTCGCCGAGGACCGCTCCTTCCTGCGGCGTCTTACGGCGGCCGCGGACGATCTGCACGACTATCTGACCGGTCCGCGCTGGTACCAGGGGCGGGTCGCCGCGGAGGACGGCGCGGGGCCGGGGCCCGGCGCGTCCGCGGCGTCTGAGGCATCCGTACCTTCCGTGTCCTCAGGCGCGCCCGTACCTTCCGTACCCCCAGGCGCATCCACACCCTCCGGACTGCCCGCCGCGATCGCCTACTTCTCGCCGGAGTTCGGGATCACCGCGGCCCTGCCCCAGTACTCCGGCGGCCTGGGCATCCTCGCCGGTGACCACCTCAAGGCCGCCAGCGACCTCGGCGTGCCCCTGATGGGCGTCGGACTGCTCTACCGCCACGGCTACTTCCGGCAGTCGCTCTCCCGCGAGGGCTGGCAGCAGGAGCACTATCCGGTCCTGGACCCCAACGAGCTGCCGCTCACCCAGCTGAGCGAGGCGGACGGCCGGCCCGTCCGGATCCCGCTCACCCTGCCCGGCGGCCGCCCGCTCCACGCCCGCGTCTGGCACGCCCAGGTGGGCAGGGTGCCGCTGCTGCTGCTCGACTCCGACGTGGAGGAGAACGGCCACGGTGAGCGCGATGTCACCGACCGGCTCTACGGCGGCGGCAGCGAGCACCGGCTGCTGCAGGAGATGCTGCTGGGCATCGGCGGCGTCCGCGCCGTGCGCGCGTACTGCAGGCTCACCGGCCACCCCGGCCCCGAGGTGTTCCACACCAACGAGGGTCATGCCGGATTCCAGGGCCTGGAGCGCATCCGCGAACTGATGGCCGGCGGGGCCGACTTCGGCACCGCCCATGAGGCGGTGCGGGCCGGGACCGTCTTCACCACCCACACCCCCGTGCCCGCCGGTATCGACCGCTTCGACCGCGAGCTGGTCGCCCGCCATTTCGGCGACGACGCCGAGCTGCCGGGAATCGAGGCCGAGCGGGTCCTCGCGCTCGGCATGGAGACCTACCCCGGCGGTGAGCCCAACCTCTTCAACATGGCGGTGATGGGGCTGCGCCTGGCCCAGCGCGCCAATGGGGTGTCCACCCTGCACGGCCGCGTCAGCCGGGAGATGTTCGCCGGGCTCTGGCCCGGTTTCGACCCCGAGGAGGTGCCCATCACCTCCATCACCAACGGGGTGCACGCACCCACCTGGACGGCCCCCGAGGTCACCCGGCTCGGCGCCCGGCAGTTCGGCCACCTGCCCGACGCCGAGCTGTGGGAGCTGCGCCGCACCCTGCGCAAGCGGCTGGTCGCCGAGGTCCGGCAGCGGCTGTATGACTCCTGGCGGCAGCGCGGCGCGAGCACCGCCGAGCTCGGCTGGATCGACGGGGTGCTCGACCCCGACGTCCTCACCATCGGCTTCGCCCGCCGCGTCCCCTCCTACAAGCGGCTCACCCTGATGCTGCGCGACCCGGACCGGCTGATGAAGCTGCTGCTCCACCCCGAGCGGCCGGTCCAGATCGTCGTCGCGGGCAAGGCCCATCCGGCCGACGACGGCGGCAAGCGCCTGGTCCAGGAACTCGTCCGTTTCGCCGACGACCCCCGGGTGCGCCACCGCCTAGTCTTCCTGCCCGACTACGGCATGGGCATGGCCCAGCAGCTCTACCCCGGCTGCGACGTCTGGCTCAACAACCCGCTGCGCCCGCTGGAGGCATGCGGCACCAGCGGCATGAAGGCCGCCCTGAACGGCTGTCTCAACCTCTCCGTCCTCGACGGCTGGTGGGACGAGTGGTACGACCCGGACTTCGGCTGGGCCATCCCCACCGCCGACGGCGACGCCATCGACGAGACCCGCCGCGACGACCTGGAGGCCGCCGCCCTCTACGACTTGCTGGAACGGCGGATCGCCCCGCGCTTCTACGACCGCGGCCCGGACGGCCTCCCCGGTCGCTGGATCGACATGGTCCGCCGCACCCTCACCACTCTCGGCCCCAAGGTGCTCGCGGGCCGCATGGTGCGCGAATACGTCGAGCGGCTCTACGCCCCGGCCGCCCGCTCCCACCGCGCGCTGGACCCCGTGGCGGCCGCCGAACTGGCCACCTGGAAGTCCCGGATCCGCGACGCCTGGCCGGGCGTCGCCGTCGACCACGTCGAGGCCCAGCTCATCCCACCCGCCCCCGGCGGCGCCGCCGAACTCGGCTCGACACTCTCCCTACGGGTCCGGGTGCGCCTCGCCGGACTGGCCCCGGCGGACGTGGAGGTCCAGGCGGTGGCGGGCCGCGTGGACGACACCGACCGCATCACCGACGCCACCCACGTCCCCCTCAAACCCACCACGGGCCCCGACGCCGAAGGCCGCCGCCTCTACGAAGGCCCCCTCGCCCTCGACCGCACCGGCCCCTTTGGCTACACGGTGCGCATCCTCCCCACCCACCACCTCCTGGCCTCCGCCCCCGAGTTGGGCCTCACCGCGCTGCCCTGCGATGCCATGACCGAGGCGGCGGGAGTCCTGATGCGCTGAGCCTTCGGCGGCTACACTGACCTCGGACCGTCCGGCACGGGGGAAAGTGCCACCCCTTGCCCGACGTCTCGGGGTGCACGAAAAAAGCCGGCCGCCGCCGTTATGCGGTGGCCGGAATTGCCGACGGTCCCGGAGAGCGGTGCTCTCCGTCTGTTCGTATTGAGATCTTGGACGTCGGCAGGACCTCAGCTGACCACCGCAGGAGGTGGTCGGGCTGAGCTGCCTGCCGGGCCATCGGTTCGACCACCCGATCGAAGGGTTGAGAACTGGTGGACTGGGACACCGTCACCCTGCTCGTCCTCGCGGCCTTCGGCCTCGCCGGACTGATACTGACCCTGTCAGCAGAGCTCCTGTCCAAGATCCCGGCCGTCATCGAGGCATGGCGCCGGGTCCGGGCCACATGGCGCGGGGGCGACGACTAGGCGCCCGGAGATTCCCTGTCCTGCCGGTGCCACCACCTGAGCTCAGGTCCTCGTCCGAGTTGTCCGGTTGGGTGCTGTCCGTCGCCCAACGCGCCTTATAGGCTCTAGTTTTGGCTGTCCGCCCATTTCAGGAGGTGCCGTGCGAGAGCAGAAGATGTACTGCTATACGTGTGGAACTGACGAGCTGCACCGTCGTCTCACTGCCGAGGAGAAAGCCTGGCTGAAGAACCGGACCGGCCGAAAGACGGTCGAGGAGTTCTTCATGTGCAAGGCGCCGGACTGCCGCAATCTGCGCACCGGTTTCCAAAAGCGCCCCTTCGACCCGGTCATCCGCCTGCCTTTGCCCGACTGACCTTTCATGAGGCAGTCGGCGCCGCCGGTCGGCCGTTCCGGCCGTGGTTGACCTTGTCGTAGCGGCAGGGTTTCTACTGGCGCCATGCGTATCGGAGAGGGCGGCGAGGCCGTCATGGGCCTGCGGGCCGCGCGGATGGCGGTGGGGGCGGTGCTGCCCGCCGAGGCGGCCGTCGCGGTGTGTGTGGTGGCAGGCGTACGCATACCCGGAGCGGTTCTCATAGGGGCCGAGGCGCTGGTGGTGACCGTGCTCGCGCTGGAGGCCGTCGTTCTGTGGCGGCTGTATGCCGTCCGGCGACGGGCCGGGGCCGGGCGACGGGACGCCGTGCGAGGCGCGCTGCGCACTCTGGTCCCGGTGGTCGCGCGCAGGCTCATCGCGCACGAGATCCGGGCCCTGTACAGCCTCGGGCTGTGGGTGCTGCGCCGCCGCCACCAGGTCCCCGAGGGGGCGCTGGCCGCCGCGTACACCGGGCCCCAGACGGCCATGATGTACGGGCTGCTCTTCGTCTCCGTCGTCGAAACGGTCGGGTTGGCGCTGGTGATCCCCTGGCCGGTCGTGCACGCGGTCCTGCTCGTCGTCGATGTGTACGGGGTGGTGCTGATCCTCGCCCTGCACGCGTCGTGCGTGGTCCGGCCGCACGTCGTGGGGTCCGACGGCTCGCTGCGCGTACGGTACGGCGCGCTGTTCGACCTGCGGGTCCCGGCCGCCACCATCGCCACCGCCCGCGTCGACCGGCGCTACCCCGACGGGCGGCCGGTGCGGGTGAGCGCGGACGGAGTGCTCGACCTCGCGGTGGGCAGCCAGACCACGGTGACGGTGGAGCTGACGGAACCGGTGGAGTTCGTGCGACCGCTCGGCGGTCCGGGCTTCGCCCGTACGCTGCGGTTTCACGCGGACGACCCGCGGGAGGCGGTCGCCGCCCTCATGCGGGTTGGAACCTCCGCCCAGGGCCACGGCGGCGGTCGTTGAACGCGGGACGAACATTGTATGAGAGGTGGGCCACATCGGCCCCATAAGCGTTCTTGGAGCGTACATTCGCCCCCCTGAAGCCATGGCATGCACGGGGGGACATCGTGAAGTGGCTGGAACAGTTGACGGCGCCCGAGAATCTGCTGGCGCTTCTCGGCGTGATCGTCACGCTCGGGGGGCTCTCGTACGAGCGGCTGATTCCGGGGCGGAAGCGTATCGGCTATCGCGTGCAGATGGACACGTTGATAGACGACAGCACCCTGGACGGGCCGGTTCATCAGCGGCTGCGGATGCTGGAGAACACCCCGGATCTGGCCGGGGCCTCACTCGTCCTGCTGCGCATCGAGAACGACGGATTCCGCAGCCTTGACGCCGACGACTACATCACCGCACCGGCGACGAACCACCGCGGGCTCACCGCGACCTTTCCCAATCGGATCGTGCGGGACGTGGCGGTCACCGAGCCCAGCCATCCGGATCTGCTGCGCCACCTTCCGCAGCACGGGACCCCTGAGAACCCCGGGCTGGTCTGTGAGGGCAATGAGATCTCCCTGCCCCGGGTGCCGCTGAACAAGGGGGATCACTTCAAGCTGCTGGTGCTGCTGACGGGCGCGGGGACCGACAAGCCGCCGCATGTGGGCGGGCGGATCAAAGAGGGCAGGATCCGCAACAATGAGAAATTCCGGCGGCCCAGCAATCGGATGCTCGGGCTGATCGGCAGTCTGCTGGCCTTGCTGATTCTTCAGCCGTTCGGCACACAGCTGTTGCGGGACGATCCGCTGCCGCGCGGATGTGCCGAGGGGAATCTGACGATCGTCGGCTCGACCGCGTTCAAGCCGGTGACACAGGAGGTGGGCGCGGCGTATCAGGGTGACTGCCGTGGTGCCCAGGTCACCGTGGAGGCGCAGGGCAGTGGGCGCGGTACGAAGACGCTGATCGATGCCGGGGAGGCGGCGAAGGGCGGATTCCCGGCGTATCTGGCCTTCTCCGATGGCCCGGACGGAGACGGGAACCCCCAGCTCAAGGAGCATTTGGTGGCGCTGTCCGTCTTCAGCGTGGTGGTGAACAAGGACATCCGGGTATCGGATCTCTCCCTCGAGGATCTCCGCGGGCTCTACTCCGGTCGGATCACCAACTGGAATCAGCTGCCCGACGGCCCTGATCTGCCGGTGCGGCTGGTGAGCCGGGACGCGAAATCCGGAACGCGCGGCGTGTTCGAGAACCGGGTACTGGGCGGCAATGAGATCTCCCGGACGTCCGACAACTGCCGGACTCCGAAATTCGCCAGGGACCACGTCATCCGCTGTGAACTCGACAGCACGGGGGAGGTGTTGAAGAAGGTGGCGAGCTCACCCGGCGCGATCGGATACGCCGAGTTGCACTCAGCCGAGGAGAGCGCCCGCGAGGGGGCTCTCCATCTGGTGGCACTGGAGGGACGCAAGCCTTCCATCGACGCGGTGCGGGAGCGGACCTACTCCTTCTGGGAGCCGGAGTACGCCTACACCTACACCGCGCCGCCCCCGAACTCCCTGACCTCGAAATTCCTCGACTATCTGGCGGGCGACACCGGGCGGAACCTCGTCGAGAAGCACGGTCATCTGCCCTGCTCCGCGGCGGAGAACCAGCGGGCCTGTCAGCTGGCGGTCGGCAGGCGGTAGGGGGCGCCGGCCGGGTGCTACCGGTCGGGGCCACTCGAGGGGTGCCACCGGTCGGCCGGGCGGGCATGGAGCCGCCCGACCGGCCGACCGGCGGGGGTTACTTCACGTTGACGCCGCCCCAGGCGTTGTCGACCGCCTTGTACTCGGCGCTGCTCGCGCCGTACAGGGCCTTCGCGGCCTTGAGGGTCGCGGTGCGGGCCTTGGCGTAGTTGGTGGTCGAGGTCATGTACGAGGACAGGGCCTTGTACCAGATCTTCTCGGCCTTGGCCCGGCCGATGCCCTTGACGGTGCGGCCGTCCTTGGTCGGGCTGTTGTAGGTCACCCCGCCGATGACCTTACGGCCGCTGCCCTCGGCCAGCAGGTAGAAGAAGTGGTTGGCGATACCGGAGGTGAAGTGCGGGTCGTCGTTGCCCACACCGCTCTTCCAGTAGTCGTAGGACAGACCGTCCTTGCTGGGCTTGTCCATGTAGCGCAGCGGGGTGCCGTCGCCGTTGATGTCGATCTTCTCGCCGATGAGGTAGTCACCGGGGTCCTTGGCGTTCTTGGCGTAGAACTCCACGGCGGTGCCGAAGATGTCGGAGGTGGCCTCGTTGAGCCCGCCGGACTCACCGCTGTACTCCAGGTTGGCGGTGGCCGAGGTGAGCCCGTGGCTCATCTCGTGGCCCGCGACGTCGAGTGAGGTGAGGGGCTTCTTGTTGCCCGCGCCGTCGCCGTAGGTCATGCAGAAGCAGTCGTCGTCCCAGAAGGCGTTCTCGTACGCGTCGCCGTAGTGGACGCGGGAGTACGCGGCCTTGCCGTTGCCCTTGATGCCGTTACGGCCGAGGACCTTCTTGTAGTAGTCCCAGGTCATGGCGGCGCCGTAGTGGACGTCCACAGCGGCGGTCTGCGCGATGGTTGGCTTGCCGTTGCCCCAGACGTTGTCGGCGTCGTAGAACGCCGACCCCTTCTTGGTGTCTTCCCACGCGTGCTTGAGGTTGTACGTCATATGGCCGCCGCGCGCGGCGTCCTTCAGCAGCCACTGGCTGCCGCTCCGGACGCTGCCGACGGTGACCTTGCCGTTGTGCTGGCCGGTGCCGGTGCCGTTCTCGACGGCCTGGAACTCGTACAGCTTCTTGCCGCTGTCGGCGTCGGTGATGACGTGCAGCTTGCTGGGCGTACCGTCCTTCTGGACCCCGCTGACGACCGTCTCGTAGGCGAGCGTGGGCTTGCCGGTGGCGGCCCAGATCACCTTGCGCGGTGCGGCCTGTGCGCCGGTCTCCTTGTCGCCCGCGGCCTGCGCGGCGCTCAGTGCGGACCGCTGGGCGCCGGAGGGGGCGATGGCGGCGCTGGTGTCGGTGACCTTGATGTCGGCGTCGGTCGCCTTGTCGACACCCTGGGAGGCGCCGCTCGCGGACTCATGGGCGATCAGATCGCCGCCGAGGACGGGCAGTCCCGCGTAGGTGCGCTCGTAGCGGGTGTGGGTGGTGCCGTCGGCGTCCTTGACGACGTCCTTGACGACCAGCTTCTCCTTGGCCCCGAGCCCCAGCGACTTCGCGGTGGAGACCGCGGTCGCCCCCGCCTCGCGCAGCAGCTCGGCGCGGGCGGAGGGGGAGAGCGAGACGGTGGAGGCGTCGGCCCGGGAGGCGGAGGGGGCCGAAGGGGCCGAGGGGGCGGCCGCGTTCGCGGAGCCGGCGGTGGCGCCGGCGGCGAGCAGGGAGGCGGCCAGGGTCGCCGCTCCGGCGGCGAGGGCGGTACGTGAACGTCTGAGACGTGATATGCCGGATATCGCTGATGTCGAACGTGAATCCACGCGTATCTCCAGTTGTGATGGGGAGTTGGGCGAAGGTTCCGCCCAACGCGACAAAGATGCCGCTTTGCCGTGGATAAAAACATACCGGTGCCCGGGGCCTGAAGCCCCGGGCACCGGCAAGTGTCGTGCGTCCAACTGGGATGGGCTTACTTGACGTTGACCCCGGCCCAGGCGGCGTCCACGCCCTTGTACTCGGCGCTGTCGGCGCCGAAGAGGTCCGTGGCGGCCTTCAGCGTGGCCTCACGGGCGGCGTGGTAGTCGGTGTTGGAGGTCATGTACGTGGTCAGGGCCTTGTACCAGACCTTCTCGGCCTTGTCCCGCCCGATGCCCTCGACCTTGGAGCCGTCGGAGGTGGGGCTGTCGTACTTCACACCGTTGATCTCCTTCGCGCCGCTGCCCTCGGACAGCAGGTAGAAGAAGTGGTTGGCGACACCGGAGGAGTAGTGCACATCCGTGTCGCCCACGCCGTCGGACCACTCGTCCGCGGACTGCCCGTCCTTGCTGGGCTTGTCCATGTAGCGCAGCGGCGTGCCGTCGCCGTTGATGTCGATCGCCTCGCCGATGAGGTAGTCACCGACGTCGGTGCTGTTCTTGACGTTGAACTCCACCGAGGTGCCGAAGATGTCGGAGGTGGCCTCGTTGAGGCCGCCCGACTCGCCGCTGTACTCCAGGCCCGCGGTCTTGGAGGTGACGCCGTGGCTCATTTCGTGGCCCGCCACGTCGAGCG
This sequence comes from Streptomyces sp. NPDC007875, assembly GCF_042868035.1. NCBI lineage: Bacteria > Bacillati > Actinomycetota > Actinomycetes > Kitasatosporales > Streptomycetaceae > Streptomyces > Streptomyces sp. NPDC007875. Next base: position 302,604 of record NZ_JBIADZ010000001.1, on the reverse strand, counting down.
CGGTCAGCGGAGCCTTGTTGCCCTCGCCGTCGCCGTAGGTCATGCAGAAGCAGCTGTCGTCCCAGAAGGCGTTGACGTAGCTGTCGCCGTAGTGCACGCGGGAGTAGGCGCCCTTGCCGTCGCCCGCGATGCCGTCGCGGCCGTGCACGTTCTTGTAGTAGTCCCAGGTGGCGGCGGCGCCGTAGTGGGCGTCGACGGCGGCGGTCTGGGGGTCGTCCGGCTTGCCGGTGCCCCAGTTGTCGTCGTCGTCGGTGAACGCCTTGCCCTCGCCCTCCTCGCCGTTCTCCAGGTTGGTGGTCTTGTGGCCGCCGCGGTCGGCGTCGGTCAGGGTGTAACCGCTGCCTTCCTTGCTGGTGCCGAGCTCGACCGAGCCGCTGTACTCGCTCTCGCCCTTGCCGGTCTCGATGCCCTGGTACTCGTAGAGCTTCTTGCCGGTGGCGGCGTCGGTGATGACGTGCAGCTGGTTCGGGGTGCCGTCCTTCTGCACCCCGCCGACGACGGTCTCGTAGGCGAGCACGGGCTTGCCGGTGGCGGCCCAGATCACCTTGCGCGGAGCCTGGTCGGCCGCCGCCTGGGTGGTGTCGTCGGCCTTGGCCAGCTTGACGGCGGCCTTGGCCGCGGTGCTCGGGGCGATCCCGGCCGCGGTGGAGGCGACCTTGACGGTGGCCTTGGTGGCCTTGGTGACGCTCTTGACGTCACCGCCCTTGGCCTGGTGGACGATCAGGTCGCCGCCCAGGACGGGCAGACCGTCGTAGGTGCGGTCGTAGCGGGTGTGGATGGTGCCGTCGGCGTCCTTGATGACGTCCTTGACGACCAGCTTCTCCTTGGCGCCGAGGCCGAGCGACGAGGCGGTGTCCGCCTTGGTCGCGTTGGCCTCACGGAGCAGCTCGGCGCGGGCCGAGGCGGTGAGCGCCGTGGGCTGGCCTCCGGACTTGGCCGGGGCGGCACCCGCGGTGCCGGTGGTCATTCCCGAGGCGAGCAGGGCCGCCGCGGCGACCACGGTACCGGCCGCGATCACCGAACGCCGCTTGCCGGCACCGGATATGGGCATGCTGAAGGTCTTGCGCACGCGATCTCCTCGTTGCTGTGGGGGGTCAGCGCCGGGCTGCGGGGAAGTGCGGCCCGGTGCTGAACAAGAGGTACTGATGCGTAATGCGTTGGGCAGACTGTCACACAAGTCCGCGACATGTCACGGGTTTCACGACAGGTCGAAGGGAAAATGTTCGTTGAATGCTGATCAACCTTCGGATTCCGGACAGCTCGGCGTCAAGAGTCGGCGGCTACCGAGGCGAAGGGCCAGGACCCGGGCCAGGATCCGGTCAGGGCATGAAGCCGGGACCAGATCAGGGCGTGAAGAGGCGCCGCCAGGGGGAGTCGGGTCGACCCCTGGCGGCGCCTGTCCTGAGTGAGCCTCACGGCTCGGTCAGAAGGTCAGCTTCCAGCTGTTGATGTAGCCGGTGTCCTGCGCGTACATGTCCTGGACCCGCAGCTTCCAGGTGCCGACCGCGGTCTCCGAGGACGCGTTCACGGTGTACGTGGTCCGCACGTCGTCCGCCGAGTCGAAGAGGCTGGCGCTCTTGAGCGGGTAGGCCGTACCGTCCGGGGCGATCAGGTCGATCACCAGGTCGCCGCGGTAGCTGTGCACGATGTCCACGCCCACCTGGAGATTGGTCGGCGCGTTGCCGGCCCGGCTCACCGCGATCGGCGAGGTGATCGGCTCACCCGCGTCCGGGATGGCGATGTCCGCGGTGTTCTCGAAGACATTGCCGCCACTGGTGTTCACGGTCCAGGTGAAGGACGCCGTGCCGGTCTTGCCGGCCGAGTCGGTCACCGTGACCGTCACCTGGCTCGACCCGACGGTGGTCGGGGTCCCGGAGATCAGGCCGGTCGAGGAGTTGATCGACAGGCCCGCGGGCAGCCCATCGGCCGCGTAGCCGAGCGCGCCCGGGTTGGAGCTGGTCGCGGTGATCTGCAGGCTGGTGGCCTGGTTGACGATGCTGGTCTGGGCGCCGGGCGGGGTGACGGTGACGCCGTCGGCGATCCGGGTGCCGACGTTGACCCCGGCCCAGGCGTTGGCCACCGCGTTGTACTGCGCGCTGCCCTGGCCGAAGAGCTCGCCCGCCGCCCACAGCGTGGCGTCACGGGCGCCCGCGTAGTTGGTGTTGGAGGTCATCCGCTGGCTCAGCGCCTTGAACCAGATCTTCTCCGCGTTGCCCCGTCCGATGCCGGTGACCGGGAGGTTGTCGTAGGTCGGGCTGTCGTAGCTGACGCCGTTGATGACCTTGGCGCCGCTGCCCTCGGAGAGCAGGTAGAAGAAGTGGTTGGCGATGCCGGACGAGTAGTGGACGTCCACATTGCCGACACCGGAGTACCAGCTGTCCTTGGAGGCCCCGTCCTTGCTGGGCTTGTCCATGTAGCGCAGCGGGGTGCCGTTGCCATTGATGTCGATCTTCTCGCCGACGAGGTAGTCCCCGGGGTCGCTCGCGTTGTTCGCGTAGAACTCGACGGCGGCGGCGAAGATGTCGGAGGTGCCTTCGTTGAGCCCGCCGGACTCACCGCTGTAGGTGAGGTTGGCGGTGGCCGCGGTGACCCCGTGGCTCATCTCATGGGCGGCGACATCGATGGAGGTCAGCGGCTTGGCGTTGCCCGAGCCGTCGCCGTAGGTCATGCAGAAGCAGGCGTCCTGCCAGAAGGCGTTCACATAGCCGCTGCTGTAGTGGACCCGGGAGTACGCCCCGACGCCGTCGCCCCTGATGCCGGTGCGGCCGTGGACGTTCTTGTAGTAGTCCCAGGTCTCTGCGGCGCCGTAGTGCGCGTCCACACCGGCGGTCGCGGCGTCGGAGGTGTTGCCGCTGCCCCAGACGTCGTCGGCGTCGGTGAAGAGCGTGCCGGTGCCCGAGGTGCCGCGGTTGAGGTTGTACGTCTTGTGGTTGCCGCGGCCGGAGTCGGTGAGGTTGTACGAGCCCGCGCTGCCCGAGGTGCCGAGGGTCACCTGGCCGCTGTACTGGCTGTTCCCGGTGCCCTTCTTGACACCCTGGAACTCGAACAGCTTCGTGCCGGTGGCCGCGTCGGTGATGACATGCAGCTCGTTCGGGGCGCCGTCCTCCTGGAGGCCGCCGACGACCGTCTCATAGGCGAGGGCCGGGGTGCCCTTGGCGGCCCAGATCACCTTGCGGGGCGCCCGCTCGGCCTCGGTCTTCCGCGAACCCTGCGCGTTCGCCGCCTTCACGGCGGCCTTCTCGGCGGTGGCGGGCGCGACTGCGGCGGTGGTGGTCGGCACGCTGAGCCGGGCCTTGGTCGCCTTGGCGACCGTCAGCTGCGCACCGCTCTTCGCCCGGTCGACGATCAGATCGCCGCCGAGGACGGGCAGTCCGGCGTAGGTGCGCTCGTAGCGGGTGTGGGTGGTGCCGTCGGCGTCCTTGATGACGTCCTTGACGACCAGCTTCTCCTTGGCCCCGAGCCCGAGGCCCTTGGCGGCCTCGCCCTTGGCGGCGTCGGCCTTCCGGATCAGCTCGGCGCGCTGGGCGGGGGAGAGCTTGACGGGGAGGGCGCCGGGGTCGGGGGCGCCGGATATGGTGCGGGCGGCGGGGCGGTCGGCGGCGCCGTCCTGACGAGCGGCGGCGGTGCCGCTCTGGAAGCCGACGCCGATCATCGCCGCCGCGACGACCAGCGCGCCGGTCGCGACGGCTCGCTGGCCCGGGGCGCGACCGGATCTGCGGGTGCCGGGTCTGAGGTGCCGTTGGGGGAGGGATCTCACGCTGACTCCTTCTGCGCTGGCCGCGCGGTGGCACGGCCGGGACGACCGGGCGGCTGGGTCGCCGTCCGGGCAGGGCAGGGCAGAGCGGGTGCAGGTGTGGGGTTGGCCTTTGGCGCCACAGGCTGTGGAGATGCGGCGTCTCGGCCGAGGGAAGAGTGGCACCACTGGACTCGACCTGTCAGGATCGCGACAAGAACTTGTCCGGAAAGCGTCCGTTGACAGCTATGCCGTGTTCGTATGACGGTGATTTACGGTCAAATTCGGCAATGCCCGATGTCGGTGGCGTTCCGTAGCATCGCCCCCATGTCCGACCCCGTGAACCCGATCGACGAACCCCCGCATTCGCTGACCGAGCCTCACCACATGCTCGGCGCCTATCTCGACTACTTCCGCTCCGTGGTGCCCAACAAGCTCGATGGCCTCTCGGAGCACGAGCTGCGCACCAGCCGACTGCCGTCCGGCTGGACCCCGTTGGAGCTGCTCCACCATCTGACCCATGTCGAACGGCGCTGGCTGCGCTGGGGATTCCTGGGGGAGGCGGTGGACGAGCCGTGGGGCGACCGCGGCCCCGGCGACCGATGGCGGGTCCCCGAGGGCATGCCGTCCGCCGAGGTGCGGGCGCGGTACGAGGAGCAGTGCGCCTGGTCGCGGGCGACCGTCGCGGGCGTACCGCTGGAGCGGCGGGCGGCCACCGGCGGGCGGTTCGCCACCGAGGCCGAGGCCCCCACGCTCGGCTGGATCCTCTTCCACCTGCTCCAGGAGTACGCCCGCCACGCCGGACAGCTCGATGTCGTAAGGGAGTTGGCCGACGGCTCGGTCGGTGAGTGAGACGCCCGGCCCCGCGGTCAGGACGAGTGCACGGCGGAGTCGAAGCGCGGCTCCTCCCGCAGCAGCGCGCTCAGATCGGCGCCGGGGCGCAGCTCCGCCGGGTCCTCGCCCCTGCGGAAGAGGATCGCCCCGGCGTCGATGCCGCCCAGCGTCAGCCGGTCCGCGTCCCGGCGCAGCCAGGTGCCCTCGCGCAGCCCGACCACGGGGACGTCGTTCTCCTCCAGGAACTGCTCGAGCCGCAGGGCCCGGCTCTCGCCCATATGGGCGGTGTCCGGCTCGGCGTCGAGGTAGTGCGGGTTGATCTGGAACGGCAGCAGCCCCAGCGCCTCGAAGGTGGGCGGCTGGACGATGGGCATGTCGTTGGAGGTGCGCAGGGTCGGGCAGGCCATGTTGGTGCCCGCGCTGGAGCCCATGTAGACCGCGCCCGCGGCCACCCGTTCCCGTATCGCCCGGATCAGATCGCGTTCGTGCAACGCCTTGAGCAGCCGGAAGCTGTTGCCACCGCCGACGAACACCGCCTGCGCCCCGCGCACCAGCTCGGCCGGGTCGTCGGCGGTGTGCGCACCGGTGACCTCCACGCCCAGCGGCTCCAGGGCCGTGGCCACCTTGGCGGTGTATCCGTCGTGGTCGGCCAGCGCGTACGGGACGAAGACGAGCCGGCGCACGCCGTCCAGCGCCGAGGCGATCTCCTCGAGCGCGTGGTCCAGATAGCCGCGGCCGGGCGCGGCGGAGTTCGACAGCAGCAGCAACTGCATGAGGGGGCCTTTCTGGCGGAACGGTGGAACGGCGGAACAGAGGGCTGGAGTGGTGAGGGAGAGTGGGGGGATTTGGGGGGGATTGTCGGGAACGGCGGAGTGCCGCGCGGATTGGCGCCGCTCAGTGCCGCTAGCGGCGTGGGGCGCGCCGCGGCCGGGTCGGCGTCAGCAGCCTGCCCAGATCGGCGGCGCCCTGCAGCAGCGGCGCGATCAGCTGCTCCCGGCGGGGGCGCAGCACCTCGGGGGCGGCGGCCAGAGTCAGGGTGCCCACCGGACGTCTGCCCACCAGAACCGGCGCCGCCAGCGCCGCGCTGTCCGGATCGTACTCGCCCTCGGAGTAGGCGTAGCCGTCGCGCCGCACCTGGGAGAAGCGCTCCTCGAGCCGCACCGGATCGGTCGGCGTGTGCTCGCTGAAGCGCGCCATCGGGCGGCCGTACAGCAGCACGGCCCGGTCACCGGGCGGGAGCATACCGAAGTAGGCGCGGGAGGTGGCGCCGGCGTGCGCCGGGTACAGCTCGCCCGCCAGCACGTAGTAGCGCAGCGGGCCGGTGGCCCCGTCCACCGCCGCGACGCAGCGCATGTGCACCCCGTCCGGGACCGCGAACAGCGTGTTCACCCCGACCGCCTCGGCCAGGGCCTCCAGGATCGGCCGGGCCAGGCTGGCCATGCCGCCGCCCCGCTCCCACACCCAGGACAGATGCCATACCGCCGGGCCCAGCCGATAGCGGCGTGAGCGCTTGTCGGAGATCAGGAAGCCCCGGTAGGCCAGCGCGGCCAGCAGCCGCTGGGCCACCGACTTGTCCAGCCCGAACTCCTCGGCGATCTCGGTGACGCCCCACTCCGGGCGCTCGCGGTCGAAGGCGAGCAGCACGTTCAGCACGCGGTCCGCGGTCTGGAGGGGCGGGGCGCCGGTTACGGGCTTCTGTTCAGGCATGACGAAAGAGTAAACATTCTCGGATATCGAGAAAACATTGCGCACAGCGCGACGCCGGGCGGACCCTGGCGGAGCCGACGGCCGGGCGGATCCCCGGCCAGGCCGGTGCCCGGTGGCAGTGCCCGCCCCGCGCGCCGCTTTCCCCCACTCGTCCGGTCGGGCCATCGGCGTCCTCGACCGCATGACCGATCGCCTCACCGAGGCAGTGCCGATCGACTCACCGAAGGCGTCGCCGACGGCCTTACCGATCACATCGCCGACGGTGTCCCTGACCGCATCTTCGACCGCATCACCAACCGCATCACCAACCGCATCACCCCGCCGTGAGAGGCCAGCCGTGCTCAAACACGTCCTTGACATCATCGAACTCCTCGACCGTCCGCAGACCAGCGGCGCCCTCCTCGCCGACCATCTGCGCGCGGTCCAGGCCGCGGCCGGAGCGGACCCGCAGACGGCGCCCCAGGTCGAGGTGCGCACCGTCGAGGGCGACAAGGGCAGCACGGACTTCGTCTCCGTCACCGTCCCCGGCCGCCGCGGCAAGCTGGGCGGCGGCGACGCCCCCACTCTGGGCATCCTCGGCCGGCTCGGCGGAGTCGGGGCCCGCCCGGAGCGGATCGGGCTGGTCTCGGACGCCGACGGGGCGGTGGCGGCGCTGTCCGCCGCGGCCAAGCTGCTGGACATGCACGCCCGCGGCGACGTCCTGGACGGCGATGTCACGCTCTCCACCCATGTCTCCGGCTGGGCTCCCACCCAGCCGCACGACCCCGTGCCCTTCATGGACTCCCCGGTGGACACCCTGGTGTGCAACCGCGAGGAGATCTCGCCCGCGATGGACGCGGTCGTCTCCATCGACACCACCAAGGGCAACCGGTTGCTCAACCACCGCGGCGTCGCCCTGTCGCCGACGGTCTGCCAGGGCTGGATCCTGCGGGTCAGCGAGGATCTGGTGGCCGTCCTGGAGAGCGTGACCGGCGAGTCGGCGCGCATCCTGCCGATCACCACGCAGGACATCACCCCGTACGGCAATGGAGTGCACCACCTCAACTCCATCCTCCAGCCCGCCGTCGCCACCACCGCCCCCGTCGTCGGCCTCGCGATCACGGCGGGCTCGGCGGTGGCCGGATGCGCCACCGGCGCCAGCCACGAGACCGACATCGCGGTCGCGGCCCGGTTCGCGGTCGAGACCGCGAAGGAGTTCGGACGCGGCGTCGCCCGCTTCCTGGACCCCGAGGAGTTCGCGCGCCTGGTCGAGCTGTACGGACCCATGACCCACCTCCAGGCCCTCACCCCGGCGGGGTGACCGACCCGTCCCCAGCGGACGGGTGACCGACCCGTCCCCACCGGACCCCGCAGGAGTCCCCATGAACCCGAACCCCCAGGCCGGCGCCGACATCGCGGCCGCGGACGCCCCACCGCGGTCGCATCCCAGAGCCTTCGAGCCGGTCACCCTCGTCCTCACCATCGTGCTGTCGGTCCTCGGCGCCCTGATCGGCATCGTGCTGATCACCTCGCTCGGGGTGTCGCCCAACACGGCCGTGATCGGTGCCCTGGTGGCGATGCTCATCGGCCGTATCCCGGTCGGTGTGCTGACCCGGATGCGCTCCAAGCACCGGCAGAACCTGGTGCAGTCGGCGATCTCCGGCTCCACCTTCGCCGCGGCCAACTCCCTGCTCACCCCGATCGCGGTGCCGTTCGCCCTGGGGCGTAACGACCTGGTGTGGCCCATGCTCGGCGGGGCCGTCATCGGCCTGGCCGTCGACAGCTGGGTGCTGTACCGGGTGTTCGACTCCAAGCTGCTGCCCGCCACCGGCTCGTGGCCGGCCGGGATCGCGGCGGCCGAGACGATCAAGGCCGGGGACACCGGCGGGCGCAAGGCCGCGATCCTGGGCGCGGGCGCGGTGATCGGCTTCGTCGGCGCGCTGTTCAAGCTGCCGACCAGTGCCGCGGGTGTGGGGTTCCTGGGCAATATCTGGGCGCTCGCCATGTTCGGGGTCGGGCTGACCGTGGGGCAGTACGCCCCCGAGTTCGGGTTCGACCTGGGCGCGCGCCATGTGCCGCACGGGCTGATGATCGGCGCGGGGCTCGTTGCCCTGGCGCAGGCGCTGCTGCTGATGCGGACGCGGAAGGGCGGGGCGAAGGGGGCCGCCGAGAGTCCGGCCGCCGACGGCTCGGCCGTCGACGGTCCGGACGCCGACGGCGGCCTTACGGTCCAGGCCCCCCAGCTGCGCAGGGGACTGCTGGAGGGCATGGGCCTCTTCGTCTGCGGCGCGATCGTGGTCGCGATCGCGGGCGGTGTGGTGGGCGGGCTCTCCCTGCCCGCCCTGGTCGGCTGGGTGCTGCTGGCCGGTGTCGCCGCCATCGTCCACCAGCTGATCGTGGGGCTGGCGGCGATGCACTCCGGCTGGTTCCCGGCCTTCGCCGTCACCCTGATCTTCTTGATCATCGGTCTGGTGCTGCACATCCCGACCGTGCCGCTCGCCCTGTTGGTCGGCTACACGGCCTCCACCGGCCCCGCCTTCGCCGACCTCGGCTACGACTTCAAGGCGGGCTGGCTGCTGCGCCGGGACGCCGCGCCCTGGCGGCCCTTCGAGATCGAGGGGCGGCGCCAGCAGTACCTCGCCCAGCTCGTCGGCTTCGGTGTCGCGCTGGTCGTCGTCGCCGTCGCCTGGAAGACCTTCTTCTCCGAGGGCAAGGTGCCGCCGGTCGCCGAGGTCTACGTCACCACCATCAAGACCGGCCTCGAACCGGGCACCATGACCACCATGCTGCTGTGGGCGATACCCGGCGCGCTCGTCCAGCTCCTCGGCGGACCCTCCCGGCAGATGGGCGTCCTGCTGGCCACCGGACTTCTGGTGGCCACGCCCCAGGCCGGATGGATGGTCCTCGGTGCTCTGGTCGTCCGCCAGCTCTACACCCTGTGGCGGCGGCGCGGGATCAGCGACGCGGAGGCGCGCAAGGAGTCCGACGAGCAGGCCGAGAACGACCTGTCGCTGGTCGGCGCCGGACTCGTGGCCGGAAGCTCCCTCAACGACGTAGGCCAGCTCACCAAGGCCCTGTGAGGAGGGCCCTGAGGAAAGCCGTGTGGGGAAGGCCCCGCAAGAAAGGACGTGCACGCTGTGGACGACATGGACACCACGGAGACCAGGGAGACCGTGGGCCCCGAACACCCGGCGGGCGCCCCGGCCCTCGGCCTCGTCACCATCGGCCAGGCCCCGCGCGCCGACCTCCGCCCGGACGCCGAACCGCTGCTGCCCGGGGTGCGCCTGGTCGAGCACGGCGCGCTCGACGCCGAACGGTTCGACGGTGACGCCGAGGCGGCGACCCGCCGACTGCTGGCCCCCGAGGAGGGCGAGGCACCGCTGGTCTCCCGGCTGCGCGACGGTCGTTCGGTACTGCTCGGGCACGGGGCGATCGTCCCGCGCATCACGGACGCGGTCGCCCGCGCGGAGCGGGACGGCGCCGCCGCGACCCTGCTGCTGTGCACCGGCCGCTTCCCCGCGGTGCGGGCCCGGCGGCCCCTGCTGTTCGCCGAACCGCTGGTGCAGCAGGCCGTCGCCGCGACCGTGGGCACCGACCCCGTGGGCATCGTCTGCCCGCACCCCGACCAGGCCGAGGATGTCTCCCGCCGCTGGGCGGAACTGCTGCCGGGCCGGGTCCAGGCCGCGACCGCCGATCCGTACGGCCCCGCCGAGCGCGTCCTGGACGACATCGCCGCCGCCGCGCGCACCCTCGCGGACCGCGGCAGCTCCTGGCTCGTCCTGGACTGCATCGGCTACACGGAACAGATGCGCACCGCCGCCGTGCGGGCCGCGGGCCGCCCCGTGCTGCTGGCCCGCGCCATCGCCGTCCGCATGGCGGCAGAGGTGGTGGCGGCCTCAGCGTGAAGCCCGCCCACCACCGCCGCACACCCGGCCAAACGCCGCCGCCCCCCCCGTAACGCCTCGGGGCACCGGCGGCCCGTAAGGCTTCGGCGCACCCTGCCGCCCCCGTAACGCCGCGGCGTACACCCGCTCCGTATGGCTTCCGCGTACCCGCCCGCCCCGTAAGCCCCCACGTCCCTGCCCGCACCTGCCGCCCCGTAACGCCTCGGGGCACCGGTTGCCCGGTAAGGCTTCCGCGTACTCAGCCGCCCCGTATCGCCGCGGCGCGCCCACCCGCCCCCTAAAGCCTCCGCGTACCCGCCCACCCCGTAACGCTTCCGCACACCCACCCGCACCCTCCGCCCGCCGCGCAGCGCCCCACCCACCGGAGGCCACCGTGTCCATGCCCTCGCCCGTACCCGTGCCCGTACCCGTGCCCGCGTCCGCATCCGCCGCCTCCGCCCGGCCCGTCGGGGTGATCCGCGTCCTCACCAGCGAGGACCCTGCCGCCGTCGCCACCCACGGCACGGCCATCGAGGAGCGCTACGGCCTGCCGACCGTCTCGCGGTGCATCCCCGGCCAGCCCCATGGCATCCATGACGACGACTCCGAGGCCCGTGCCGAGCCCAAGATCGTGGATCTCGCCCGGGAGTTGGCCGATGCCGGGGCGCGGACGCTGATCATCAGCTGTGCCGCCGATCCGGCGCTCCAGAAGACCCGCCAGGCCGTCGGCATCCCCGTCATCGGCGCGGGCTCGGCGGCCGCCGCCGTCGCGCTGGGCCTCGGCCGCCGGGTCGGGGTGCTGGGCATCCGGGACGAGGCACCGCCCGCCGTGCGCGCGGTGCTCGGCGACCACTTCACCGCCTCCGCCCGCCCCCATGGCGTCCACCGCACCACCGACCTGCTCGCCCCGGAGGGGCCCGCGGCGGTGCTGGAGGCCGCGGCCGGGCTCGTCGCGTCGGGCGCGGACACCCTGCTCCTCGCCTGCACCGGCCTCAACACCATCGGAATCCGCCCGCTGCTGGAGGAGCGGCTGGGCGTCCCGGTCGTGGACCCGGTGCTCGCCGCCGGACTGCTCGCCTCGTACGCGTACGGCGGCTGAACCTGAACAGCCGTAAGGCTTCCGCCCGGCGGCTGAGCGCCCGTAAGTAAGGATCCCTCGCCGGGCCGGACTTCGCCGGGCCCCGACCCGTGTAGGTTCCGCGATTTCATTGGCACTGGTTCCTGCAGAAACGCCGGAATCCGAGCGTGATGAGCACTGCCGGCGTTGGCTGATCATGAGCAGAACTCCTGTGGGGTCTCCTCAGCGGTCACTGCGAGTGCGTGCTGCCGGCAAAGCATCCGCAGAGGACCTGGCCAGAGGTGCGCTCGTGACTTCGCGCGGACTGGGGCGGTGCGCGGTCGGACAGGTTCGACCGGTGTCAGTCGCCGTCGAGGATGAAATCGGCTACGGCGGCAGCGACGGCTTCGGGCTGCTCATCGGGGATGAAGTGTCCAGCGTCGGGCACGACGACTCCGGTGATGTCGTCGGCCCATGGGCTGATGGAGGCCGCCATGTCCGGGATGGAGCCGTGACTGCTGGAGATTCCGAGGATGGGCACAGTCAGGTGCTGCCGCTTGAGCGCCTCGTGGTTCTTGCGCGCCGACTCGGCGGCGTCCCGGTAGTAGGCGAGGGAAGCGCGGAGGCCACCGTCGACGGCGACGGCCGCTGCGTAGTGGTCGAGCTCGGCGTCCTCGAATGTGTCGGGAGAGAGGGCCTTCACTTTCAGGAACCAGCCGACGTAGTCCCGTTCGCGGCCGGCAAGCAGCGTCTCGGGCAGGTCGGGCACAAGGTGGAACGCGAAATGCCAGGTTTTCCACGCCCGATCCGGGTCGGTGGGAATCGCTTCGGGGAGGGTGATGCCGGGAATTCCGGCGTCGAGCAAAGCGACCCCGCGCAGTTGGCTCTCGAATCGGAGTGCGAGAGAGAAAGCGACCCAGGCGCCGATGTCGTGGGCGACCAGCCAGTAAGTCGACACTCCGAGAGCCTTCACGGCGGCGTGGACGGTCGCGGCGACCGTGTGCGTGTCGTAGCCGCGCTCCGGACGCTCGGAGTGGCCCTGACCCGGCAGGTCGATCGCGATGACGTGGAACCGGCCGGCGAGGCTGGGCATGACCTTTCGCCATGCCCACCAGGTTTGCGGGAATCCGGCGAGCAGGACAATGGCCGGGCCGGTCGGCCGGCCGCCTTCGACGGCATGAAGGCGGACGCCGTCGGCGTCAACCCAGCAGTGAGTGAATCCCGCCAGGTCGTGCAAGGGCAGATCGGGGACAGGGTTACTTTCGCGGACGTGCCGAGCGCTGGTCGCAGGGTCAGTCACGGGGATCCTCCGTCGGTGTTGGGTGTCCTGGTTCGGGGCTTCGCCCCAGGGCTGGGCCCACGAGCGCAGTGCAGCCGCCGGGAGCGGCCGGCGTGCTGCACGACGTCCGGGGCCCGACGGCCTGATCGGTGAGGCCCAGTAGCAGGACAGGGACGACGAGCCCGGGCTGGACGAACAATGTCGCGCTGTAGGGGACGCCCCGGCCATGACCATGCTTGGACGCTAGCACATCTTGAATCGATCGGTTCAAGATAGAGTGGTGCGGCGCGACACGGAACATCGACACACCGGCAAGGAAGTGCCACGTGGCAGGCAAGAAGCAATTCGACATGGACACGGCACTTGACGCCGCGATGATCCAGTTCTGGCGCGCGGGCTACGCCGACACCTCAGTGGACGATCTGTCCCGGGCAACCGGCCTGAACCGCAGCTCCATCTACTCCTCGCTCGGCGACAAGGACACGCTCTTCCTGCGCTGCTTGGATCGCTATGCCGCGCGCTACGGCGACAAGTACGACGCCGCCCTGTCGTGTGCAGCATCGGAGCCTCATACAGCCGTTCGTGCGTTCTTCGACGTCACCCTCGCGCGCATCGCCGATCCCGAACTGCCGGACGGATGCCTGGTCGCCCAATCGGCCATGGCAATTCCGATGCTGAGCCAGAGCGTCGCGGCTCGCGCGAAGGAGGCACTGGGCTGCCAGCGCTTGCGTCTACGCGCCGCACTGAAGGCAGGCCGATTGACCGACCAGGACGCCGACACCTTCGCTGAACACGTGGCCGCCGTGAACCAGTCTCTCGCCGTCATGAGCAGAGCTGGGGCGAGCCAGGCGCAGCTCCTGGCCATCGTGGGGGTAACCGTCGACGCGCTCTCACAGGCGTCGCGCACGCGCAAGTAGCGCTGCGGACCGGCTCCGTCGTGGACTCGACGAACCTCTGTCCTGGCCGCGATCCGGCGTGCGTACGTCAACGCTTCCAGGCCGGCCGGCCCGTTCAATGATGCGTCCGCACTGTGGACGGAGCGAAAACCGCCACGGTGCAGACCACGTGAAGTCCGCCACCCGCATCTCACAGAAGGTGACTTCACGCACCGAGGCATCGTCTTACCGGATGTCATGGCCAACTCGTGCCTCCTGCTGGAAGAGGCTGGACTCTTGATCGCCATGAGGGGGACCGTGGTCACTGAGTGTGGCCAGTGACCGTAGACCCGTGAAATTGCTCATCCATTGCCCATTTCACGTGTCTGTTGTCCATCGAAGCGCGGAACCTACAACCCGGCTCGTCACACCAGGCTGTCCCGCCACGCCTGATGCAGTGCCGCGAACCGGCCCTCGCCCGCGATCAGGCGGTCCGGTGGGCCGTCCTCGACGATCCGGCCGTCGGCCATGACCAGCACCCGGTCGGCCGTCTCGACGGTCGACAGCCGGTGGGCGATGACGACCGCCGTACGGCCGCGCAGCACCGTGTCCATGGCGCGCTGCACCGCCCGCTCGCCCGGGATGTCGAGGGAGGAGGTGGCCTCGTCGAGGATGAGGACCGACGGGTCGGCGAGCAGTGCGCGGGCGAACGCGACCAGTTGGCGCTGGCCGGCGGAGATCCGGCCGCCGCGCTTGCGCACATCCGTGTCGTAGCCGTCGGGCAGCGTGGCGATGAAGTCATGCGCGCCGATCGCCTTGGCCGCCTGCTCGATCTCGGCGCGGGTGGCGTCGGGGCGGCCGATGGCGATGTTGTCGGCGACCGTGCCGGAGAACAGGAACGCCTCCTGCGTCACCATGACCACACCGCGCCGCAGTTCGGGCATGGCCAGATCGCGCAGATCCACCCCGTCGAGCAGCACCCGGCCGTCGCTGGGGTCGTAGAAGCGGGCCAGCAGCTTGGCGAGGGTGGACTTGCCCGCGCCGGTCGCCCCGACCACCGCGAGGGTCTGCCCGGCGGGCAGCGTGAGGTCGAAGCGGGGCAGCACCTCGCCGCCGGTGCGATAGGCGAAGCGCACCCCGTCGAAGACCACCTCCCGGCCGGGGGTCTTCGTCGGGCGCGGCGGCAGCGGCTTGGGGTCGGTGGGCTCGGGGACGGAGGGGCGCTGGGCCAGCAGGCCCGCGATCTTCTCCAGCGAGGCGGCCGCCGACTGGTAGGAGTTGAGGAACATCCCCAGGCGGTCGATCGGGTCGTACAGCCTGCGCAGATACAGCGCGGCCGCGGCGAGCACCCCGAGCGCGAGCGAACCGGAGGCCACCCGGTAGGCGCCCCAGAGCACGATGGCGGCCACCGCCGCGTTGGCGACCAGCCGGGAGCTGACCACATAGCGGGCCATCTCCAGGATCGCGTCCCCGTTGGCGCGCTCATGGCGGTGGTTCAGCTCGCGGAAGCGCGTGTCGTTGGCGCGCTCGCGGCGGAACGCCTGCACGGGACGGATGCCGTTCATGGTCTCGGTGAACGTCACGATCACCGCCGCGATCGCCGTCGACCGCTTGCGGTACACCCGCATGGAGCGCCGCTGGAAGGAGCGGATCAGCAGATACAGCGGCCAGAAGGACAGCACGGCCGCCCCGCCCAGCCCCCAGTCGAGATACAGCAGCGTGATGGAGATGTAGACGACCGACAAGGCGACCCCGAGCAGCTCCTCCAGGCCCTCGCTGAGCAACTCGCGCAGCGACTCGACATCGGTCGTGGCACGGGAGATCAGCCGGCCGGAGGTGTAGCGCTCGTGGAAGTCCACGCTCAGCGCCTGGGCATGGCGGAAGATCCGGCCGCGCAGATCCAGCAGCACGTCCTGGCTGATCCGGGCGGAGAAGCGGATGAACGCGTACTGCAGCGTCCCGGAGGCGAGCGCACAGCCCAGATAGACCGCGCCGACGGCGATCAGCGGGCCGTGGGCGCCGTCGCGGAGGGCGGGCACGGCATGGTCGATGGCGTACGCGACGAGCAGCGGACCCGCCTGGACGGCGGCCTGCTGGAGCAGCAGCAGGACGGCCGCCAGCCAGACCCGCCGCCGGCGCGGCGAGAGCAGCGAACGCAGCAGAGCCAGCGACGCGCCCTTGGGCACCGGCAGGACATCGCGGTCGAACGGGTCGGACGACAGCGCCCGGCCCTCGTCCCCGTCCTCGCCCCAGCCCCCGTCGTCCGTGCTCTCCCGCTCCTCCTCGACCGTCGTCATGGGCTGCTCTCCCCCTCCTCGCGTTCCTGCCCGGACATCAGCGACCGGTACTCCACGCTCTCCCGCAGCAGCCGCTGATGGGTGCCGACGGCGGTGATCCGGCCCTCCGACAGCAGCGCGACCCGGTCGGCGAGCAGCACGGTGGACGGTCGGTGCGCGACGACCAGCGCGGTCGTGGCCGCCAGCACCTGCCGCAGCGCCGCCTCCACCAGCGCCTCGGTGTGCACATCGAGGGCGGACAGCGGATCGTCGAGCACCAGGAACCGCGGGCCGCCCACGACGGCCCGCGCCAGCGCGAGCCGCTGCCGCTGACCGCCGGACAGGCTGAGCCCCTGCTCGCCGACCTCGGTGTCGGTGCCCTCCGGCAGCGCGTGCACGAAATCGGCCTGCGCCACCTTCAGGGCCCGCAGCAGCTCCTCCCGGCCCGCGTCGGTTGCGCCCATGAGGACGTTCTCACCGGCGGTGGCGGAGAACAGGGTGGGCTCCTCGAACGCGACGGCCACCAGGGCGCGCAGCTCCTCCCGGGGGAGGGCGGTGATGTCCCGGCCGTCGAGGGTGATCCGCCCGCGCGTGATCTCCTGGAGCCGGGGGACGAGAGCGGTAAGGGTGGTCTTTCCGGAGCCGGTCGCCCCGACCAGTGCCATGGTCTCGCCGGGCCGGATGTGGAGATCGACCCCGCGCAGCACGGGCGGCTCCTCCGGCGGCGCGTCCGCGTAGGCGAACTCCACCCCCTCGAACCGGAGCCCGCCCTCGTGGTCCTGGCTGCCCACCCCGCGTCGGCCGTCCTCGCCGCGCCCCAGAGACCCCGCGGGCCGGGGCCGGTCGGCCGCGTCGGCCGGCTCCGCGTCCATGACGTCGAAATAGCGGTCGGTGGCCGTCGCCGCGTCCTGGCTCATCGCGAGGAGGAAGCCCAGGGACTCCACGGGCCAGCGCAGCGTCAGGGCGGTGGAGAGGAAGGCGACCAGCGTGCCCGCCGACAGATCCCCGTCCGCGACCTGCATCGTGCCGAGCACCAGCGCCGCGCCGATCGCCAGCTCCGGCAGGGTCATGATCAGCGCCCAGAGCGTGGCCAGCAGCCGCGCCTTGTGGAGCTCGGTGGAGCGGACCTGCTCGGACAGGGCGCGGAAGGCGCGGGCCTGGCTGCGGTGGCGGCCGAAGCCCTTGACGATCCGGACGCCCAGCACGCCCTCCTCGACGACCGTCGTCAGATCGCCGGTCTGGTCCTGCACGGTGCGGGCCACCGTCGCGTACCGCGTCTCGAACAGCGAGCAGAGGATCACCAGCGGCACCGCCGGGACCACCAGGACCAGGCCCAGCGTCCACTCCTGCGACAGCAAGATGGCGAATCCGGCCAGGATGGTGACCCCGTTGACCACCAGGAAGGTGAGCGGGAAGGCCAGGAACATCCGCAGCAGCATCAGATCGGTCGTGGCCCGCGACAGCAGCTGGCCGGAGGCCCAGCGGTCGTGGAAGGAGACCGGCAGCCGCTGCAGATGGCGGTAGAGATCGGCGCGCATCCCGGCCTCGACGGAGGCCAGGGGCCGCCCCACCAGCCAGCGCCGCAGCCCGAAGAGCCCGGCCTCGGCCGTGCCGAGGGCGAGCAGCAGCACACCGCCCAGCCAGACTCCGCCCGGGTCCCGGTGGGCCACCGGCTCGTCCACCATCCACTTGAGGACAAGCGGGATGACCAGCCCCAGACAGGAGGCGACGACCGCCACCCCGGCCGCGCCGAACAGCCGCACCCGCACCGGGCGCACATATGGCCACAGCCGCAGGAGTGAACGCGTGGCGGAGCGGTGCCGCGGGGCGGCACCGCCTTCTTGGGCCCGGGGTTCACTCGTCACAGCCATCAATGGGGAGACTACGGTCCGCCACCGACAGCACTCACTCGGTTTTTTGGCGTAGGTCCGTGGCGTCGAGGGCGCGCAGCAGCAGAACCGAGCGCGCTGGAAGCTCGATGGGGGCGCCCGCCGCGAGCCGTGTGCCCGGGGGCGCCTCCTGGTTCTCACGGGCCGTGTCCAGAAGGAGCTCGTACCCCCGGGCCCAGGGCGGTCCGGGCAGGGTGAAGGAGAGCGGCCGCGGGCCCGCGTGCAGCAGTGCCAGGAAGCTGTCGTCCGTGACCGGGGCGCCGTGCGGATCGCGCTGGGGCAGATCGCGGCCCGACAGATAGGCCCCGAGGGCGGTCGTCGGCGCGTACCAGTCGGATTCGGTCATCTCGGTGCCGTGCGGGGTGAACCATGCCAGATCGCGCAGCCCTTCCGGAGGCCGGGCCAGGCCGGAGAAGAAGGCCGGGCGGCGCAGCACCGGATGGGCCCGGCGCAGCCGTATCAGCCGGGCGGTGAGCTCGGTAAGGGCGCGCCAGCCGGGGTCGTCGAGCAGCGACCAGTCGAGCCAGCCGGTCTCGTTGTCCTGGCAGTACGCGTTGTTGTTGCCGCCCTGGGTGCGGCCCAGCTCATCGCCCGCGACCAGCATCGGCACCCCGGTGGACAGCAGCAGGGTGGCCAGCAGATTGCGCAGCTGGCGGCGGCGCAGCGCGCGGATCTCCGGGTCGTCGGTCTCGCCCTCGGCGCCGCAGTTCCAGGCGCGGTTGTCGGGGGTGCCGTCGCGATTGCCCTCCCCGTTGGCCTCGTTGTGCTTGCGCTCGTAGGAGACCAGGTCGCGCAGGGTGAAACCGTCGTGCGCGGTGATGAAGTTGACCGAGGCGTACGGGCGGCGGCCGCTCCACGCGTACAGATCGCTGGAGCCCGAGAGCCGGTAGCCCAGATCGCGGGCGTCGGGCAGCGCCCCGCGCCAGAAGTCCCGCACCGCGTCGCGGTAGCGGTCGTTCCACTCCGCCCACAGCGGCGGGAAGGCGCCCACCTGATAGCCGCCGGAGCCCACGTCCCACGGCTCCGCGATCAGCTTGACCCGGCGCAATACCGGATCCTGCGCGATCACGGCCAGGAAGGGCGAGAGCATGTCCACGCCGTGCGCGGCGCGGGCGAGCGCGCTGGCCAGGTCGAAGCGGAAGCCGTCCACCCCCATCTCGGTGACCCAGTAGCGCAGCGAGTCGGTGATCAGCCGCAGCACCTGCGGCTGCAGGACGTGCAGGGTGTTGCCGCAGCCGGTGAAGTCGGCGTAGCGGCGGGGGTCCTGCTGCAGCCGGTAGTAGCCGCGGTTGTCGACACCGCGCAGCGAGAGGGTGGGGCCCAGCTCATTGGCCTCGGCGGTGTGGTTGTAGACGACGTCGAGGATCACCTCGATCCCGGCGGCGTGCAGGGCGCGCACCATCCGCCGGAACTCCCCGACCTGCTGGCCCCGGGTGCCGCCGGCCGCGTATCCGGCGTGCGGCGCGAAGTAGCCGATCGAGTTGTAGCCCCAGTAGTTGCGTAAGCCCCGCCGCAGCAGATGGTCCTCATGGGCGAACTGATGCACCGGCAGCAGCTCGACCGCCGTGACCCCCAGCCGGGTCAGGTGCTCGATCGCCGCCGGATGCGCCAGCCCCGCGTAGGTGCCGCGCAGTTCGGGCGGCACCCCTGGGTGGCGCATGGTGAAGCCGCGCACATGGAGTTCGTAGATCACTGACTCGGCCCAGGGCGTCTTGGGCCGCCGGTCCTCCGTCCACTCGTCGGGCGCGCCCTCCGTCGTGTCGTCCCCGACGACCACGCCCTTGGGGACGTACGGGGCGGAGTCGCGGTCGTCCCGGACGGTGTCGGCCACATGCTGCTGTGGCCAGTCCCGCATATGTCCGTAGACCTCGGCGGGCAGCGCGAAGTCCCCGTCCACGGCGCGGGCATACGGATCCAGCAGCAGCTTCGCCGGGTTCCAGCGGGCGCCGGTCCAGGGGTCCCAGCGGCCGTGCACGCGGTAGCCGTACCGTCGGCCGGGCAGCACACCGGGGACGAAGCCGTGCCAGACCTCATGGGTGAGCTCGGTGAGCGGACAGCGCAGCTCGTGGCCGTCGTCGTCGAACAGACACAGGTCGACGGCCTCCGCACCGCCCGCCCACAGCGCGAAGTTGGTGCCCCACACCCCGTCCGGCCCCCGGCAGGGGCGGGCACCGAGCGGCTCCGGGCTGCCCGGCCGGACGGCGGGGCCCGCCGCCGGGGCGGTGCTCCGGTCGGGCCGCGGGGCGAGCGCCGTGGGGCGGTGGCCGACGAGACGGCCCACCGCCGTCGCCGAGGGGCGTCCGGGGACGCCGTCGCGTGTCTCCTGCCCGGCTGCACTGGACACATCGGCCTCCGCGGCTCGTGGCCAACCGCCCCCGCCCCGACGGAGGGAAGACGGGCAGCACCTCATGGCGGGCCGGCGGGCCCCGCGGTGTCCCGTACCGCACGGACCCTGGCCCACGCTCTCCCACCTGTTCTGCCCGCAATCGCGCCGACTCGCACGTTTCCCCGCACTCCACCGCTGCCCGGCATGGGCCGATCGTCCCGTGCCCCGCTCCCGCCTGCGACTGAACCGTGACCAACGAGGGGAAGTCCACTGTCGGCGGCGTGTGATTACCTATCGCCAGGCGCGCCCTGCGCGTGATCGGGCTTGCCGCGGGGGCGCGGCTCCGGGGGAGGGAGAGCTGTTGTGACGGTGCGGTGGATGCCGAGGGCGGCGCGCGGCGGCCGTAAGGGGCTTCTCGCGCTGCTGCTCGGGGCGTTGCTCATGGCAGTGGCCGCGTGCGGCGGAGGCGGCGGCTCCGACGACGGTAAGAAGGGCAAGGACGGCAAGGGCGACGGCCGGCCCAAGACCTCGCGGGCCGTGGTGACGATCGCGCCCAAGGACGGCGCGAAGGGCGTGGACACCAGCGGTGCGCTGAAGGTCACCTCGGCCAAGGGCTCCCTGTCCTCGGTCAAGGTCAAGGACGCCAAGGGCGCCGCGGTCGAGGGGAAGGTCGGCGAGGACGGAAAGAGCTGGCTGCCCGCCGCCCATCTCCGCTCGGACACCACCTACACCGTGGACGCGGTCGCCAAGGACGCCGACGGCCTGACCACGACCAGGCACGCGACCTTCACCACCCTGCGCCCCAAGCAGACCTTCGTGGGCATCTACACCCCGGAGGACGGCTCGACGGTCGGCGTCGGCATGCCCGTCTCGCTCCACTTCAACCGCGGCATCACCCACCCGGCGGCCGTGGAGAAGGGGATAAAGGTCAGCGCCTCGCCGTCGGTGCCGCTCGCGAGCCACTGGTTCGGCAACGACCGGCTGGACTTCCGTCCGGAGAAGTACTGGAAGCCCGGCACCAAGGTGACGCTCAGTCTGGATCTGGACGGGGTGGAGGGCAGGCCGGGGGTGTACGGCGAGCAGCGGAAGTCCGTGACGTTCACCATCGGCCGCAGCCAGATCTCGGTCGTCGACGCCAAGTCCAAGAAGATGACGGTCAAGCGGGACGGCAAGACCATCAAGACCATCCCCATCACCTCGGGCGCGCCCGGCCATGAGACCTACAACGGCAAGATGGTGATCAGCGAGAAGCACCCGGTGACGCGGATGGACGGCGCCACGGTCGGCTTCGACGGGGAGTACGACATCAAGGACGTGCCGCATGCGATGCGCCTGTCGACCTCCGGCACCTTCATCCACGGCAACTACTGGGCGGGCCGGGCCACGTTCGGTTCATCCAATGTCAGCCACGGCTGTGTGGGCCTGTTCGACCAGCGCGGCGGCGGGGACTCCTCCACCCCGGCGTCCTGGTTCTTCCGCAAATCGATCATCGGCGATGTGGTCATCGTGAAGAACTCGCATGACGAGACCGTCCAGCCGGACAACGGGCTCAACGGCTGGAACATGTCCTGGGAGAAGTGGAAGGCATGACCCCGCGCCGGAGCCGGGGCGCCCTGGCGTCCCGCCTCCGGTCCCCAAGCGTGCCCGCGCCCCCGGCGTCCCCGCGTCCTTGGGCGCCCCCGCGGCCCCGCCTTGTGGCACCGCCCCCGGCTCACCGCTCCCGTGTTAGCGGGCGCTAACCTGCGCTCATGACTGTGAATCTCGAGGTTGCCGACGGCGTTGCCACCTTCCGCCTTGACCGCCCCCCGATGAACGCGCTCGACACCGCCACCCAGGACCGGCTGCGGGAGCTCGCCGCCGAGGTGACCCACCGCGACGATGTGCGCGCCGTGGTCATCTGGGGCGGCGAGAAGGTGTTCGCGGCCGGCGCGGACATCAAGGAGATGCGGGAGATGGACCACGCCGCGATGGTGGCCCGCTCCGGTGATCTGCAGGAGTCCTTCACCGCCGTGGCCCGGATCCCCAAGCCCGTGGTCGCCGCCGTCACCGGCTACGCCCTCGGCGGCGGCTGTGAGCTGGCGCTGTGCGCCGACTTCCGGATCGCCGCGGAGAACGCCAAGCTGGGCCAGCCCGAAATCCTGCTCGGCCTGATCCCGGGCGCGGGCGGCACCCAGCGGCTGGCCCGGCTGGTCGGCCCGGCCAAGGCCAAGGACCTCATCTTCACGGGCCGTCAGGTCAAGGCCGACGAGGCGCTCACCATCGGCCTGGTGGACCGGGTCGTACCGGCCGAGGAGGTCTACGAGCAGGCCCATGCCTGGGCGGCGAGGCTGGCCCGGGGCCCGGCGATCGCGCTGCGCGCGGCCAAGGAGTCGGTGGACCGGGGGCTGGAGACGGACCTCGACAGCGGCCTCGCCATCGAACGGACCTGGTTCGCCGGGCTGTTCGCCACCGAGGACCGGGAGATCGGGATGCGCAGCTTTGTCGAGGACGGGCCGGGTAAGGCCACGTTCCGCTGACATCCGACCGGTTCCGATCGTCTCGGCCGGGGTCACGGAGTCGGGTATGCCCCGTGCGAGCGAATTTTCTTCGCCAACGGTCGGCCCTTGGATGACCCGTTCCGGTACGCTGGGTGATCACGCGTACGCGCGGTGACATCGCTGGTCAGTCGGGGTGTTGTGGTGCCCCAACTGCCGTTGGCATATGTCGGATCGGGTTTGTGGAGCCTGGGGCTCCGGTGTTCGGGATCCCATGGTTCCGCCCCGGATGGCCTTTTGGGCGGCCATGATGGGGGGCATGGCGGGCTTGGAGGGAATGGAGCAGCCGCAGCAGCGCACTGGTACGGCTGCGGTGCGGGGGGTGCCGTCCGTCGAGGACGAGCGGGCCCGCAGGGCGCTTGACCTCTTTGGAAACCCCGCGGCCGAGGAGGTGCGGCTGCCCTCCCGTCCCGAGTCCGCGGCGACCGCCCGTCGGCTGGCCGAATTCGTGGTGGCGCGCGACTGGGGGCTGGGTCTTCAGCTTGCCGAGCACACCGTGTTGCTCGTCTCCGAGCTGGTGGGCAACGCCGTACGGCACACCGGCGCCCGCACCTTCGGGCTGCGGATGCTGCGGCGGCGCGGCTGGATCCGGATCGAGGTCCGCGACCCCTCCCGGGGACTGCCGTGTCTGCTACCGGTGGGGGAGCTCGACACCAGCGGGCGCGGGCTGACGCTGGTCGACCAGCTCTCCCAGCGGTGGGGGGTCGATCTGCTGCCGTGCGGCAAGACGACCTGGTTCGAGATGCGCGTGGCCGAAAACTGACCGGGATGAGCGCCGGTGCGGACCTCGGCGCCGGGCGTGCAAGGCTCCCAGCGTGTGAAAAGAGGTCCCCGTGTCGTCGTACGCCGACGACACGGGGACCTCTTTTCGTCCCCGGCCATGGCACGAAAGGGGTGTTCGTCATGGCATCCGGGGGAAGCGACCTCGCTCGGGTCAATGGGGCCGCGGCCCCGACTATCGCAGAGACGGTAGATCACTTCCAAGCCAATCCAAGGTGAGCTGCAACACTTGCCTTACTAATGGCGGGTAGAGGGGCAATTTTCCTTTGTTGTCGACCTCCTTCTGATGAATCTCCAGTGGTCCAGACCGTGACACGAAATCTTTCTTTGCTCGTCGGTTCTTGGCATGGCCCTGCCCAGCACTCACCATGGAACAGCGCTACGCGCGTCACACCCCCCACGTATCACCCCCCTTTGTCCCGGCTACGCCATTCGGGAGACCCCCATGGAAGCGCACGGCCGCACCTCCACCCGGCGCGCCCTGCTCCGCTCGGGCGCCTATCTCGCCACCGCCGCCACCGGACTCACCGCCACCGCCGCTACCGCCACCGCCGCCCACGCCGACGACAGACGTCGCCGCCGCGCGGCTGCCTATCCCCCCACCCACTGGATCCCCGCCTCCTCCTCCAACTACCGCGTCTCCAGCCGCCCGACCTCGTATCCGATCGACTTCATCGTCATCCATGTGACGCAGGAGACCTTCCCGGACGCGATGAAGATCTTCCAGGACCCGGCCAAGCAGGTCTCCACGCACTACATGGTCGCCTCGGCCGACGGCTACATCGGGCAGTTCGTCCGGGAGAAGGACGTCGCCTGGCACGCCGGCAACAAGGACTACAACAACCGCAGCATCGGCATCGAGCACGAGGGCTGGGTGGACGACCCCAAGTGGTTCACGGACGAGATGTACGCCTCGTCCGCCGCCCTGGCCTCGGCCGTCTGCGACCGCTTCGGCATCCCCAAGACCCGCGACCACATCATCGGCCATGTGGAGGTCCCCGGAGCCGACCACACCGACCCCGGTCCGCTGTGGGACTGGGACCGCTATATGTCCCTGGTCAACAAAGCCTGATCCGCGAACGCAGCGAACCTGGCGAACCTACCGAACGCCGCGCGTGCCGCTTATGTCGTGTACATCGCGACGCGGTCGAAGGGCCGGCCAACGCCGACCGCTAATCTGTGCGGGTCAAGCACACGCACGGAAGGGGCGGAACAGGTGGCGGATATCGAGGCGGCGCGCAAGGCGTTCGAGCGGTATGACCTCAACGGTGACGGCCAGATCACCGCGGCCGAATACAAGAGCGTGATGGCGCAGCTGGGGGACCCGTATGTCACGGAGCCCGTCGCCCAGGCCGTCATCAACGCCCACGACGGCAACGGTGATGGGCTGCTCACCTTCGACGAGTTCTGGGCCGCCCAGAACAAGGACGGCAGCAAGACCGGCTGACCGGGCCGCCTGGCGGCAAGGCAACGAGCCGCACGGCAGCCGTATGGCCGCAACGGGCCGCATGGCGGCACGGCCGGCGCGTCAGCGCCAGCCGCGCCGCTGTGCGCTCGCCCGCCGTCTGCGGTCGTTGCACAGCAGACAGCGGCCGTAGCCGGGCGGCAGCGGATCCTCCGGATCCCCGTACAGCGGATCGACGGCCCCGCGCGGATGCTCCGGGCAGCCCGTGGCACCGCGCTCGGCGGTCAGCGACCCCGCGGCGGCGAGCGCCCGGCGCAAGGCGTCGGTGAGCAGCTCGGTCTCCGGCCCGGAGGGCGCGGCGTCCAGCGAGAAGGCGATGTCCGACGCGGTGGTGAGCGCGCTGCGGAGTTCGCGCAGGTCTGCGTAACTCATACCGGGCAGCGTAGGCGCACCCACCGACAACACCCCCGAGGGCCCGGTCAGGCCCGGTCCTCCCGCGCCTCCTCGCCACTCTCTCCCGCGCCCGCGTCGTCCGCACCCTCCGCCAGGTGGACGTCCTCGGCGTCCTCCGTTTCCTCCGCGGTGAGCGCCGCCCGGCTGGGATCGGCCCACGCCTGCAGCGCGGCCTTGCTGGAGAAGTTCGCCACGTCCTTGTCCAGCGGGCGGTCGGTGTACTGGTGGATCCGCCACTTCGCCTTGATGCGCGGCTTGCCCGCCGTCACATAGTCCGCTATCCACAGGCCGTCCCCGGCGTAGGACGTGGTGTCGTAGTTGAGCCAGAAGCTCCGGTTGCAGTAGAGCATCACGCGGTGCGTGGGACGCAGCTTCTTGACCTCGCGGATGAACCGGTCCTTCTCGGCGTTGCTGGCGCGGGTGCCGGAACCGGTGGTCTCCCAGTCCACGGCAAGCAGATCGTGCTTCTGGGACGCGCACTTCTCGACGAAGTACTGCGCCTGCGCGGTGATGTTGCCCGGCCACAGGAAGTGGTAGAAGCCGACGACGCATCCCGCCTTCCGCGCCCGGGACGCCTGTGAGGCCTGCTTCGGGTTGATGTACGACCGTCCTTCGGTGGCCTTGATGAAGACGAAGGCCAGCCCGTCCGGGTCGAAGGTGGACTGGTACGAACTCACGTCGATGCCGTGCAGCATGGCGCCTACCTCGGGTCAAGAACGAGTGAATACACGGGTGTTATTCCCCCTCTCGTACGGAGGACCCTACTGGGATGGGATCTCGGTCCGCAGGCGTTCGGGGCCACGTCGGGGACGCCGGAGCAACGGACACACCAGAGAAGGGGACGGCCACAAAGAGAAGCGGACCCGAGGGTTTGGCCATCCCCCGGGCCCTGTGATGCCGCCCAACTGCGCACGCCCCCCGGATGGGAACGGGTCAATCTGATGTCGTCGTGTTCTTCCGTTGAACTACCGCTCCACGAAGCGGGGCGGGCCGGATTCGAACCGGCATCCGACGACCAAGCCCGTGCCCGGTCGGTGAGGCGATCGGCGGCGAATGCTGAGGCTGGAGCGAGAATCTGAGATTGAACGCGTGCCACGGGCGCACGGCCCGCTCGAAGACCGGGGGCTAATCCCGGCTATCTCCTGAGGCGGACCGTCCCCTCTCGTGACCAAGTGCTCGGAGAGGTGGTCAATACCTCCCAACGCAACCACGTGCATCACGACGAGCTTCAGTTTC
Source organism: Streptomyces sp. NPDC007875 (assembly GCF_042868035.1). Lineage (NCBI taxonomy): Bacteria > Bacillati > Actinomycetota > Actinomycetes > Kitasatosporales > Streptomycetaceae > Streptomyces > Streptomyces sp. NPDC007875. The sequence continues at coordinate 276,357 of NZ_JBIADZ010000001.1, read as the reverse complement.
AGCTTGCGCTCCTCGCGCACCCCGCACCGCCGCTTGACCCGGCGGCCGGGGAGTCCATGACGCTACCCGAACAGGTAGCCGAAGACCACCTCGCCCACGCGCTGATCGGCGACGTCGACGCCATTGGCCTCCTCGCGGGCGTACTTGACCGCCTGCTGGAGCTTCTCCACCCGGTCGAGCAGCTCATTGACGCGCCGCGCCGGGAGGGCCCCGGAGAACTTCACCGTCGTCCAGTAGCCGACGGGGATGTCCTCGTAGTACACCTCGACCTGCGCCGGGTGCTTCTCCGTGGCCTCCGCCTTCACGTGGTTCCTGGGCACCTTCTTCGTACGGACGGTCCGCACGGCCTCGGTCTTCCAGCTGTCCGTCGACGGGTCGAGCGACCACGACTCGGCGGCGTCCAGGGTCGGCAGCCTGCGGATGAAGGTGGCGAGATCCGTCAACTGCTTCTCCAGGAACAGCAGATACGAGACCGGCACATCACGCAGCAGCGTCCGCCCCTCGACCTCGATGTCCGCGCGGGCCTCGCAGTTCGTCCAGTCCTTGGTGGCGGTCACATCGAACAGCCGGGTCAGCGTCGTCGCGGTATCGCGAAGGACGTCCTCCGCCTTCACCTGCACCCGCGTCGACTCGGGCGGCAACTGCTCGCCCTCCTCGTCCTTCGGCTGATACGTACGGGAAATCCCCGCCAGCAGCGCGGGCTTGTCCAGACGGCGCTGGGACGCCGTCAGGTCGGCTTGCGTCTTGGACTTGACGCCCTTCTCCACTGCGATGATCTGATTGAGTTTCGCCACGTGAGGGACGCTAGCAGTGCGCGAGGGCCGCCCTCGAACGATATTCGAGTGCCCTCTGTTCGAGGGCACTCCGAGCACCCCGGGACCGGTCCCGCACGGGCCGTGCCAGCGTGATCCCGCTGAGGAAGGACCTCAGGTCGACCCACGGGAGCCGAGCCATGCGCGGGACACCCTTCACCCGACGACGCGGCACACTCGCCGCCTCAGCCGCCTGCGCCTCTTTCGGCGCGGCCGCCGTGCTGCTGCTCACGGGATGCGGCACCGATGACGCGCCAACCAAGGCGGCCTCGCACAAACCGCCCACGGCCATCACATCGGCGACCCCGAGCCCCAAGACCCCCAAGGCTTCTACGAGCCCCGCCACCCCCTCGGCTCCGCCAACCGACCACAGGCTTCCGGTACAGGTCCCCTCGGACGCCAGCGACCAGGCCAAGGAAGACTTGATGGGCCTCCGCGCACTTGAACTCCAAAGCGCCCTACGCGATATCGACCCCGCGCTCGGGGCCGCCGCGGATGTCAGCAAGGCTGGAGAGCAGTGCTTCGACCTCCGCCGAAAGGCGGCAAACCCCGATGAAACAGCGGCACGACGCTTCAGCACCGCACAGCACAAGGTGACCGTGGCCAACGGCAAACGCATCAACGCGCTGCTGCGCCAGGACTACTGCTCCTGAGAGGCGCTGACAGAGGCTGCGAGCGCCTCAGCACTACAAGGCGCGCATTACCGGCGTCCCACCAGGCCGTCCGCCGCGGGGCCGGACGCCCCGGCAAGAACGCCGAGCAGCGCCAGGACCCCCACGACGATGCCGAGGACGAGGCCGACGGACGCCGGGGTGGGGTGGTTCCACAGCATCAGGGCCAGTGCGCCGCCCGTGATCACGACGCCGGTGGTCCAGGCCCGGTGACTGTCCAGCCAGCGGCCGAAGCCCCCGGTGCGGGCTCCGACGCGGGCCAGGCCCCGGCCGATGGCGCCGGTGCCGCGCGCCGCGGCCGAGCGGACGGCGCGGGCTCCGCGCCCGGGGCCGTACAGATACGCGGCGAGCGCGGTGACGATCGCGACGACGAGAAGGGTGCGGGTGCTTTCGCGCAGGAAGCGTACGAGCGTGTCGAAGATGAACGCCGCCGGGCCCCGGGGCAGGGTCGCGGGCGGGACGGAGTCCAGGTAGACGCCGCGCACCACGGCCAGGCCGACCAGTAGCGCGACCATCATCACCGCCGCGCCGATCCCGGCGGCCAGCAGCATGAGCCGATGTGCGGGGGAGACCCACACGGCGAGCGCGGCGAGCACGATCGTCACGGCGGGCAGCCAGGTGCCGACGATGTCGAGGAGGCGCATCGCGCCTTGCGCCTCGTCCAGCTTGTCCGTCCGCACCAGCGTGAACTGCCGGTCGATGTGAGGGATCTTGGCGGCCTTCTCGTAGCCCGCCCGGACGAGGCGCTGTTTGACGTTGTCGACAAGGGTGCCGATGTCCAGGACGACCGCGTTCCCACGGGCCTGGACCGCGCTGGTGCCCTCGCCGGTGAGGACCTTCACGACGGCGGCGTGGGCGCGGCGGTTGGCCGCGTCCCAGACCAGCGGGAACTGATCGCTGGTGATCACCTTGTGCACCACGCGGTGCACGGCGTCGTTGAGGGCGCTCTCCAGCGGCCCGCCGAGCATCCGGGTGCCGTCCACGACGACGGACGGGGCTCCGGTCTTGTCGAGATTCCTGGCGAGCTGGGCGGCGATGGCGGGCACATCGACCTGGCCGACCACGCGTTTGGTGAGCCGGTTGGTGACGGTGGACTGGACGGAGGGGTTCCTGGCGATCGGGGCGACGGTCTGGACGTACCGGTGAGGGTCGGTGATCTCCTCGTGCAGCCAGGTGGCGACGACGGCGAGCGGGGAGAGCAGGACCGCCAGGACGAGCAGCACACACGCGCCCGCGTGGCGAAGCCGCCGGTGGCGTACGGTCGCGGCCCCGCGCAAGCGCTCGTACTCCCGTCGCTCGCTCCCGCTCAGCGGGTGGGGCTCGGCGGGGCCGGAGGCGTCGGCGGACGGATCCATGGGTCCTCCCTCGCGCGGGGCGGAGGGAAGCGCCACCGGACGGAGGCGTCGCCGGGGAGTGGCGGCGTCACGGCGCTGGTCACCCCGGCGGGCGTGGCATCTCCTCGATCCGCGGTCCGAGGTTCTGGAAACGCGGCGACGGGCCGTTTCGATTCGCGGCCGGGAGCCGGGAGCCGGGAGCCGGGAGCCGGGAGCCGGGAGCCGGGAGCCGGGAGCCGGGAGCCGGGAGCCGGTGCGGTGGCGCGGTGGCGAGCCCCGCGCGGGGTACCCGTCAGACCGCCCTACCCGACGCCTCACGCCCCGGCCCCCGGGAGGTCACATGACGTCGGCGGCACCCTGGACGGCACGCCTGGCCTTGGTCGCGGGCGCCATGGCGGTGATGATCCTTCTCCTGTTCGCCGGGGCGCGGAGCGTGGTGCTGGTCGCGGTGGGGGTGGGCGGGACGGCGGTCACGCTGGCGGGCGTGTGGTGGATGCTCGTCCACAGAGGGCCGGTCAGGGCGCTGGCCGCGGTCCTGGCGGTGGCGGCGCCGGTAGCCGTCCTGGTCCTCTACGCGCTGGCCGGGTTGTTGTGGGTGGTGCTGGTCTCCCTCGCGCTCTGGGTGCTGGCGGTTGCCTCGGGGCGGTTCGCGCTGGCGGAGGAGACCGGCCCCCGGCGGCCGAGGGAACGCCGGGTCGCACCGCCGGAACGACCGTTCCTGATCATGAATCCGCGCTCCGGCGGCGGGAAGGTCGACCGATTGGGCCTGCCGGAGAAGGCGGAGGCGCTGGGCGCACGGGTGTCCGTCCTGGACCCGGATCACCCCGACCCGGTCGACGGGGTGGTCGGGCTCGCACGCCGCGCCGTCGAGGAGGGCGCCGATCTGCTGGGCGTGGCGGGCGGCGATGGCACGCAGGCGCTGGTGGCGGGTGTGGCGGCCGAGCGCGGTGTCCCCTTCATGGTCATCCCCGCCGGGACCCGCAACCACTTCGCCCTGGACCTCGGGCTGGACCGGGACGATCCGTCGGCCTGTCTGGAGGCGCTCACCGACGGTGTCGAGCTCCGCGTCGACCTGGGGTTCATCGGTGACCGCGTGTTCGTGAACAACGCCTCGTTCGGTGCCTACGCGGCCGTCGTCCAGAGCCCCGCCTACCGCGACGACAAGGTCCGCACCACCCTTCAGCTCCTCCCCGACCTGCTGACCCACGAGACGGGGCCGGATCTCGTGGTGAGGGTGGGAGAGCTCGTCATGGACAGACCGCAGGCCGTCCTGGTGAGCAACAATCCCTACCGCGCGGGGGACCCGGCGGGCCTGGGGCGACGCGAGCGGCTGGACTCCGGAGTCCTCGGCGTGCTGGGCATCACGGTCGAATCCGCGACACAGGCGGCCGGGCTGCTGCGCGGCCGCAACGCGCCCGGACTGGTCTCCGCGACCGCCGGGGACGTGGCGGTCGAGGCGCGGGAGCCGGCCGTCCCGGTCGGCGTGGACGGCGAACCCCTCACCCTGCGGACTCCCCTCCACTGCCATATCGCGCCGGGCGCCCTGTGCGTACGGGTCCCGAGACACCGCCCGGGGGTACCGGCCGGCAGACCGGCCATGGACTGGCACAGGGTGCGGCGACTGGCGCTGACCACCGTCAGGACAGCGGCGGGGCGCGGACCGCACCGATCACGGTTACGGCGCGTGCGCGTGCCGCGCGTCTCCCTCCCCGTCCGCTCCCTCCCCGTCCGCCGGGAAACGGAGGGCCCCTGCGTCGGCTGTCCACTCGACCCCGCCTCGCTCCGGCCGGAGGAACGCGACGCGACCGCTGGTCATCTGGTGGTCGACGCACAACTCGGCGACGCCGTGCACCGCCTGCACCACGCCGGTACGGCCACTGGCCGGGTCGTACGCCACTTGGCCGGGGGCGGGCACTGGACGGTTGGGCTGTGGCTGATGGAGCTGGCGGTTCATACGGCTCGTCCTTCGGGCTGCCGTGGGATGCGGGCGGTGTGGGCGGGGTGGCGTCGGCGCAGTACCTCGTAGTCGGTGGCCTTGCTGTAGTCCCCGGCTTGTTTGGCCTGTTCGCGCAGTGCCGCGTAGTGGCGGCAGGTGGGGCAGGTGTCGTTCAACGGTCACTCTCCGGTGGGTGTGGGTGTGGGTGTGAGGGAGAGGCAGGGCGGCTGGTGACGCCGCGCGAGGTCTTCGGGGAGCGCCCCGCAGAAGAGGACGTACGGGGTCCCTCCCGCCGGTGGCTCGGCCGGGCCCACCGAAACCCAGCCACGTCGCCGCGCCACTTCCCGCATCTCGCGGGTGACTCGGTCCGCGACGCGGTGGCGGGTGGATTCGGTGATGTGTTCGGAGGGAAACACCATGGGGGGTTCTTCCTGACCTGGATGTGTCTTGCGAGCTTTAATCACTCTGTGTACTCCCAGCGTTGCCTTGCGGGGCCGCGCGCAACAGGGATCGGGGCACACCAAGAGGCTTGGGGTGAGGGGAGAACCACAGGTGAGCGAGGTCAGGGAAGGCCAGGAACTGCCCAGCGGGGCGGCGTTCCTCGGAGCCGAGGTACGGACTTGGCGGTTACAGGCGGAGCTGAGCCAGCGGGAGTTGGGCTTGAAGGCCAACTACGGTCAGCAATATGTGGCCAAGGTGGAGGCGGGGGAGCGCTTGGCCAGCCCCGAGTTCGCCGACGCGTGCGATCGGGTCTTCGGTACGCCGGGCACGTTCGTGCGCCTGCGAGAGCGGGCCAGTCAGCATGGCTATCCGGACTGGTTCGTGCCGTACGTGCAGTTGGAGCGGCAGGCGGTCAGCATTCTGGACTACTCGGCGACGCTCATCATGGGGATGGTGCAAACGCCCGAATACGGGCGGGCGGTGTTCCGGTCCGCACATCCTCGGGATACCGCCGACCAGATCGACGCAAGGGTGGCCAGACGATTGCAGCGACGAGAGGTGATGGAGCGGGATGCGCCCCCGTTGCTGTGGTGCGTCCTGAGCGAGGCGTGTCTACGCACCGAGGTGGGAGGAAGGGAAGTGATGCGCGCCCAACTCGTCCACCTCCTAGCCGAAGCAGAGTCTCCGCACATCACACTTCAGGTGCTGCCGTTCTCGGCCGGAGCACCTCCGGTGCCGGGTAGCTTCACTCTTCTGACGTTCGACGATGGACCGAGCATTGTGTACGCAGATACAGCCATGGCAGGTCAGACGATCGATTCATCGGCAGAAGTGGAACTCGCGACTGCCAGGTACGACCGAATCAGGGCTTCGGCTTTGTCGCCGGACGATTCGCTGGCCGTGATCCGCAGACTGATGGAGGACTACACACGATGAACACCGCCCTCGACCTGTCCGGTGCTGAATGGGTCAAGTCCAGCTACAGCAGCGGCGACGAAGGCCAGTGCGTGGAGTTCGCGCCCTCCATAGCCACCACTGCCGGTGTCGTCCCCGTCCGGGACAGCAAGCACCCGGCAGGCCCCGCCCTCGTCTTCCCTGTGGAGGCGTGGACTTCGTTCACGAGTGCCGTGCGCAGCGGAGAGTTCCCGGCCATCTGAAGCGCCGCACCGAGCGGCCTCGTCGTCCTCGCATGCCCACGCGAGCAACGGGGCCGCGCCCCATAGCACCTTCCATGTGTTAAGAGCTGTCGCGTCGTCGGCGTGGGGTATGTCGAGAATCCAGTCTCTTAGGCCTGCGCCACGAAGCCGTAAGGAAGTAGATCCACCACACCGGGTTGATGAAATTGAACCAGTTCTTCCTGCTCTTCAGGTGCTTTTCCCAGTAGGCATCTTGTTCTTCCACTGAGCCAGTGAGTTCGGCAGGGCAGTATCCAAAAGTCGGAACAAGGTCTCGTACGGTGGGTAGCCGCCACAGGTGGAGAACGTAGACCATCCAAGCGCCATGCGACGCTGACAGCCCGGAAGGTCTCACATCGACTCGTGCACCGTGGCAGCAGACTTCTACCCCTCTTGACATAAGACCGGGTCGCATGGAGCGCAGTGCTTCGAACACGTTGTCGCCCGCGGCTGTGGCTTCAACGCCATGAGGTGATTCCAGGCGCAAGTGCCATGGGCCGTCTCCCTCGACTGTTATGTTCCACTGCAACTCCCGCCCTTCGCGTTGCACATAGAGCGGACGCACTTCGTCAGGAGCGGCTCCCGAATTATTCACATTGAGTAGTAGCCTCGTGGAAAGACAGAGACCCCGTGTACCTCTTCATCCGGATCGTCCGGCGCGGGCGTGAAGAGGGCAAAGCCGAGGTCGGGGAACTCGATCCCCTGATCATCTTCTGTTCCCTCAATCCCGTGTTCTCTCAGGTCGCCGAGAACATGCCTGTAGGGGCGGCCAAAGAGCGAGATTCCTTGATGTGTCACCTGTGCTTCTGGCGTGACCTCGATGAATTCCAGTGAATCCTCTGGGTCGAAGGACAGGAGTAGCCCCTTCTCCGTGAAATGGTCAGTCGGGCTATCAGAGTCACCCCGCTGGAATGACGTGAAGGAGCCTAGCCTCTCGCGCAGGCCGGTCCTGGACTCACCGAATCGGGCAGAGTCGAGCCCTTCGTTCGGGACGATTGTGTAACGCGCCACTCTGTTTCACCAACCCTTGGGGAGGAAGTAGATCATTTCCTTGATCGCGCCGTCATATTTATTGCCGAACTGGCGCTTGATATCCGTGATGTCCATATTAATGGCATCGCGGTAGCGGTTCTGGCTAATGAGATTTCTCTGCTGTGCTCGATGTGACATCGCGGCCCTGCTGCGCCCCCAGCTGGCCGTCCTGTAATGATCCACCTTATCCATTTGAATTGCAGGCCCCCGATCGCGTGGGATGCCATTGATTGAATCTGGGGGCATGTGGTTGATCTCGGTCCCCGGAATGTTCCTCTTGTAGTCGGTGGCCGGGTCCTTGAGCTGCTTGTACCTACCTCCTCGGTATACGTGGCCTGACGGGGCGTAATCCGGGGCCAGGCCGAAGGGATCGATCCAAGTATGGGGGTTGTGGACGTAGGCGACCGGGTTCGGATCCGGTGTGAGGCCGAGGGGGTCGGGGGTGAGGTAGCGGGCGGTTTCGGGGTCGTAGTGGCGGTGGAGGTTGTAGTGATGGCCGGTCTCCAGGTCGTGGTACTGGCCGGGGAAGCGGAGGGGGGTGTAGGCGGTTGCGTCGGAGTTCCAGGTAGTGGCGCCCCAGAGGGTCGTGCGGGACTGCCAGGCGGTGTGGCCGGTGGCGTCCACGAGGTGGGTAGGGGCGCCGATCAGGTCGGTGATGATCGCGTAGAAGCGGGTGTCGATCTCGTGTTGGGGCGCGTTCGCGGTTGGGGCGTAGCGGGTTGTCTGGGCGAGCGGGGTCAGGCCGGACTCGTCGTGGTCCCAAGTGAGGTTCTGCTGGCCGGTCCACTCGGTTGAGGTCGTGCTCTGTTCGATTAGGGCGGCCGCGTGCCAGGTGAAGTGAGTCTCCTCGGCGACCATGCCATCGGGTGCCAGGCATTGTTTGGCGGTGCGCCGGCCGAGGGGGTCGTAGCGGTAGCGCCAGGTGGTGCCGTCGGGGGTGACTACGTGAGTGAGGCGGTCTTCGGCGTCCCAGGTGTAGCGCCAGGTGTCGGGCTTCTTCGACAGCCGGGTCTTCTGACGCAGGGTGGTGCGGCCCGCGGCGTCGTATTCGTAGCGGGTGGTGCCCGCGGTCTGTATTCGGGTGCCGGTGTAGGCGCGTTCGCCCCCCGCGTCCGCGCCCGGGTGTTGCTGCGGCCAGGTGGCGTGGGTCTGGTTGCCCGCCGGGTCATAGGCGTAGGACTCCTGCCAGGCGGCCGCCTGTACTTGGGTGACGCGGCCGACTGGGTCCAGGGTGTAGCGGTTGGGGCCGGTTGTGGTGTCCTCGATGCCGGTGAGGTAGCCGTCGTGGCGCCAGGTGTAGGTGCGCTGCAGCAGGGTCTGCGGACCTGCGGTGTAGGACTGGCCAATGAGGCGGTCTGCCGGGTCCCATGCCTGAGTCAGGGACAGTCCTCCGGTCCAACTCCGTTGGGTTTCGCGGCCTGACGGGTCATGGGTGACGGTCAGGTCCCTGCCGCCGGCGGTCAGGGTGGTGCGGTTGCCCGCCGCGTCGTAGGCGTAAGTAGTCTCCGCTCCGGCCGGGGTACGGCGGCGGACAAGCTGCCCTGCCGGGTCGTAGGCCAGGCGCAGGGTGCGGCCGCCCACCGTCTCGGACAGCATGCGGCCGACAGGGTCGTAGGCCCGGGTCAGCTCGGTGTCCGGGCCGATGGCCTCGAGTAGGTCTCCGGCCGGGCCCCAGCGGAAGGTCGATACCTGCCCGGCGGCATCCTGGGCCACCAGGCGGCCGAGCGCGTCGTAGACGTAGCCGGTCCGTTGGCCCAGCGGGTCGGTACGCGAAATGAGTTGGCCTGCCGCGTCGTGCTCGTAGGTCACTCTACGGTCGTCGAAGTCCGTCTCCGCTATCAGATGGCCTGCCGGGTCATAGGCGTAATCCCACGTCAGCCCCTGGGGGTTGGTGACCTGGGTCAGCCGTGTCGCCGCGTCGTGGGTGAAGGTGTAGCGAACCCCATCCGGACCCGTGCGGGCGGCCAGCAGGTCGAAGTGGGTGTACTCGTACACGGTCGTGCCGCCGACGGGGTCGGTGTGCGTGGTGCGGTTGCCCTCGCCGTCGTACGTCCAGGACTCCGCCGAGCCATCCGGCCCGGTGCGGCGCAGGAGTTTGCCTTCCGGACTCCATACGTAGCGGGTCACCGCGCCCAGCGGGTCGGTCTCGGCCACGACGCGACCGAACGCGTCCCGCTGGTAGTGGGTGGTGGCTCCCAACGGGTCGGTGATTTCGGTCGGGAGCCCGGCCCCGTCGCAGCGCACCCGGGTCGTCGCGCCCAGCGGGTCGGTGACGGCGAGCAGACCTCCGCGCTCGTCGTAGGTATAGCGGGTGGTGGCGGCGAGCGGGTCGGTGAGCGTGGTGCGGTTGCCCGCCGCGTCGAAGGTCTGCCGCCATACCGCGCCGCCCGGATCGGTGATCCGCAGAGGGTTGCCCTGTGCGTCGAGCACCGCGCTGATCTCGCTGCCGTCCGGCCGGATCACGGCCGTCAGATGTCCGTGCTCGTCGTAGCGAAAGCCGGTGGTGCGGCCCAGCGGGTCGGTCTCGGCGATCGTACGGCCGGCCTGGTCATACGCGGTGCGGCTGACCGCGCCGCCCGCGTCGATCTCCGCGACGACCTGGTGTGCCTCGTCGATCAGGTAGCGGGTGACCGCACCGTCCGGTGAGGTCAGGGTCGTGACCTTCAGGCCGGGGAAGGCCGGGTCCGCCCCGTCGTAGCCGATGCGGAGGGTGTAGTGGCCGCCCTCACCGCCCTCGGCGATCACCCGGTCCTGCTCGTCGTAGGCGTAGGAGTACCAGCGGTTGTTGGTGTCGATCCAGGACGTGATCCGCCCGGCCCGGTCGTAGACGAAACGTAGTGGAAGCCCCGAGGAGCCCGTTGTCCCGGTGAGATGGCCGTCGGTGTAGCCGTAGCCCATCACCCGGACCTCACCCACGTACAGGCCGGTGATCCGCTCGCCGTCCGACGTCAGACGCAGCCGGTATCCACCGCTGTGGACGATCTCGGCGGGCGCGCCGGAAGCGTCGTCGTAGGTGAAGGTGATGCGGTTGCCGTTGCGGTCGGTGATCTCCCGCAGGAGCGCGAGCGCCTCGTCGCGGTACGGGGTGAAGGTGCGGACGAGCCCGGCATCCGGGTCGGTGAGGGTGTACGTACCGCCGTCCGCCGTCCGTACCAGCGGCCACCGCGGACCCTCCGCGGGCATGACCGCGGCGCCGCCCGGCACCGGATGTGGATAGGCCAGCAGCAGACCGTCCTCGGTGAAGAAGATCACGCCCTGCTCGTCGAACTCCAGCCGCTGGTCGGCCGTTGAGGCCCAGGTCGGACCGAACCACCGCCCGGCGCGGTACCCGGAGTCCACCCGGCGGGAGAACACCAGCGGCAGCACACCAGGCAGCTCCACATCCGTCTGCGGCAGGAACATCCGCCCCGTCGCCACGTCCACCGGATCCGTACGACCATGCCGCACCCGGTCCCAGGTACGGGAGAACACCCCCCGGCCACGGCTGCGGAGAGCGCCGCGCGCCCATTGCGTCGCCTCACGCGCCGCCAGCCTGGCCCCGATGCGTGAGGCGATCGGGGCGAGGGCGCGCGGGGCGAGGCCCATCAGCAGGGTCTCCGCCAGCCCTCCGCCCATGGCGAGCTCCAGCGGCAGCGCGTAGGGCATGGCGAACATGGCGAGGGTGAGCAGGAGGGGGAGGCCGGTCTCGAGGAGCTTTTCCAGGAGGAAGCGGTCGGTGCCGAGGATGCGGTAGCCCGCCAGGGGAGCCTCGCCGTCCGCGATGGCCGACCAGCGGGACAGCAGCAGGACGCCGACGACCAGGGAGCCCGTGCAGACGGCGATCCGGAACTGGACCAGGGCGAGCGCCTCGCCCAGAGGGGACGCGCCCGCGGTCCGGTAGCCGCGTACGGCGGAGATCAGGCGCCACAGGGTCAGGACCAGCCCGGCCAGGCCGACACCGACGAGGATGCGCAGCCCGGCGCCCCCGGTGAAGTGCTCCTGCAGATCCTTCGTGGACGGGAAGGAGCCCACCGCCAGATACAGCAGGGAGGGGACGGCCAACAGCAGGCTGAGCACCAGAAGAACCTTCTCGTGGCGCGGCCAGCGGGGGCGCTGCTCCCGGGCCCGGCGCCACAACTGCCGTAAGGTCACGCCACGCCATGCCTCCTGACTGCGCGTCACGTCCATACGGCGGGTCTGCTGGGCGACCGACTCGCGCAGCGGCTCCAGCTTCTCCGCACGGGTTCGAGAGTGGGCCGTGGCGTACAGCAGCGCTCTGCGCTGCCGCGCGTAGCCCAGGGTGATGATCCAAGTAGCCGGTAGACGCAGCAGGGCGTACCCGATGAGAGCCTCGAGGGCGGTCCGGCCCTGGCGTTCGGCAGCCAGCACAACATCAGGCTGGTGCCGCCGGCCCAGGCGGGACCGGCGCAGATCCCAGATCCACGCGACAGCGAGGCACCCCAGGATGATCCACAGGCCCCAGTCCTCGGCCAGCCTCTCCCGCCACTCCATCGCGGTGTCGTCGCCCGGGAAGGCCGCGGCGTAATTGGTCACCCAGTGGATCGCCACCGCCCCGGCCAGTGGCACCAGGGCCGCGACCCGGGTCAGGACGCGGGCGCCACACCACAGCAAGCCCACCGCCAGCCCGCCGAGCGCGCTGGCGAAGATGTGTACCTCGTAGGGGAGTGTCGGCCCCCCGACGTCGACGGTGCCGGTAGATGAGGGGAACCAACTGCCGAGGATCTGTCCGAGGCCGGGAACGTACGGGGGGTCGAACAGTCCCCCCGCGATCTGCCAGCCCCCCTCATCCGTGGGAACGGCCTTACCCGCGGACTCGGCGTACATCAGAAGCTTTTCCAGCAGACCGAACCCCGCCCCGGCGGCGCCGCCCAGCACCACGAAGTCCGCCAGCCCCCACTGCATCCGCCTGCGCAGTGCCCACCCGGCGACCAGGAGCGGTGCGATCTTGACCAGCTCCTCCACCACCGGAGCCGTCGTCCACGACACCACATCCATGACGCCGGACAGCGATTTCTCCCGCGCGGTCGCCAACTGACGTGCCACCAGGAGTTCCAGGGCCATCGAGAGCACGCCGCAGCCGTACGCACCCACCCCGAAGGCGAGCAGCACCGTCGGCCACCGCACCGTCCGCACCGGCCAGGACAGCAACAAGAGTTGCAACACCGCCCATATGGACGCAGCAGCCATCCAGAACGCCACGCCCCGCAGCCCCCTCCGATGTTGTCAATGATCCGTCACGCTAAGTCGAACAGCAGTGACATACAAGGGGCGGCCAACCGGCCTGGGGCGAGGATCAGTGCGTCCCGAATAGGGGGCGCCTGCCCCGGTACGTTGAGGCCAGCAGAATCAGCCCCATCGCACAGGTTCAGGGAGGTGAGTCATGACCGCCGAGATGGTCGCCCCCGCGTGGATGCACGAGCAGATCACGGCTGAGCAGTACGACTCCTGGTCCGAGGAGCAGTGCGCGGGCATTGAGGTCGTGGACGGGATGGTCGTGGTGAGCCCCAGCGCGTCGAAGCGGCTCAACCGCCTGGCTCGGATCCTTGCCAACGCCCTGGAAGGCGCGGCAGGCCCTGGCTGGAACGCCGATACCCACTTCGACGTCCGGCTCCAGGACGTGCCGCTCACCAATCGTCGTCCGGACGTGGTCGTGTATCGGGCGGAAACGATCGACGTCACGCCCACCCGTCCCGAGCATGTGCTCTGGTCGCCGAGGTCGTGTCGCCCGGTTCGGAAACCACCGACCGCATGGTGAAGGTGGATCAGTACGCCAAGGCCGGCATTGCCTTCTACTGGCGGATCGAGCAGGCGGCCGCCGGTGTCCCGCTCGTCTACACCTATGTCCTCGACCCCGCGACGAAGACCTACCGGGAGGGAGACGTGTTCACCGGTGTGGTGAAGGTCGCGGCTCCGTTTCCGGTGCGGATCGATCTCGGTCAGCTCTGACGGTTCAGCGCACCGCGTACTCGCCCAAGGACGGCTCCAGCAGGGCGAAGACCTTCTTGGCTGAGCGGGTTGCCGCGGTGGCGATTTCCTCGTTGGGGTGGCCTGCTCGGGTCAGGTCCTGGACGTGGTGGAACAGGGTGCGGTGGGTGGCGGTGAGGAGGGCGGCGGCGGCTCGGGGGGTGGGGTCGTCGGGGGTGGTGGCGGTTTCGGTGGTGAGGACTTCGGCCAGGGCCTCTTCGCGTTGGTCGTGCAGTTCGCGGAGTCTCGCGGTCAGGGTGGGGCTGTCGGCGAGCATGCGGGCGAACTCCGGGCTGGAGAAGCCGACGACGGGGTCGTGACGTTCGACCGCGGCCAGGTATGCGCGGCGTAGTGCCGTCAGGGCCGATACGCCGGTCGGGCGGCCCGCGACCGTCCGGGCCAGGGCGGTGGTGATGGTCTCGTGGTAGTCGAGAGCCAGGTCTTCCTTGCGCGGGAAGTAGTTCGTGACCGTCATCTTGGCCACCTGGGCGGCCGTCGCGATCTCGGCGATCGTCACTGTCTCGAAGCCGCGCTCCATGAAGAGCCGGGTCGCGGTGTCGGAGATCATCTGGCGCGTCTGCCGCTTCTTCAACTCACGCAGTCCTGCTGTCATGGCCCCATCCTCGCATGGGCGGGCCTAAGATTGAGATTGACCTAAATTTAGGTTCGGGCTAATTTCCCTTTGTCGGTTACCACGAACCATCCCGAGGAGTGCGCTTGAACCTGCGTCTGATGAGCGTGCACGCCCACCCCGACGACGAGTCCAGCAAAGGTGCGGCCACGCTGGCCAAGTACGCCGCCGAGGGGGTGGAGGTGCTGGTGGTCACCTGCACCGGAGGGGAGCGTGGCGAGGTGCTCAACCCTGCCCTGGACCGGCCGGGTGTGCGGGAGAACCTTGCCGCGATCCGGCGGGCCGAAATGGTCGAGGCCCGTCGGATCCTCGGCGTGCGGCAGCACTTCCTGGGGTTCGTCGACTCGGGGCTCCCGGCGCCGGGCGAGCCGCTGCCCGAGGGCTGCTTCGCGCTGGCGCCGCTGGAGGAGGCGGCCGGGCGCCTGGTGGGGCTGATCCGGAGCTTCCGCCCGCATGTGCTCGTCACCTACGACGAGACCGGTGGCTATCCGCACCCGGACCACATCAGGACCCATCAGGTGACGGTCGCCGCCTTCGACGCGGCGGGGGAGGCGGGCCGCCATCCCGAGGCGGGGGCGCCATGGCGGCCGCTGAAGCTGTACTACCAGGGCGGCTTGTCGCGGCCGTGGTTCCAGGCCTTGCACGACGCCATGACCGCGCGGGGCATGGACTCGGGGATGGGGGCCGTGCTGGCGGAACTGCCCGAGAAGGCCGGGCTGGAGATCACCACGCAGGTGCCGTGCGCGGAGTACTTCGAGACCAGGGACCGGGCGCTGCTCGCCCATGCCACGCAGATCGACCCGAACGCCGGGTTCATGCTTCATGATCGTGACGTTGAGCGCGAGGTCTGGCCCACTGAGGACTATCTCCTCGCCCGGTCCCACGTCGACGTCGCCCTTCCCGAGGAGGATCTGTTCGCCGGTGTACGCCCCCAGCGGCCTACGGCAGTAGGTGGCGCAGCTTGTCCGGGTTGCGGATGATGCGGATCTCGGTGATGCGCCCGTCCTCGATCTCGGCGCAGGCGACGGTGTCCGGGCGGCCCGCGACGGTGAGGAGCAAGCCCGGGCGGCCGTTGACGTCCACCGCGTGCACCCGGGGGTCGTCCATGGGCTGGGCGATGACGGCGGCGAGGAAGCGGGCGACCTTGTCGGCGCCGTGCTGGGGGCGCAGGGCGGCCTTCACCTTGCCGCCGCCGTCGCTCCACGCCGTGACGTCGGGGGCCAGCAGCTCCATCATCCGGTTGAGGTCGCCGCCGAGGCAGGCGGCCAGGAACTCGTCGGTGATCTGGCGCCGCACCTCGACCGGTGTGTCGTAGCGCGGTCGGCGGGCCTGGACGTGTGATCTGGCCCGGTGGCCCACCTGCCGTACGGACGCCTCGCCGCGCTCCAGCATTCCGGCGATCTCCTTGAACGAGAAGCCGAAGACTTCCTTGAGGACGAAGACCGCCCGCTCCAGCGGGGAGAGAGTTTCGAGGACGACGAGCAGGGCGAGCGAGACCGACTCGGCCAGCTCCACCTCCTCGCCGGCGTCGGGCTGGGTGACCAGCGGCTCGGGCAGCCAGGGGCCGACGTACTGTTCGCGGGTGGCGGCGGCGGACGTGAGCCGGTTGAGCGCGAGGTTGGTGACCGTACGGGCCAGATAGCCCGCCGGATTGTCCACGGGGGTGGTCACCTGACTGCAGCGCAGCCAGGTGTCCTGCACCATGTCCTCGGCGTCGGCGACGCTGCCGAGCATGCGGTAGGCGATGCCGAACAGCATCCGCCGGTGGTGTTCGAAGGTGGTCGCGTCGATCACGTCCGTGACGGTACCTCGCAGGCGTCCGAGAAGCCCTGGCTGGTCAGGCCGAAGGCGCTGTTGATGCGCGAGCGGTAGTTCTCCAGGGCGACCATGGCGGTGAGTTCGACGAAGGCGGCCTCGCCGAGCTGTTCGATCAGGGTGGCCGCGAGTTCGTCGGTGACGCGGGGTTCGGTTTCGGTCATCGCTTCGGCGTAGTCCAGGACGAGCAGTTCCAGCTCGGTGAAGGCGTCCTGGTGGTCGCGCCACCGCGGGACCTTGGAGATCTTGTCCATCGGGAGGCGGAGGGCGTCGGCCTCCCAGTGGCCGAAGTCCATGCACCACGAGCAGCTGATCCTGGCCGCCGCGGCCATGACCGCGAGGTGCTTGAGGCCCGGCTCGAGGCGGTTCCACTTGGCGGCACCGCGCTCCTGCCGGACGTAGGAGAGGAGCACCCGCCCGTTGTGGCCGACGGCCAGGCCGGGGTCGAGCACCTTGCCGTAGGTGCGCCGGGAGTACCAGGCGCCTATGCGGTTGAGCAGCGTGCTGGGCGGTGTGAGCGAGATACGGGCCATGGCGGGTTCTCCATCGTGTCGCGGCTGGGGTCGAAAGACCTTCCGCAGGTGCGACAGAGCAGGCCGCCGGAGTGTGACATCCGGCGGGCACTCATCCGAAGCGGCCGGCTCCGGCCAGCTCAGCCGGACCCAGCCGGAGCCGCCGCCCTCAGCACTCGATGACGTTCACCGCGAGCCCGCCGCGCGCCGTCTCCTTGTACTTGACCTTCATATCGGCGCCCGTCTGCTTCATCGTCTTGATGACCTTGTCGAGCGAGACATGGTGGCGGCCGTCGCCGCGCAGGGCCATCCTCGCGGCGGTGACCGCCTTGACCGAGGCCATGCCGTTGCGCTCGATGCAGGGGATCTGGACCAGGCCGCCGATGGGGTCGCAGGTGAGGCCGAGGTTGTGTTCCATGCCGATCTCGGCGGCGTTCTCCACCTGTTCCGTGGAGCCGCCGAGGACCTCGGCGAGGCCGCCGGCGGCCATGGAGCAGGCGGAGCCGACCTCGCCCTGGCAGCCGACCTCGGCGCCGGAGATCGAGGCGTTCTCCTTGAAGAGCATGCCGATGGCGCCCGCGGCGAGGAGGAAGCGGATGACGCCGTCCTCGTCGGCGCCCGGCACGAAGCGCGTGTAGTAGTGCAGGACGGCGGGGATGATGCCCGCCGCGCCGTTGGTGGGGGCGGTGACCACGCGTCCGCCCGCCGCGTTCTCCTCGTTGACCGCCATGGCGTAGAGGGTGATCCACTCCATGGCGCGGGCGGCCGGGTCGCCCTCGGAGCGCAGGGCGCGGGCGGCGGTGGCGGCGCGGCGGCGGACTTTGAGGCCGCCGGGGAGGATGCCCTCCTGGGACATGCCGCGGGCCACGCACGCCTCCATGACGTGCCAGATCTCCAGGAGGCCGTCCCGGATCTCCTTCTCCGTGCGCCACGCCTTCTCGTTCTCCAGCATCAGGGCCGAGATGGACAGGCCCGTCTCCTGGGAGAGCCGCAGCAGTTCGTCGCCGGTGCGGAAGGGATGGGTGAGGACGGTGTCGTCGAGCTTGATGCGCTCCTCGCCGACCGCGTCCTCGTCCACCACGAAGCCGCCGCCGACCGAGTAGTAGGTCTTCTCCAGCAGCGGATGGCCCTCGGCGTCGTACGCGAGCAGCGTCATGCCGTTGGCGTGGTACGGCAGGGAGCGGCGGCGGTGCAGGATCAGCTGGGTCGACGCGTCGAAGTCGATCTCCTGGCCGGGGCCGATCTCGGCGCCGAGCAGCCGCAGCCGCTTGGTGGTGCGGATGCGCTCCACCTCACCGTCGGCCGCCTCGACGTCGACGGTGCGCGGGGAGTTGCCCTCCAGGCCCAGCAGCACGGCCTTCGGGGTGCCATGGCCATGACCGGTGGCGCCCAGCGAGCCGAAGAGCTCGGCGCGCACGGAGGCGGTGTGGGCCAGCAGGCCCTCGTTCTTCAGCCGGCGGACGAACATCCGCGCGGCCCGCATCGGGCCGACGGTGTGCGAGCTGGACGGGCCGATGCCGATCGAGAAGAGGTCGAATACGGAGATGGCCACCGGGGGACTCCTTCGTCTGCACGCAGGGGAGGCGTGCGGGCCGTGCGGGGGTGGTGCGGGCCGTGCGGCGGGGGCGCGCCAGGGCGGGCGCGCCCCCGTGTCCAGGGTTACTTGGACAGATGGGCGTACAGCGGGTGCTTGTCGGCCAGGGCGGTGACCCGGGCCTTCAGCGCCTCCGCGTCGTAGGACGGCTTGAGCGTCTGCGCGATCACGTCGGCGACCTCGCGGAAGTCGTCCGCGGTGAAGCCGCGCGTGGCCAGCGCCGGGGTGCCGATCCGCAGACCCGAGGTGACCATCGGGGGCCGCGGGTCGTTCGGGATCGCGTTGCGGTTGACCGTGATGCCGACCTCGTGGAGCCGGTCCTCGGCCTGCCGCCCGTCCAGCTCGGAGTCGCGCAGATCGACCAGGACCAGATGGACGTCGGTGCCGCCGGACAGGACGGCGACGCCCGCCTCGCGCACATCGGGCTGGGCCAGGCGCTCGGCGAGGATCCTGGCGCCCTCCAGTGTGCGCTCCTGGCGCTCCTTGAAGGCCGAACCCGCGGCGACCTTGAAGGAGACCGCCTTCGCCGCGATGACATGCTCCAGCGGGCCGCCCTGCTGACCCGGGAAGACCGCCGAGTTGATCTTCTTGGCCAGGTCGGCGGTGGAGAGGATCACGCCACCGCGCGGACCGCCCAGGGTCTTGTGGGTGGTGGTGGTCACCACATGGGCGTGCGGTACGGGCGAGGGGTGCAGCCCGGCCGCCACCAGACCCGCGAAGTGGGCCATGTCGACCATCAAGTACGCGCCGACCTCGTCCGCGATCCGTCGGAAGGCCGCGAAGTCCAGCTGGCGGGGGTAGGCCGACCAGCCCGCGATCACCAGCTTGGGGCGGTGCTCCTTGGCCAGCCGCTCGACCTCGTCCATGTCGACCAGACCGGTCTCGGCGTCCACGTGGTAGGGCACCACGTTGTAGAGCTTGCCGGAGAAGTTGATCTTCATGCCGTGGGTCAGATGGCCGCCGTGCGCCAGGTTCAGCCCCAGGATGGTGTCGCCGGGGGAGAGGAGGGCGAACATCGCGGCCGCGTTGGCCTGGGCGCCCGAATGCGGCTGGACGTTCGCCGCCTCGGCGCCGAAGAGCTCCTTCACCCGGTCGATGGCGATCTGCTCGACCACATCGACGTGCTCACAGCCGCCGTAGTAGCGGCGGCCGGGGTAGCCCTCGGCGTACTTATTGGTCAGGACCGAGCCCTGGGCCTCCATGACCGCCGCCGGGGCGAAGTTCTCCGAGGCGATCATTTCCAGGGTGGACTGCTGGCGGTGGAGTTCGGCGTCGACGGCGGCGGCGACGTCCGGGTCGAGCTCGTGCAGGGAGCTGTTGAGAAGCGACATCAGGGTCCCGATCGGAAGAGGAGGGTCAGTTTTCGGCGAAGGCGGTGTACGCGTCGGCGGAGAGCAGTTCCTCCGGCTCGCCCGTCACCCGCACCTTGAACAGCCAGCCGCCCTCGAAGGGGGCGGAGTTCACCAGCGCCGGATCGTTCACCACGTCCTCGTTGATCTCGGTGACCTCACCGGAGACCGGCGAGTACAGGTCGCTGACCGACTTGGTGGACTCCAGCTCTCCGCAGGTTTCACCGGCGGTGACGGTCGAGCCGACGTCCGGGAGCTGGACATAGACGACATCGCCGAGCGCGTTGGCCGCGAATTCGGTGATGCCGATCGTCGACACGCCGTCCTCGTCGGCGGCCGACAGCCACTCGTGCTCCTTGCTGTAGCGCAGCTGCTGGGGGTTGCTCATGGTCCGATTCTCCTGGATACGGGGGAGTGCTTGGGAAACGGGTCTTAGCTGGTGGGATGCGACACCGGTGGGTGTGGTGCCGGGGGTGTGACGCCGGTGGGTGTGGTGCCGGCGGGATGTGACGCCGGTGGGTGCGGCGCCGAGGGACTCGGTGCCGGTCCATGTGATGACGCCGGTGGGGCGCGACGCGTTGCGGCGGGACCGCTCAGCGCTCGCGCCGGTAGAAGGGCAGTGCCACGACCTCGTACGGCTCCCGGGTGCCCCGGATGTCCACCGAGACCCCCTCGGTGCCGGGCTTCGCGTACTCCGGGTCCACGTACGCCATCGCGATCGGCTTGCCCAGCGTCGGCGAGGGCGCGCCGGAGGTGACCTGGCCGATCTGTGAGCCGTCGGCGGCCACCACGGCGTATCCGGCGCGCGGCACCCGGCGGCCCTCGGCGACCAGGCCGACCAGCGTGCGCGGGCTGACGGTGTCCGCCTCGCGGGACGCGGCCTCCAGGGCCTGGCGGCCGACGAAGTCGCCGGGCTTGTCGAACTTCACCACCCGGCCGAGCCCCGCGTCGAAGGGGGTGGTGTCGGTGGTCAGCTCATTCCCGTACAGCGGCATCCCCGCCTCGAGACGCAGGGTGTCCCGGCAGGACAGACCGCAGGGCACCAGGCCCACCGGGGCCCCCGCCTCGGTCAACGCCTCCCAGACCCGCTCGGCGTCGTCCGGCGCCAGGAACAGCTCGAAGCCGTCCTCGCCCGTGTAGCCGGTGCGGGCGATCATGGCGGGGACGCCCGCGACGGTGCCCGGCAGCCCGGCGTAGTACTTGAGCCCCTCCAGGTCGGCGTCGGTCAGGCTCCTGAGGATCCCGGGGGACTCGGGCCCCTGGACGGCGATCAGCGCATAGGCGTCCCGGTCGTCCCTTACGGTCGCCTCGAAACCGCCGGCCCGCTCGGTCAGCGCGTCCAGCACCACCTGGGCGTTGGAGGCGTTGGCCACGACCAGGAACTCCTCGTCCCCGAGGCGGTAGACGATCAGGTCGTCCAGGATGCCGCCCTCGTCGTCGCAGATCATGGTGTAGCGGGCGCGGCCCACGGCGAGCGCGGACAGCCGGCCGACCAGTGCGTGATCCAGGGCCTCTCCGGCCTGCGCACCGATGAGAGAGATCTCACCCATATGGGAGAGGTCGAAGAGCCCGGCGCGGGTGCGCACCGCGGTGTGCTCGTCGCGCTCGCTGCCGTAGCGCAGCGGCATGTCCCAGCCGGCGAAGTCGGTCATGGTGGCGCCGAGCGCACGGTGCCGTGCGTCCAGCGCGGTACGGCGTGGGGTGGGCGGGGCGTCGGTCACGATTCAGGCTCCAGGAGATCGGGGTCGCGCGACGGCGAGGACGGACGACAAGGACGCGTGCGTCCTCCCCATCTGTCATCGGAACCTGAGAGGTTCGCCGTGACGCCCGTAAGGGGCCTGGCTTGCACCTTGGGTGGAGCCGCGCCCGCGGCTCGCTTTTCAGATCTGCCTCGTCCACGCGGTATCGGGGCCTGAGAGATTCAAGGGAGGACTTGCTCCTTCGGCGCCCCGGACACCCGGCACAGCTGCCGGTGACCAAGGACTCTCCCGCGCGGATTCAAGCGGCCGGTATGGAGTTGCGCGCACATCATCGCATGTGTGGCCGAGAAAGGAAGCCCCGATCGGGGCGGCTCCGGCCGGATCGGGCAGAGGCAGCCTTGATGGACATTACCTTTTCTTGACACTCTGCGGGTACGAGCAGCGTTGACCGACCTGGGAGGACGATCACGGTGCATGGGCAGGGAACATACGAGACCGCACAAAGGCTCCTGCCGGCACGGCGTGGCCGCATCCCCTCCGGGTCGACGGCCATCCCCGGCCGGCGCATCGCGGTGCACGATCTGCGCGGCCAGGTGCGAGGCGGCGGTGCGGACCGGCGTGAGCTGCGCTTCCCGGTGGGGGACGTGCTGGTCGCCTCGGGGCTGCCGGGCGCCGGCAAGAGCACGCTGATCAATCGGACGGTGCCCCTCTTGGACGGGACGGGCACGGTCGTCATCCGGGTCGACTCGCAGAACACCCGGGAGGCGTGGGAGCGCCGGATGCCCGGCTGGCTGCCGTACGCGCTCTACCGCCCGCTGGTCCGGTACGCCCACTACGCCGGGCTGCGCCGGGCGCTGCGCTCGGACGTCAGCGTCGTGGTGCACGACTGCGGCGCGCTGCCGTGGGTCCGCCGCTGGCTGGCCCGGGACGCGCGGCGCCGGGGCCGCAGTCTCCACATGGTGCTGCTGGACGTGGACGCCACGGTGGCCCTGGAGGGCCAGGCCGCCCGTGGCCGTGGGGTCTCCGGCTATGCCTTCGGCCGGCATCGGCGCGCGATGCGGCGGCTGATCGCGGGGATGGAGGAGGGGCGGCCGCCGGAGGGGTGCGCCTCGGCGGTGCTGCTGGACCGCTCGACCGCGAGCGAGCTGCGCTGCATCTCCTTCGAGTGAGCCCGGCACCAGAAGTGAGCCCCGCACGGGAGGGGATGGGGGGTTCCCGCTCCCCGGGGAGGAAGGGAAGACGCCGGGTGACCTTGGCCGGAAATCGGCCACCGGGGCATCACTCAGTGTGACGGTGGCCCGGGGCCGGGCGAGGTGGGGAAGTGCTGTGGAGATGACGCCGCCCCCGCTGGCCCCGGGCCGCCCAGCCGCTAGGGTGCTTTGGGCAGGTAGGACGAGATGGCGGTTGGACGAAGATGAGCTTCCCGGAGCAGTACGGCATGGCCCCGGCTCACGGAGGATTCCCCGACGGCGCGCAGACCGCGTTTCCGGCGTTTCCCGGCAATGAGCTCGAAGAGGTGATGGCCGCCTCGATCGACGTCCCCGGGGCCGGAGCGCGCATCGTCGAGACGCTCTCCCGCAGCCATGTCTGGGTTCCGCTGCCCAACGGCGGTGGCCCGGGCAGCCCGAGCCTCGATCTGCCCACGGTGGAGATCGAAGGCGCCGCGTATGTCCCGGTGTTCAGCTCCGAGCAGCAGTTCCTGCAGCTCGTCGGCTCCCATATGTCCTTCACCATCGCCCCGGCCGTGGAGTTCGCCCGCGGCCTGCCGCCCCAGCTCGGCATCGCGGTGAACCCCGGTGGCGCGGTGGTCGTACCGCTGCCTCCGCCCGCCGTCCGCGAGCTGTGCCGTGCCGGGCGTAGCGAGCTCGACGGCCCGGCCACCGGGGGCAGGGTGCGGCTCTTCGAACCGGACTGGCAGGACGAGCCGGTGGACTTCCTGGCCGCCGCCGGGATCGAGTTCGCCAAGGACACCGGGGTGCGGACCGCCCGGCGCGCGCTGGCCAGCGTCGAGGGCGACGAGCCGGCGCTCTTCGTCGGCGTGCAGCTCGACGCCCCCGGCCCCGAGGGCCAGGCGCGCGCGGTGGACGCGCTGGGCCGCGCCCTCGGCGTGGTGCCCGTGCGGTGGAAGGTCCAGCTGGTGCTGCTGGATGTGGCGCAGGGGGATCCGGTGGTCGACTGGATGATGGGGCGCGTACGGCCGTTCTACGACCGTGACCTGTGACTCACCCCAGGGTCCGCTACGGGGGCCCGTAAGCTGGTTTGATGACCAGGAGGGGTGCGAGCACGCTCCCCGGTGAGGTGCGGACAAGGGCGAGAGAAGGGGCGGACCCAGGTGAGCGCGGGCGCGGATTGGGGGGCGGCGGCCGGCCAGGTTGAGCGAGCGTTGCAGCAGGTCGCTCCCGGCCGGTACGACGCCTATGAGGCGCTGCTGCAGGCCATCGGAGAGGGCCAGGTCTGGATGCTGCTGTGGCACGGTGCGCCCGGCACGCCCGAGGCCCAGTACGGGAACATGGATGTGGACGGCCTCGGTTACGCCCCGTGCGTGACCTCCGCGCAGGAACTGGCCGCCAGTGGCTGGAACCGTGCGCATGAGGTGGTCGACGGACGCCTCATCGCCGACTCTCTCTACCGCGACCGCTACGGCCTCTGGCTCAACCCCCACGCCCGCGGCGGCGGAGTGGGCATCCCGTGGCCGGATCTGCGCCGGATCGCGGGCGGTCTGGACCGGCTGCCCGCCGGGCCGCTGCGGCTGAGCGAACCCGCCATCGACATCCCGCAGTTCTACGCCCTGCTGGGGCAGAACGCGCATCGCACCACCGCGGTGCGGTCGCTGCGGCGGGTCTGGGTGCAGCCCGCGCTGGGCGCTCCGTATCTGGCCATCGGGCTGGATCTCTACGACAGCAGCGCACCGGCGGTGCAGTCGGTGCGGGTGATGATGGAGCAGTCGATCACCGCCGTGCCGGACGGGCTGCCGGTCTCCACGGTCGCGCTCTCCGACGAGTACGACCCCGTCGCCCTGTGGATGCGGGCCAACGCCCGGCCCTTCTTCGACCGTGACGCCTATGGCACCGCCCCCGCCGCGCCGTCCTACGGCTACGGCTACCCGCCGCCGCGTCCCGCCTACTGATCCGCTGCCTCGCTGATCCGTCACCGACCGGCCGACTCGTCGACCCGCTGATCCGTCACCGACCGGCCGACTCGTCGACCCGCTGATCCGTCACCGACCGGCCGACTCGTCGACCGCTGATCGGCCACCGACCTGCTGGTCCGCGCACCGATTGACGGGATTGCCCACCCGGCCTTCCGGGCCTTTGGGGCCGAACATCCCAAAGCGGGCGCGAGGTTACTGCTGCGTTCTCGTGTCGCGACCGTCCGTATAGCGGAGCGGTACTCCCCACATCACGGTTAGGCATCCATTGCCCGGGAGTACTGGCGGGTGATCACAAACGCGTTGAAGACTCCCGCTCCAAGGGGTGCGGTTCCTGCGTACGACCCCTTCCTGAAGGGTTCCGTACCAGAACGCGACTTTCACCCGGGTTGTGAACAAAGCCGCTACAGCGGCGAGTCGTGGGCCGGTCACCACCGGTCGAGAGGGGTCTCCACCACGATGACGGCACCATTGCACGGCACGAGCACGGACAGCGATCCGGTCGCGACTGCCGATGTAGCGGCGGATGTGGTCAAAGCGTCCGTCGAAGGCAGATCGCTGCGGCAGATCGCCTGGACACGCCTGAAGCGGGACAAGCTCGCGCTGGCGGGTGGCATCGTTGTCGTCTTCCTGGTCCTGGTGGCGATCTTCGCTCCACTGATCGTGAGCCTGCTCGGGCATCCGCCCAATGAGTTCCACCAGGAGGAGATCGACCCGCTGTTCGGCACCCCGAAGGGGTCCATGGGCGGTATCAGCTCGGACTTCCTCTTCGGCGTGGAGCCGTCCAACGGCCGCGACGTCTTCAGCCGCGTCGTCTACGGCGCCCGGATCTCGCTGCTCGTGGCCTTCCTCGCGGCGGTGGTCGCGGTGGTCCTCGGCACCATTTTCGGCATCATCGCCGGGTACTTCGGCGGCTGGGTGGACTCGGTGATCAGCCGGGTGATGGACATGCTGCTGGCCTTCCCGCAGCTGCTCTTCATCATCTCCCTGGTCTCGGTGCTCCCCAACGACCTGCTGGGACTGACCGGCAGCGGGGTGCGCATCGCCATCCTGGTCTCGGTCATCGGCTTCTTCGGCTGGCCGTACGTGGGCCGCATCGTGCGCGGCCAGACGCTGTCGCTGCGCGAGAAGGAGTACATCGAGGCCGCGCGGAGCCTGGGCGCCGGCCGGCGCTACATCCTCTTCCGAGAGCTGCTGCCCAACCTGGTGGCGCCGATCACCGTCTACGCGACGCTGATGATCCCCACCAACATCCTCACGGAGGCCGCGCTCAGCTTCCTCGGCGCGGGCGTGAAGCCGCCCACCGCCTCTTGGGGGCAGATGCTCTCCAAGGCGGTCGGCACCTATGAGGACGACCCGATGTTCATGATCATCCCGGGTGTGGCGATCTTCGTCACGGTGCTGGCCTTCAACCTCTTCGGCGACGGCGTCCGCGACGCGCTCGATCCGAAGGGCACCCGATGACGGCGCGGCGCACGACACGCCCCGCGGACCGGTCGTACCCGAATGCATCAGCCCCTGCCGTATCCGGCAGCCGGCTCCCCGAAGAATTCCGCGGCGCCATGCCTAGGACCGCTACCCCGGAGGTTGCAACAGCTATGAAACAGCTCTCGAGAAGCAGGCGGATCGCCGGAGCGGCGGCTGTCGTCGGCGCCCTCCTGGCCACCGCCGGCTGCGGTGGTGGCAGTTCCGACGAGGAGGGCTCGGGCGCCGGGTTCAACGCCGCGGTGAAGGGTGTCGCAGCCAAGTCCGCCAAGAAGGGCGGCACCCTCAAGTTCATCAACAAGCAGGAGTTCGACTCCCTCGACCCGCAGCGTCAGTACTACGGGTTCGCCTGGGACTTCTCCCGCTTCTACGCGCGCCAACTGATCTCCTACGCGCCGAAGCCGGGCAACGCCGCGAACGAGCTGGTCCCGGACCTCGCCACCTCCACCGGCAAGATCAGCAACGGCGGTAAGACCTACACCTACACCCTGCGCGACGGGATCACCTGGGAGGACGGCTCCCCGATCACGTCCAAGGACGTCAAGTACGGCATCGAGCGCATCTGGGCCAAGGACGTCGTCTCCGGCGGCCCCGGCTATCTGCGCCAGGTCCTGGACCCCAAGGGCGAGTACAAGGGCCCGTACAAGGACAAGTCCAAGGACAAACTGGGCCTGAAGGGGATCCAGACGCCGGACGACAAGACGGTCGTCTTCAACCTCGCCAAGCCCAACGGTGACTTCGAGCAGATGCTCGCGATGCCGACCGGCTCCCCGGTGAAGGCGGACAAGGACACCGGCGCCAAGTACACCAACCGGCCGTTCTCCTCCGGTCCGTACAAGGTCCAGTCGTACAGCCCGGGCAAGAGCCTGTCTCTGGTCCGCAACAGCAGCTGGAAGAAGGCGTCCGACCCGATCCGCCCGGCCCTGCCGGACAAGATTTCGGTCACCTTCAACTCCAACCTCGAGGCGATAGACCGGCTGCTGATCAAGGGCGACTACGACGTCTTCCTCAGCGCCACCGGTATGACCCCCTCGGGCCGTAACGACGCCCTCAAGCAGCACAAGGGCAACGTCGACAACATCACCACCAGCTTCGTCCGGTACGTCGACTTCACCACCAAGGTCAAGCCGTTCGACAACATCCACTGCCGCAAGGCGGTCGTCTACGGCACCGACTACAAGTCGCTCCAGACCACCCGCGGTGGCCCGCAGGCCGGTGGTGACCTCGCCACCAACATGCTCCCCAAGAGCGTCAAGGGCTCGGACGACTACGACCCGTACGGCATCCTGAAGCGCGGCGGCAAGGCCGACCTGGCCAAGGCCAAGGACGAGCTCAAGCAGTGCGGCAAGCCGAACGGCTTCTCCACCAGCATCGTGGCCCGCAACGACCAGCCCGCCGAGGTCGACGCCGCGGAGGCGCTGCAGGCGTCGCTGAAGAAGGTCGGCATCAGCCTCAACGTGGAGCCGATCCAGGGCAGCACCTCCGCCAGCATCACCGGTTCGCCGTCGGTGATGAAGAAGCGCGGCTACGGCCTGTCCATGACCGGCTGGGGCCCGGACTTCCCCACTGGCCAGGGCTTCTCCCAGCCGCTGATCGACGGCCGTTTCATCGAGCAGACGGGTAACTACAACGTCTCCGAGACCAACGACCCGGCGATCAACCAGTACTTCGACGACGCGCTCAAGGAGACCGACCCCAACAAGGCCGGCGCGATCTACCAGAAGATGAACCACAAGGTCAGCGACCTGGCCGTGCAGATGCCGTTCATCTACGAGAAGAACATCACCTGGCGCAGCTCGCGGCTGACGAACGCCTTCTCGTCGGCGGCCTACAACGGCCGCTACGACTACTCCCAGCTGGGCGTCGTCAAGTGACGGCAGGTCACCTGACCCGCCGCACCCCCCTCCATCGCCGCACCCGATAGGCCCGAAGGGCAGGTGATGGCCGCGGGTGGTGGCCCGTGATACCCCTCAACCGGGGTATCACGGGCCACCGCCCGGGCCGCGCACAGTGCTTGCTTATCTCATCCGGCGCTTGTTCGCCGTCGTCGTGATGCTGTTGGTCGTCACCCTCACGACCTTCGCCATCTTCTTCGTGATCCCGAAGTGGGCCGGTGCCGATCCCGCGCTGCTGTTCGTCGGCAAGCAGGCCGACCCCGCGGCCATCGAGGGCATCCGGCAGAAGCTCAGCCTCGGTGATCCGGTTCTGGTGCAGTTCTGGCACTTCGTCCAGGGCCTCTTCGTTGGCCGGGACTACGCCAGCGGCACGGACGTCACCCACTGCCCGGCGCCCTGCTTCGGCTACTCCTTCCGCACTGAGCAGGCGGTGTGGCCGCAGCTCACCGACGCCATGCCGGTCACCCTCTCGCTCGCCGCGGGCGCCTGTCTGCTGTGGCTGGTCGGCGGCATCACCACCGGTGTCGTCTCCGCGCTGCGCCGGGGCACCCTGTGGGACCGCTCGGCGATGACGGTCGCGCTGGCCGGTGTCTCGCTGCCGATCTACTTCACCGGTCTGCTCTCGCTGGCGATCTTCAGCTACTCGCTGAAGTGGGTCAACGTGGACTACAAGGCGTTCGGTGACGATCCGGCGATGTGGTTCGAGAGCCTGATCCTCCCGTGGGTCACGCTCGCCTTCCTCTACGCGGCGATGTACGCCCGGCTCACCCGGGCCACCATGCTGGAGATCATGGGCGAGGACTACATCCGCACCGCCCGCGCCAAGGGCCTGCGAGAACGGGTGGTCATCGGCCGGCACGCGATGCGCTCGACCTGGACCCCGGTCCTCACCCTGCTCGGCCTCGACCTGGGCGCCCTGCTGGGCGGCGCGGTCCTGACCGAGACCACCTACAACCTGCCCGGCCTCGGGCGGCTCGCGGTGAACGCGATCACCGAGAAGGACCTGCCGGTCATCCTCGGCGTCACCCTGATCGCGGCCGTCTTCATCGTGGTCGCCAACCTCGTCGTGGACCTTCTGTACGCCGTCATCGACCCGCGAGTGAGGCTCGGATGACCGACCTGACCAAGCCCTCCGGACAGCCCGGGAACGGCGATCTGCCGGCCACCGGCACCGCCGCCGTGGGAGAGGTGGCCGCGGCGGGCTCGCCCGCCCCCACCGCCTTCCTCGAGGTGCGCGATCTGCACGTCCACTTCCCGACCGACGACGGTCTGGTGAAGTCCGTGGACGGGCTCAGCTTCCGGCTGGAGAAGGGCAAGACCCTCGGCATCGTCGGCGAGTCCGGCTCCGGCAAGTCCGTCACCTCGCTCGGCATCATGGGGCTGCACACCGCCGGGCAGTACGGCCGCCGCAAGGCGCGGATCTCCGGTGAGATCTGGCTCAACGGCCAGGAGCTGCTGGGCGCCGACCCCGACGAGGTGCGCAAGCTGCGCGGCCGCGAGATGTCGATGATCTTCCAGGATCCGCTGTCCGCGCTGCACCCGTACTACACCATCGGCCGCCAGATCATCGAGGCGTACCGGGTGCACCACGAGGTCACCAAGGACGTGGCCCGCAAGCGCGCGATCGAGCTGCTGGACCGCGTCGGCATCCCGCAGCCCGACAAGCGCGTGGACAGCTATCCGCACGAGTTCTCCGGCGGTATGCGCCAGCGCGCCATGATCGCGATGGCGCTGGTCAACAACCCCGAGCTCTTGATCGCGGATGAGCCGACCACCGCCCTGGACGTCACCGTCCAGGCGCAGATCCTCGACCTCATCCGGGATCTGCAGAAGGAGTTCGGCTCCGCGGTCATCGTCATCACCCATGACCTGGGCGTCGTCGCCGAGCTCGCCGACGATCTGCTGGTGATGTACGGCGGCCGCTGTGTCGAGCGCGGCCCGGCCGAGAAGGTCTTCTACGAGCCCCAGCACCCGTACACCTGGGGGCTGCTGGGCTCCATGCCCCGTATCGACCGCGACCAGACCGAGCGGCTCATCCCGGTCAAGGGCTCCCCGCCCAGCCTCATCAATGTGCCGTCCGGCTGCGCCTTCCACCCGCGCTGCCCGTACGCCGATGTGCCGAAGGACAACATCACGCGCACCGAGCGGCCGGAGCTCAGCGCAGCCGGGAGCGGCGGGCACTTCTCCGCGTGCCATATGTCGCAGGAGGAGCGCACCCGGATCTGGACCGAAGAGATTGCGCCGAAGCTGTGACCGACACGAAGGATCCGAAGATGACGGTCCCGGAGAAGGCGACGACGTCGCCCGAGCCCCTGCTCAAGGTGTCGGGTCTGGTCAAGCACTTTCCCATCAAGAAGGGGCTGCTGCAGCGGCAGGCCGGTGCGGTGCAGGCGGTCGACGGGCTCGACTTCGACGTCCGGCCGGGGGAGACCCTGGGCGTGGTGGGCGAGTCGGGCTGCGGCAAGTCCACCATGGGGCGGCTGGTCACCCGGCTGCTGGAACCCACCTCGGGCAAGATCGAGTTCGAGGGCAAGGACATCACGCATCTGAACACCGCTCAGATGCGGCCGATGCGCCGTGACGTCCAGATGATCTTCCAGGACCCGTACTCCTCGCTGAACCCCCGGCACACCGTCGGCGCGATCGTCAGCGCGCCCTTCCGGCTCCAGGGCGTCACCCCGGAGGGCGGCGTCAAGGCGGAGGTCCAGCGGCTGCTGGAGCTGGTCGGGCTCAACCCCGAGCACTACAACCGCTATCCGCACGAGTTCTCCGGCGGCCAGCGGCAGCGCATCGGCATCGCCCGGGCGCTGGCCCTCAAGCCCAAGCTGGTCGTCGCCGACGAACCGGTCTCGGCGCTGGACGTGTCGATCCAGGCGCAGGTGGTCAACCTGCTGGACGACCTCCAGGACGAGCTGGGCCTGACGTATGTGATCATCGCGCACGATCTGTCGGTCATCCGCCATGTCTCGGACCGGATCGCGGTGATGTACCTCGGGAAGATCGTCGAGCTGGCGGACCGCAAGGACCTCTACGAGCGTCCCATGCACCCGTACACCAAGGCGCTGCTGTCCGCGGTGCCGGTGCCGGACCCCAAGCGGCGGGCCAAGCGGGAGCGGATCCTGCTCAAGGGCGATGTGCCCTCGCCGATCTCCCCGCCGTCCGGCTGCCGCTTCCACACCCGGTGCTGGAAGGCGACCGAGGTGTGCAAGAGCCAGGAGCCGCCGCTGGTGACACTGGCCACCGGCCACCAGGTGGCCTGTCACCACCCGGAGAACGCAGCGGACCAGGCGCCGCAGGAGAAGCCCGGGGCCGAGGCGGCACAGAAGGTGACGAAGAAGACCGAAGGCTGAGACGGGACGGGGTCCGGACGGGACCGGGGTCATCCGCGGATAACAATGTCGGGTGCTCATCGAACTGTTCACCCCGTCCGTCCAGCACGCGCTCGAAGTCGCCGGGATCTTCGTCTTCGCGATGTCCGGCGCGCTGCTCGCCGTGCGGAAGAACTTCGATGTCTTCGGCATGGCGGTGCTCGCCGAGGCCACCGCGCTGGGCGGCGGTATCTTCCGCGACCTGGTGATCGGCGCGGTGCCGCCCATCGCCTTCACCGATCTCGGCTATTTCCTCACCCCGCTCGTGGCCACCGGCATCGTCTTCTTCCTCCACCCCGAGGTGGAGCGGATCACGGCGGCGGTGGGGGTCTTCGACGCGGCGGGCCTCGGGCTGTTCTGCGTCGAGGGCACGATGAAGGCGCATGACTTCGGGCTCGGCGTCACCGCGTCCGTCACCCTCGGCATGGCCACGGCGGTCGGCGGCGGTGTGATCCGCGACCTGCTCGCCCATGAGGTGCCCTCGCTGCTGCGCTGGGACCGGGACCTGTATGCCGTCCCGGCCATCCTCGGCTCCTCGATAGCGGCGCTGCTGCTCCACTTCGACGCCCTCACGGCGGCCACGAGCGCGCTCGCGGCCGCCGTGACCTTTGTGGTGCGGCTGCTGGCGATGCGGTTCGGCTGGCGGGCGCCGCGGGCCTGGAACCGGCGCAGTACGGCGACGGAGGAGACCTGACCTGCCTGAGGCGCTCGGGGCGGGTGCGCCGGGTGTGGCTCAGTCTGCATGCCCTTGCGGTTATATAGCCGGGTCGTTATGTTGAGGTCATGGCCATACCGTTCGATGTCCTCGCGGAGCCGAGTCGTCGGCAGATCCTGGACCTCCTGCTGGAGCGGCCCCGCCTGGTCGGTGAGCTGACCGAGCATCTGGGGCTCACCCAGCCGGGCACCTCCAAGCACCTTCGGGTGCTGCGCGAGGCCGGTCTGGTGCGGGTCCGCCGGGACGCCCAGCGCCGCTGGTACGAGCTCTGCCCGGAGCCGCTCGCCGAGGTGGACGCCTGGCTCGCGCCGTACCGTCGGCTGTGGACCGGCCGTCTCGACGCGCTCGAACGACACCTGGACACGATGCCGGAGTCCCTCGACGCGACCGGCGAACCCGACGTACCCGACGGAGAAGCGCCATGAAAGACACCCTTGCCCAGACCGGCGGCGGCCGCTCGGCCCTGCGCCTGGAGCGCCGGCTCGCCCATCCCCCGGAGAAGGTCTGGCGAGCGCTGACCGACCCGGCCCAGCTCGTCCACTGGTTCCCCTCCCAGGTCCAGGTCGAGCTCAAGATCGGCGGCCGGATGGGCTTCGTCTTCCCCGGGCGCGAGGCCCCGGACATGGACGGCGTCGTCACCGAGCTCGACCCGCCCCATGTCTTCGCCTTCACCTGGGGCGAGGACGAGCTCCGCTGGGAGCTGCGCCCGGAGGGCGACGGCTGTGTGCTGACCCTCACCCACACCTTCGGCGACCGCTTCGGCGCGGCCAGCTTCGCCTCCGGCTGGCACGCCTGCATCACCGGGCTGGCGGCCCTGCTCGGCGGCGAGGAGATCGCCCACGGCGACATGGCCGAGCTGCACGAGAAGTACGTCGAGGCGTTCGGCCTGGCCGAGGGGGCGGTGGAGACCACCGAGGACGGCGGCTGGCGGCTGCGCTTCGAGCGCCAGCTGGTCCGCCCCGCCGAGACGGCCTGGCGGGCGCTGACCGGCCCCGCCGACGACACCCCGGAACCGGCCGCCGGGGCACCGGTCCCCTTCGGCTTCCGTACGGACGCGGTCCCGGCGGGCCCGATCACCGAGGCGCATCCGCCCCGGGTGCTCGCCTATGCCTGGGAGCGCGCCGGCCGCCCCGCCGGGACGGTCCGCTGGGAGCTCACCCAGGGCACCGGCCACGGCGCCCGCCTCATCCTGACCCAGACGGGCCCGGCGGACGCGGAAACGGAACGCACCGAGGCCCAAACAGCTTGGCGCCACCACATCGGCCTCCTGGCCGCCAAACTGCTGAAGGTAAAGAGCTAGGTTGTGGGCAATCGTTCGTCCCCCAGCTACCGCTGGGAGGTGCCCCCTGGCGGAACGGGTGGGCACAACCCACCCGCCGGCCCGCACCCGCGAAGGAAAGCTCAGCCGAGGAACCCGCTGAGCGTAACGGCCAGCTCGGCAGGGGCGTCCTCCTGCACCAGGTGCCCCGCACCCTCGATCAGCCGAAACCGCGCTCCCGGAATGCGAGAGGCAAGCTCCCGCCCCCGCTCCACCGGAATCCAGGCATCCTCCGCGCCCCAGCAGACCAGCACGGGCAGGCGGATCTCCTCGTAGCGGCCCTCGACCTCATCCGTGAACCGCTGATCGTTCTGCGCGATCTGCCGGTAGAAGGCGGGCTGGTCCTCCGGACCGCACCAGCCGTCCACGATCCGCTCCAGCACCTGCGGAGGAAGTCCTGGGGCGCTTCCTGAGCGGACGTACTCGCGCACCAGACCCCGGTGCAGCTCGGGCGGCAGTTGCCCGAAGACCTCGTGGTGGGCGCCGAACAGCCGGTACGTAGGCGAGCCCCAGGGCGCCAACGCCACCACGTCCACCAACGCCAGCCGGCGATACCGCGCACCGTGCAGCAGATGCGCACGCAGCGCGACACACCCGCCGAAGTCATGGGCGACGACGGCCGGTTCCGCCCCGGCGCCGGTCAGCCCCCACACGTCGAGCAGCTCGCCGAAGACCCGGCCCTGGGCGGCCAGCGAGACGTCCTGGTCGGCCCGCTTCTCGGAGACCCCGTAGCCCGGCATGTCCCAGACGAACACCCGGTGCCGGTCGGCCAGCGCACGGGCGACGCCCCGCCACACATACGACGAGAACGGCGTGCCGTGCAGCAGCACGACCGGCGGCGCGTCCGGTGCGCCGAGCGCGGCCCAGCGGACCTCGCCGGAGGAGCTGCGGTAGGTGCGGTCCAGCGTCCACTCGGTCTTCCACTCAGTGCCTGTCATGAGTAAAAACGTAGACGGTCCTTACTTCCGCTGTCGAGGGCCCTCGCGATGCGGTGCGAAAGAGGCGGCGGGAAGACCGTGCGTACGCGCACCCGCTACGCACCCCACAACGCCTCGTAGAATCGAGGCCACCATGGTTTATCTCGACCACGCCGCCACCACTCCGATGCTCCCGGAGGCGGTGCAGGCGATGACCGCCCAGCTCGCCGTCACGGGCAACGCCTCCTCGCTGCACGCCGCCGGCCGGCGTGCCCGCCGTACCGTCGAGGAGTCGCGTGAATCCCTTGCCGCCTCGCTGGGCGCCCGCCCGAGCGAGGTCGTCTTCACCGCCGGCGGGACCGAGGCCGACAACCTCGCGGTCAAGGGGCTCTACTGGTCCCGCAGGCACGCCGATCCGGCCCGTGTCCGGGTGCTCGCCAGCCCCGTGGAGCACCATGCCGTGCTCGACGCGGTCGACTGGCTCGCGGAGCACGAGGGCGCCCGGGTCGAATGGCTGCCGGTCGACGCCCTCGGGCGGGTCCACCCCGACGCGCTGCGCGAGGCGATCACCCGCGACCCTTCGGACGTCGCCCTCGCCACCGTCATGTGGGCCAACAACGAGATCGGCACCATCCAGCCGGTCCGCGAACTCGCCGCGGTCGCCGCCGAATTCGGCATTCCGCTGCATGCCGACGCGGTCCAGGCGTTCGGTCAGGTCGAGGTCGACTTCGCCGCCTCGGGGCTGGCCGCGATGACCGTCAGCGGCCACAAGATAGGCGGCCCCTACGGCATCGGCGCGCTGCTGCTCGGGCGTGAGCACACGCCCGTGCCCGTGCTGCACGGCGGCGGCCAGGAGCGCCAGGTGCGCTCCGGGACCCTCGACACGCCGGCCATCGCCGCCTTCGCCGTCGCCGGTGCGTACGCCACCGAGCACCGCGAGGAGTTCGCCCGGGAGATCGGCGCCCTGCGCGACGCGCTGATCACCGCCGTCCGTACGGCCGTGCCCGACGCGGTTCTCGGCGGCGACCCCGATCCGGCGGGCCGGCTCCCCGCCAATGCCCACTTCTCCTTTCCCGGCTGCGAGGGCGATTCGCTGCTTCTGCTGCTGGACGCGCAGGGCATCGAATGCTCGACGGGCTCGGCCTGCACGGCCGGTGTCGCCCAGCCCAGCCATGTGGTCCTGGCCACCGGCAGCGACTCCGACCTGGCCCGCGGCACCCTGCGCTTCTCGCTCGGCCACACCTCGGCCAAGGCCGATGTCGAGGCCGTCGCGGAGGCGATCGGCCCGGCCGTGGAGCGGGCGCGCGGGGCGGGGCTCAGCTGACGGGGCGGGGCTCGGCCGATGTCTCCGCCCCGGACCGCCACATCATAACCACGGAATTCGAATTGTCCTGGCGGTCATTTCACATAACCTACGGAACACTTATCTCCGCTTGAAATGGCGGAGAGTCGTGGGAAAGGATTTCCCCGTCAACGGACCTGGCATGCGCGGAAAGCGCACAGGTTTTCTTCACGGGGAAATCCAGGAGTTCATCGATGTCGCAGCCTTCGCTGCCGCCGCACCACCCGTCGCACCAGCCCCCGCAGCCACAGGGGGCGCAGCGGCCGCCGTCGCGGGGGCGGCGTGCCAAGCCCGCCCTGAAGCTGATCGCGGGCGGAGCCCTCGCCGTCGCCCTGGTGACCGGCTGCGGGTCCGGAGACGATGACGACAGCGGTAAGAACGGAGGGTCGTCCCAGGGCGCCCAGGCGAAGACGCTGGGCAAGGTCGCCATGCCGAAGGTCGGCAAGGAGACCAACACCATGGGCACCTGGGTCACGGACACGACCTTTGTGAAGGGCGACGTCAACAAGATCGTCGGCTACTCGCTCGACGGCGCCAAGTCGCGGTGGGAGATACCGCTCGGCGGGCAGCTCTGCTGGGCCTCGCCGCATATGACCAGGGAGGGGCTGACCGCGGTCCTGTTCCGGGACGGCGCGGGCGAGGACGCGCTGTGCACCCGGGTCGGGCTGGTCGACCTGAAGAAGGGCAAGCTGGTCTGGCAGAAGGAGGGGTCGGACAGCGAGGGCAACGCCGGGGTGCAGTTCGACGAGGTCACCATCGGCGGTGGCACCGTCGCCGCGGGCGGCACCGGCGGCGGGGGAGCCTGGTCGCTGGACGGCAAGCCGCTGTGGAAGCCGGCCTACCTCGCGGACTGCGACGACAACGGCTACGCGGGCGGCGATGACAAGATCG
This sequence comes from Streptomyces sp. NPDC007875, assembly GCF_042868035.1. Lineage (NCBI taxonomy): Bacteria > Bacillati > Actinomycetota > Actinomycetes > Kitasatosporales > Streptomycetaceae > Streptomyces > Streptomyces sp. NPDC007875. The sequence continues at coordinate 240,312 of NZ_JBIADZ010000001.1, read as the reverse complement.
TCGCGATCCGCGGCTGCGACAGCGAGGACTCCAGCACCGAGCGGCTCGAGGTCCAGACGGTGGACCCGAAGACCCGCGAGGTGACCTCGTCCTACAAGCTGGACGAGAAGGTCGAATACGCGCATGTGATCTCCACCGCGCCGCTCGTCGTGGCCGTCGACACCGGCGACTCGGACGCCGGGACGGGCACCACGGACATCCTGACCATCGACGACAGCGGCAAGCAGGGCAAGCTGCTCAGCACGATCGACGTCCTGGCCAAGGGATACCAGCCCAACTGCCCGGCCACGAGCGTGGAGGGCTGTGCCGAGCTCGCCCTCGACAAGGCGAGCAGCACCCTCTACCTCTCCTCCGAGGTGGACGTGGACCACGGCGGCCCGGGGGAACGGATCAGCGGCCTGAATCTGAAGACCGGCAAGGAGACCGGGAAGACGAAGATGGCGGAGAGCAGGTCGCTGATCCCCATCCAGACCGATGACGACGGCGCCCTCCTCGCCTATCTGGGCTCCATGTACAGCGAGGCCGGCGGGGTCGTGCGCGTCGACCCCAAGACCTTCGAGATGGAGACGCTCCAGACCCATCCGGACGACATGAAGGACGCGGAGTCCGGCATGGACGTCTACGGGGACTGCACCATGATCTACACGGGTAAGAAGCTCTACATCGGCGACAACCGGGCGAGCAGGCCCGCCAGCGGCGACGGTGCGGGCCGTCCGCTGGCCGTCGTCTTCGGCGTCTGAGCCGTCCTCGGCGTCTGAACCGCCGTTTCCGGGCCTCTTACGTCGATGTCCGCGCCACGCGCACCGCTCGCACCGCCCGTATATAGCGATCCCAGTCCCAGTGGCGGCCCGGGTCGGTGTGATCGGTGCCCGGCACCTCCACATGGCCGACGATGTGCTCACGGTCCCGCGGTATGCCGTACCGCTCGCAGATCGAGGCGGTCAGCCGTGCCGAGGCGCGGTACATCGCGTCCGTGAAGGAGCTCGGCTTGCTCACGAACCCCTCGTGCTCGATGCCGATGCTGCGCTCGTTGTACGGGCGGTTGCCCGCGTGGAACGCCACATCCAGCTCACGCACCATCTGGACGATATGCCCGTCGCGGCGCACCACATAGTGCGCCGCGGCGCGGTGTCCGGGGTCCCGGAAGACCCGCACCGCGTCGTCGTAGCTGCCCTGGACCACATGGATCACCACCCGGTCGATGGGGTAGTCGTCCGGCCGGTCGGCCCACCGCCAGTTCGCCCCCGAGGCCGCGATCCACTCCGCGCCCGGCTGGTCGACCGCGCCCGCCTTGCGCGGCTTTTCGATCCCGGGCAGCCGCCACCACATCCGGGACAGCTCGTCCCGCGCGGCATAGCCCGCGACCCCGGCCGCGCCGAGCCCGGCCGCCGTGCCCCCGATCAGGAGGGTGCGCCTGCTGACGCGGCGTCCACCGCCGGTCGTGGTCTCGCTCACGGAACGCTCAACGCGCGGGGGAGGGCATCCGGTTCCGGCCGACGGGATCATGGCCAGAAGCCTTCGTTCCCAGCGGCGGCCCTCTGGCCGTCCGGGTAGATGAACGTTGAACTGTCTCTGAGCTATCGCTGCGTCCGGGTCTCCGTACCTCGGAACGTGTCCATACCTTGGAACGTATCCACCGGAATGTGTCCATCCGCTCGACGAGGAGCTGACGGTATGCGCATCGGATTCGCCCTTCCCCAGTTCGGCCCCCTGGCCCATCACCCCGAGGACATCGCGCGGTTCGCGCGCCGGGCCGAGGAGCTCGGCGCGGACAGCCTGTGGGTCGGGGACCGCCTGCTCGCCCCGGTGGACCCGATCGTCGGCTACGCGGGCACCGATGTGATCCCGCCGGAATTCCGCGCCGCGCTGGATCCCTTCACCGTGCTGGCCACCGCCGCCGCGGCCACCGAGCGGGTCCGGCTCGGCACCGATGTCATCAACGCGCCCTGGTACCCGCCCGCGGTGCTCGCCCGCACCCTCACCACCGTCGATCTGCTGAGCGCGGGCCGGCTGCTGGTCGGGCTGGGCACCGGCTGGTCCCCCGAGGAGTACGAGGCGGTCGACATCCCCATGGCCGAGCGCGGACGGCGCCTCGACGAATGCCTCGACGCCCTGGACGCCTGGTGGACCCGGAACCCGGTCGAGTACCGCGGGGACCACTGGACGGTGCCCGCCTCCCACGTCGACCTCAAACCGGCCTCCCGCCCCCATCCGCCCGTCTACCTCGCCGCCTTCGCGCCCGCGGCCATGCGCCGGGTGGCCCGGCGCGCCGACGGCTGGCTGCCCATCGCGGTCGTCCCCGCGGCGCCCGGCGCCCCCGACCCCATCGCCACCCTCGCCGAGGGGCTGGGCGGGGTGCGGGAAGCGGTCGAGCGGGAGGGCCGGGACCCGGCGGCGTTCGACGCGATCCTGCGCGTCAACCCCAGCGCCGACGCCTCCGTGGACGACATCGCGACGACCCTGGTCCGGGCCGAGCGGGAGGCGGGCATCCAGCACGCCTTCGTCGATCTGATCTATCTCGGGAAGGACACCGACCAGACCCTCACCCTCGTCCAGCGGGTGCTGGAGGGGGCCCGCGCGAGCTGAGCCGGGCGGTGGCCGACCGCTACTTACCCATTTAGTCGTTGCACAGGGAGCGACTTATGCTGGTCGGGTTATGACTGACTTCCCCGGTGCGCCCACAGGTCCCCGCGACGGCCGTCGGCTGCGCGTCCTCGCCGCCATGTCCGGCGGTGTGGACTCCGCGGTCGCCGCCGCGCGAGCGGCCGAGGCGGGCCACGATGTGACCGGCGTCCATCTCGCGCTCTCCGCCAACCCGCAGTCGTTCCGCACCGGCGCCCGTGGTTGTTGCACCATCGAGGACTCGCGGGACGCCCGGCGCGCCGCCGATGTGATCGGCATCCCCTTCTACGTGTGGGACCTCGCCGAGCGCTTCCGTGAGGACGTGGTCGAGGACTTCATCGCCGAGTACGAGGCGGGCCGTACCCCCAATCCGTGTCTGCGCTGCAACGAGAAGATCAAGTTCGCCGCCCTGCTGGACAAGGCGCTCGCCCTCGGCTTCGACGCCGTCTGCACCGGGCACTACGCCATGATCGTGGAGCACGCGGACGGCGCGCGTGAGCTGCACCGCGCCAGCGACATGGCCAAGGACCAGTCCTATGTGCTCGGCGTGCTCGACGAGCGCCAGCTCGCCCACGCGATGTTTCCCCTCGGCGACACCCTGACCACCAAGGACGAGATCCGCGCGGAGGCGGAGCGGCGGGGCCTGGCCGTCGCCAAGAAGCCCGACAGTCATGACATCTGCTTCATCGCCGACGGCGACACCCAGGGCTTCCTGGCCGGTCATCTCGGCACGGCCGAGGGCGACATCGTCGACGAGGACGGGCGCAAGCTGGGCACCCACGAGGGCGCGTACGGCTTCACCATCGGCCAGCGCCGGGGGCTGCGCATCGGCCATCCGGCGCCCGACGGCAAGCCGCGCTATGTCCTGGACATCTCGCCGGTGGACAACACGGTCACGGTCGGCCCGGTCGAGGCCCTGGACGTCACCGCCCTGACCGCCATCAAGCCGCGCTGGTGCGGAGCCCCTCCGGCGGGCCCCGGCAGCTACACCGCCCAGCTGCGCGCCCATGGCGGCGAGACCGAGGTGACAGCCGAGCCGATCGGGGTATCCGGGCTTCGGGTGACCTTCGCCGAGCCGGTGCGGGGCGTGGCCCCGGGGCAGGCGATCGTGCTCTACGACGGCACCCGGGTCGTGGGCTCCGCCACCATCGCCACGACCGAGCGCGCCCCGGCGGTCGCCTCCTAGACGGGTCGCCGACCCCGGGGGATATCCGCTTTTGGTAAGAAAGAAGCTGAAAGTCAGGATGGGGTGGATTATCTCCGTTTGGCGCGATCGGTTTCTCTGAAATTAACGTGCGCCCGGCCATTCCGGTGGCATGCGTCACGTGAATCTGGGAATGCGCCACGCGGACACGGGTGCCGTGGTCCGCTGTCTCAGCACCGGAGGTTCCGTTATTTCTGCGCAACCTGTACAGAAATTTGGCAACAATCCAGTTGATGTCAGGGACACTGATCACTACACAGAGGAGTACGTACCCAGCTTCGTCGAAAAGTGGGACTCGCTGATCGACTGGGACCGAAGGTCGGAGAGCGAGGGTACGTTCTTCATCGACCTGCTGCGCGAGCGCGGCGTCAAGAAGGTCCTCGACGTGGCCACGGGGACCGGCTTCCATTCCGTCCGGCTGCTCGAGGCCGGATTCGAGACCGTGAGCGCCGACGGCAGCGGCGAGATGCTCGCCCAGGCGTTCGCCAACGGGCTCAAGCACGGTGACCACATTCTCCGCGTCGTCCAGGCCGACTGGCGCTGGCTCAACCGCGACGCCCACGGCGAGTACGACGCCATCGTCTGCCTCGGGAACTCCTTCACACATCTGTTCTCCGAGCGCGACCGGCGCAAGGCGCTCGCGGAGTTCTACGCCATGCTCAAGCACGACGGAATCCTGGTCCTGGACCAGCGCAACTACGACGCGATCCTCGATCGCGGCTACAGCAGCAAGCACGTCTACTACTACTGCGGGGAAGACGTCGCCGTCGAACCGGAGTACGTGGACGAGGGGCTGGTGCGCATGCGCTACAGCTTCCCCGACGAATCCGTCTACCACCTCAACATGTTTCCGCTGCGCAAGGACTACACGCGCAGGCTGATGCAGGAGGTCGGCTTCCAGCGGATCGAGACGTACGGCGACTTCCAGCACACCTACCGGACGGAGCGGCCCGACTTCTTCATCCACGTCGCGGAGAAGGAATACATCACGGCGGACGAGCCGGCCGGACCGGCCGGTCCGGCCACCGGCGACGGGGAGTACGCGGGAGCCGTCGGCACCGCCCGCGACTACTACAACTCCTCGGACGCCGACGCCTTCTACTGGCATGTCTGGGGCGGCGAGGACATCCATATCGGCATCTACGACCGGCCCGACGAGCCGATCGCCGAGGCCAGCAGGCGCACCGTGGCCCGGATGGCCGGGAAGCTCGACCTGACCGAGTCATCCGTCGTCCTCGACCTCGGGGCGGGCTTCGGCGGCTCCGCGCGCTATCTGGCGGAGACGTACGGCTGCCATGTCGTCGCGCTCAACCTCAGCGAGGTGGAGAACGAGCGCCATCGCGCGCTCAACGCCGAGCGGGGGCTGACCGAGGCCATCGAGGTGCTGGACGGCTCCTTCGAGCGGATCCCGCTGCCGGACAACAGCGTCGACGTCGTCTGGTCCCAGGACGCGTTCCTGCACAGCGGCAACCGCGCCCGCCCCCTGGAGGAGGCCGCCCGCGTCCTGCGCCCCGGCGGTCACCTCATCTTCACCGACCCCATGGCCGCCGACGGCTGCCCCGCCGAAACCCTCCGCCCCATCCTGGACCGCATCCATCTGGAGACCATGGGGTCGCCCGAGTTCTACCGCCATGAACTGGCGCGGCTCGGCTTCACCGAGGTCGGCGGCGGCTTCCAGGAGCACCGCGAGCAACTGATCACCCACTACGCCCGGGTTCTGGAAGAAACCCGCCGCCAGGAGGCCGACGGCCTGACGGAACACGTCAGCGCCGACTACCTCACCCATATGAAGAAGGGCCTCAGCAACTGGGTCGACGGCGGCACAAACCGCCATGTGACCTGGGGCATCTTCCACTTCACCCGCTGATCCCCGCCGGGTGGCCGGTGTGGCGGGTTGTCCCGCCACCGGCCACCCCCGGGCGCTCACCCGGTGTTCGTGGTCAGGGAGAGGCCCGAGACCTGCTGGTGCAGGGCGGCGAGCGGTGCCGCGAGGTGTCCCTGGCCGGAGGCCGCGGACGGTGGCGGGGTCTCGCCGGTGACGGCGAGGGCCTGTCGCCAGTAGCGCAGCGAGAACGAACCGGCGCGCGTGCCGCGGCGGAACAGGGCGCGCAGATGCGCGCGGAACGCCGGTGTGTCGTCATGGCCGTCGACGCGGGCGTAGGTGCGCACGAAATGGCCGAGCGCTTCGGCGCGCCGCTCCGGACAGCCGGAGACCAGGGCCTCTCCGGCCAGTGCGCAGGCGTCCAGGAGACCGGCGTAGAACGACGCGACGTCGCCGACCTGGTGGGGCTGCGGTTGCCGGCGCCGGTCGTCCGCGGTGGCCACGGCGTGGAGTTGGGCGTAGGCGAGGACGGTCGGGGCGGCCGGTGGCGCGGGCACCGCGCCGTCGACGACGGCCTGGGCCAGGCGGCGCGGCAGACCGGCCGGGAGCGCCCAATGCCAGTACCGCACGAGCCGATCGTGGGCGTCGTCCGGGCTGCCCACCCCGGCGAGCAGGGTGAGGCGGCGCAGCCGTTCCGGCGCGGGGCAGTCGTCCAGCGCGCGGAGCACCTCCCGGCGCCATGTCGCCTCACGCAACTGTTCCTGGACCGCGTCCAGTTCGCGGCTGACGAGTTCGGCCAGCGAGCGTTCCCCCGCCATGACCGCGGCGATCGCGGCGATGGGGGTGCCGAGCGCACGGAGGCGCTGGATCAGCCGGAGCCTGGGCAGCGCGTCCGCGGCGTATCTGCGGTGGCCGCCCGGGCTGCGTCCGCTCTCGGGCAGCAGCCCGATGTCCGAGTAGTAGCGGATCGTCTTCACCGGCAGTCCGGTGCGCGCGGCCAACTCGCCGATGCCCACCGTGTTCCCGCCCTGCGTGCTGCCCGTGTTCCTGCCTTGTGTGCCGGCCGTGTTGCCGCCTTGCGTGTCGCGCGTGTCCCCGCTCTGCGTGCCGCGCGTGTCCCCGGCTTGCGTGCTGCCCGTGTTGCCGCTCTGCGTGCCGCGCGTGTCCCCGGCTTGTGTGCCGGCCGTGTTGCCGCCTTGGGTGTCGCGCGTGTCCCCGCTCTGCGTGCCGCGCGTGTCCCCGCTCTGCGTGCCGCGCGTGTCCTCGCTTTGCGCGCTGCGCGTGTCCCCGGCTTGTGTGCCGGCCGTGTTGCCGCCTTGCGTGCTGGCCGTGTTGCCGCCCTGCGTGTCGCGCGAGTTGCCGCCTTGCGTGTCGCGCGTGTTCCCGCCCCGCGTGCCGCCCGTCACCGCCGCTTGAACCTCCCCCGCGCAGGAGCCCTTAGCGTCCGTCGCGAACGCCGTCGTCCGAGTATGCGCCGGGCCGCACTCGCCGAGGAGGATCATCACATGCGGATTCTGATCGTGACCGCCGGTTCGCGAGGGGACGTCGCCCCGTACACGGGCCTGGGGCGGCGTCTGCTGGCGGCCGGTCACGAGGTGGCCGTGGCCGCCCATCCGCCCTTCGCCGGGCTCATCGGCGGATGCGGCCTGGACCACCGGCCGCTGCCGGGCGATCCGCGGGAGCTGATCCGCACCAGGGCGCGGGCCGCGTCGTGGGAGGAGACGCGGGCGGCGATGGCGGCGTTCCTGGACCGGCTCGCCGACGGGGTGGTGGCGGCGGCGGACGGGGCCGAACTGGTGCTCACCGCGTTCGGCCCGGCGGCGCTCAGCCGGGCGGCCGGCGAGGCGTACGACGTCCCCGTCATCGGCACCTATCTCGTACCGGCCTGTGCCACACGGGAGTTCGCGCTGGCCGGCGCGCCGGGCGGCGACGACCTGGGCCCGGACGGCAACCTGGCGGCGGGCCGGAGGCTGTTGGCGGATGCCGAGGCGCTCCAGGCGGGGGCCGTGGCGGGGCTGCGCACCCGGCTCGGGCTGCCGACCGCCACCTCGCAGCCGACGGGAGCGGACATCCGGCCGGTCTTCCACGGCTTCAGCCCGCTGGTCGTACCGCGCCCGGCCGACTGGCCGCCCCAGGTCGAGGTGGCCGGCTACTGGTGGCCCGCCCGGCCGCTCGACTGGCGGCCCCCGGCCGAGCTGGTCGACTTCCTGCAGGCCGGTCCGCCGCCGGTGTTCATCGGGTTCGGCAGCATGGCGCCGGGCGAGGGGGAGCGGCTGGGCGAGCTGGTGACGGCGGCGGTGGCCCGGGCGGGAGTGCGCGCGGTGGTGCAGGCGGGGTGGGCCGGGCTGACCGCGGCCGGCGATGACGTCCTTACGGTCGGCGAGCTCCCGCACGACTGGCTGTTCCCCCGCACGGCCGCCGTCGTCCACCACGCCGGAGCGGGCACCACCGCGGCCGGACTGCGCGCTGGGGTACCCGCGGTGCCGGTGCCCGCCATGGCCGACCAGCCGTTCTGGGCGGCGCGGCTGCACCGGCTCGGAGTCGCCCCCCGGCCGCTGCCGCTCGACGCGCTGACCGCCGAGTCCCTCGGCACGGCGATCACGACCTGCCTGACCGAACCCGCCCTCCGGCGCCGGGCGGCCGAGCTCGCCGACGCGATCGGCGCGGAGGATGGCGTCGCGGCGGTGCTCGCCCATATCGGCGTGGTGGGCAGGGGGTAAGGCCGGGCACGCCGACAGGGCGGCTTTTCCTCGGCGGCCCCGGCTCCTCCTGGCCCAGCACGCACCATGACGAGGCCCGAGTGCGCTGTCCCGCACCAGCGGGTGTCCGACGGGTCTTGACGCCTGCGGCGGGCTGCTCCCCTCCCGCCCCTTCCCGAAACTGGGGCTCTGCCCCAGGCCCCGTAACTGGGGCTCCGCTCCAGGCCCCGAAATCGGGGCTCTGCCCCAGGCCCCGGTCCGGGGCTCCGCCCCTTCCCTCAGCATCGGTATGCGGCTCCGCCGCGTGACAGGCATTCGCCCCTGAGCCCCTGGTAACGGGAAGAGGCGGGAAGGGGAAAGCATCGCTATGCGGCTCCGCCGGACACCCCGTAGAACGCCGTCGCCGCGCCGCCTCCCTGACCACCCGCCTTCCCCGCGTCCCGCCTTGGGCGACTGCGGATGGCGAGCCCTGCGGTCTCTCCGCATACGGCCACGGTTCGGTGACCACTCCGGCCGACCGGATCGACGCCGTGTGGATCGGCCACGGGCGCGGGCGTGCCGCCCGTACCCGGCTGACGGCGGCCGAACCCACGGCGCCGCACGGTGCCGCACGGCGCGCTCCGCGCGCGGCGGCTGAGGGTGTCCGACCCGGCTCTTAGAGTGGCGGGCATGAATATCTGCGTCTTCTGCTCCGCCGCCGACCTCGACGACCGCTACACCGCCCCCGCCCGCGAATTCGCCGAGCTGATCGGCAAGGGCGGGCACACGCTGGTCTGGGGTGGGTCCGATGTCGGGCTGATGAAGGTGATGGCGGACGGGGTGCAGGAGCACGGGGGGCGGCTGGTCGGGATCTCCGTGGAGTTCCTCGCCGCCCAGGCCCGGGAGAGCGCCGACGAGATGGTGATCGCCAAGGACCTCGCCGAGCGCAAGGCGGAGTTGCTCGCCCGCGCCGACGCGGTCGTGGTCATGGTCGGTGGCACCGGGACGCTGGATGAGGCGACCGAGATCCTGGAGCTGAAGAAGCACGGGCTGCACATCAAGCCGGTGGTGCTGCTCAACGCGGCGGGGTTCTACGACGGACTGAAGCAGCAGTTCCAGCGGATGCAGGAGGAGCGGTTCCTGCCGATTCCGCTCAGTGAGCTCGTCTTCTTCGCGGAGAGCGGGGCCGAGGCCATGTCGTATCTGGAGTCCGTCTGAGCCCTGTTCCGTTACCGGACCCGTTACAGGATCGGAGCGCTCGGCGGGAAGTCCGCCCGGGTTTCGGGCATGGGATCGCGCCAAGCCGGGACGGTCGTCGGGGCACGTCCATCGGTGAGGCAAGCTGGGGAGCATGGGAACGCATCTGATCACTGGAGCAGGCTCGGGCATCGGCGCGGCGGTCACCGAGCGGCTGGCCGAGCGCGGCGAGGAGCTGTGGCTGCTCGCACGGGACGCCGGGCGGGCGAACGAGCTGGCGGAGCGGTTCCCGGGGGTGCGGACGGTCGTCGGCGACCTGGGCGACCCGGACCGGCTCTCCTGGGCGCTGGGCCACCAGACGCTGCCCGACCGGCTCGACTCGCTGCTGCACATCGCCGGGGTGGTCGACCTGGGCGAGGTCGGGGAGCTGACCCCGAAGGCGTGGACCCGCCAGCTCGCCGCCAACCTCGTGGCGCCCGCCGAGCTGACCCGCCTGCTGCTGCCGCAGCTCCGGCTGGCCCAGGGGCATGTCATCTTCGTCAACTCCGGGGCCGGGCTGCGCGCCAACGCCCAGTGGGCCGCGTACGCCGCCAGCAAGCACGGACTCAAGGCGCTGGCCGACGCGCTGCGCTGGGAGGAGAGCGGCAACGGCCTCCGGGTGACCACGGTCTACCCGGGGCGCACGGCCACTCCGATGCAGGTGAAGGTGCACCAGCAGGAGGGCAAGGAGTACGACGCGGAGCGCTGGATGGAGCCCGGGACCGTGGCGACGACCATCCTGACCGCGCTCGATCTGCCGCGCGACGCCGAGATCACCGACCTCCAGGTGCGGCCGCGCGGCTGAGCCCCTCTCGGCGGGGGAGGGGGCAGTCAGCCACCTGCCGCTGCCCGCTCCCGCCGCCCGGCCGCATACGCTCCCAGCGGATCGGCGGCAGTCGGCTGCGGTGCGGAGCGCTCTGAAGGGGCGCGGGGCTGTGTCGATGTGCGGCTCTGCCTCGCGGGAGCGACCAGCCACGACGGCGCCGCGGTCGATCGACGGCGCCTCGGCACGTCCAGCGGAGCGCTTAGGCTTCCCGGGTGAGCCAGAGGGGCGCGAAGAACTGCGGCGACCAGCCACGACGGCGCCGCAGACGAACGACGGCACGTCGGGGCACTCCCAGCGGAGCGCTTAGGCTTCCCGGGTGAGCGAGAAGAGCACCAATACGCACCACTGGGGCCCGGGGGCCGCGAGCGGCGTCGGGTCGATGCCGGGCGGCGACGCGCGGGAGGCCGTGAAGACCGTCACCGGGTCGCTGGAGGCCCTGCCGTATCTTCCGGAGCTGCCCGCGCGGGGGCCCGGCGCGGACATGATCGGGCGCACCGCCGGGATGCTGGTCGAGCTGTACGCGCATGTGGAGCCGAGCGGCTGGCGGATCAGCGACCGGCCGGGCCGGGACACCCGGCGGGCCCGTGCCTGGATGGGCGAGGACCTCGACGCGCTGGAGGAGTTCACCCAGGGGTACCAGGGGGCGCTCAAGGTGTCGGCCGTGGGCCCCTGGACCCTGGCCGCCTCCCTCGAACTGCGCGGCGGTGAGGTCGCGCTGAGCGATCCGGGCGCCTGCCGCGATCTGACGGCCTCGCTCGCCGAAGGGTGCCGCGCCCATCTGGCGGAGGTGCGCCGCCGGGTGCCGGGCGCCGAGGTGGTGCTGCAGCTCGACGAGCCGTCGCTGACCTCGGTGCTGCGCGGGAGCGTCCGCAGCGCCAGCGGCTACCGCACCCACGCCGCCGTGGACCGGGGCGTGGTCGAGGGCGCGCTGCGGACTCTGGTGGAGGCGGCCGGCGGGCCGGTGGTGGTGCACTCGTGCGCGCCTGCCGTGCCGTTCGGGCTGCTGCGGCGCGCGGGCGTCGAGGGGATCTCCTTTCCCCTGTCGCTGCTCACGGAGAGTGAGGAGGAGGCGATCGGGGAGGCCGTGGAAGGCGGTACGGCGCTGCTCATCGGCGCGGTACCCGGCACCGACGCCCCATTGTCGGACCCTGCCGGTAGCGTCAGTGGTGTCAGGACGTTGTGGCGCAGGCTGGGGCTGTCACCGGAGACTCTCGCGGAATCCGTGGTGATCACCCCGTCGTGCGGGCTCGCGGGCGCGTCGCCCGGGTACGCCCGCGCCGCGCTGGCCCACTGCGTCCAGGCGGCGAGATCGCTCGCGGACAACCCTGAGTAACGGGAGGACGACACGGTGGCCGGCGAACAGCAGTCGAAGGTCCCCGCCGAGGTGCGGGAGAGGCACGCCAGGCTCGCTGAGCAGATCGAGGAGCACCGCTTCCGGTACTACGTGAAGGACGCGCCCGTCGTCAGCGACGCGGAGTTCGACAAGCTCATGCGCGAGCTGGAGGCGCTGGAGGAGGAGACCCCCGAGCTCCGTACGCCCGACTCGCCGACCCAGAAGGTCGCGGGGGCGTACGAAACGGAGTTCACCGAGGTCGAGCACCGCGAGCGGATGCTCAGCCTGGACAACGCGTTCGACGACGAGGAGCTGACCACCTGGGCGGACCGCATCGCCAAGGAGCTGGGCAGCGGCGCGTACCACTTCCTGTGCGAGCTGAAGGTGGACGGCCTCGCGGTCAACCTCACCTATGAGCACGGGCGCCTGACCCGCGCCGCGACCCGTGGCGACGGCCGCACCGGCGAGGACATCACCCCCAATGTGCGGACGATCGCCAAGATCCCCAACCGGCTGACGGGCGACCGGATCCCGGCGCTGGTGGAGGTGCGCGGCGAGGTCTTCCTGGCCCGTGAGCGGTTCGAGGAGCTGAACGCCGGGCTGGTGGAGGCGGGCAAGCCGCCGTTCGCCAACCCCCGGAACGCGGCGGCCGGTTCGCTGCGCCAGAAGGACCCGAAGGTCACCGCGTCCCGGCCGCTGGACATGGTGGTGCACGGCATCGGCGCGCGCGACGGCTTCGACATCGACCGGCTGTCACAGGCGTACGAGCTGCTGCACGAGTGGGGGCTGCCCACCGCCGCCCACTTCAAAGTGGTGGACACGATCGAGGCCGTGCGCGAGTACATCGCGTACTACGGGGACAGCGAGCACCGGCACTCGGTGGAGCACGAGATCGACGGCGCGGTCGTCAAGCTGGACGAGATCCCGTTGCAGGGGCGGCTCGGCTCCACCTCGCGGGCGCCGCGCTGGGCGATCGCCTGGAAATTCCCGCCCGAGGAGGTCAACACCAAGCTGGTCGACATCCGGGTGGGCGTGGGGCGCACGGGGCGGGTGACGCCTTATGCGGTGGTCGAGCCGATCACGGTCGCGGGCTCGGAGGTCGAATTCGCGACGCTGCACAACCAGGATGTCGTCAAGGCCAAAGGTGTGCTGATCGGTGACACCGTGGTGCTGCGCAAAGCGGGCGATGTCATTCCGGAAATCCTGGGCCCGGTCGTCGATCTGCGGGACGGCAGCGAGCGGGAATTCGTGATGCCGGCCACCTGCCCCGAGTGCGATACGCCGCTGCAGCCCGCCAAAGAGGGCGATGTCGATCTGCGGTGTCCCAACAGCCGGTCCTGCCCGGCGCAGTTGCGCGAGCGGATTTTCTATCTCGCCGGGCGGAAATCCCTGGACATCGAGAACCTCGGCTATGTCGCCGCGGCCGCCCTCACTCAGCCGCTGGAACCGACCGATCCGCCGGTGAAGGACGAGGGTGATCTGTTCGACCTGAAGATCGAACAATTGCTGCCCATTCGGTCGTATGTACTGGACCCGGACAGTGGGCTGCCCAAGCGCGATCCGGAGACCGGCGAGGAGAAGGTCGTCACCTTCTTCGCCACCCAGAAGGGCGAGGCGAAGAAGAACGCCCTGGCGATGCTGGCCAATATCGAGGCCGCCAAGGAGCGCCCGCTGGCCCGGATCATCACCGGTCTTTCGATCCGTCATGTCGGCCCCGTCGCCGCCACCGCACTCGCCCGTGAATTCCGCTCGCTGGACCGGATCGCCGAGGCGGGCGAGGAGGAGCTGGCGGCCGTGGAGGGGGTGGGGCCGACCATCGCCGCCTCGGTCAAGGAGTGGTTCGCGGTCGACTGGCACCGCGAGATCCTCGAGAAATGGCGGCGGGCCGGGGTGCGGCTGGAGGAGGAGGGCGGTGAGGACGAAGGCCCTCGTCCGCTGGAGAGCCTCACCGTCGTCGTCACCGGAACGCTCCAGTCGTACACCCGAGATGGGGCCAAAGAGGCGCTGCAGAGCCGTGGTGCCAAAGTCACCGGATCGGTTTCGAAAAAGACCGATTTCGTGGTAGTCGGCGACAATCCGGGCTCGAAGTACGACAAAGCCATGCAGGTGAAGGTTCCCGTGCTCGATGAGGACGGATTTGGCGTCCTGCTCGAACAGGGACCGGACGCGGCGAGAGAGGTCGCGATGACGCCTCCGGAAGAGTCGGCGGAGTAGCACGGATGGCCCGTGGAGCGGAGGTTGGAGTAGCCGCTCCACCCATCCGGCGCAGTGGTCCGGCCATCTTGTCCGCCCGGTGGGTGCAAAGCTGGCCGGATTACGACTGGGAGCACTTCCCGGGTACAGCCGGCGGGCATCACCCTTACAGCGCATAGCAGAAGGTCATGGATCGTCGGGCGGCATTCGGGGAACCGTCGCCGATCGCCGCCCGTCTTCCCCTTCTGCCGCCTACTGTTGAGGTGTGCGCCCGCCGTGGCGCTGGCACCGCCGGCTGTGAGAGGGACGGGTATGAAACCGACCGAAAGCGCCGCCCCGGCGTCGCGGCTGCGCCGGGCCGTGCTGCCCGCGCTGCCGGCCGCGGCGGTCGCCATGGCGGCTTTCGCACTCGGCATCGGGGTATTCCGAGTGCTCGACGCGGGCAATGCGCTCTTTCCCGACGGCACCGTGGGCTGGTCGCTCGCCGTGCTCACCGGAATCATCGTCGGCCATCTGGTCGCCCTCGGGCGCGACCGCTGGTGGGGCGGCACCGGTTCCGGGGCCGCGTTAACCCTGGCCGCGCTGCTGCTCTACGGCTGGATTCCGGCCGTGCTGGTCAGCCTCGCCGTGGTCGTCCTGGTCGGCGCCGCCCGCCGGCACCGATGGCGGCAGGCCGCCCTGCACGGCGCGGTCGACATCCTCGGGGTCGGCGCGGCCGCTCTCACCCTCGCAGCCTTCGGCACCACCCCCTCGGTCGAACACCCCTGGCGCACCGACACCTGGGACGTCTCCGCCATCCCTCAGACGGCCCTGGCCGCCTTCGTCTATCTCGCGGTGACCCGCGCCCTGCTGTGGTGCTCCCTCGCCCCGCCCGGCGCCGGACTGCCCACCGTCGCCCGCACCGCCCTCTTCCGGCAGACCCTCGTCGGCATCGCGCTCCTCGGCATCGCCCCCCTCATCGTGGTCGTCGCCGGGGACACCCCGCTGCTGCTCCCGCTGTTCGCGGTGCCGCTGGTCGCCCTGGACTCCACGTTGTGGATCGCCCGGGTCCGCGCCGAGGAGCAGCTGCGCGACCCGCTCACCGGGCTGCCCAACCGCCAGTGGCTGCTGGAGCGCACCTGGACCGCGCTGGACGAGTCCGAGCGGGCCGGCACCCGCACCGCGCTGGTGCTGCTGGACCTCGACCGCTTCCGTTCGGTCAACGACACCCTGGGCCATCTGGCCGGTGACCGGCTGCTGCTGCAGATCGCCGAGCGGCTGCGGCTCGCCCTGCCCCGCGGGGCCGAGGTGGCCCGGCTCGGCGGCGACGAGTTCGCGGTGCTGCTGCCCACCACCGACTCGCTCACCAGCGCCCAGCGCAGCGCCCGCGTCCTCGTCGGCGACCTCGGCTCCCCCCTCGACCTGGACGGACTGACCCTGGTGCTGGAGGCCAGTGCCGGGGTCGCCGTCTACCCCGACCACGCACTGGACGCCGAGGGGCTGCTGCGCCGCGCCGACGTCGCGATGTACCAGGCCAAGCGGGACCGCAGCGGAGTCGAGCTCTACGAGGCCCGGCGGGACGGCAACACCCCCGACCGGCTCGGTCTGCTCGGCGATCTGCGGCGGGCCCTGGACGCGGGCGACGTCGAGCTGCACTACCAGCCCAAGGTCGGCTTCGACGGGCATGTGGCGGGCCTGGAGGCGCTGGTGCGCTGGGTCCACCCGGACCGGGGCAGGGTGCCGCCGGACGAGTTCATCTCCATGGCCGAGAGCTCCGGGCTGATGCCCCGGCTGACCGAGTATGTCCTGGAGACGGCGCTGGGCCAGGTCGCGCGCTGGCGCGCCGACGGCCTCGAGGTGCCGGTCGCGGTCAATGTCTCGCCGCGCGATGTCCACACCCCCGGCTTCGCGGGCGCGGTCGCCGGGCGGCTGGCCCGGCACGGCGTCCCGGCGGGCGCCCTGCAGCTGGAGATAACCGAGCACGTGCTGCTGGAGGACCCGCAGCGGGCCGCCGACACCCTGGCCGGGCTCACCGGCCACGGCGTGAAGATGTCGCTCGACGACTTCGGGACGGGCTATTCCTCGCTGGTCCATCTGCGGCGGCTGCCGGTGAGCGAGCTCAAGATCGACCGTTCCTTCGTGGCCCGGCTGGCCGTGGACAACGAGGACGCCGAGATCGTCCGCTGTACGGTCGACCTCGCCCACTCGCTGGGCCTGCTCGTGGTGGCCGAGGGCGTCGAGGACGACGAGACCTGGGAGCGGCTGCGGGATCTGGGCTGCGACGCGGTGCAGGGCTGGCTGGTGGCCGCCGCGATGCCGCCGGATGAGACGACGGCGTGGCTGCGGGCGCGAGGCGAGGGCGGCTGGCACCGCGAGACGGCGGAGCCGTCGGACCAGGCGTCCGCCCCCGCGGAGGAAGACGCGGATCAGCCCGTGACATGAGGGTGCTGCCCCCGGGCGTTTCGTCGTCGGCCGCGGGCTGGTGGGTGCGTTGTGCCCACCCGTTCCTCCCCCAGCTACCGCTGGGAGGTGCCCCCTCGCGGAGGGAGCCATGACGCGGGTGCACCAAAGCCTTTCGCGCGCCGTGTGTGGAGAGCCATAGGATTGGGGCCGAAACACTCCACACTCACTTTGAGGATCGCTGCATGCCTGGCATCACGCGCGAGGAGGTCGCCCACCTCGCCCGGCTGGCGCGTCTGGAGCTGAAGGCCGAAGAGCTCGACCACTTCGCCGGACAGCTGGACGACATCATCGGCGCGGTCGCCCGCGTCTCCGAGGTCGCCGACCAAGACGTACCGCCGACCTCTCACCCGCTGCCACTGACCAACGTCATGCGCGCGGACGAGGTCCGTCCGTCCCTGACCCCGCAGCAGGCCCTGGCCTGCGCCCCGGCCCAGGAGCAGCAGCGTTTCAAGGTGCCGCAGATCCTGGGGGAGGAGTGACCACCGTGACCGACCTGACCAGGCTCACCGCGGCCGAGATCGCCGCCAGGATCGCCTCCGGCGAGGTCACCGCCGTCGAGGTGACCGAGGCGCATCTGGCCCGTATCGAGGCCGTCGACGAGAAGGTGCACGCCTTCCTGCACGTGGACCGTGAGGGGGCGCTCGCCCAGGCGCGCGCCGTCGACGAGAAGCGGGAGCGCGGTGCGGAGCTGGGCCCGCTGGCCGGTGTTCCGCTCGCGCTCAAGGACATCTTCACCACCAAGGGGATCCCGACCACGGTCGGTTCCAAGATCCTCGAAGGATGGATCCCGCCGTACGACGCGACGGTGACCCAGCGGCTGCGGGACGCGGACGTGATCATCCTCGGCAAGACCAACATGGACGAGTTCGCCATGGGGTCCTCGACCGAGAACAGCGCGTTCGGCCCCACCGGCAACCCCTGGGACCTCACCCGCATCCCCGGCGGCTCCGGCGGCGGCTCCTCCGCCTCGCTGGCCTCCTTCCAGGCCCCGCTCGCCATCGGCACGGACACCGGCGGCTCGATCCGCCAGCCGGCCGCCGTCACCGGCACGGTCGGGGTCAAGCCGACGTACGGCGGGGTCTCCCGCTACGGCATGGTGGCCTTCTCCTCCTCGCTCGACCAGGGCGGCCCCTGCGCCCGCACCGTGCTGGACGCGGCGCTGCTGCACGAGGTCATCGCCGGGCACGACCCGATGGACTCGACCTCCATCGACGAGCCGGTCCCGGCCGTCGTCGAGGCCGCGCGCAGTGGCAGCGTGCGGGGCATGCGCATCGGCGTCGTCAAGGAGTTCGCGGGCGAGGGCTACCAGGCCGGCGTCATGCAGCGCTTCAACGAGTCGGTGGAGCTGCTGCGGGAGCTGGGCGCCGAGATCGAGGAGATCTCCTGCCCGTCCTTCGACAAGGCGCTGGCCGCGTACTACCTGATCGCGCCGTCCGAGTGCTCGTCCAACCTGGCCCGCTTCGACGCCATGCGCTACGGCCTGCGGGTGGGCGACGACGGCACGCACTCCGCGGAGGAGGTCACCGCGCTCACCCGCGCGGAGGGCTTCGGCGCGGAGGTCAAGCGCCGGATCATGCTCGGCACCTATGCGCTCAGCTCCGGCTACTACGACGCGTACTACGGCTCCGCGCAGAAGGTCCGTACGCTGATCAAGCGTGACTTCGAGAAGGCGTTCGAGCGAGTCGACGTGCTGATCTCGCCGACCACCCCGACCACCGCCTTCCCGATCGGCGAGCGCGCCGATGACCCGATGGCGATGTATCTGGCCGACCTCTGCACGATTCCCACGAACCTCGCGGGGAACGCGGCCATGTCACTGCCCTGCGGTCTGGCGCCGGAGGACGGTCTGCCGGTCGGACTGCAGATCATCGCCCCCGCCATGGCCGACGACAGGCTCTACAAGGTCGGCGCCGCGGTCGAGGCCGCGCTCGCCGACAAGTGGGGCCACCCGCTGCTCGAGGAGGCACCGTCACTATGAGTGCGATCAAGAAGGCCAAGGGCTTCAAGAAGTCCAGGCCCGGCACCTACCTGTCCATCGCGGGCTCGCTGTTCGGCGCGGTCAGCGTGGCGAAGCAGGTCAAGAAGGCCCGCTTCGAGAACGACAAGCTGCAGCTGGCCGACGCGGTGGTCTCGGCCGCCGCCATCGTCACCGGCGTCGCCCTGCTCGTCCGCGAGCTCAAGCGCATGGGCGACGACGACGTCCTCGCGGACTGAGAGGTTAGTTTTTCCGTGACCGTCACTGAACTGGTGTCGTACGAGGACGCCCTGGCCGCCTACGACCCCGTGATGGGGCTCGAGGTGCATGTCGAGCTCGGCACCAAGACCAAGATGTTCTGCGGGTGCTCCACGGCGCTGGGCGCCGAGCCCAACACGCAGACCTGCCCCACCTGCCTCGGCCTGCCCGGCTCGCTCCCGGTGGTCAACGCGACCGGCGTCGAGTCCGCCATCAAGATCGGGCTCGCGCTCAACTGCGAGATCGCCGAATGGTGCCGCTTCGCCCGGAAGAACTACTTCTATCCGGACATGCCGAAGAACTTCCAGACGTCGCAGTACGACGAGCCGATCGCCTACAACGGCTATCTGGACGTCGAAGTCGACGGGGAGGTCTTCCGCGTCGAGATCGAGCGCGCCCATATGGAGGAGGACACCGGCAAGTCCACCCATGTGGGTGGCGCGACCGGCCGTATCCATGGCGCTCAGCACTCCCTGCTCGACTACAACCGGGCCGGTATCCCGCTGATCGAGATCGTCACCAAGCCGATCGTCGGTGCCGGGGAGAAGGCCCCGGAGGTCGCCAAGGCGTATGTGACCGAGCTGCGCGAGCTCATCAAGTCGCTCGGGGTCTCCGAGGCGCGGATGGAAATGGGCCAGATGCGCTGCGATGTGAACCTGTCGCTGCGCCCGCACGGCGTCGAGAAGTTCGGCACCCGCTCCGAGACCAAGAACGTCAACTCGCTGCGGTCGGTCGAGCGGGCGGTGCGCTTCGAGGTCCAGCGCCATGCCGCGGTGCTGGGCGACGGTGGCACGATCATCCAGGAGACCCGTCACTTCCACGAGGAGGACGGCTCCACGACCTCCGGCCGGGTCAAGGAGGAGGCGGAGGACTACCGCTACTTCCCCGAGCCCGACCTGGTGCCGGTCGCCCCGTCCCGTGCCTGGGTGGAGGAGCTGCGCGGTGGGCTTCCCGAGCTGCCGCGGGTGTACCGCAACCGGCTGCGCGAGGAGTGGGGCCTGTCCCGGCACGAGATGCAGTCGGTGCTCAACGCGGGCGCGATCGACCTGATCACCGCCACCATCGACGAGGGCGCCCCGGCCGACCAGGCCCGTAAGTGGTGGATGGGCGAGCTGGCCCGTCGCGCCAACGAGGACGGTGTGGAGCTCGCGGCACTGCCGATCACCCCGACGCAGGTCGCCCGGGTGTGCGCGCTGGTCAAGGAGGGTTCGCTCAACGACAAGCTGGCCCGCCAGACGATCGAAGGCGTCCTCGCGGGCGAGGGCGGCCCGGACGAGGTCGTCGCCAAGCGCGGCCTGAAGGTCGTCTCGGACGAGGGTGCGCTCGGCACCGCCGTGGACGAGGCGATCGCGGCCAACGCGGCCATCGCCGACAAGATCCGCGGCGGCAAGGTCGCGGCGGCGGGTGCGCTGGTCGGCGCGGTCATGAAGGCCACGCGCGGCCAGGCGGACGCGGCGCGGGTGCGTGAGCTGATCCTGGAGAAGCTGGGCGTCGAGGGCTGACGCTCGTTCCTGGGTCCGTGACGGCGGCGGGGTGCGCGAGAGCGCACCCCGCCGCCGTCGTGTGTGCCCACCGCCGTCTCATGTATCGCTAGAGCAGCAGCGGCTCCAGATGCGGGACCTCGAACCCCTCGTCGTCGAACGGGTACAGCGGCCGTTCGAGGCGCCGGTGGCCCAGCCGCGCCAGATCCTGGTCGACGCCGCCGGGGGTGAGCGCGAGCCGCCAGTCCGCCGCCAGCTCATACAGCTCGGGCTCCAGATAGCCGATCTTGACGACGACGAGGTCATGGCCGCGCGGGTCCAGCTCGCCGAAGTCGGCCAGGGTGTGGAACGGTTTGCGGCGGCTGACCAGGACCACCGTGACGCCCCCGCGCCGTACCGCCGCGAGGTCCCCGCCGACCGGGTCGTCCCGGCGCAGGGCGATCACCTCGCCGGTCAGGTCGCAGGGCTCGGCGTGGTCCGCCGTCCCCCGGCTGATCCCGCCGCCGACGCGGAGCCGGACCGTCGCGCCCGGCCCGGCGGCGAAGCACTCCGCGACAGCCGCCGGATCGGTGATCCCGGTGTGCAGGGCGGTGGCGCGGCCGGCCGCCAGATCCTCGTTGGCCAGCAGCCGGCCGAGCATATAGGCGAGGTCCCCGGCGCCTCCGGCCGTGGGATTGTCGCCGGAGTCGCTGATCAGGAAGGGGCGGGCGGAGGAGGCGACGGCCTCGGCGATGCACGCGTCGGCGCCGCCGGCGGGGCCGACGAAGGCGAAGTCGCGGCGCATATCCCAGTACTCGCGGGCCAGGGAGCGGGTCTGCTCGACCGCGAGCACGGGGTCGTCGCCGGTCACCACCACGGCCGCCCGGCAGCGCGGCTCGTCCGCCCAGGCGTAGCCCACCCAGATGGCCGCGTCCAAGACACCGCCCATCGCCTCCACGGCAGCCAGCCGCTCGTACAGCGACTTGGCGGGCTCCAGACGGGTGCTGGTGCGCTCACCGGGCAGCAGCACCGGGATCTGCACCCAGGCCAGATGCGGGCGGCCCCGGCCGGAGTCGAGGCGCTCCACCAGCTTGCGGGCGGCGCGCTCGCGGGTCTCCCAGGCGTCCTCGTGCGGGGCGAGACGGTGGGCGGTGAGCAGATCGAGCCGGCCGGCGAAGCGGCGGGAGACATTGCCGTGCGGGTCCATGGCGGCGGAGATCAGCGCGTCGGGCCCGATCGCTTCCCGTACGGCCTCGGTGAGATCGCCCTCGGCGTCCTCCAGGCCCACCACGCTCATCGCGCCGTGGATGTCGTACACCAGCCCGTCGAGCGGACCGGCCCGGCGCAGCCGCTCGATCAGCTCGCCCTTGATCCGGTCGTAGGTATCGCGCTCGACCGGGCCGCCGGGGAGCGCGACGGCGTGGAGAAGGGGCACCCACTCGGCGCGCGCGGCCAGATCGCCGTCCGGCCGGGTCCAGGCGTAGCGGTCCAGCAGCTCCGCGTCGCGGGTGACGCGGAAGTCGTCGTAGGCGGTGCGGTGCGGGCTGAAGGTGCTGGACTCGATGTGCATACCGCCGATGCCGATACGCGGGCGGCGGCCTCGGGACGCGGCAGGAGTCATGCTCTCCGACTTCCCGCTCATTCATGTGGTGAAGCCCACAAACGGGACAAAGGATCTTATCCGCCTGACAGAGTGCTCAGGTCACAACCACATTACGCCGCCCCTGGCGCCCGAACCGGAAGGCAGCCATGGCCGCACTCGCCCGCTGGTGTCTCAGGCGCCGCGCCCTCGTCATCGCGCTGTGGCTGGCGGCCTTCGCGGGGGTCGCCGCGGCGGCGGCCGTGACCGGGTCCGCGTACTCGAACGACTACGACATCCCCGGCACCGACTCCTCCAAGGTCTCCGCCCTGCTGGAGCGGCGGCTGCCGGACCGGGCGGGGGACAGCGACACCATCGTCTGGCACACCGAGGGCGGCGCGGGCACCGTACGCGCGCCGGAGGTCGAGCGGCGGATGACGGCGGCGCTGCGGCAGGTCGCGGACCTGCCCGGCGTCGCCTCCGTGACCGGCCCCTACGGCTCCGGTGACACCAGCCGGATCAGCGCCGACCAGCGCACCGCCTACGCCACCGTGGTCTTCCGTGAACCCGCCGCCGACCTGGGTGAGGCGGAGGTCCGCCGGGTGCTGGACACGGCGCGCTCCGCCGCCTTGGGGGCCGGGGGCCTGGAGGTCGAGATGGGCGGTGCGGGCGCCGGACTCACCGAGCGGACCGGACCCGCCCATCTGAGCGAGGCCATCGGGGTCGGCGTGGCCGCCGTGGTCCTCTTCCTCGCCTTCGGCTCGCTCGCGGCGACGCTGCTGCCGATCGCCACCGCGCTCATCGGCGTCGGCACCGCGTACGCGGCCATCGGGCTGCTCGGCCACGCCATGACCATCGCCGACTTCGCGCCCATGCTCGGCATGCTGATCGGCCTCGGGGTGGGGATCGACTACGCGCTGTTCATCGTCACCCGGCACCGCAGGGGGCTGCGGCGCGGGCTGACCGTCGAACAGGCCGCACAGCGCGCGGTGGTCACCTCGGGGCGCGCGGTGGTCTTCGCGGGGGCGACCGTCTGTCTCGCGCTCCTCGGCATGCTGGTCCTGCGGCTGTCCTTCCTCAACGGGGTGGCGGTCGCGGCGGCGCTCACCGTCGCCCTTACGGTCGCCGCCTCGCTCACCCTGCTGCCCGCGCTGCTCGGCCTGATCGGCATGCGGGCCCTGAGCCGGCGGGAGCGCAGACGGCTCGCCGAGCGGGGGCCGGAATCCACGGCGACCAACGGCCTGTGCGCCCGCTGGGCGGTCTGCGTCGAACGCCGCCCCAAGCTGCTGGGCGCGGCCGCGGCTGCCCTCATCGCGCTGCTCGCGCTCCCCACCTTCTCGCTCCACCTGGGCACCTCGGATCAGGGCAACGGCCCCTCGGCCTCGACCACGCGACGGGCGTACGACCTGCTGGCCGACGGGTTCGGGCCGGGTTTCAACGGGCCGTTGACGCTGATGGGCAGCATCGACGGGGCCGACGACCGTATGGCCTTCACCCAACTGCCCGAGGTCCTGCGCACCATCGACGGGGTCGCCTCGGTGAGCGCCGCTGACCTGGGCGGGGGCGGCGACACCGGCGTCATCACGGTCGTCCCCACGACGGCACCGCAGTCGCGGGCCACCTCCGACCTCGTCGGACGGCTGCGCGCCGAGGTGCTGCCCCGGGCCGAGGAGGGCAGCTCGCTTCGGGTGTACGTCGGCGGGCTGACCGCGGGCTACGACGACTTCGCCGCGGTGATCGTCAGCAAGTTGCCGCTGTTCGTGGGGGTGGTGGTGGCGCTGGGATGCGCGCTGTTGCTGCTCGCGTTCCGCAGCATCGGCATCCCGATCAAGGCGGCGGTCATGAATGTGGCCGCCGTCGCGTCGTCCTTCGGCGTGGTGGTCGCGATCTTCCAATGGGGCTGGGGGAGTGAACTGCTGGGGCTGGGCAGGGCGGGCCCGATCGAGCCCTTCCTGCCGGTGATCATGGTGTCGGTGCTCTTCGGGCTCTCCATGGACTACCAGGTCTTCCTGGTCAGCCGGATGTACGAGGAGTGGCGGCGCACCCGCGACAACCGCACCGCGGTCCGGGTGGGGCTCGCCGAGACCAGCCGGGTCATCAACTCCGCGGCCGTCATCATGATCGCGGTCTTCTCGGCGTTCGTGCTCAGCGGTGACCGGATCATCGCCATGTTCGGCATCGGGCTGGCGGCCGCGGTCGCCCTGGACGCCTTCGTCCTCCGTACGCTCCTGGTGCCCGCGCTGATGCATCTGCTCGGGGGCGCCAACTGGTGGCTGCCGGGCTGGCTGGAGCGGCTGCTGCCGAAGATCAGCATCGAGGCGGAGGGCGACGGAGAGGGCGACACGGAGGGCGGCGGCGAGGGACGGGCGTCCGGACCGGTGCCGGTGCCGGCGTCGCTGCCGGGACAGTCGGGGAGCGGGGCGGCGCGGGCCGGTACGGCACGGTCGCCGGTTCCCCAAGGAGCCTCCTCTGCCCCTAAGGACCCGTCTCTGTCCTAAGGACCTTCCGCAGGCTTCCTCAGCCGTGCGGGCAGAGTGCCTAAGGCCCTGGGCGGAGCGAAGATCGGGCAGCCTCCCGATGTGCCGGACCCTCCTGCGCGACGAGAGTGGACCCATTCCACGAAACCCGCGTCACCAGGGAGAACACCATGCTGCACCACGAGTTGCACCGGATCCGCGAGGCCGAACTGCTGCGGGAGGCCGCCGCCCACCGGCGGGTCAGGGAGGCGGTGGAGGAGTCCGGCGGCCGGTCGGCGGAGCGTGAGTCCGGAGGGCGGGTGAGGCCGGTCCGGCGGTGGCGCGGCCATCGCTCACCACGGTCGTACCGCACGGTGGCTTGAGGGAGGCCGGGCCGTGCGGCTCGTCATGGGTGCCGGGGCAGGCGCTGAGGTAGCGGGAGCCGGGGCGGCGGGGACCGGAAAAGCCGGTGCCGCGGTGTCAGTGCCCTATGCGATGCTCGACGACGTGTTCACCACGTCTGTCAGCCCGGTGTTCGTCGGTCGTGCCCAGGAGTTGGCAAGCCTCGAGGACGCGCTGGCCCGCGCCACCGCGGGCGAGCCGCAGGTGCTGCTGGTCGGTGGGGAGGCGGGGGTCGGCAAGACCCGGCTCATCGACGAGTTCCTGGCCTCGGCCGTGGCCGCGGGGGCCGTCGCGGCGGTCGGCGGCTGTGTGGAAATGGGGGCCGACGGGCTGCCGTTCGCGCCCGTGTCCACCGTGCTGCGCTCACTGCGCCGCAAACTGGGCACCGAGCTGGACGGGGCCGCCGCCGGGCAGGAGGGCGAACTGGCCCGGCTGTTGCCCGAGTTGGGCGAGACCGACCGCGCGTCCCACGACGGGGACGGCCGGGCCCGGCTGTTCGAGCTCACCGTCCGGCTGCTGGAGCGGCTGGCCGCGGAGCGCACCCTCGTCGTCGCCATCGAGGATCTGCACTGGGCCGACCGCTCCACCCGCGAACTGCTCGGCTATCTCTTCCGCTCGCTGCTCAGCGCCCGGCTGCTGGTCGTGGCCACCTACCGCTCCGACGACATCCACCGCCGCCACCCGCTGCGCCCCTTCCTCGCCGAGGTGGACCGGATGCGCGAGGTGCGGCGCATCGAGGTGTCCCGCTTCACCCGGGGCGAGGTGCACGCCCAGCTCACCGGGATCAACGGGGCCGAGCCGGAGCGCGACCTGGTCGACCGGATCTTCAAGCGCAGCGACGGCAACGCCTTCTTCGTGGAGGAGATCGCCCGTTCCCTCAACGAGGGCTGCAGCACCGGGCTCAGCGAATCCCTGCGCGATCTGCTGCTGGTGCGGGTCGAGGCGCTGCCCGAGGAGGCCCAGGGGGTGGTGCGCATCCTCGCCGAGGGCGGCTCCTGTGTGGAGTACGAACTGCTGCGGGCGGTCGCCCGGCTGGGCGAGGACGAGCTGATCGACGCGCTACGGGCCGCGGTCGGGGCGAACATCCTGCGCCCCACGGCCGACGACAGTGGCTACCGCTTCCGGCATGCCCTGGTGCGCGAGGCCGTCGTCGACGATCTGCTGCCCGGGGAGCGCTCCCGGCTCAACCGGCGCTTCGCGCAGGCCCTGGAGGCCGAGCCCGCGCTGGTGCGGGCCGATGAGCGGGCCGCCCGGCTGGCCAGCTACTGGTACCACGCACACGACCCCGCCAAGGCCTTGCCCGCCGTGCTCCAGGCGTCCGTCGACGCCCGGCGGCGGTACGCCCACGCGGAGCAGCTGCGGCTGCTGGAGCGGGCCATGGAGCTGTGGGAGGACGCTCCCGAGGAGATACGGGAGGCGCAGCGGCCCGTGGACTACGCCGAGGTGTATCCCGCCTGCGGCTGTGAGGACCAGGCGCTGCGCCAGCTCGATCTGCTCGCCGAGGTGGTGGTGGCCGCGCATATGTCCGGGCAGCGGGAGCGGGCGCTGGCTGTCGCCAAGCGGGCACTGCGGGCGCTGGACGGAAGCGGTCATGACCCCTTGCGGGCCGCCTGGTTCTGGACCCAGCAGTCCAAGCTGATGGAGGGCCTGGCACGCGGGGACGGCTGGGCGGAGCTGAGCCGTGCCCAGGAGCTGGTGCGCGGGCTGCCGCCGTCCCCCGTGCACGCCGATGTCATGGCGCAGGTGGCGGGCTGGACGATGACGCATCGGCCCGGGCCGGAGGGCCTGGCGGCCGCCGAACGGGCGGTGGAGCTGGCCCGGATGGTCGGCGCCGAGAGCACGGAGCTGAACGCCCGGCTGACGCTGGGCTACTTCACCGGTGACTCCGGCGACACCGAGCGCGGGCTGGCCGAGATGCGCGAGGTCTGCAGGCGGGCCGTGGCCCTCGGCGACATCAGCGTCCTGGGGCGGTGCTATGTCAATCTCGCCTCGGCGCTGGAGGGGGTCGGCCGGTCGGCCGAGGCGGTGGAGACCGCCGAGGAGGGCGCCCGGATCCTGGACCGCGTCGGCCTGGTCGACTCCCGGGCCTGGGTGTACGGGAATCTGGCCGAGTCGCTGTTCTCCCTGGGCCGCTGGGCCGAGGCGGAGGCGGCGGCCCAGAAGACCCGGCGGCTCGCCCTCGGCACCAAGCCGCACGGCACCGCCGCCAACCGGCTCGCCCAACTGGCGCTGGCGCGCGGCGAATGGGACACGGCGGAGCGCGAGCTGGCCGCCGCCCGGGAGCACTACGGCGCCCACAACACCGAGCCGCAGTACACCCTCCAGGTCGCGGGCCGGGTCATCGAACTCGCGGCGGCGCGCGGCCGGATCCTGGAGGTCCGGGCCGTGCTGGACCAGGTCGTGGAGGCCGGTTTCCCGCCCGGGATACAGCGCTACGCCTGGCCGCTGCTGTACACGGCCGCCGCGGCCGAGTCGGCCGCACGCGGACTGCCCACGGCCGAGCCGGGCCGGGGCGAGGCGCTGGCCCGCCTCCGGGCCGCCGCGAAGCGGGTGGCGCAGCCCGTGCCGGTATGGCGGGCCTACGCGGCGATGCTCCAGGCCGAACTGGAGCGCGCCGAGGGCCGGGACCGGCCCGACCTCTGGGCCGAGGCCACGGACGCCTTCGCCGCGCTGGACCGCCCGTATCCGCTGGCCCGCGCCCGTCACCGCTGGGCGGAGGCGCTGCTCACCCCGGGCCAGGGCGCCCCGGCCCAGACCGATCGCGAGCACGCCGCCGAACTGCTCGTCCAGGCGCATGCCGTGGCCGACTGGCTGGGCGCGCGCCCGCTGCGCGAGGAGATCGAGCTGCTGGCCCGGCGCGCCCGGCTGCCCCTGACGTCCGCCACGACCCGCCCCGTGCTCGACGCGTCCCTGCCCCGCACCCCCGCACTGCCCCCGGCCCCGGGCTCCCGGACTCCGGGCTCTCCGGCCCCAGGTGCCCAGGCTCCCAGCTCTCCGGTCCCTGCAGCCGAGCCCGCCGATCCGGCCGAGGAACTGGGGCTGACACCCCGGGAGCGGGATGTGCTGCGGCTGGTCGCCGCGGGGCGCAGCAATCGCCAGATCGCCGGGGAGCTCTTCATCTCGCCCAAGACGGCGAGCGTCCATGTCTCCAACATCCTGGCCAAGCTGGGCGTCTCGGGCCGGGGCGAGGCGGCCGCCGTGGCCCATCGGCTGCGGCTGGTGGACGGCCTGACCGACGGCGCGGTGGCGCGCTGAGCGCGTGACAGGAGGCGCGGGGTGCCGGGATGGGCGGGCCGGCGGGACGCGCCCTGACGGGGTTCGCGGGGCGTTGACCGGACGCACGAGGCGCTGACCGGAGGCGCGGTGCTCACAGCCCGCGCTGCGCGCTGACCGTCCGCCGGGTCAGCCCTCTTCGCGGGGCCGGATCACCACCCGGCCGGAGTCAAGGTCCACAGGGCCCTTCCCCGGGTCGCTGCTGCCCGTCTCGTCGAGCGTGTACTCCAGCCGGTTGCGCTCTTCCTCGGTGTGCTTGCGGCCGGGCGCGAACAGCTCCTCGATGAGGTTGAACATGACGACCCCCGTAGGCGTGCGGCTGCTGCCAGTGTAGGCAGACCGCTCACAGAACGGGCACGCCGCGACATGTCCGCCGAACTCGATGCCATGATCGGCCGGTTCACCCTCCCCTCAGCGCCCCTCAGCGGACTCCCTCTCCGCTCAGCGGACCTCACGCTCCCCTCAGCGGACCTCCAGCCGCAGGATCCGGTCGTCCTGCTGACCCGGCTTGCCACGCCCATCGGTATTGCTCGTCGTCAGCCACAGCCCCCCGTCGTCCGCCGCCACCACGCTGCGCAGCCGTCCGTACTTCCCGTGCAGGAACGACTGCGGCTTCGCCACCGGCTTGTCGCCCTTCAGCGGAATGCGCCACAGCCGCTCACCGCGCAGCCCCGCCATCCAGATCGAGCCCTTGGCGAAGGCGATTCCGCTCGGCGAGGCGTCCTCGGGCTTCCACTGCTCGACCGGATCGACAAAGCCCTTCTTACCGGCCCGGCCCTCGACCTCCGGCCAGCCGTAGTTCTTGCCCGGCTCGATCGGATTGAGCTCGTCCCAGGTGTCCTGGCCGAACTCGGAGGCCCACAGCCGCTTGTCCGCATCCCAGGCCAGGCCCTGCACATTGCGGTGACCCCAGGAGTAGACGACCGATTGGGCGTCCGGATTGCGGGGCGCGGGCTCGCCGTCCGGGGTCATCCGCAGGATCTTGCCGCCGAAGGAGTCCATGTCCTGGGCGAGCCCGCGGTCACCGCTTTCTCCCGTGCCCGCGTAGAGCATCTTGTCCGGGCCGAAGGCGATGCGGCCGCCGTTGTGGATCGTGCCCTTGGGGATGCCCTTGAAGATCGTGTCCGGGGCGCCCAGCTGATCGCCCGCGGGGCGCTTGTCGTCGTACACCATGCGGACGATGCGGTTGTCCGAGTCGGTGGTGAAGTACGCGTAGACCATGTGGTCCGCGCCGAAGTCGGAGGAGACCGCCAGCCCCAGCAGCCCGCCCTCACCGGCGGCGGAGACGCCCGGGACGGACCCCACCTCGGTCTTCTTCCCGCTGTCCGCCGAGACCTTGAAGATCTTTCCGGTGTCCCGTGAGGAGACCAGCAGGTCCCCGCCGGGCAGCGGCGCGAGCCCCCAGGGGGAGTCCAGCTTCGTGGTGAGCGTGCGCACCACCTTCACCGAGCCCTTCGCGGGCGCCGCGGACTCCGTCGGCGAGGGCGCGCCCGAGGAGGAGCCCCCGCCGCCCGGCTTCGAGGGTGCGGACGAGCGGCCGCCCGGTCTGGTGATGCTGTCGCCGTCGGACGAGCAGCCCGCCACGAGCAACACGGCGGCAGCGGCGGCGAGTACAGAGGTCACGCGAGGACGTGGCACGGTCGGATTCCTCTCGATGGGCACGTGTGCCGCGGCACGGCACTGATTCTTATACACCGCTGCCTCGCGCCGGGTTCCCCTCCCCGAACCGGGCCCGGGCCGGAGCCCGCACGCGGCACTCAGTCCCACGACCCCCGCGCCGGCGGCAGCTCCGCGATCTCCGCGAGGTCCTCGTGCGAGAGCGGCACATCGGCCGCCGCGCAGTTCTCCGCGGCCCACCGCTCCCGCTTCGTCCCCGGCACCGGCACCACATGCGGCCCCTGCGCCAGCAGCCAGGCCAGGGCCACCTGCGCCGGCGTCACCTCGTCCCCGTGCCGCTGGGCGACCCGTCGCAGACCGGCCACGATCGGCTGGTTCGCGGCCATCATCTCCGCCGTGAACCGCGGATGCCGGGCCCGCATGTCGTCCGGCTCGAAGCCCTGCCCCGGGGTCAGCGTCCCGCTCAGGAAGCCGTTGCCGAGCGGCATCGCCGCCAGGAAGCCCACCCCGCGCGAGGCGCACCACGGCACCAGCGCCTCCAGCGCATCGGGCGACCACACCGACAACTCCGCCTGTACACAGCTGACCGGAAAGACCTGCTGGACCCGCTCCAGTTGGCGCACCGTGGCGTCGTGCATGCGCGCGCCCACCCTCCGCTGCGCTCGCGCACCAACGGCGCACAGCCCCAGCGCCCGCACCTTCCCGGCCGCGACCAGCTCCGCCATCGCACCCCAGGTCTCCTCTATGGGCACCTCCGGGTCGGCCCGGTGCAGCTGATAGAGGTCGATCACATCGGTCTGCAGCCGGCGCAGCGAGGCGTCGCAGGCCCGTTTCACATAGCCGGGCCGCCCGTTGGCCACGATGTGCTGGTCGCCCACCAGCAGCCCGCATTTGGTGGACACAAACGCGTCCGCCCGCCGCTCCTTGAGCACCCGCCCCACCAGCAGCTCATTGGTGAAGGGGCCGTACATGTCCGCGGTGTCCAGCAGGCTCGCGCCCGAGTCGAGCGCGGTGTGCACGGCGCGCACCGAAGTCTCGCCACTGCGCTGCGAAGCGGTGTACGCCCAGCTCATCGGCATGCATCCCAGGCCGATCGCACCCACTTCGAGCGCCGCCGCTCCGATTATCCTGCGCTTCACCTCGCCTGATCCCTCCCGTTCCCTCGGACCCCAAACTAACCTCTGCGGGCTGCCGGTGATCGCATAGCCTCCTGGCATGAGTGCAGATCACAGCGATACGTTCCGCCAGCACGATGCGACTCAGGGTTCATCCGAAGCGCGCGACCTGGTGTGGCTGCCCATCCCGCCCGAGGAGATCGACGGCCTGCCCGACACCCTCGAATACGCCCACTGGGACGGCGGCCCCGACTTCCCCACCGATCCGGCGCGTTGCGCGTTCTACTGCGTCCCGTACATGAAGCCGCCGCAGGTGTGCACCCGCCCGCTGCCGGCCATGACCAACCTGCGGGTGGTGCAGACCCTCACCGCCGGAATAGACCACATCAAGCCCGCGCTGGCGGACCTCGCGCCCGGGGTGCGGCTGTGCAACGCGCGCGGGGTGCACGACGCGAGCACCGCCGAGCTCGCCCTCACCCTCATCCTGGCCTCGCTGCGCGGTATCCCCGACTTCGTCCGGGGCCAGGACGCCGAGGAGTGGCGCTCCGGCTTCCGCCCCGCGCTCGCCGACAAGTCCGTACTGATCGTCGGCTACGGGGCCATCGGCAGCGCGATCGAGGACCGGCTTGTGCCCTTTGAGTGCGAGCGGGTGGCGCGCGTCGCGCGCTCCCCGCGCACGACCGAGCGCGGCCCGGTGCATCCGATCGACGAACTGCCCCGATTGCTTCCGGAAGCCGATGTGGTGGTGCTGGTGACCCCGCTCACCGAGGCCACCCGCGGCCTGGCCGGGGCGGAGTTCCTGTCGCGGATGAAGGACGGGGCGCTGCTGGTGAACGTCTCCCGTGGTGGGGTGGTGGACACCAAGGCCCTGCTCACCGAGGTGGAGTCGGGCCGGCTGCGGGCCGCGCTCGATGTGACCGACCCCGAACCACTGCCCGCCGGGCATCCGCTGTGGCACGCTCCAGGGGTGCTCATCTCCCCGCATGTGGGCGGCCCCACGTCGGCCTTCCTCCCGCGCGCCAAGCGGCTGTTGAGGGATCAGCTGAACCGCTTCGCACGCGGCGAGTCGCTGGCACATCTCGTCGCCACGACGGGGTAGACATGCCTCTGGCACCACATACAGGCACCGATTGACTCCACTGCGTATATACAACGCCGTAGTCGGTTACGGACCGTAGATGGCCTATGTCCCTGAGTGACCAGTCTGGTGTATCGTCCCGAGCGGGGGCTGCGCCACTGACCTGACGGCGTCAGCGTTGGACCGGAACTCGAGGGGGGCGACGGGCGATGTATGGCCGATGGACCGACAACCCGACGCAGCTCAGGCGTCGACCGCGACATTTCCGCGCAGCCGCGCGGATCTCCAACTCGATGAGGCCCGCGGGGATACCGCTCCCGGGGTCCCCGCGGCGCCAGTGGTCCGCCACGCAGTGGATGGCAGTCCAGTGAGCGCCACGGGAGCGGTGCTCGCCCGGCCGTCGGTCTCCGGCGGCGGTGCCGGGCTGTTACCGCAAGTGGTCCTCGCCCTGGTCTGTGGCGGTTATGCGGCGGGTGCGGTCCTCGGCTGGGGTTCGTCCCAACTCGCACTCTTCATGGGTGACTTCGGACTGAGCGCGGCAGCGCTCGCCGCCGCGCTGTCCTGTCTGTGGCACGGCCGCCGGCACGCCGGGCGGCTGCGCCCGGCCTGGCTGCTGTTCGCCGCCTCCTCGGCCATGGCCGCGCTGGGGAACGCCGTATGGGGCTGGTACGAGGTGGTGCTCGGCCGTCCCGTGCCGACCCCGTCGGCCGCCGACTTCTGCTTCCTGCTCTTCGCCCCGCCCGCGATCGTCGGGATGCTGGTGCTCGCCAAGCGCCCCACGAGCCGGGCCCGGTGGATCTGCCTGGGGCTGGACGCCTGGCTGATCGCCGGATCGCTGGTGACCCTCTCCTGGAGCCTCGCACTCGCCCACACCGGGCAGTTCGGCGGGGACGGCGCCTCCGTGGCCCGCGGGGCCCTGGCGCTCGCCTATCCGCTGCTGGACATCGTGCTCGTCAGCATGGTGATCGTGCTCCACTTCCGGCGCTCGACGGGCAACCGCTCCGCGGTCAACACCGCGATCGCGGCCTTCGCGCTCACCGTGCTGTGCGACGCGCTGTTCACCTCACCGCTGCTGCGCGAGCACTACCGCTCGGGGCAGATACTCGACGCCGGATGGTTCGCCGGTTCCGCGCTGCTGGCCTACGCCCCGTGGGTGGCCCGCCGCGAGGCCGTCCAGGAGCCGCCGTCGGCGCGCCGTCCCGCGCAGCAGAGCGTCCCCATCGCGGGCTCGCTCGCCGCACTCGCGCCGTATCTCGCCGCCGCCGTCTGCACCCTGGGGGTCCTGTTCAACGTGATGGACGGCCGGCCGATCGACGGGGTGGTGCTCTCCACCGCCTGCGCGGTCGTGCTCGCGCTCGTCGTCCGACAAGCGATCATGCTGATGGACAACATCAGACTCACCCAGGAGCTCGCCGAGAAGGAGAACCACTTCCGTTCCCTGGTGCAGAGCTCCAGCGATGTGATCATGATCGCCGCACCCACCGGAATCCTGCGCTACGTCAGCCCGGCCGCCACCGGGGTCTACGGCCGCGACGCGGACGAGATGGTCGGCTCCGAGCTGGCCTCCCTCATCCACCCCGAGGACCTCGGATCGGTGGTCCACGAGGTCCGCCGGTTCCTGGCCGCCTCACCGGGCGAGGAGCCCACGACGCGCATCGAGTGCCGCTTCCGCTCCGGCTCCGGTGACTGGCTCAACGTGGAGTCCACGATCAACCGCCACCACGGCGGGCTGATCTTCAACAGCCGCGATGTCACCGAGCGGGTCCGGCTCCAGGCCCAGCTGCAGCACAACGCCGAGCACGACCCGCTCACCGATCTGCCCAACCGCGCCCTGTTCACCCGGCGGGTCCGGCACGCCGTCGGAGGCCGCCGCCGTACGGACGCCGGCACCGCCGTGTTCTTCATCGACCTCGACGGCTTCAAGGCGGTCAACGACACCGTCGGCCACCACGCCGGTGACGAGCTGCTGGTCCAGGCCGCCCGCCGGCTCCAGGAGTCCGTGCGGTCCGGGTCCGGCGACTGCGCGGCCCGGCTCGGGGGCGACGAGTTCGCCGCCCTCATCATCGGCGACGGCGACGGCGCGGGGGACGTGGGCGCCCGCGAGCAGCGCATCATGGAGATCGCCGACCGGCTGCGGGTCCGGCTCTCCCAGCCCTACCGGGTCGAGGGCGGCACCGAGGTCCGCGTGGCCGCCAGCATCGGCGTCGCCTTCGCCGAGCCCGGCACCAGCCCCGGCGCCCTGATGCGCAACGCCGACCTGGCGATGTACCGCGCCAAGGCCGCGGGCAAGAACCGCGTCGAGCTGTACGCACCGCAGATGCAGGCAGAGGTGGCGCGTCGCGCCGAGGTCGCCACCAGACTCCGTGCCGCGCTGCACGACGGGGAGTTCGTGCTGCTGCACCAGCCCGTCGTCGAGCTGACCAGTGGCCGGATCACCGCGGTCGCGGCGCAGGCCCGCTGGCGCTCGGCCCAGGGGATCCTGTTCACCCCCGCCGAGTTCCTCCGGGTCGCCGACAACGGCCGTGGGGGCGGTGAGGACACGGCCCGCACCGCCGAGCTGTCCCGCTGGATGCTGGAGGCGGCCGTCGAACAGGCCGCCCAGCGGCGCCGCGATGGCCACCCGGTCCCGGTCTGCGTACGGCTCCCCGCGAGCCGGCTGGTGGACAAGTCGTTGCCGCCCAAGGTCGTGGAGACCCTGCTGGCCCGCCATGGGTTGCCGTCCGGCGCGCTGATCCTGGAGCTGACCGACAGCGATCCACGGGTGCCGCTCGACGAGCTCGAGCACCGCCTCGGCGCGCTGCGCCGCCTGGGGGTGCGGATCGCCCTCGACGGCTTCGGCAGCGGCTATGCCGCGATCAGGGCGCTGCGCAGGCTCCCCATCGATGTGCTGAAACTGGACCCCGGGCTGGTCGAGGGAGTGGTCGAGTCCTCACGGCTCCACAAGATCACCGCTGGGCTGCTGAGGATCGCCGGAGACCTCGGAATGCAGTCCATCGCAGAGGGGGTGGAGTTGCCCGAGCAGATCGT
The DNA here is from genome assembly GCF_042868035.1 of Streptomyces sp. NPDC007875. Classification (NCBI taxonomy): domain Bacteria; kingdom Bacillati; phylum Actinomycetota; class Actinomycetes; order Kitasatosporales; family Streptomycetaceae; genus Streptomyces; species Streptomyces sp. NPDC007875. Next base: position 205,716 of record NZ_JBIADZ010000001.1, on the reverse strand, counting down.
CACCCTGCGCGGTATGGGATGCACCCACGCCCAAGGGGCGGCCTTCAGCGGACCGCTGGACGAGCACCGGCTGCGCCGGGCCCTGCTGCGCGGCGGCTATCCCGTCCCGCGCTCGGAGCCGCCGCTGCTCGTCGGCGGCGCCCTGCCGATCCGGCACGGCGGTCACACCGGGCATGGCGGCTCTCATGGTCCGCGCCGTACGGAGCCGCACACCCACCCGCCGACCCGCTCAAATACTGAGACGCCCGTCCCACCCACTTGACACCCGATGTGCGCCGGGGGGAGGGTCGGAGCCATGCGCACCCGAATTCTCGTACTTGGACAGCGCGTCGGCTGAGCAGGGCTGGTTGAAGCCCTGCGGACCCTCACCGGCGCGCTCCCCTCGCTTGCCTTACGGCACGAGGGGTTTTTTGTTGCACCGGCACCCGGTGCACCACCCGCCCTCACCCTCCCGCACCGAACCTCATCTTCGAGAAGAGAATGCCGATGACCGAGCAGGCCCCCGGGTCCCATCACCCCCAGCCTCGGCCCCGTAGCGGCGGACCGCAGTCCGCCCCCGTCGAGCACGTCACGGGCGCGCAGTCCCTCATCCGTTCCCTCGAGGAAGTGGGTGCCGACACCGTCTTCGGCATTCCCGGTGGCGCGATCCTCCCCGCCTACGACCCGATGATGGACTCCTCGAAGGTGCGGCACGTGCTCGTCCGCCACGAGCAGGGCGCGGGCCACGCCGCCACCGGCTACGCCCAGGCCACCGGCAAGGTCGGCGTCTGCATGGCGACCTCGGGCCCCGGTGCCACCAACCTGGTCACCCCCATCGCCGACGCGCATATGGACTCGGTCCCGATCGTCGCGATCACCGGCCAGGTGGCCTCCAAGGCCATCGGTACGGACGCCTTCCAGGAGGCGGACATCTGCGGCATCACCATGCCGATCACCAAGCACAACTTCCTGGTCACCAAGGCCGAGGACATCCCGCGCACGATCGCCGAGGCGTTCCACATCGCCTCCACCGGCCGCCCCGGCCCGGTCCTGGTCGACATCGCCAAGGACGCGCTGCAGGCGCAGACCACCTTCTCCTGGCCGGCGCAGACCGATCTGCCCGGCTACCGCCCGGTCACCAAGCCGCATGCCAAGCAGATCCGCGAGGCCGCCCGCCTGATCACCCAGGCCGAGCGCCCGGTGCTGTACGTCGGCGGCGGCGTGATCAAGGCCGGGGCCACCGCCGAGCTGAAGGTGCTGGCGGAGCTGACCGGTGCGCCGGTCACCACCACCCTGATGGCGCTGGGCTCCTTCCCCGACAGCCACCACCTCCACCTGGGCATGCCGGGCATGCACGGCACCGTCGCCGCCGTGACCGCCCTGCAGAAGGCCGATCTGATCGTGGCGCTCGGCGCCCGCTTCGACGACCGCGTCACCGGCAAGCTGGACTCCTTCGCCCCCTACGCCAAGATCGTCCACGCGGACATCGACCCGGCCGAGATCGGTAAGAACCGCGTCGCCGACGTGCCCATCGTCGGAGACGCCCGCGAGGTCATCGCGGACCTGGTCGTCGCCGTCCAGGCCGAGCACGACGCGGGCCGCGCCGGTGACTACTCCGGCTGGTGGGAGGACCTGAACCGGTGGCGGGAGACCTACCCGCTCGGCTACGACCAGCCCGCCGACGGCAGCCTCTCCCCGCAGCAGGTCATCCAGCGGATCGGGCAGCTGGCTCCGGAGGGCACGATCTTCGCCGCGGGCGTCGGCCAGCACCAGATGTGGGCCGCCCACTTCATCGACTACGACACCCCCGCAACCTGGCTGAACTCGGGTGGCGCCGGCACCATGGGCTACGCCGTCCCGGCCGCCATGGGCGCCAAGGCCGGTGCCGAGGGCCGTACGGTCTGGGCGATCGACGGTGACGGCTGCTTCCAGATGACCAACCAGGAGCTGGTCACCTGCGCGCTGAACAACATCCCGATCAAGGTCGCGATCATCAACAACGGCGCGCTGGGCATGGTCCGCCAGTGGCAGACCCTCTTCTACAACCAGCGCTACTCCAACACGGTCCTGCACTCGGGCCCCGACAGCCCCGCCCAGCAGAACGCGGGCACCCGCGTCCCCGACTTCGTGAAGCTCTCCGAGGCCATGGGCTGCGTCGGGCTGCGCTGCGAGGACCCGGCCGACCTCGACGCCGTGATCGAGAAGGCCAACGCGATCAACGACCGCCCGGTGGTCGTGGACTTCATCGTCCACGAGGACGCCATGGTCTGGCCGATGGTCGCGGCCGGCACCTCCAATGACGAGATCCTGGCGGCGCGCGACACCCGCCCGGACTTCGGCGACGGCGAAGACGACTGAGACCAGGACCGAGAGAAGAAGAGAGACCGAGCCCATGTCCAAGCACACGCTCTCCGTCCTGGTGGAGAACACCCCCGGCATCCTCGCCCGGATCGCCGCCCTGTTCTCCCGCCGCGGCTTCAATATCGACTCGCTGGCCGTCGGCGTCACCGAGCACCCCGACATCTCCCGGATCACCATCGTGGTCAATGTCGAGGAGCTGCCGCTGGAGCAGGTCACCAAGCAGCTCAACAAGCTGGTCAATGTGCTGAAGATCGTCGAGCTGGAGGACGGCCAGGCGATTCAGCGGGAGCTCGTCCTGGTGAAGGTCCGCGCCGACAACGAGACCCGCTCCCAGATCGTCGAGATCGTCCAGCTGTTCCGCGCCAAGACCGTGGACGTCTCCCCGGAGGCCGTCACCATCGAGGCCACCGGCAGCAGCGACAAGCTCGAGGCCATGCTCAGGATGCTGGAACCGTACGGCATCAAGGAGCTGGTCCAGTCCGGCACCATCGCCATAGGGCGCGGCGCCCGCTCCATCACCGACCGGAGCCTGCGCGCGCTCGACCGGTCCGCCTGACCCGCCCCACCGGCGGAGACCATGGTCCGGCGCCCACCGCGCGCCGGACCGTATGGCGAGACCCCGAAACCTTCACCCGCCCGCCCGTCATACGGTGGGAAGCACAACCCACACGCTAGGAGATTCCCGAAGTGGCCGAGCTGTTCTACGACGACGACGCCGACCTGTCCATCATCCAGGGCCGTAAGGTCGCAATCCTCGGCTACGGCAGCCAGGGGCACGCCCACGCGCTGTCGCTGCGCGACTCGGGCGTCGATGTCCGGGTCGGTCTGCACGAGGGCTCCAAGTCCAAGGCGAAGGCCGAGGAGCAGGGCCTGCGCGTGGTCACCCCCGCCGAGGCGTCCGCCGAGGCCGACGTGATCATGATCCTGGTCCCGGACCCGATCCAGGCGAAGGTCTACGAGGAGTCCGTGAAGGACAACCTGAAGGACGGCGACGCGCTGTTCTTCGGGCACGGTCTCAATATCCGCTTCGACTTCATCAAGCCCCCGGCCAATGTGGACGTCTGCATGGTCGCCCCCAAGGGCCCGGGCCACCTGGTCCGCCGCCAGTACGAGGAGGGCCGCGGCGTGCCGTGCATCGCGGCCGTCGAGCAGGACGCCACCGGAAACGGCTTCGAGCTGGCCCTGTCGTACGCCAAGGGCATCGGCGGCACCCGCGCCGGCGTCATCAAGACCACCTTCACCGAGGAGACCGAGACCGACCTCTTCGGTGAGCAGGCGGTCCTGTGCGGCGGCACCTCGGCGCTGGTCAAGGCCGGGTTCGAGACCCTGGTCGAGGCCGGTTACCAGCCGGAGATCGCGTACTTCGAGTGCCTCCACGAGCTCAAGCTGATCGTGGACCTGATGTACGAGGGCGGCCTGGAGAAGATGCGCTGGTCGATCTCCGAGACCGCCGAGTGGGGTGACTACGTCTCCGGTCCGCGGATCATCAACGACTCCACCAAGGCCGAGATGAAGAAGCTCCTCGGTGAGATCCAGGACGGCACCTTCGCCAAGAACTGGATGGCGGAGTACAACGCCGGCCTGCCGAAGTACAACGAGCTGAAGAAGGCCGACGAGAACCACCTGCTGGAGACCACCGGCAAGGAGCTGCGCAAGCTCATGAGCTGGGTGGACGAGGAGGCGTAACCGCGCCTGGCGGCGCGGCGGCCGTGCCCCGGGTGCGGCGGGGGTTCCCTGAACCCCCGCCGCACCCGGTTCGCGCTTTGTCGACCGCGCACCACCACGTGCGGGTGATCCTGCCGCAACGGCACATGACGTAGGCCCGACCGCCACTACACTCAACAACAGCAAGCGCGTCAGGCTCACAGCGTCGTGCGTCTTCCACGCGGCTGACCCCTTCACCGCCAGCGGCCGTCGGGACGGCCGTCCGCTGAGGACTAGTGAGGACTGAAGACCACGTGAGCACTGCTTCCACTGGTAAACCCGTCGTACTCATCGCCGAAGAGCTCTCTCCGGCGACGGTCGACGCCCTGGGTCCGGACTTCGAGATCCGGCACTGCAACGGGGCCGACCGAGCCGAGCTCCTTCCCGCCATCGCCGGTGTGGACGCGATCCTCGTCCGCAGCGCGACCAAGGTCGATGCCGAGGCCATCGCCGTGGCGAAGAAGCTGAAGGTGGTCGCTCGCGCGGGCGTCGGCCTGGACAATGTGGACGTCTCGGCCGCCACCAAGGCGGGCGTCATGGTCGTCAACGCGCCGACGTCCAACATCGTCACCGCCGCCGAGCTCGCCTGCGGTCTGCTGGTGGCCACGGCCCGCAACATCCCGCAGGCCAATGCCGCGCTGAAGAACGGCGAGTGGAAGCGCAGCAAGTACACCGGTGTGGAGCTGAGCGAGAAGACCCTCGGCGTCGTCGGCCTCGGCCGCATCGGCGTCCTGGTGGCCCAGCGGATGTCCGCCTTCGGCATGAAGGTCGTCGCGTACGACCCGTATGTGCAGCCGGCGCGGGCCGCACAGATGGGCGTGAAGCTGCTCTCGCTGGACGAGCTGCTCGAGGTCTCCGACTTCATCACCGTCCACCTCCCCAGGACCCCCGAGACGGTCGGCCTGATCGGCGACGAGGCGCTGCACAAGGTCAAGCCGGAGGTCCGGATCGTCAACGCCGCGCGCGGCGGGATCGTGGACGAGGTGGCGCTGGCCGCCGCCCTCAAGGAGGGCCGGGTGGCCGGGGCCGGGCTGGACGTCTTCTCCCAGGAGCCGTGCACCGAGTCCCCGCTGTTCGAGTTCGACAATGTGGTGGTCACCCCGCATCTGGGCGCCTCCACCGGTGAGGCCCAGGAGAAGGCGGGCATCGCGGTCGCCCGCTCGGTGCGGCTGGCGCTGGCCGGCGAGCTGGTCCCGGACGCGGTGAACGTCCAGGGGGGCGTCATCGCCGAGGACGTGCGCCCCGGGCTGCCGCTGGCCGAGAAGCTGGGGCGGATCTTCACCGCGCTCGCGGGCGAGGTCGCGGTCCGCCTCGATGTCGAGGTGTACGGCGAGATCACCCAGCACGACGTCAAGGTGCTGGAGCTCTCGGCGCTCAAGGGTGTCTTCGAGGACATCGTCGACGAGACCGTGTCGTATGTGAACGCGCCGCTGTTCGCGCAGGAGCGTGGTGTCGAGGTGCGGCTGACCACCAGCTCGGAGTCGAGCGAGCACCGCAATGTGGTCACCGTGCGCGGCACCCTGTCGGGCGGTGAGGAGGTCTCGATCTCCGGCACGCTGGCCGGCCCCAAGCACCAGCAGAAGATCGTCGCGGTCGGGGAGTACGACGTGGATCTGGCGCTCGCCGACCACATGGCCTTCCTCCGCTACACCGACCGCCCGGGTGTGGTCGGCACGCTCGGCCGCATCCTGGGCGAGGCGGGTATCAACATCGCCGGGATGCAGGTCTCGCGGGCGGCGGCGGGCGGTGCCGCGCTGGTGGCGCTCACGGTGGACGACACCATTCCGCAGCCGGTGCTCACCGAGATCGCCGAGGAGATCGGCGCCTCCTCGGCCCGCTCGGTCAATCTGGTCTGAGCCGCATAGGCAGTCACCCATCTGGGCCCGGTCCCCGCTTCGGCGGGGGCCGGGCCCAGATCGTTGTGCGCCCCTGGCGGCAGGGCCTGCCGGAGGGGTTCCGGATCTTTTTCATCGTGTGTTGAATAATGCGGGTCGGCTCGCTACGCTCATTGCTATGTGGAGAAAATTTCTCCACATAGCTTTCGTATGCGCTGTCAGGAGAGCCCCGTGTCCGCAGACACCGACGCCGACGCCCTCGCCGACGTCCCGCCCATGCGCGCCGACGCGCGGCGCAACCGGGAGCAGATCCTGCGCGCCGCCCGCGAGGTCTTCGCCGATCAGGGGCCCGATGCCCCGCTGGATGAGATAGCCCGGCGCGCCGGGGTCGGCATCGCGACCCTCTACCGCCGGTTTCCGCACCGCGACGATCTGCACCGAGGGGTCGCCATCGAGGTGCTGAGCGCGCTGGTCGAGGCCGGGAGCCGGGCCGCCGCCGAGGAGGCCGACGCCCATCTCGCGCTGCGCCGCTTTATGCACGCCGCCCTCGATCTCAAGATCGGCTCGGTGATGCCCGCGCTGCTGGGCCGTTTCACCGTCGCCGAGATCCTCGACGGCGTCCCCGGCGATGTCGTCGACCCGGTCGACGCGCTGCTTCTGCGCGCCCAGGCCGAGGGGCTGATCCGGCTCGATGTCGTCTTCGGCGATATCACGATGATGATCATGCGGCTCTCGCGGCCGCTGCCCGGCGGTGGCCGGTTCGCCGCCGATGACGCTCTCGCCCATCGCCAACTGGATGTCTATATCGACGGGTTGCGCCCCACCGGCTCCCCGCGGTCCACCACTCCGCTCGGCGGCCCGGCCGTCGACGCCGCGGCGTTCAAGCTCCTCCGGGAGCGAGTGATCGACGACGCCCGCGCCGCCCGCTCCGACGCCCGCGAAGCCCACCCCGAAGCCCGCGCCGACCACTCCGGCGACTCCGACGCCGACTGATCTCCCGCTCCGCTCGCCTTCCGCAGGACCAGAAAGGCATGGTCATGTCCCAGCCCTCAAAGACGCCGCCCGAGGCGAACCCCCGGCGCTGGCTCGCACTCGTCTTCATCGGCCTGGCCCAGCTGATGATCGTCCTCGACATCACCGTCGTGAACATCGCCCTGCCGTCGGCCCAGAAGGACCTCGGCATCTCCGACGGCGACCGGCAGTGGGTCATCACCGCCTACACCCTGGCGTTCGGCAGTCTGCTGCTGCTCGGCGGGCGGATCGCGGACTACACCGGCCGTAAGCGCACCTTCCTCATCGGCCTGCTGGGGTTCGCCGGGGCCTCCGCGCTCGGCGGCGCCGCCTCCGGGTTCGAGATGCTGCTCTCGGCCCGCGCCCTGCAGGGCGCGTTCGCCGCGCTGCTCGCCCCCTCGGCGCTGTCGCTGCTCGCGGTGAACTTCACCGAACCCCGTGAGCGCGCCAAGGCGTTCGGCATCTTCGGCGCGATCGCGGCGGGCGGCGGTGCGATCGGGCTGGTCGTCGGCGGACTGCTGACCGAGTACCTGGACTGGCGCTGGTGCCTGTACGTCAATGTGCCGATCGCCGTCGTCGCCGCTTTCAGCTGGTCCGTGCTGCCCACCGACACCCGTGCCGAGGGCCGGGCCCGCTTCGACATCCCCGGTGTGCTGCTGGCGGTGTGCGGACTGGTGGCCGTGGTCTACGGATGCAGCGAGGCCGAGTCCGAGGGCTGGGACTCCCGGCTGGTGACCGGACTGCTCATCGTGGGCGCGGTGCTGCTCCTCGCCTTCGTCCTGGTGGAGCGGAGCGTGGCGCGGCCGCTGCTGCCGCCGCGCGTGGTGGCGGACCGCACCCGCGGCAGCGCCTATCTGGCGGTCGGCCTCTCGGTGGTCGGCATGTTCGCGATGTTCCTCTTCCTCACCTACTACATGCAGCTCGTCAAGGGGTACTCGGCGCTGCTCACCGGTGTGGCGTTCCTGCCGATGACCGGGGCGGTGCTGGTCGGCGCGGGCGGCGTTGCCTCCCGCCTCATCCCCAAGGTGCCGCCGCGCCTGCTGGTGGCGCCCGGTCTGCTGATCGCGGCCACCGGTGTCGCGCTGCTGGTGCCCCTGGACGTCGACAGCTCGTACGCGGCGGGGGTGCTGCCCGCCGAGCTCCTGGTCGGCTTCGGCATGGGTCTGGTGATGGCGCCCTCGATGAACTACGCGACCCATGGGGTGGGGGAGGGGGACGCGGGCGTCGCCTCCGCCACCGTCAACACCGCGCAGCAGATCGGCGGTTCGATCGGCACGGCGATGCTCAACACCATCGCCACCAGCGCGACCTCCGACTACATGGCGTCGCACGCCGCGCGGATGACACCGCGGACCGCCAAGGCGGGTCTCGTCGAGGGCTTCTCGCACGCCTTCGTCGTCTCCTCCTCGATTCTCGTGGGCGCCGCGGTGGTCGTCGCGCTGCTGATGAACACCCCGCGCCCCGTACGGGTGCCGGGCGCCGAAGGCGCCACCCCGCTGCCCGCGCACCTGGGCTGACGGCACCTCGCCTCCCGCAGGCCCTTCGTTCCACCGCCGGAGCGGAGGGCCTGCGGCGGTGGTGGATCAGGGGGTGGGGTCGGGGCGCGGGGCGCGAGCGGCCAGCGCCAGCAGCTCGTCCACCGACCACTGGTCGTAGGCGTGTTCGCCGTGCTTCGCGGCGATGACGCGGCCGTCCCCGCCGATCAGGAAGTCCGCTGGCAGCCCCAGTCTGCCCCCGGGCTGGCTGGGCGCGGGGAGCTTCTCCCGGCCACGGACCACCGCCCACGCCCCGGTCAGCAGGGCCCGCGCGATCGGCCCCCAGGCGCGCGGGCTGAGCAGGGCTCTGGGCGCCTGCTCCACCCCGAACTCCCGGTACAGCCGCTTACCGGGGTCGGCGACCACGGCGAACGGCAGCTCGTCCGTATGCTCGCGCAACTCCTCGGCGGGGGAGTGGAAGACCACCACCTCCCGGACTCCGGCCGCCTCGATCTCCTGATGGCGCCGCACGATCGACCGCAGGTGGAGATTGCAGACGGGGCATCCGGCGAAGCGCCGGAACTGAAGGTGGATCAGCCGGCCGGGGTCGGGGACGGCGACGTCCGGGCCGGTCACGGGGGTGAGGGTACGGGCTGCGACGACGGAACCGGGCTCCACAGGAGCCCCCTTTCGTAGGCGTACGGCATACGCCTACTAGCGTAGGCGTATGCCGTACGCTGTCAACCGCCATGCCACGTCCCCGCTCCCTCACCCCCGATCAGCCGGCCTCGGCCGCCCTCGCCGTCCTCGACCGCGAGGGGCTCGCCGGGCTCTCGATGCGCGCCGTCGCCAAGGAACTCGGGATGAGCACGATGGCGCTCTATCGCTATGTCCACGATCGCGAGGAGCTCGAAGGGCTGGTGGTCGAGCGCGTCCTCAGCGCCGTCGACACCACGCCGCCGGAGCCCGGGGCCCCCTGGGACGAACGGCTCCGGATCATGGTGGGGCGGCTGCGCGACACGATCATCGCCCACCCCGCGGTCCTCCCGCTGACCCTCACCCACCGGCACCGTTCCCCCAGCGGACTGCGCTGGTCGGAGACGGCGCTGGCGATCCTCACCGAGGCGGGCCTGGACGGCGAACGGCGGGTCCTCGCGCTGCGCGCCCTGCTCGGCTATGTGATCGGGGCGATCCAGCTCGAACACCTCGGTCCGCTGTCCGGTGCGGGCACGGTCACGATCGCCGAGCTGCCGTCCGACGCGTTCCCGTACATGGCCGAAACGGCGCGCCAGGCGCGGAGCGTGGGGGTGGAGCGGGAGTTCTTCGGGGGGCTGGAGGTGTTCCTGCGCGGGCTGGGCGCATAGTCGGCACGGGTCAACGCTGAAAGCTGCCTCCACTCGAGTGGGTGGCGTCTCTGCCGTCCCTGTCCGCTCCCCTTGGCCGCGCGGCCAGAATCCCGTCCATGGGAGGGACCATGACTGCTGAACCGCTTCCGGCCTGGGGTTTTCCGCCCCGGGCGGATTCGCTGCAGATGATCTTGACCGCATGCCGGAGCTCCCGCCGCACACTGAGCTGATCGACGGGAGCCTCGTCTTCGTGGGCCCGCGGAAGTATTTTCATTCGCTGGCCATGTACTTGCTGGAGAAGGGGCTCCGGGCATCGGTGCCCGAGTCGCTCCGGGGCTGTCGCGAGATGACCACTGCCGTCGATAAGCGCAACCGCCCCGAGCCCGATATCGCGATCCTGCGCGCCGAGGCGGTGACCACCGAGGCGCAGGAAACGGGCTTCCAGGCGGCCGACGCCGTGCTCGTGGTGGAGGTCGTCTCGCCGGAGTCGGAGTCACGTGACCGCAAGCGCAAGCCACAGCTCTACGCCGAGGCGGGAATTCCGCGCTTCTGGCTGGTCGAGCACGGTGAGGGGCGCCGTCCGGTCGTCCAGGTTTTCGAGCTCAACACGGTGACGCGTACGTATCTGCCGACCGGCATCTACCCCGAGCGGATCAAGCTTCCGGTGCCGTTCACCATCGACATCGACCTCACCGGGACCGATCACCTGTGACCGGGGTCGCGTGCGCTCAGCCCGCCAGCTCGTACGCGTAGTCCGGTGAGAAGGTGCCCGCCGCGCCCGCGCAGCCGTCCAGTTCGCCCGGGGGTTTGATCCATAGATAGGCGTCGATGGCGGGATCGCCGGTGTTCGCCGTCGGGTTCTCGCCGACCTTGCGGCCGTGGGGGTCGCACCAGGTGTTGTCGGGGGCGGGGCCGTTGCCGTTGCGGCTGGTGTCGATGACGGCGGTGAGCCCCGAGGCCGTGCCGAGTTGGGCGAGCACGCTCTTGGTGAAGGCCACCTCGTCGGCGGTGCGGCGGAAGTTGGAGACATTGCTGTAGATGCCGTCGCCGCTGGTCAGCGCCCCGGCCGAGCGGAGCCGCGACGCCTGGACGGCGGCGCTGTTCCAGGCCGAGTGCCCGGCGTCGAAGTACACCCGGGCGTTGGGGTTCGCGCCGTGGATGGCGGTAGCCGCGCGGCCCAGTGAGGCATAGCGGCCGCTCAGTTCGGAGGGGGAGAGGCAGCTGATGAGCGCGATCGAGTCGGGTTCGAGGATGACGATCGCGGGCCCGCTGCCAAGACCGGCGGCGAAGGCGCGCACCCATGCGTCATAGCTCGCGAGGTCGGGCGCGCCGCCCGCCGAGGCCCCGCCGCAGTCGCGGTTGGGGATCTGATACGTCACCAGGACAGGCGTCTGGCCCTTGGCGGAGGCGGCGGAGGTGACCTTGCGGACGTCCTCGGTGACGGTGGCGGGGGAGTACCGGGAGAACCACAGGGCCTGGGGCTGACCGGCGATCCGCGAGGCGATGCGTGGCTGCCGGGAGTCACCCGGATTGGCGGCGACCCACTTGTTGACGAGCGAATCGGGATCGTTGAAGAACTGTGTGGCGCCCGGCAGTTCGCCTGCGGCCGCCTGCGGTGTGTGGGCCGCGCCGATCAGGAAGGCGACGGCGAGCCCGGCCGCCGCTAACGCTCTGGTGATGCGCACGGTGCGTCACTCCTCTCGCGTGGGGCTGCTCAGCCCTCGGGCGGCCGTGTCGTCCGGCCGCCGTCCTCTGGTTGCCGCCGGGCGGGAGATGGTTGCCGCCGTGTTCGATACGGATGCGACGCGTACGGCCGTGACGCGCCGCGCGCAAGGTCAACTCAGCCCGCGCGTAACGCCGGAGGGGACCTCACGTCGGTGAGGTCCCCTCCGGCGTGCCAGGGCTCAGCGACCCGGCGCCGCCGCCTCGCCGCGCACGGCCGTCCCGTCCGCGCCGGTCGAGGGCACACCCGCGCCGGTCGAGGGCACACCCGCGCCGGTCGAGGGCGCATCCCCAGCCGCGGGCGCCGCGGCCTCCACCCGACGCAGCGTCACCAGAGCCAGCGCCGCGGCAGCCACCAGGACCACCGCCCCGGCCCCGCACGCGATCCGCATCCCGTGGGTGAACGCCTCGCGCGCCGCGTCCAGCATCTGCTCCCCGGCCCGCCCCTTCACCGCTCCCGCCACCGCGACGGCGGCGCCCAGCGTCTCGTGCACCTGGTCGAGCGCGCCGCCGGGCAGCCCCCCGCCCAGCGAGTCCTTGACGTCGCTCCGGTAGACCGCGGTGCCGACACTGCCGAGCACCGCCATGCCCATCGCCCCGCCGAACTCCTGGCCCGTCTCCAGCAGCGCGGCCGCCGAACCGGCCCGCTTCGGCGGGACGGTGCCGATCGCCATGTCGGTGACCAGCGACATCACCATGACGATCCCGCTGGCCAGGACGGCGGCGCCGATCAGCACCGTCCACAGCGCGTCCGTGCCGGCCAGGGCCAGAATCCCGTAGCCGATGGCCCCGGTCGCGAAGCCGGCGCCGATCACATGGGCCCGGTCGCCGCCGCGCTGGACCGCCGCGGCCGCCGCCGGTCCGGCGATGCCGACGCAGACGGAGGGGGCCAGGCTCCACAGCGCCGCCTCCAGCGGGCCCTTGCCGAGCACCGACTGCAGATACTGGGTGGTGAAGTAGGCCGAGCCCATCACGGCGAAGGTGGCCAGCGCGTTGAGCGCGATCGACGGGCCGAAGCCGCGGTGGTGGAAGAGCTCCGGGCTGATCATCGCGTCGCGGCGGGTGAGCTGACGCCGCAGGAAGACGGCGCCGATGGCGAGACCGGCCACGATGGACAGCAGCGGGATCAGGCTGACGCCGTTGTCGGCGGCCGTCTGCTTCAGCCCGTAGATCACCGGAAGCACGGCGGCCATCGACAGCGGCACGCTCGGCAGATCGAACGCCCCGGGCTTCGGGTCCTTGAACTCCGGCACCAGGAGCGGCACCAGCGCCAGCAGCAGCACCATCGCCGGGACGTTGATCAGGAAGACCGAGCCCCACCAGAAGTGCTCGATCATCACCCCGCTGAGCACCGAGCCCAGCGCGATACCGCCCGCCATGGCCGACGACCAGATCGCGATCGCCGTGGCGCGCTGCTTCTCGTCGAGGAAGAGGTTGCGGATCAGTGCCATCGTCGACGGCATCAGCGTCGCGCCGCCGATCCCGAGCACCGCCCGTGCGGCGATGAGCATCTCGGCGCTCTGCGCGTACGCCGCCGCGACGGACGCGGCGCCGAAGGCCGCGGCCCCGAACAGCAGCAGTTTCCGCCGTCCGAAGCGGTCGCCCAGCGCTCCCATGGTGATGAGCAGCCCGGCAAGGGCGAAGGCGTAGATGTCGAAGATCCACAGCTGCTGGGTGGAACTGGGGTGCAGCTCCCGGCTGATGGCCGGCACCGCGAAGTACAGCACCGACACATCCATGGAGACCAGGAGGAGCGGAAGCATCAGGACCACGAAGGCGGTCCATTCCTTGCGCCCGGCGCGCGGGCCGGTGGAGGTCGAGGTCATGGCGGTGAATATACGAGCGTCTTAAACGAGTGTCTAGTACGACTGTGTAAAACGCATGTCTAGGACGGTCGTATGGGATCGGGATACCCTGGCGCCATGGGACATCGAGAGGATCTGCTCGCCGGGGCCAAGCGCTGCATTGAGGAGAAGGGCTGGTCCCGTACGACGGCGCGGGACATCGTGGCCGCCTCGGGCGCCAACCTGGCCTCCATCGGCTACCACTACGGCTCGAAGGACGCCCTGATGCGGGAGGCGCTCTTCGCGGCCATGGGCGACTGGGCCGATGACGTCCAGCGGTCCCTGGAGACGGACGACCCGGCGGGCGGCGATCAGGACACCGGGCTGCGGGAGCGGTTCGAGACCCGCTGGACCCGGGTGCTCGAGCTGTTCGGCAAGCACCAGGCGATGTGGCAGTCCCAGTTGGAGGCCATCCTCCAGGTTCGACACGACCCCGAGCTGCGCGCGGCCTTCGGCCGGGCCCAACCGGAGGGACGCCAGGGGCTGGTGGGGCTGATCCACGGCATCGACGAGCGCGACGTCGACGAGGAGACCTCGCGGGTCATGGGCTCGTTCTATATGACCCTGGTGAGCGGCATGATCGTCCAGATGGCCATCGACCCCGATCTCATGCCCAGCGCCCATGACCTCGTCGAGGCGATGCGGCGGATCGTCGGCGACGCCCCCGCGGCCCCCGACGCACTCCCGGCGCCCGACGCCCCCGCGTCCCCCGCCGGCTGAAGGGACTCAGCGCCGCGGCGGCCCGAGGCGGGCGGCCTTGAGGGTCATGTGGAGCAGCAGCCGGTCCTCGCCCGCGTCCAGATCCAGACCGGTCAGCTGCCGCACCCGGGACAGGCGGTAGTAGAGCGTCTGCCGGTGGATGCCCAGCCGCGCGGCGGTGCGCCCGGCCTGACCCGCGCAGTCGAGGAAGGTCTCGGCGGTGCGGGCGAGTTCGGCGTGGGCGGGCTCCAGCAGCGGGCGTACGGCGGCGTCGGGCTGCACCGCGGGCAGGGCGGCCAGCAGACGGTACGGGCCGATGGCGGACCACTCCGCGACCGGCCCCAGGCGCCTATCGGCGTGGGCCGCCCGCGCGGCGGCCAGGGCCTCCTGCCAGGCGGCGGGCAGCTCGTCCAGCCCGCGCCGGGGAGCGCTGACCCCCGCGGCCGCCCTGGGCTGTACCCCGTCCAGAGAGCCGGTGGTGGCCCGGGGGGAGCGCAGCAGCTGTTCGGCCGTCGTACGGGCCGGGTCCAGAGCGGTGGCCGCGCGCAGCCGGACCAGCGTCGCCAGCCCCGCCCCGGTCGCCGCGGTCCCGGGCAGCGCGCACGCGGCCACGATGCCCGGGAGATGGGGGAGTCCGGGGTGGTCCGCGTCCTCGCCGGTCCCCGGTGTCCACGGCACCACCGCCACCAGCGCCAGCGGCCCGTCGCCCGCTCCGCGCAGCGCGGTCCGCAGCCCGGCGCGGGCGGCGTCCCGGCCGGCCGGCGGCCCGGTCAGCACATCGCGCAGCAGCTCGCCGAGCTCCTCCCCGGCCCGCGCCTCGGCCGCCAGCAGCGCCCCGATGCGGTCCGCGGTCTCCATCGCGCGGGCCAGCCGGGGGTCCGGCGTACCCGTGGGGCCGCCCAGCTCCAGATCGGAGAGGTGGCCGTCGTCCAGTAGCCAGACATAGCCGTGCACCACCCCGCGGTGCCGGACGGGCAGGCAGATACGGCCCATGAACACCCCGGCCGCCGGGTCGGGCGGAATCCGCAGCGGCGCCTGCGCCCGTGCGATCCCGAACGCCTCGAACCAGGCCCGCACCGCCGCCGTCGAGCGGCGCTGGAGGATCGAGCGGGTGCGGACCGGGTCCAGCGCCGGCTCCTCCGTGTCATCGCGGTCCTCGCTGTCCTGGGCGCCGAAGGCGATCAGCGCGAAGTCGCGGTTCTCCAGGGTCGCGGGTGCCCGCAGTACCGCCGTGATCTCGTCCACCAGCTGCTGGTAGTCGTCGCGCATGGGTCCCGCCTCTTCCCGGTTTCACCCCTCACATTCTCATACAGATGTCTGAGATCCCGGCCACGGATGCGTGACAGCTGTCGATGGTCCGGGATCCGAGCCATCCTTAAGTTTCACGGTGAGTTGTTGATGCCGTTCGTCGGCCGTCATCGTGGAGGTGCCCCGTGCTGGGACCCGTGCTGCTCGCTGCTTCGCGCAGTGCCGCCATCCGCCGTCTCGTCTCGGCCGCGCCGGTCACCCGCCCGATGGTGGACCGTTTCATCGCCGGGGAGCGGCTTACCGAGTCCCTGGGCTCAGTGCGGTCCCTGACCGCCCGCGGCCTGGACGTCACCCTGGACCATCTGGGCGAGGACGTGACCGACCGGGCCGAGGCGCTGCGCAGCCGTGACGCCTATCTGGCGCTGACCGAGGCGCTGGCCGCCGAGGGGCTCGCCGGGCGGGCGGAGATGTCCGTGAAGCTCTCCGCCTTCGGACAGGCGCTGCCCGGGGGCCACGATCTGGCCCTGGCCAACGTGACCCCGGTCGTGGAGGCCGCCGCCGCGGCGGGCACGACGGTCACGCTCGACATGGAGGACCACACCACGGTGGACTCCACCCTCGCCATCCTCGGCGAGCTGCGCACCCGCTTCCCGCAGACCGGCGCGGTCCTCCAGTCCTATCTCTTCCGGACCGAGGACGACTGCCGGGCGCTGGCCGGGGAAGGCTCCCGGGTGCGGCTGGTGAAGGGCGCGTACAACGAACCGGCGAGCGTCGCCTACCAGGACAAGCGCGAGGTGGACCGCTCCTATGTGCGCTGCCTGAAGATCCTGATGGCCGGTGAGGGCTATCCCATGATCGGCTCGCACGATCCGCGCATGGTCGCCATCGCCCAGGATCTGGCGCACCGGCTCGGGCGCAAGCTGGACGAGTACGAATTCCAGATGCTGTACGGGATCCGCGTGGCCGAGCAGGAGCGGCTGGTGGCGGAAGGCCACCGTATGCGGGTTTACGTCCCGTATGGCACAGACTGGTATGGGTACTTCATGCGCCGCCTCGCGGAGCGCCCCGCCAACCTCACATTCTTCCTGCGCTCGCTGGTCGGCCGTCGCTGACCGCTCTCGGCATCGCAGACCTCGCAACCCGACGATCGAAGGAGACAACGGCCATCATGGACGCCGTCACCCAGGTCCCCGTGCCGGTGAACGAGCCGGTGCACACCTACGCGCCCGGCACCCCGGAGCGTGCCCGCCTCGAGACCAAGCTCAAGGAGCTCGGCGAGAACCCCATCGACCTGCCGATGACCATCGGCGGTGAGAAGCGGATGGGAGCGGGGACGCGCTTCGACGTCGTCCAGCCGCACAAGCACTCCGCCCGCCTGGGCACCTACGCCAACGCCACTCAAGCGGACGCGCAGGACGCGATCGACGCCGCCCTGGCCGCGGCCCCGGCGTGGCGCGCGCTCAGCTTCGACGACCGTGCCGCGGTCATCCTCAAGGCCGCCGATCTGCTCTCCGGCCCCTGGCGGGAGACGCTCGCGGCCTCCACCATGCTGGGCCAGTCGAAGACCGCCCAGCAGGCCGAGATCGACACCCCCTGTGAGCTGATCGACTTCTGGCGGTTCAACGTCCACTTCGCGCGCCAGATCCTGGCCGAGCAGCCGGTGACCAACTCGCCGGGGGTCTGGAACCGCAGCGACCACCGGCCGCTGGAGGGGTTCGTCTACGCGATCACCCCCTTCAACTTCTCCGCCATCGCGGGCAACCTCCCCACCGCCCCCGCCCTGATGGGCAATGTGGTGGTGTGGAAGCCGTCCCCGACCCAGACGCACGCCGCCGTGCTGCTGATGGAGGTTCTGGAGGAGGCCGGGCTGCCCAAGGGCGTGATCAACCTGGTCACGGGCGACGGCAAGGACGTCTCCGAGGTGGCCCTGGCCCACCCGGACCTCGCGGGCATCCACTTCACCGGTTCCACCCGGACCTTCCAGTACCTGTGGAAGACGGTCGGCAACAACATCGAGAACTACAAGACCTATCCGCGGCTGGTCGGTGAGACCGGTGGCAAGGACTTCATCGTCGCCCACCCGTCCGCCGACCCGGCGGTCCTCAAGACGGCGATGACCCGTGGCGCCTTCGAGTTCCAGGGCCAGAAGTGCTCCGCGGCCTCCCGCGCCTATGTGCCGCGTTCCCTGTGGGAGAACGGTCTCAAGGAGGAGTTCGCCACCGAGGTCAACGGGCTGACCATGGGCGATGTCACCGACCTCGGCAACTTCATGGGCGCGGTCATCGACGAGCGCGCCTTCGCCAAGAACAAGGCCGCGATCGACCGGGCGAAGTCCGACCCGACGGTCGAGGTCGTCGCGGGCGGCACCTACGACGACAGCGAGGGCTGGTTCGTCCGCCCGACCGTGCTGGCCTCCACCGACCCGGAGAACGAGATCTTCAAGGACGAGTACTTCGGCCCCATCCTCGGGGTGTTCGTCTACGAGGACGATGAGTACGAGGCGATGCTCCAGCAGATGGAGTCGGCCGCCCCGTACGGGCTGACCGGCGCCGTCATCGCCCAGGACCGCGCGGCGGCCGCCGCCACCTGCGAGGCGCTGCGCTTCGCGGCCGGCAACTTCTACATCAACGACAAGCCGACCGGTGCCGTCGTCGGCCAGCAGCCCTTCGGCGGTGGCCGCGCGTCCGGCACCAACGACAAGGCGGGCGCCAAGCAGAACCTGATGCGCTGGACCTCCACCCGCTCCATCAAGGAGACCCTGGTCCCGCCGACCGACTACCGCTACCCGCACATGGGCTGACCGCCCATGCGGACGGGCCGAACCCGTCCGCCCCGCGACCCCGCCCCCGGACCGCTTCAGTGCGGTCCGGGGGCGGCGTGCTGTCCGGGGGCGCGGAGGGGGAAATCTGTGGACGCCCGACGCGCGGCGGTGCTAGCGTCAAGCAGTCAAGTAGGCACTATTTACCGCAGTTTACGTGGGTAACCAGGCGCGGGATCGCCCACGACGACCTGCGATCGGCCGCCGTGGTCGAGGTCGGACGGGGGTCGGCCTCGACTATCGGCGCGGTGCCGAGATGTGATCACCGTGGGTCAGTGGCCGATGTCACCCTGTTCGCGTCTCAGATAGTAGGACGTCCGACTAATTGTGCAGACACTGACGCTCCGCTGCCTTACTTTTGTGGAAGCCGAACGTCTCGCTGCATCCAGCGATGGCGGCCGCGGCCGGTGCACAGGCGCAGGTGACCCCTGCCGCACCCAGGCCCCCGCCCCTTCCGGCAGCCACCTTCTCGGGGAGCTTTCCTTCCTCCCGGTCCACCGGGGTTCAGCAGAGGAGATGTGATCATGGCCGAGACGACTGTCCGCAGGATCCGCCGCAAGACCGACGACACCGACCGCAAGAAGGCCGCAGCCGCGCTGCAGCGCGCCCTCGACCGCCGTGACAACGGCGGTGCCACCGGTCACTGACGCCGGGGCCGGGTGACCTCGAAGCGGTCCACCCGCGCTCCCGACTCCGCCAGGGCCGTGACCGTGAGCCTGGGGCGGGGGCCCGGCTCCACCTCCACGGCGAGGAAGGAGAAGCCGGTGTAGCGGACCCGGGACCAGTCAGCGCTGTCCCGGTTCTTCTCCCCGCCCTCCGTCCAGTGGTAGGTCTTCACCTCGTCGACGTCCTTGATGTGCCCGTCGTAGCTGTCGGGCACCGGGAACTCGTAGAGCTTCGCGCCCGCCCCGCCCGCCGTCACATAGACGATCCCGTCGCGCACCGCGTCGGCGCTTCCCTCGACGGGGACCCGGCGGGCGACCTTGCCACCCCGGATCGCGTCGGTCCGCTCGTAGACGTGGTTGTGGCCGTTGATGACCAGGTCCACCTGGTGCTTCTCGAGCAGCGGCACCCAGGTGTCGCGCACCCCGCCGTCCGAGGCGTGGGCGCTGGTCGTGGAGTAGGCGCAGTGGTGGAAGAAGACCACCAGGAAGTCGATGCCGGGCCGCTTGCGCAGCTGCCCCAGGCGTCGGTCCAGCCAACGGGTCTGCGCACCGTCGGTGTACCCCTTGTTGGGGCTGATCTCGTACGAGACGTCATTGGCGTCCAGGGCGACCACGCCCACGTTCCCGTAGACGAACGAATAGACGCCGGGCGCCTTGCGCGGGTCGGGGCCGTTGTCCGGCAGGTACCAGCGGGCCAGCTGGCCGCCGTAGCCGTCGGGGGAGTACCACGCCTCCATGTCGTGGTTGCCGGTCGTCACCATCCACGGCACGCTCGCCGCGACCGAGTCGGTCTGGGCGAGGAAGGAGTCCCAGACCCGGGCGTCGTACAGGTCGGTCTTCTTTCCGTGGCCGGTGGTGTCCGCGTAGCACAGGTCTCCGGCGTGCAGATGGAACGACGGATTCTGGCCAAGGATCAGCTGGTCGTTGGCGAGCGCGTCATAGCTCACCCCCTGGTCGCCGAAGGCGGTGAAGACGAACTTCCCCGGCCGCTGTGGCGCGGTGCGGAACGTGCCCACGGACGAGAAGTGCCGCGGCTCGGCCGGGTCGCGGTCCGCGTGACCGAGGCCGTAGTAATAGGTGGTCCCGGGGCGCAGATCGTCCACCGCGGCATGCAGATAGAACTGGTCGACCGCGGGCAGCTTGTCGCTCAGCGACGGGGTGCGCAGATGGCGGACCTCGGCCTCGACCTTGTGCGTGAGCTCCAGCGGGCTCGTGCCGATCCGCACATAGGGCTTCCGCACGGCGAACGGCACCTGCCAGGAGACCCGCATCTGCGTCCGCGGATCGGCGCCGAAGGCCAGATGGCGGCCGAACGGGGCGACCAGCGCGCCGTCCACCCTGGCGGTCACCGGCTTCGGGCTCGCGACGGGCGCCGGCTTGGCGTCGGCGGCGCACGCCGCCCCGCCCAGCAGCCCCGCGCCCGCGACCGTCCCCGCCGTGGCGGCGCCCCCGCGCAGCACCCGGCGCCGGGAGAGCCGGGCCCGCAGATACTCATGCTGCTCCGCCATGGTCATCCGCTGGGCGAGCCGCTCGGGTACGCCGAACCGTGGTGTGTCCATGGACCGGAATGTCCCCCGGGCGGTCAACAGCGCACCATACGGGGGGTGAACGGGTGATTGCCGCTGAGCGGATGTCCGAATGGCGGAACGGCTATGTCAATCCATGGGACGAGCGGTAGGGTCCCGGTATGTCTCGCAGCATTCGCCTCGCAGTGATCCCCGGTGACGGTATCGGCCAGGAAGTCGTGGCCCAGGGCCTGAAGGTCCTCTCCGCCGCCCTTCCGCAGGACGTCAAGCTGGAGACCCAGAGTTACGACCTCGGCGCCCAGCACTGGCACGCCACCGGCGAGACCCTGCCGGACGCGGACCTGGAGTCGCTGAAGAACCACGACGCGATCCTGCTCGGCGCCATCGGCGACCCGTCGGTGCCCTCGGGCGTGCTCGAGCGCGGGCTGCTGCTCAAGCTGCGCTTCGCCTTCGACCACTACGTCAACCTGCGTCCGTCGAAGCTCTTCCCGAACACCCCGACCCCGCTGGCCGGCCGCCCCGACATCGACTTCGTGGTCGTCCGCGAGGGCACCGAGGGCCCGTACGTGGGCAACGGCGGCTCGATGCGCACCGGCACCCCGGCCGAGGTCGCCACCGAGGTCAGCCTCAACACCGCCTACGGTGTCGAGCGCGTGGTCCGGGACGCCTACGAGCGCGCCAACGCCCGGCCGCGCAAGAAGCTGACCCTCGTGCACAAGAACAACGTCCTGGTGCACGCCGGCCACCTGTGGAAGAACATCTTCGACCGGGTCGGCCAGGAGTACCCCGAGGTCACCACCGACTATCTGCATGTCGACGCCGCGACGATCTTCTTCGTCACCCAGCCGGAGCGGTTCGACGTGATCGTCACCGACAACCTTTTCGGTGACATCCTCACCGACCTCGCCGCCGCCGTCAGCGGCGGCATCGGGCTCGCCGCGAGCGGCAACATCAACCCCTCCGGCGCCTTCCCGTCGATGTTCGAGCCGGTCCACGGCTCCGCGCCGGACATCGCGGGCACCGGCAAGGCCGACCCGACGGCGACCGTGCTGTCGGTGGCCCTGCTCCTGTCACACCTCGGCTACGGGGACGAGGCGGCCCGTATCGAGGCCGCCGTCGCCGAGGACCTCGCCGGGCGGGACGCGGCCGCGCCGCGCACCACCGACGAGATCGGCGACGCGCTCGCCGCCCGAGTATCCGGCTGACCCCAGCCTGTGCCACCGCGCGGCTGGGTGCGACCATCGACCTGGGCCGCGCGTTGCACAACGCTCCTTCCCGGCCTCACCTAGGAGATAATCCCCGGTGGGGCCGCTGTGTGAAGAAGAGCTTGGACGTCCTAGTACCGATCACGGGCAGGATGGTGTGAGCGCGGTCCGCCACAACCGAAGGTGAAGGACTACCTGCCATGACGACGCCCACGATCGAGCTCAAGCCCTCGTCCCACCCCCTCCCCGCCGCCGAGCGGGAGAAGATCCTGGCCAACCCCGGATTCGGCCGCCACTTCACCGATCACATGGTGACCATCAAGTGGACCGAGGGCCGTGGCTGGCACGAGGCCCAGCTCGTGCCGTACGCCCCGCTCTCGCTCGACCCGGCGAACATGACGCTGCACTACGCCCAGACCATCTTCGAGGGGCTCAAGGCGTACCGCCGCCCCGACGGGTCCGTGGCGACCTTCCGCCCCGAGCAGAACGCCGAGCGGTTCCAGGCGTCCGCGCGCCGCATCGCCATGCCCGAGCTCCCCGTCCAGACCTTCATCGAGGCGTGTGACGCGCTGGTCACCCAGGACAAGGAGTGGGTGCCGGGCCACGGAGAGCAGTCCCTCTACCTGCGGCCCTTCATGTTCGCCACCGAGGTCGGGCTGGGCGTCCGGCCCTCGAACGAGTACCTCTTCGTGGTCATCGCCTCCCCGGCCGGGGCCTACTTCCCCGGCGGTGTGCAGCCGGTCTCGGTCTGGCTCTCGGAGGAGTACGTCCGCGCGGCGCCCGGCGGCACCGGCGCGGCCAAGGCGGGCGGCAACTACGCGGCCTCCCTGGTCGCCCAGGCCCAGGCCGCCGAGCAGGGCTGTGACCAGGTGGTCTGGCTGGACGCGATCGAGCGCCGCTGGATCGAGGAGATGGGCGGGATGAACCTGTACTTCGTGTACGGGAACCGCATCGTGACCCCCGAGCTGTCCGGTTCGCTGCTGCCGGGGATCACTCGCGCCTCGCTGCTGCGGATCGCCGCCGACCTCGGCTACGAGGTCACCGAGGGCCGGATCTCCGTCGACGACTGGCGCCAGGGCAACGCCGACGGGACCCTCACCGAGGTTTTCGCCTGCGGTACGGCGGCCGTGATCACCCCGGTCGGCTCGGTCAAGTCCGCCCGGGCGAACTGGACGGTGGCCGACGGTGAGCCGGGCGAGGTGACGATGCGGCTGCGCAAGGCGCTGCTGGACATCCAGACCGGCGTCGCCCCGGATCCGCATGGCTGGATGCACCCCCTGGGCTGATCACGGATGTCACCTCTGGGCTGATCGTGGGTGTCACCTCGTTGACGCCGATGGTTCGCATGATGAGACGGATGAGAGCGCGGGGGCGGAATGTGTCAGACTTCCTCCGTGCTCTCGTTCGTCATGATTATTGACAGCAGGCGCGCCGGTCCGCAGTGACCGCCCGTACGACCCGGTACGGCGCGGCCACCGTGCCCCAGACCCGCGCGCAGACCTCTCGCACCCGCGAGGGGTCTTTTCGTTTTCCGGACCATCCCGCCGGACGCGAAGCGTGAGGGACCATAGGAGGGCGCGGAACCGGATATTCCGGTAGACCGAGATCCATCCGACAGGAGCCAGACCAACCATGAAGGATCTGCCCGACGACGGCTTCCATGTCTTCGACACCACCCTGCGCGACGGAGCGCAGCGCGAGGGCATCAACCTGACGGTCGCGGACAAGCTGACCATCGCCCGTCACCTGGACGACTTCGGCGTGGGCTTCATCGAGGGCGGCTGGCCCGGCGCCAACCCGCGCGACACGGAGTTCTTCGCCCGGGCCCGCGCCGAGATCGACTTCCAGCATGCCCAGCTGGTGGCGTTCGGCGCCACCCGCAAGGCGGGGGCACGCGCCGAGGACGACCTCCAGGTCAAGGCGCTGCTGGAGTCCGGGGCGCCGGTGATCACCCTGGTGGCGAAGTCCCACGACCGCCATGTGGAGCTGGCCCTGCGCACCACGCTCGAGGAGAACCTCGCGATGGTCCGCGAGACCGTCGCCTACCTGCGGTCCCAGGGCCGCCGGGTCTTCCTCGACTGCGAGCACTTCTTCGACGGCTACCGCGCCAACGCGGACTACGCCAAGCGGGTCGTCTCCGCCGCCCACGAGGCGGGCGCCGAGGTGGTGATCCTCTGCGACACCAACGGCGGCATGCTCCCCGGCCAGATCGACGCGGTGGTCCGCACCGTACTGGCCGACACCGGCGCCCGGCTGGGCATCCACGCCCAGGACGACACCGGCTGCGCGGTCGCCAACACCCTCGCCGCCGTGGACGCGGGCGCCACCCACGTCCAGTGCACGGCCAACGGCTACGGCGAGCGGGTGGGCAACGCCAACCTCTTCCCGGTCGTCGCGGCCCTCGAGCTCAAGTACGGCCGCCGGGTGCTGCCGGAGGGCGCCCTGGAGGAGATGACCCGGATCTCGCACGCGATCGCCGAGGTCGTCAATCTGACGCCCTCCACTCACCAGCCCTATGTGGGCGTTTCCGCCTTCGCCCACAAGGCCGGACTGCACGCCTCCGCGATCAAGGTCGACCCGGATCTGTACCAGCACATCGCCCCCGAGCGGGTCGGCAACACCATGCGGATGCTCGTCTCCGACATGGCCGGCCGGGCATCGATCGAGCTCAAGGGCAAGGAGCTGGGCATCGACCTCGGCGACGACCGCGCGCTGGTGGGCCGGATCGTCGAGCGGGTCAAGGAGCGCGAGCTCGCGGGCTACACCTACGAGGCCGCCGACGCCTCCTTCGAGCTGCTGCTGCGCCAGGAGGTCGACGGCCGCCCCCGCCGCTACTTCCGGGTCGAGTCCTGGCGGGCGATCGTCGAGGACCGCCCGGACGGCACCCACGCCAACGAGGCCACCGTGAAGCTGTGGGCCAAGGGCGAGCGCATCGTCGCCACGGCGGAGGGCAACGGCCCGGTCAATGCCCTGGACCGGGCGCTGCGGGTGGGGCTGGAGCGGATCTACCCGCAGCTGGCGACGATGGAACTGGTGGACTACAAGGTCCGCATCCTGGAAGGCAAGCACGGCACCGAGTCCACGACCCGGGTGCTGGTCTCCACCGCGGACGGCCAGGGGGAGTGGTCGACGGTCGGCGTCGGGGAGAACGTGATCGCCGCGTCCTGGCAGGCCCTGGACGACGCCTACGCCTACGGGCTGCTGCGGGCCGGGGTGGACCCGCAGGAGTGACCTGGGCCTCACGGCCCCGTGGGCCCGGTGCGCGTGGCGCCGGCCGCCGTCGGAGTAGGGTACGGGGAGCGGAGCGCGGCCGACGTGTTCCGTTCCCCGATCCGGCCGCGGCGCCGCTCCAGCGGACGCCGCCCATCCGGGTGGTCGAGCCCGCCCCTGGCACGGTCGCCGCCTGGAGGTTTGTCGGATGCCGACAGGGTCGATAGTCCTTTAGGACACCAGGTAGTGGGAAAGCCGCTGTCCAGTTCTGTTCCGCCTGCCCACCAAAACGCCCTTGACGTTGTAGGGAATTGACATGCGTTTCCGGGGGTCCGGGAACGTACCGTCATTGCATGACCAATCTCGAAGGTGCGCCTGCTGAGGCGAGTGACGTTCGCGGGCGCGTCGCCGAGCTGCACGCGATTCGCGAGCAGGCTCGGCGCGGCCCGAGCGAGCGGGCGACCGAGGCCCAGAAGGCCAAGGGGAAGCTGACGGCTCGCGAGCGGATCGATCTGCTGCTTGACGAGGGGTCCTTCAACGAAGTGGAGCCGCTGCGGCGGCATCGTGCGACCGGGTTCGGCCTGGAGGCGAAGAAGCCTTACACCGACGGGGTCGTCACCGGCTGGGGGACCGTCCACGGACGGACGGTGTTCGTCTACGCACACGATTTCCGGATCTTCGGCGGGGCTCTGGGGGAGGCCCACGCGACCAAGATCCACAAGATCATGGACATGGCCATCTCGGCCGGGGCGCCGCTGGTGTCCCTCAACGACGGCGCCGGTGCCCGCATCCAGGAGGGCGTCTCGGCGCTCGCCGGATACGGCGGCATCTTCCAGCGGAACACCAAGGCGTCCGGCGTCATCCCCCAGATCAGTGTGATGCTCGGCCCGTGCGCGGGCGGGGCGGCGTACTCCCCGGCCCTGACGGACTTCGTCTTCATGGTCCGGGAGACCTCTCAGATGTTCATCACCGGACCCGATGTGGTCCAGGCGGTGACGGGCGAGAAGGTCAGCCAGAACGGACTGGGCGGCGCGGATGTGCACGCCGAGACCTCGGGTGTGTGCCACTTCGCCTACGACGACGAGGAGACGTGCCTGGAGGAGGTGCGCTACCTCCTGTCGCTGCTGCCGCAGAACAACCGGGAGAACCCGCCGACCGTCGAGTCCGACGACCCGGTCTCCCGGCGCGGCGATGCGCTGCTGGACCTCGTCCCGGCCGACGGCAACCGGCCGTACGACATGCGCAAGGTCATCGAGGAGATCGTCGACGACGGCGAGTACCTCGAGGTCCACGAGCGCTGGGCGACCAACATCATCTGCGCGATGACCCGGCTCGACGGCCAGGTGGTCGGCATCATCGCCAACCAGCCGCAGTCGCTGGCCGGCGTGCTGGACATCGAGGCGTCGGAGAAGTCCGCGCGCTTCATCCAGATGTGCGACGCCTTCAACATCCCGCTGGTCACCTTCCTCGACGTGCCCGGCTTCCTGCCCGGTGTGGACCAGGAGCACGGCGGGATCATCCGGCACGGCGCCAAGATGCTGTACGCGTACTGCAACGCCACCGTGCCGCGGATCTCCGTCATCCTGCGCAAGGCGTACGGCGGTGCGTACATCGTCATGGACTCCCAGTCCATCGGTGCCGACCTGACCTACGCCTGGCCCACCAACGAGATCGCGGTGATGGGTGCCGAGGGCGCCGCCAACGTGATCTTCCGCCGTCAGATCGCCGACGCCGACGACCCCGAGGCCATGCGCGCCCGCATGGTCAAGGAGTACAAGTCCGAGCTGATGCACCCGTACTACGCGGCCGAGCGGGGGCTGGTCGACGATGTGATCGACCCGGCCGAAACCCGTGAGGTCCTGATCCGGTCGCTGGCGATGCTGCGCGACAAGCACGCCGACCTGCCGTCCCGTAAGCACGGCAACCCGCCGCAGTAGCCTCTGAGTTCGTGTCCTCGCGCGAAACCCGCGCGACAAGGGAGAAGAGACAAACCGTGAGCACACCGAGCGATATCGCCGATCCCGCCGCCGCGGCGGCGGCCACCCTGGTCCGGGTCGAGAAGGGCCACGCCGACGCCGAGGAGCTCGCCGCGGTCACCGCGGTGCTGCTCGCCCGCGCGGCCGCCGGCACCTACCGCACCACCGGCTCCACCCGCCCGGGCCGCAGCGCCGCCCGCTGGCGCCGTCTGGAGCGCCGCCCGGCGTTCAGCGCGCCGCACAGCTGGCAGGGCTGAGCGCGAGCGGCACCGCCGCCTCCGGACGGCCGCACACCGCCCGGAGGCCGCCGGCCCCGCGCCGAGCGTCCTGAACGCACTGGACGCCCCGGGCTGGAACGCACAAATCCCCTGTTCTCCTCGGAGAGCAGGGGATTTTGGCTTCTGTCGCCGGTCTCGGCTACCGCAGCCGGGCCATCAACGCGTGCTCGACCAGCGTGATGAGCGCGCTCTTGGCCTCGCTGCGGTGGCGGGCGTCGGTGATGATGATCGGCGCGTCGGGGCCGATCTGCAGGGCCTCGCGGACCTCTTCGGGGGTGTACGGCTGGTGTCCGTCGAAGCCGTTGAGGGCGATGACGAAGGGCAGTCCGGAGTTCTCGAAGTAGTCGACCGCGGGGAAGCAGTCGGCGAGGCGGCGGGTGTCCACCAGGACGACCGCGCCGATGGCACCGCGGACCAGGTCGTCCCACATGAACCAGAAGCGGTCCTGGCCGGGCGTGCCGAACAGGTACAGGATCAGGTCCTGGTCCAGCGTGATGCGGCCGAAGTCCATCGCCACCGTGGTGGTGGTCTTGTCCGGTGCGTGGGTCAAGTCGTCGATCCCCGCCGAGGCGGAGGTCATCACGGCTTCGGTGCGCAGCGGGTTGATCTCCGAGACCGCGCCGACGAACGTGGTCTTGCCCACGCCGAAGCCGCCCGCCACCACGATTTTCGCGGAGGTGGTGGAGCGGGCTGCACCGCTAGAGCTTGCGAAGTCCACTGAGCACCCTTTCGAGCAGTGTCACGTCAGGCTGACCGCCGGCGGACTCGTCGCCGCCCGGCTGATGAATGGCGACGAGCCCCGCCTCGGCCAGGTCGGCTACGAGGATCCGGGACACGCCGAGGGGAATGGCGAGCAGTGCGGAGATCTCGGCGACCGACTTGATCTCGCGGCACAGATGGCAGATCCGCTGGTGCTCGGGCAGTTGGCCCTGGAGCTGAGCGGGGTCGGCCGTGGTGTGCACCAGCGCCTCGATGGCGAGCTGGTACCGGGGCCGGGTCCGGCCCCCAGTCATGGCGTACGGGCGCACCAGAGGGTTATGAGTGCCGCCCGCGGGGGAGGAAGGTTCCGGAGCGGGGCGCTCAGGCGGCTGTACGGGCTCGATACGCGGCGCGGAGGGCGCGTCGTACCAAGACCCCTCCTGCGGCCCGGGAGGCGCGTAGGAGGGCGTGTACGGCTGTTGCTGAGGCCGCTGCGGCCGCCGCCGCGGGGGCTGCTGCTCCTGCTGCGGCTCCGGCTGCTGTGGAGAGCGGGCCTGACGGCTGGGCGTGGAGGGGAAGTTGAAGCGCTTCATCGGGGCCTCTCCGCGCGGCTCGGACGGCTGCCCGTGGGCGTACGGATATCCGCTAGGGGGCGTTGCCACGTGTCCTCCTCCAACTCGCCTGTCTTGCCGGTCGCGCCACCGCACCCTATGGCGCGGTGGCGCGAAACGCACTCCATGTTTGCTAGTTGAGAAGACTGCCCTGCAATTCCGCGCGGAGATCCGGGGTGAGGACGTTGCCCGCGCGATCGACCAGCAGGGCCATCTCGTAGCCGACGAGGCCGATGTCGCACTCGGGGTGAGCGAGCACGGCGAGGGATGATCCGTCGGAGATCGACATGATGAAGAGGAAGCCTCGTTCCATTTCGACGACGGTCTGGTTGACCACGCCGCCTTCGAAGATGCGCGAGGCTCCGGATGTGAGCGAGGTCAGGCCGGAGGCCACCGCCGCCAGTTGATCGGCTCGGTCACGGGGGAAGCCTTCGGACATCGCCAGAAGGAGTCCGTCGGCGGAGACCACCACGGTGTGGGACACCCCGGGGGTGTTGTCCACGAAGTTGGTGATCAACCAGTTCAGGTTCTGCGCCGCCTGGCTCATCGGGCTCACACTAACGCTCCTGATCGTAGGTGCTGCCGGGGCCGAAGCCCTGTTGGTCATGCTGGTCACGCCCGGGGGTCCCGGATCCCGCGCTGCGCCCCCGCTGGACGCCGCGGCGCAGGTTGCTCAGCCTGCCGCGGATGTCCTCCGGGGCGCGGGAGACCTGGGGGCCGCCCTGTCCGGTCGGCTCCGCGGAGCCCTCGACCAGATTGGCCTTGGGCACCCGGCGGGGCAGGCCGGACGTTGTGACCCCACCGGCCTTCGGGTCGCGCAGCCGCTCGGCACGGTGCCAGCGCTGGTCGTTCTCCGACTGCCACGGGGCACTGTCCTCCTGCTGCTGGGGTGTCTGCCGGGGTCGCTCCGGCGCCGTGGGCGCCGCCGGGTCCCCGGCCATCCCCTGTGTCCCTGCTTCCCCGGACGGCTGCCACTGCCTGTCACGACGCGGAAGCCCGGCGTCGGTCATCGAGTGGATTCCGCTCGGGGAAGGGCCCGGACGGTGGAACTCTACGCGGTCCCGAGAAACTTCGGGAGCGCTGGGTCCTGATTCCGCTTCGGTCCCGAACTGCGACGCGTAGGGCATCTCGAAAGATCCGGAATCGCCCCACTCTCCCTGTTGAGAGGGGGAGTTGTAGCCGATGTACGGCTGCTGTTCGGGTTCCGTTTGAGTTGTGTAATCCGCTTCCGGTTGCGAATAGCCGGAATTCTGGTACGAGGACTGCGTCAGCGGATCGGCAGGCGGCTGGCCGGGCCGCGGATCCCGCTCGGACCCGGTGGCCCCCATTCCGCTGTACTGGCCCTGAAACTGGTGATGTCCCTGGTCCCGGTCGTAGGCGGAGTCGTCGAAACCCAGCTCGGCGGCGGTCCGCGAGGACAGCTCGCTCACGTCCTCGAAGGCCGGGGCGGGCCGCGGCTCGGGGACGATCCGGGAGACCGTGAAGTCGTCCTGCGGCAGCTCCTCGCCGCCACCGCCGTGGGTGATCGCCTCGGGCAGCATCACCAGCGACGTGGTGCCCGCCTGCTCCCCGGAGGGGCGCAGCTGGACCCGGATGCCGTGCCGGTCGGCCAGGCGGCCGACCACGAAGAGCCCCATGCGCTGGGAGACCGTGGCATCCACCGTCGGCGGATTGGCCAGCTTGTGGTTGATGTCGGCGAAGTCCTCGGCGGTCAGGCCGATGCCCTTGTCGTGGATCTCCACCACCACCCGGCCGTCGGGCAGCCGGGTCGAGGTGACCCGCACCTTGGTGTGCGGGGAGGAGAAGGTGGTGGCGTTCTCCAGCAGCTCGGCCAGGAGGTGCACCAGGTCGGTCACGGCGGTGCCGTGGATCTCGCTCTCGGAGATGCCGGCCAGCTCGATGCGCTCGTAGGACTCCACCTCCGAGGAGGCGGCGCGCAGCACATCGATCAGCGGTACCGGCTGGTTCCAGCGCCGGCCGGGCTCCTCGCCCGCGAGAATCAGGAGGTTCTCGCCGTTGCGCCGCATACGGGTGGCCAGGTGGTCCAGCCGGAAGAGGTGCTCCAGCTGGTCCGGATCGGCCTCCCGGCTCTCCAGCTCGGAGATCAGGGTCAGCTGCCGCTCGATCAGTCCCTGGTTGCGACTGGAAAGGTTGGTGAAGATCGCGTTGACGCCGCCGCGCAGCATCGCCTGCTCGGCCGCGAGCCGGATCGCCTCCCGGTGCACCTGGTCGAAGGCGCGGGCCACCTCGCCGATCTCGTCCCTGGTGTTGATCGGTATCGAGCTGACCCGGGTGTCCACCCGTCCCGGGTCGGTGCGGGAGAGCTGGTCGACCACCGCAGGCAGCCGCTTCTCGGCGACATCGAAGGCGGCGTTGCGCAGTTGCTGCATGGAATGGCTCATCGAGCGGGCCATCCGCCCGGCCACGAAGAAGGCGGCGAGCAGTGCCAGCACCACGATCGCGCCGTTCACGATCGCATCGCGGCGGGCGTCCGAGGAGATCTGCGCCGCCTCGTCCACGGCTCTGTTCACCAGGGTCTGCTCGACGTCCCGGTAGGCGTTGAACTTGATCGTGGAGGCGTTGAACCAGGCGTCCGGGGTGACCCCCTGACCGGCCAGCGCGGTGGGCGAGGCGCCGCTGCCGATGGCCTTGAGCATCCGGTCCATGCCGGGCGGCGCCACGAACTTCTTGCCGTCCGCCTCGGCCTTCCGCTTCGCCTCGGCGATTTGCTCCTGCGCACGCTTCTCGGCCGCCGTGAGGGTGTCCTCGAGCCGGGTCACGTCCTGCGGTGTGCCGGCCGCCTCGAACTCCCCGAGCGCGATGCCCTCGAGATAGACGTACGAGGTGAAGGAGGTCAGCTGGGTCTTGCGGTCGGTCGCGGACGGACCGGGCTTGACCAGCAGATGGGTGCCGATGGAGCGCTGCAGCGACTCCGCGCCCTTGGCCAGGGATACCGCGTAGACGGTACGGCCGTACGACGTGATATTGCCGGTGCCCAGGCCCAGTTCATTGGCGAACTCGATCAGCCCGTGCTCGACGGCGACATAGCCCTCTTCGGTCTTCACACCGTTCAGGCGGTCGGTGTAGGCGTTGCGGCGCAGGGAGGCCAGCTGCGGTTCGGCGGATCTGAAGGCTTTGAGGCGGCGCTTCATGGTCGGCGTCTGCGGCATATCGGCGACGGCCTTGTCGAAGTCCTTCTTCGCTGCGTCGCTGGTGGCCCGCGCCTTGGTGACCGTGGCCTCGTTGGTGCCGCTGAGCAGGGGCCCCGCGCTCAGGTCGCGCTCGTTGACCAGGGCGTGGGCGTAGGTCGTGGCGGCCCGGACGACCTGGGCGGTGCGCTCGGCGTCCCGCGCCTCGTTCCAGGTGGAGACCGAGGAGGCGACCTGGAAGCCACCGAAGACCAGGGCGACGAGCACGGGGATGAGCAGGATCGCGTACAGCCGGCCGCGCACCCGCCAGTTCCGAGGGGAGATCCGGCCACCACTGGGTGGATCCGATGCCTCGGCGGGCGACGCCGCTGTGCCTGAACGCGGCGGCGGGGTGAAGTTCCCTCGCGCGTCTTGCGCGGGGTCCGGCTTGCTTCGCCTCACTCGACCAACAACCTCTCGGCGTCGGCACCATTTGTGCCGTTCCCAGCTGAGCCCTGACTGCCCAGTTCAGCGAATTCCAGCACGCCCCGCAGGTGCTTTCCAAACAGTGCGCAAAGCGCTCAGTACGTTGTCTGGACCAGAGAAAAAAGGGGCGTTATGGATGAGATATGTCGAATACCGAAGTATTTGAGTGCGCAATGGAGCGACACGACTGCGCTCCGTATCGGGAGTCGGGTCATATCTCTGTCGAAACGTTATGAACGGCGAGCGGGCCGCGTCGTTCGACACGGCCCGTCCTCCGTCCGATATCCGACAACTTCCGGACGGCGTTCCCTACTTGAGCCGGGCCATCAGCGCATGCTCGACCAGGGTGATGAGCGCGCTCTTGGCCTCGGTGCGATGGCGCGCGTCCGTGGTGATGATGGGGGTGTCCGGGCCGATCTGCAGAGCCTCGCGGACCTCTTCGGGGTTGTAGGGCTGCTGGCCCTCGAAGCCGTTGAGGGCGATGACGAAGGGCAGCCCGGAGTTCTCGAAGTAGTCGACGGCGGGGAAGCAGTCGGCGAGCCGGCGGGTGTCGACCAGCACCACGGCACCGATCGCGCCGCGCACCAGGTCGTCCCACATGAACCAGAAGCGGTCCTGACCCGGCGTGCCGAACAGGTACAGGATGAGATCGTCGTCGAGCGTGATGCGGCCGAAGTCCATCGCCACGGTCGTCGTGGTCTTGTCCTGGACATGGCTCAGATCGTCGATCCCCGCCGAGGCAGAGGTCATCACGGCTTCGGTGCGCAGCGGGTTGATCTCCGAGACCGCGCCGACGAACGTGGTCTTGCCCACGCCGAAGCCGCCCGCCACCACGATCTTCGCCGAGGTGGTCGCGCGGGCGGGGGGAGCGCCGCTAGAGCTTGCGAAGTCCACTGAGCACCCTTTCGAGCAGTGTCACATCCGGGGTACCGCCCGCTTCCGAACCGCCCCCGGGCTGGTGGATCGCCACCATGCCGGCCTCTGCCAGGTCCGCCACCAGGATCCGTGCCACACCCAGGGGTATGTTCAGCAGCGCCGAGACCTCGGCGACCGACTTGACCTCCTGGCACAGATGGCAGATCCGCTGGTGCTCGGGGAGCAGCCCCTGCAGATGCACGGGGTCGGCCGTGGTGCTGACCAGCGCCTCGATGGCGAGCTGGTAGCGCGGCCGGGTCCGGCCACCGGTCATGGCATACGGGCGCACCAATGGCTGGTCGCCTTCACCCCCGTACGGCGATTGGTGATGGCCGCCGTACGGGCCGGGCGAGGCGGGGGGCGGGGTCATGGATCCTCCGGTCGGACAACAAGGTGACGGGCGTGCCGTCGGTCGGTGCCGGTGGGGGCCCGCCCGGCCGTGGGGCCGGGGGGACAGGCGTCGGATGGTCGATGGATCAGTTCAACAGGCTGCCCTGCAGCTCGGCACGCAGGTCGGGGGTGAGGACGTTGCCCGCGCGGTCGACCAGCAGGGCCATCTCGTAGCCGACGAGGCCGATGTCGCACTCAGGGTGGGCGAGCACGGCGAGGGAGGAGCCGTCGGAGATGGACATGATGAAGAGAAAGCCTCGTTCCATTTCGACGACGGTCTGGTTGACCATGCCGCCTTCGAAGATGCGGGAGGCCCCGGCGGTGAGCGAGGTCAGACCGGAAGCCACCGCCGCCAATTGATCGGCTCGGTCACGGGGGAAGCCTTCGGACATCGCCAGAAGGAGTCCGTCGGCGGAGACCACGACCGTGTGGGACACACCGGGGGTGTTGTCCACGAAGTTCGTGATCAACCAGTTCAGATTCTGCGCCGCCTGGCTCATCGGGCTCAACTAACGCTCCTGCTGGTAAGTCGGGCCAATGCCGCGATCATGGTTGCCGCCGAGTCCGGTACCGGCCCGGCGACCCTGCTGAATTCCACGGCGGAGGTTGGTCAGCCTGCCGCGTACATCATCGGGCGCGCGGGACACCTGCGGCCCAGCCTGGTCGGGCTGCTGCGGCTGGTGTGCGGCACCCTCCACGAGGTTTGCGCGCGGCACCCGCCGTGGCAACCCGGACGACGTGATACCGCCGGCCGCGGGTTCGCGGACCTGCTCGGCGCGGCGCCAGCGCTCGTCGTTGTGGGGCGACGTACGCCAGTGGGAACCCGCGCTCCGGCCGCCCGGACCGGCCCCGTTGGTGCCGGGACCCGCCGCGGCACCCGATCCGGCGAACTCGCCCGTGCCCTGGGCACCGGCGAAGTCGCCCATGCCCTGGGCCGCCGGCAGCGGCTCGTGGGCCGAGGGGGGCGGCACGGCGGAGGCGGGCCGGCCGGGGGTGGGCTCGGGGGCGGAGGGCGCGGACGGGTACGACCGGCCACTGTCCTGAGAGCCCGGTATGCCCGGGTTCTCGGCCTGGTTGTGATGCCAGGACGACTCGATGGTGTCGAAGATCGGGGTACGGCCGTCGCCGGGACCGGCGGGCGGCAGCGGATCGTTCGGCCGCCCACCGGACCGGCCCTGGGGACCCTGGGGCAGCGGGTACTCACCGGTGCCACCCATGTCGGGGCGGACGTACTCGCCGGTGTCGCCCATGTTCGGCCGCGGGTACTCGCCGGTGTCGCCCGGGCCGCCCATGGTGGGGCGGGGGAATTCGCCGGTATCGCCGGGGC
Source organism: Streptomyces sp. NPDC007875 (assembly GCF_042868035.1). Classification (NCBI taxonomy): domain Bacteria; kingdom Bacillati; phylum Actinomycetota; class Actinomycetes; order Kitasatosporales; family Streptomycetaceae; genus Streptomyces; species Streptomyces sp. NPDC007875. Next base: position 171,258 of record NZ_JBIADZ010000001.1, on the reverse strand, counting down.
CGCCCATGTTCGGACGCGGGAACTCGCCCGTGTCCCCGGGGCCGCGTCCGCCGCGCGGGGCGGCGTCCTCGAACCGGGGCTGGGCGTACTCACCGGTGTCACCCGGGCCCTGGCCGAGCTCCGGACGGGCGAACTCGCCGGTGTCGCCGGGGCCGCGGCCGTAGTCGGGCCGGTTGAACTGGCCGGTGTCGGCCGGTCCCTGCCCGCCCTGCGGTCCATTGACTCCGCGGCGCGGCTCGAACAGGTTGGGGCTGTCGCTCAGCTGCGGCAGCTCACCGGTGTCCCCGGGGCCGCGGTTGCCGAACGGGTCGCGCCGGTCCCCGGAGCCGCCGAGGTCCGGACGGGCGAACTGGCCCGTGGAGTCGTACTCCTCATGCCCGCGCGGGGTGTCCACCGCGTCGCGCGGCGTGCCCGGCCAGTCGTCCTCGCCGGCCGCGGCGCGCGCGCCCCAGCTGGTGCCGGGCTGCGACGGGGCCGGAAGCTCGGGCGCGGGGCCGCGGGTGGGGAGCTGAGGACGGCCGTCCTGGTCGCCCCCGTCGGCACGGGCCGGGGCGCCGGTCGGCGGAGCGACGGTCGGGCCCTCGCTGCGCTGCGGAAGCGGGGGACGGCCGGAGGGGGCTCCGGGACCGCCCTGACCGCCGGGGCCGCTCTGACCACCGGGAGCGCCGGGGCCCGCGGGGGCGTTGCTCCGGGGGCCCGGAGGCCGCCCGCCCTCGAAGAAGTTGGTGCCGCTGGACGGGGCGCCGCCCGCGGGGCCCGCACCGGCGCCGACCGGCCGGGTCGGCAGTCCGCTGCCGCCGTTGCCCGGCAGCGCGGCGCGCGAACCCGAGCCCGAGCCCGGGACCTGGCGCCGCGAGGGCGCCGAGCCGAGCAGCCCCGCCGAGCCGTTGCCCTGGCCGCCGCCTGCGGCCGGTGCGCTCTGGCCCGACTTGCCGCCGGCGGCCTGCGGCGCCGGCTTCCGGCCACCTTGTGCGACATCGACCGGCAGCATGACCAGCGCCGTCGTACCGCCCGAGTCGGACGGCCGGAGTTGGATGCGGATGCCGTGGCGCAGCGACAGCCGGCCGACCACGAACAGACCCATGCGCCGGGACACCGACACATCGACTGTGGGCGGGGAGGCCAGCCGCTCGTTGATCGCCGCCAGGTCCTCGGGCGAGAGCCCGATACCGGTGTCGTGGATCTCGACCAGCACCCGCCCGTCGGGCAGCGCATGACCGGTGACCTTGACCTTGGTCTGCGGCGAGGAGAAGGACGTGGCGTTCTCCAGCAGCTCGGCGAGCAGGTGGACGAGGTCGTTGACGACCCGGCCGGCGACCTCGGTCGCCGGGACCGAGCTGAGCTCGATGCGCTCGTACTGCTCCACCTCGGAGGCGGCCGCGCGGAGCACGTCCACCAGCGGCACCGGCCGGGTCCACCGGCGGCCGGGCTCCTCGCCCGCGAGGACCAGGAGGTTCTCGCCGTTACGGCGCATACGGGTGGCGAGGTGGTCCAGCTTGAAGAGCGAGGAGAGCTGGTCCGGGTCGGCCTCGCGGCTCTCCAGCTCGGAGATGAGCGAGAGCTGGCGCTGGATGAGGCCCTGGCTGCGGCGCGAGAGGTTGGTGAACATCGCGTTGACGTTGCCCCGCAGCAGCGCCTGCTCGGCGGCGAGCCGGACCGCCTCGCGGTGCACGTCGTCGAAGGCCGCGGCCACCTTTCCGATCTCGTCCCGGCTGTGCACACCGACGGACTCGACGGAGGTGTCCACATCCTGCGGATCGGACTCGGAGAGCTGCTTGACCAGTTCGGGCAGCCGCTTCTGGGAGACCTCCTGCGCGGTGTCCTGGAGGCGGCGCAGCGAGCGGACCATGGAGCGGGCGACGACGAAGGCGCCGACCAGGGAGACACCGAGGACCAGCAGGATCAGCGCACCGTTGAGGATCGCGTCCTGCTGGGCGGAGTTGCGGAGCTCACGAGCCTTCTGCTGCATCTCGCTGAGCAGCGTCTCCTCGATCTTGCCCATCTCTTCGATCTTGATACTGTCCTGGTCGTACCAGTCCAGATCGGTGCGCTTCTCCGCCTTGAGCCCCTCGGGGTCGCGCACCGCGCGGTCGGCGTACATGGTCGCCGCCTTGATGTCGGGGCGGCTGTCCAGCGGTTCGAGCAGATCCTCGGAGTTGCCCTGGCGGATCTGCTTGAAGCGACCGAGCGCCTCGTTCTCCTTGTCCACCGCGGTCCTGGCGAAGCGGCGGTCGTTGGCGGAGAAGTCGGCGCCCTTGGGGTCGGCGAGCGCGGCGCTGATGAGCGCGCGCTGGATGGAGGCGTACTCCTTGGCGGAGGAGAAGGTGGCGAGCGCGCGGGTGTTGTTGATCATCGCGCGGTTGCTGGTCGCCTGCGCCATGTCCTGGGAGAGCAGCAGCAGCGAGTTGATGAGCTCGTTGTAGTTCTGGACCGTCAGCGAGTAGTACTGGCTGTTGTCGTAGGCCGTGTCACGGACCTCGTTGATCTTGCCGAGCTGACGGTCGATGTTGACGAGCGTGGACTGCACACCGGCCAGCGACTGGTCGCCGGGGTCGATCTGGTGGGTGGCCTCGCGGAAGGCCGTGATGGCGCGGTTGGTGTCCTCGCGCGTGGAGACGACCCGGTCGTCCTTGTCGTTGCCCTTGCCCGCCAGCGGGCCGGCCGACTTGTCCCGCTCCTCCTGGAGCGCGCTGGCCAGCTGGGTCGCCTGCTGCGTCATCTTGGTGAGCAGCTTCATCTGGTCGAGCTGCTGGATGTTGTCCAGCGAGCCCTCGATGCGCAGCGCCCCCAGGGTGGTCGCCGCGACCACCGGGAGCGTGAGCAGGGAGACGAGTCGGGTGCTGATGCGCCAGTTGCGCAGGGCCATGCGATTGCCGGGCCCGCTGGGGCCGGAGGTCTTCGGCTTGGCCGGCTGCTCCGCGTCTCCGCCGCCACTGGGCGCACTGATCCGGGTAGCGCTCTGCGTACCGGCCTCGGGGCTCTGATCACCCAGAGTCCTGCCGCTGCTCCCCTGGGCGCGCTGGGGCGAGGAGCCGCGGTCGGTCCCGCCACGCGGCTCCGGGTCCGCCGAAGCATCCCCTCGGCCCTGGCGGGCCTGGGGAGCCCCCATACCATCCCTCTTGATACGTCCCTGCACTAGCGTCGCAACCTCTGGACCAGGCGCTCCTCCGGAGGACCGGCGGAGCGGTGTCGAGTCGTGGGGGACCGCGATCCCCCCTGTCGGTCGTGAGTGACCGGCGCGCTTCCTTTCATGTCGACAAGAGGAGCCCCCCGCCGCTCGGCGCCTCTGTGCTGCGCCCCCGTGCGCGCCGGCTGATTCCCGCGGCGGTCCCGGGAATTCCAGCACAGTGCCGGATGCTGCAACAAGGGCAATGGATAAGGCTGTGATCCGTGTGACGCTCAGTGCGGACTTTATTACGGGACGTAGAAAGTCATGTCGGCGATAACGGACTTTCGTGTACGAATCGAAGGTCGCAATCGAGTGTCCGGCTAGCGATGATCAAGAGCGGAACGTCGGGTTCAGGTAGGCGATGTCCGTTTAGGGCGATTGCGTAACTGTCTCCTATGCGGCTTTTGCCTGATCATTCGTGAGCAATATCACATGCTGGCGGTGACTTTTCCTGCGAATCGATGGGCAAGGCCGCCTCTAGCCTGACGCTTTACATAGCCGGTACGGACGACAAGATCGAGGCGTAAACCACGTGAAGACGACGATGATGTTCCACTCCATAGCCAACCCGCGGCGCACCACCCTGGCCCATCTCAAGGACGTCCAAGAGCTGGGGGACGCCCAGGACATCAAGGGCGCCGACGACCTGTCGGCCGCGCCCGAGGAGCAGCCGGAGCAGCGCGTCGACCTGCCGAACCGGACCGCGAACCCCAAGCGCACCGTGCTGACCGAGGCCCCGGGCCACTGATTCCCCGGGGCTGTGGCGGACGCCACCACTCCCGGCAGGCGGGACGGCGGCGCGCGGGACGCGGAGCGATAGCCTGGAGCGTCAGTCTCCAGCGAGTTCAGTCAAGGAGCCAAGGCTTCCCGTGCGCATCGCCAGATTCTCCATCGACGGCAACGTCGCCTTCGGCGTGGTGGAGGGTGAGCCGTCCGATCAGGACGGCCCCGTCATCGACATCATCAAGGGCCACCCCTTCGCCGAATTCGAGCGCTCGGGCCAGAAGGTCCCGCTGAGCAAGGTCCGGCTGCTGCCGCCCGTCCTGCCGAACAAGGTCGTCGGAATCGGGCGCAACTACGCCGAGCACGCGGCGGAGCTGGGTAACGAGGTCCCCGACGTCCCGGTCGTCTTCTTCAAGCCGTCCACCTCCGTGATCGGCCCCGGCGACCCCATCACGTATCCCTCCTTCTCCTCCGAGGTGCACTACGAGGCCGAGCTGGCCGTGGTGATCGGACGGATGTGCCGTGAGGTTCCGCGTGAGCGCGTCAAGGACGTCATCCTCGGCTACACCTGCGGCAACGACATCACGGCCCGCGACGCCCAGCGGAGCGAGAAGCAGTGGGCGCGGGCCAAGGGCTTCGACGCCTCCTGTCCGCTGGGCCCCTGGGTGGAGACCGATATCGACCTGACGCGCGCCGCCGATCTCGGCATCATGTGCACCGTCAACGGTGAACAGCGTCAGCTCGGCCGGACGAGCGAGATGGTGCGCCCGATCGAGGATCTGATCGTGCACATCACCGAGGCGATGACGCTGCTCCCCGGCGACGTCGTGCTCACCGGCACTCCGGCGGGCGTCGGCCCGCTCTCCGTCGGCGACGAGGTCGCCGTCACCATCGAAGGCATCGGCACTCTCACCAACAAGGTGATCAAGCGTGGCTAGCGCATCCCCCTCCGCCCCCGTGCGAGTTCGTTTCTGTCCCTCGCCGACCGGCAACCCCCATGTCGGCCTGGTCCGCACGGCCCTGTTCAACTGGGCCTTCGCCCGTCACCACGGCGGCACCCTGGTGTTCCGCATCGAGGACACCGACGCCGCGCGCGACTCCGAGGAGTCCTACACCCAGCTGCTGGACGCCATGCGCTGGCTGGGCTTCGACTGGGACGAGGGCCCCGAGGTCGGCGGACCGCACGCGCCCTACCGCCAGTCGCAGCGGATGGACCTCTACCGCGAGGTCGCGGACAAGCTGCTGGAGGCGGGCCACGCCTACCGCTGCTACTGCACCGCCGAGGAGCTGGAGGAGCGCCGCGAGGCGGCCCGCAAGGCCGGCCGGCCCTCCGGCTACGACGGCACCTGCCGCACCCTGACCGCCGAGCAGATCGCCGCGTACGAGGCCGAGGGGCGCGTCTCGATCGTGCGCTTCCGGATGCCGGACGAGCCGATCATCTTCACCGACCTGGTGCGCGGTGAGCTGACCTTCACCCCCGAGAACGTCTCGGACTACGGCATCGTGCGGGCCAACGGCGCGCCCCTCTACACGCTCGTCAACCCCGTGGACGACGCGCTGATGGAGATCACGCATGTGCTGCGCGGCGAGGACCTGCTCTCCTCCACCCCGCGGCAGATCGGGCTCTACCGGGCGCTCGCCGAGATCGGTGTGGGCCCCGGCACGGTGCCCGCGTTCGGCCATCTCCCGTATGTCATGGGCGAGGGCAACAAGAAGCTCTCCAAGCGCGATCCGCAGTCCTCGCTGAACCTCTACCGGGAGCGCGGCTTCCTCCCCGAGGGGCTGCTCAACTACCTCTCCCTGCTGGGCTGGTCGCTCTCCGCCGACCGGGACGTCTTCTCGCCGGCGGAGATGGTCGAGGCGTTCGACATCTCGGGGGTGAACGCCAACCCGGCGCGTTTCGACCTCAAGAAGGCCGAGGCGATCAACGCGGACCACATCCGGCTGCTGGATGTGAAGGCGTTCATCGAGGCGTGCGAGCCCTGGCTGAAGGCCCCGCACGCGCCGTGGTCCCCGGACGCCTTCGACGCGGACGCCTTCGCGGCGCTGGCCCCGCTGGCCCAGACCCGGCTGACGGTCCTGGCCGACATCACCGCGAATGTGGACTTCCTCTTCCTCGACGAGCCCGTCCAGGACGAGGCGTCCTGGACCAAGGCGATGAAGCCGGGCGCGGACGCGCTCCTGGCCTCGGTCCGTACCCGGCTCGCCGAGGCGGACTGGGACGCGGAGACCCTGAAGGCCGCGGTCCTCGCGGCCGGCGAGGAGCACGGCCTCAAACTGGGCAAGGCCCAGGCCCCGCTGCGGGTCGCGGTCACCGGCCGCACGGTAGGGCTGCCGCTGTTCGAGTCCCTGGAGGTCCTGGGGCGCGAGCGCACGCTGGCCCGGGTGGACGCGGCGCTGGCGAAGCTGGCCGGATAGGGGGGCGCGGGGCGCCGCTCACGCCCGTGAGGGCCTGTGAGGCGGCGCCACTCGCGGTGCTACTCGTTTTGGTGGCCCGTCCACCATCGGGTAATGTTCTTCCTGCGCCGGACGGGCGGGCCGAGAGGCCGGGCCGGGGCGCAAGCCAAACAAAACCCCTTACGGGGGTGGCGTTTTGGTGGGGTATGGTGTAATTGGCAGCACGAGTGATTCTGGTTCACTTAGTCTAGGTTCGAGTCCTGGTACCCCAGCAAGAGATCCCTCGAATGACGGGATCTCTTGATCAAAGCAGGACCAAGCCCCCGTTGTGTAGCGGCCTAGCACGCTGCCCTCTCAAGGCAGTAGCGCCGGTTCGAATCCGGTCGGGGGTACGGATCTCTTCGCAAGACGGAGATCGCTAGAGCCCCCGTTGTGTAGCGGCCTAGCACGCCGCCCTCTCAAGGCGGTAGCGCCGGTTCGAATCCGGTCGGGGGTACTGGTCTATACCATGGGCTATGGTGTAATTGGCAGCACGAGTGATTCTGGTTCATTTAGTCTAGGTTCGAGTCCTGGTAGCCCAGCGCGGTACATGAAGTCCAGTAGCATGTGCTGACTCAGGCCCCCGTTGTGTAGCGGCCTAGCACGCCGCCCTCTCAAGGCGGTAGCGCCGGTTCGAATCCGGTCGGGGGTACCAGCGAAAAGCCCTCCGCGACAGCGCGGGGGGCTTTTTCGTGCCCTGGTCACGGGTCACTCCGTGAAGCGGCGCCCGGATTCCTCGGTTTGCGCGAGCCGTCGCAGGCTGAGCAGCACCGGCTCATAGAGCACCGTCAGCGCCACCACCGCCTCGATCCGCTCGGGCGGGGTGTCGTAGGTCTCCACCAGGTCCAGGTCGGCGACGGCCAGTTCACCCGCCAGCCGGGCGTGCACCAGAAGGTGCTCGGTGTCATGGGGGTATCCCAGGCGGTCCAGCGAGGCGATGGCCGCCACCAGCATCCGGTACGCGGGGGAGGTGTCGCCCAGCTCCTGGCCGTAGGACCAGTCCATCCGGCGCAGCACGGTGTCCACCTGCTCCCGGGCCCGCGCCGCGTGCGGATCGTCCTCGTCGGGCTCGGCGCCGTGCGGCAGCGCCCAGACCGCGGCCCCCATCCGGGCGTTCTGGCTGAGCGACTCGTCCTCGGCGGCCTCCAGCACCTCGCGCGCCGTGGCCACCGGCATCCGGCCGACCTGGATCAGCGAGCGCACCAGCCGCAGTCGGCGCAGATGCTCCTCGCCGTACTCCGACTTGGTGGCGGTGATCCGCTCTCCTGGCGGCAGCAGCCGCTCGCGCAGGTAGTACTTGATCGTCGCGGTGGGCACTCCGCTGCGCTCGCTGAGCTCCGCCAGTCGCATCCCTGTTGCACCTTCCGTTGGAGAGTGGCACTATCCAAGCAATGGATAGTGTCGCTATCCAAGACTATCCCGATGCGGGGACAAGGGGATCACCATGGGTACCGAGCTGTTCGCCGGCCGTATGACCGCCGAGGCCGAGGGGGAGGTCACCGTCTTCCTGATCGGCATGCGCGTCAACCGCTTCCGCGCGCTGCGCAGCTGGCTGCCGGTCTTCAAGGCGATGCCGCGGATGCTCCGCGAGCTGTCGCGGGACAAGGGGAGCGGGATGCTGGGCTATCAGCTGCTGTTCGGCCCGCCCCGGGTGCTCTACGTCGTCCAGTACTGGGACTCGCACGAGCGGCTGCTGGAGTACGCGTCGGCCCAGGACAAGGAGCACCGTCCCGCCTGGGCGGCGTTCAACCGGCGGATGCGGGAGGGCCGGGGCAAGGTCGGCTTCTGGCACGAGACCTATGTCGTACCGGCCGGGGCGCACGAGGCGATCTACATCAACATGCCGGCGTTCGGCCTGGGCAAGGCCACCGGGGTCGTCCCGGTCGGCCGCCGCGGTGACCGCGCGGCCGACCGGCTGGCGCTGAAGGGGGCGTAACCCCCCCCGGGCGCGGCATGATCAATTCCCTCGGCGGAGGGCGTCGGTCAGGCGGGCGGCCGCGTCGATGACGGCCTGGGCGTGCATCCGGCCCGGGTGGCGGGTCAGCCGCTCGATCGGTCCGGAGACCGAGACGGCGGCGACCACGCGGTTGGACGGGCCGCGCACGGGCGCGGAGACGGACGCCACGCCGGGCTCCCGCTCGCCGATCGACTGGGCCCAGCCCCGCCGTCGTACGCCCGACAGGGCCGTGGCGGTGAAACGGGCCCCCTGCAGTCCGCGGTGCAGTCGCTCCGGCTCCTCCCAGGCCATCAGGACCTGGGCGGCCGAGCCGGCCTTCATGGGGAGGGTGGAGCCGACCGGCACGGTGTCCCGCAGTCCGGACAGCCGCTCGGCCGCGGCGACACAGATGCGCATGTCTCCCTGGCGCCGGTAGAGCTGTGCACTCTCGCCGGTCACATCCCGGAGATGGGTGAGCACGGGACCGGCCGTGGCGAGCAGCCGGTCCTCGCCCGCCGCCGCTGCCAGCTCGGCCAGGCGGGGGCCCAGAATGAAGCGTCCCTGCATGTCGCGTGCCACCATCCGGTGGTGCTCGAGTGCGACCGCGAGCCGGTGTGCCGTGGGGCGGGCGAGACCGGTCGCCCCGACCAGTCCGGCGAGGGTGGCCGGGCCGGACTCCAGGGCGCTCAGGACCAGAGCCGCCTTGTCGAGAACGCCGACGCCGCTAGTGTTGTCCATGGGACGATACTCGCGTCTCACAGTGTGAAACGCAAGTTCAATTTCCCGGGAGACCCGCCACTCTGTAAATGGCGGGCCCGCAGACCAGGGCACGCAGTCGAGACAAACTGGGCCGGCACTGGCGCCGGCCGGAGGGAATGCGATGGGACGGACACTCGCGGAGAAGGTCTGGGACGACCATGTCGTCCGGCACGCCGAAGGCGAGCCTGACCTGCTCTTCATCGATCTGCACCTGCTGCACGAGGTGACCAGCCCGCAGGCGTTCGACGGCCTGCGCAAGGCCGGCCGCACGGTCCGTCGTACCGATCTCACCCTCGCGACAGAGGACCACAACACCCCCACCCTCGACATCGACAAGCCGATCGCCGACCCCGTCTCCCGCGCCCAGTTGGAGACGCTGCGCAAGAACTGCGCGGAGTTCGGTGTCCGGCTGCACCCGCTCGGCGATGTCGAGCAGGGCGTCGTCCACGTGGTGGGACCGCAGCTGGGACTGACCCAGCCCGGTACGACCGTGGTCTGCGGTGACAGCCACACCTCGACCCACGGCGCCTTCGGCGCGCTCGCGTTCGGCATCGGCACCAGCCAGGTCGAACATGTGCTGGCGACCCAGACGCTGCCGCTCGCGCCGTTCAAGACCATGGCGATCACCGTCGAGGGCGAGTTGCCCGAGAGCGTCACCGCCAAGGACCTGATCCTGGCGATCATCGCGAAGATCGGCACCGGCGGCGGCCAGGGCTATGTGCTCGAGTACCGCGGCCCCGCCATCGAGAAGCTCTCGATGGAGGCCCGGATGACCGTGTGCAACATGTCCATCGAGGCGGGTGCCCGTGCGGGCATGATCGCTCCGGACGAGACGACCTTCGCCTATCTGGAGGGCCGCCCGCACGCCCCCCAGGGCGACGACTGGGACGCGGCCGTCGCGTACTGGCGCACCCTGCGCACCGACCACGACGCGGTCTTCGACCGTGAGGTCGTCATCGACGCCTCCGAACTCGCCCCGTTCGTCACCTGGGGCACCAACCCCGGCCAGGGAGCTCCGCTGTCGGAGTCGGTCCCGGACCCGGCCTCCTTCGAGGACGCCAGCGAGCAGTTCGCCGCCGAGAAGGCCCTGGAGTACATGGGTCTGACGGCAGGTCAGCCGCTGCGCGACATCGCGGTGGACACGGTCTTCGTCGGTTCCTGCACCAACGGCCGCATCGAGGATCTGCGCTCCGCGGCCTCGGTGCTGTCCGGCCGCTCGGTGGCCGACGGCGTACGGATGTTGGTGGTCCCCGGCTCGGTGCGGGTCGCCCTGCAGGCCGTCGAGGAGGGGCTGGACAAGGTGTTCACCGCCGCCGGCGCCGAGTGGCGGCACGCGGGCTGCTCGATGTGCCTGGGCATGAACCCCGACCAGCTCGCGCCCGGTGAGCGCTCCGCGTCCACCTCCAACCGCAATTTCGAGGGCCGGCAGGGCAAGGGCGGCCGGACCCATCTGGTCTCGCCGCAGGTCGCCGCCGCCACCGCGGTACTGGGCCATCTGGCCTCGCCCGCCGATCTGTCCGACGCGGCCGTATCGACTCCTGTGGGGGCCTGAGCAGTCATGGAAGCATTCACCACGCACACCGGCCGGGCCGTTCCGCTGCGCCGCAGCAACGTGGACACGGACCAGATCATCCCGGCGCACTGGCTCAAGAAGGTCACCCGCGACGGCTTCGAGGACGGACTCTTCGAGGCCTGGCGCAAGGACCCGGAGTTCGTGCTCAACACGGCCGAGTACAAGGGCGGAACGGTTCTGGTGGCCGGTCCCGACTTCGGCACCGGCTCCTCGCGCGAGCACGCGGTGTGGGCGCTGCAGAACTACGGCTTCAAAGCGGTCATCTCGTCCCGCTTCGCCGACATCTTCCGCGGCAACTCCCTCAAGAACGGGCTGCTGACCGTCGTCCTGCCGCAGGAGACCGTGGACCGGCTGTGGAAGCTGGTCGAGGCGGACCCCGCAGCGGAGGTCACCGTGGACCTCGTCGACCGCCAGGTTCGAGCCGAGGGCATCACGGCTGATTTTGAGCTTGACGAGAATGCCCGGTGGCGACTCCTGGAGGGGCTGGATGACATCAGCCTCACCCTCAGGGAGGACGAATCCATCGCCGCGTACGAGGCGCGTCGTCCCTCCTTCAAGCCGAGCACGGTGGAGGTCTGACCCCCCGGTTCTCCCTGTACAGAGCGGGTTTGGCAAGATGCGCCGCCGGTCCTTCGACCGGCGGCGCATCGGCATGTTGAGGCCCCGTGAAGCGACAACTCGCCTCAGATGGCACAATCAGTGCATGGAACGCGACGGCCAACTCGAGCTCTACGGCATCGTCGCCGACCGGCTCAAGGAAGCGCACGCAAGGGTGCGCGCACTGCAAGTCCCGGAGGGCGTACGGATGGCGCTGTCCCGGAAGCTGCTGGTCATCACCTCAGCGGCGAAACACGATCTCGCAGATGCGGCAAAGCGTCTGGAGCGGTTGATGAACGACCTCGACGAGGGCCGTTTCCCCCAAGATCCCGACACCGACGGAAGTCCGTGACGATCGAGTGTGTTGCGGCACAAGGGTGATTAGCCCGTTTCGTGTTTGATTTGCGGTATATATCTGCCTAACGTGCGAAAAGGCTTGAACACATTGATTCCGGCAATGTCTCCGAAGGGGAAGACGTGAACAAGGCGCAGCTCGTAGAAGCGATTGCCGACAAGGTCGGCGGCCGTCAGCAGGCCGCCGAAGCCGTCGACGCAGTTCTGGACGCCATCGTCCGGGCGGTCGTCGGCGGGGAGCGAGTTTCAGTCACGGGTTTTGGTTCGTTCGAGAAGGTGGAACGGCCCGCCCGGTACGCTCGTAACCCGCAGACCGGGGAGCGCGTGAGGGTCAAGAAGACCTCGGTGCCCCGCTTCCGTGCCGGCCAGGGGTTCAAGGACCTGGTGAGCGGCTCCAAGAAGCTCCCGCGCGGCGGTGAGGTCGCCGTGAAGAAGGCTCCCAAGGGCAGCCTCCAGGTGGCGGCGAAGAAGGCCGCGGCCAAGAAGGCGACCGCCAAGAAGGCTCCTGCGAAGAAGACGACGGCCAAGAAGGCGGCGGCCAAGAAGGCCCCGGCCAAGGCCGCCGCCAAGAAGGCCCCCGCCAAGAAGACGACGGCCAAGAAGACGGCGGCCAAGGCCGCCGCGAAGAAGGCCCCGGCGCGCAAGACGAGCGCCCGTAAGACCACCACGAAGAAGACCACCGCCAGGAAGCGCTAGCCGGCGGCGCACAGGCGCCGCACTGTTCACGCGCCGGGCCGGGCTCCCCGAGGGAGCCCGGCCCGCGGTGCTGTCCGCGGTGCTCAGAACGTCTGCAGCGTGACGAAGACGACCCGGCGCTGCTCGCCCTCGCCCTCCACCTCGATCCGCACCCGCTGGCCCGGGCGCAGCATCCGCAGCCCCCCGGCGTCGAAGGCCGCGGTGTCGAACGGCAGCGGGGTGCCGTCGTCGAGCAGCACGCTGCCGGCGCGGGTCTCGGGGTCGTACGTATAGGCGGTTCCCTGCATGTCCGCCAGCCTAGCCCTGGTGTGGGCGCCCACGCCCAGGGCCACCGCCGCGTGCAGATCCGCGGCCGTGTCCACGTCGCGCCGCACCGAGTCCACCCCCGCCAGCTCGATCTCCCGCGCCCCCGATGCCCGGTGCCGGGCCCGTGAGGGGCCCCCGAAGCCGGGCGCCAGATCGGCACCGGGCGCCGCCGAGAGGAGCGTCGTGCCCACCCCCGCGGCATCCGCCAGAAAGGCGCGTGCGAAGCCGGACGCGGCCTCGAGCACCAGGTCGAGCTCGACGGTCCGCAGGGCCGGGAGATCGGCGTTCATCGCCGCCACGGCGGCCCCCGGGCGCTCCCCGCGGACGGCGAGGGCGCCGTGCGCCAGCGCCGCGTTCAGCCCGCGCCCCGGGGAGTCGGGCAGGATCCGGGCGCCGAGGGCGGACAGCTCACGCCCGGCGAGCGGGTCGTCGGTGACGACGGTCACCCCTCGCACCCACCGGCTCGCCAGCGCCGCACCCACCGTGTCCTGAGCGAACGCCAGCGCGAGCGAGGCCCGGAGGCCGTCCCCCGCGGCGTCGGAGAGCCTGGTCTTGGCCCGTGACAAGGGCTTCAGCGGCACCACGAGGGTCCAGGTCACAGGGGCTCCGTTTCTTCCCACGGGCCTCATTCTGACCTGCTGCCCGGCTCGCCGAAGACGTGCGGGGTTACGGTGTTCTCGACAGACAGGGTGCCTGGAGCGACACTTGTGCGGCTGCAGGGGACGACAGCAAGCCAGCAGGTCAGCAGGGTCCAAGAGAGGATGTTCCGAGTGTCCGGCCGCAGAATCGGCTTCTGGTACCGCATGGCAGCGGTCTTGTGCAAACCGCCGCTGGTGGTTCTGTTCAAGCGGGACTGGCACGGAATGGAGCACATTCCCGCCGACGGTGGATTTATCACCGCGATCAATCACAACTCGTATCTCGACCCCCTCTCCTACGCGCACTTCCAGTACAACACCGGAAGGGTGCCGCGCTTCCTCGCCAAGGCCGCCCTCTTCAGGGGCGGCTTCATGGGCTCCATGCTCCGCGGCACCGGCCAGATCCCCGTCTACCGCGAGTCCACCGACGCCGCCAACGCCTTCCGGGCCGCCGTGGACGCCATCAACAAGGGCGAGTGCGTGGCCTTCTATCCCGAGGGCACCCTCACCCGCGACCCCGACATGTGGCCCATGCGCGGAAAGACGGGTGCGGCGCGGGTGGCGTTGCTCACCAAGGCCCCCGTCATCCCCGTCGCCCAGTGGGGCGCCAACGAGGCCGTGCCGCCGTACGCCAAGGAGAAGCGGGTCCGCCTCTTCCCGCGCAAGACCCTCAAGGTGCTCGCCGGCCCACCGGTGGACCTGTCCGGGTTCTACGGCCAGGAACCCACCGCGGAGGTTCTCCGGGCGGCCACCGACGTCATCATGGACGCCATCACCGACCTCCTCTCCGAGGTGCGCGGAGAGCCGGCGCCCGTTCACCGGCACGACCGGCCCACCAGCACCAACACCAGCACCGACGGCCCGCCGCTCCCGCTGGCCGATGAGGAGAGCAAGTGACGCGCTGCGCCGTCTTCGGCACCGGCTCCTGGGGCACCGCCTTCGCGATGGTGCTCGCCGACGCCGGCTGCGAGGTGACGCTGTGGGGCCGTCGGCCCGGTGTCGTCGAGGCCATCAACACCGGCCGCACCAATCCCGACTACTTTCCCGGGGTGCGGCTCCCCGAGGGCGTGCGAGCCACCACCGACCCGGCCGAGGCCGCGGCCGGCGCGGAGTTCACCGTCTTCTCCGTGCCCTCCCAGACGCTGCGCGGCAACCTCTCCGAATGGGCCCCGCTGCTGGCCGGTGACACCGTGCTGGTGTCCCTGATGAAGGGCGTCGAACTCGGCACGGCCAAGCGGATGAGCGAGGTCGTCCAGGAGGTCGCCAAGGCGCCCGCGGAGCGCGTCGCGGTGCTCACCGGGCCCAACCTCGCCAAGGAGATCGCCGCCCGGCAGCCCGCCGCCTCCGTGGTGGCCTGCCCCGACGAAAGCGTGGCCCGCCGCCTCCAGACCGCCTGCCACACCGCGTACTTCCGCCCGTACACCAACACCGATGTGGTCGGCTGTGAGCTGGGCGGCGCGGTGAAGAACGTCATCGCGCTGGCCGTGGGCATCGCCGACGGCATGGGGCTCGGTGACAACACCAAGGCGTCGCTCATCACCCGCGGCCTCGCCGAAACGACCCGGCTGGGCCTGGCGATGGGCGCCGACGCGCACACCTTCGCGGGCCTGGCGGGCATGGGCGACCTCGTCGCCACCTGCTCCTCCCCGCTCTCCCGCAACCACACCTTCGGCACCAACCTGGGGCGCGGGATGACGCTGGAGGAGACCATCGCGGTCACCAAGCAGACCGCGGAGGGCGTCAAGTCGTGCGAGTCCGTGCTGGATCTCGCCCGCCGCTTCGACGTCGACATGCCCATCACCGAGACCGTCGTCGAGATCGTGCACGACGGCAAACAGCCGCTTGTCGCACTCAAAGAGCTGATGTCCCGCAGCGCCAAGGCCGAGCGGCACTGACGCCGCGCGGACCGCAAGGTAACCTCAACGCGATATGAGCAGCCAGACCCCTTCCTCAGGCCCTGTCCCGGCTTCTTCCGGAGGCGAGCGGCACAAGCCGCGCGTCGCCGTCGTCTTCGGCGGCCGCAGCTCCGAGCACGCCATCTCGGTGGTCACCGCGGGCGCCGTGCTGCGCGCCATCGACCGCGAGAAGTACGACGTGCTGCCGATCGGCATCACCGCTGACGGCCGTTGGGCGCTGACCGCCGACGAGCCCGAGCGGATGGCCATCGCCAACCGCGAGCTGCCCAGCGTCGAACGGCTCGCCGAGTCCGGCGAGGGTTCGGTCGTCCTCCCGGTCGACCCGGGGAACCGCGAGGTCGTCTACAGCGAGCCGGGGTCGGTGCCCAAGGCGCTGGGCGACGTCGACGTCGTCTTCCCCATGCTGCACGGCCCGTACGGCGAGGACGGCACCCTGCAGGGGCTGCTGGAGCTGTCCGGCGTGCCGTATGTGGGCGCCGGGGTGCTCGCCTCCGCCGTGGGCATGGACAAGGAGTACATGAAGCGGGTGTTCGTCTCCTTCGGGCTGCCCGTCGGCCCGTACGAGGTGATCCGCCCCCGGGAGTGGCAGCAGGAACCTTCCGCCGCCCGCCGCAGGATCGTAAAGTTCGCCGCGGAGCACGGCTGGCCGCTCTTCGTGAAGCCCGCGCGGGCCGGCTCGTCCATCGGCATCACCAAGGTCGAGGACCCGGCGGACCTGGACGAGGCCATCGAGGAGGCCAGGCGCCACGACCCGAAGGTCATCGTGGAGGCGCTGCTGCACGGCCGCGAGATCGAATGCGGGGTGCTGGAGTACGAGGACGGGCCGCGCGCCAGCCTGCCCGCCGAGATCCCGCCGGTCTCCTCCCACGCCTTCTACGACTTCGAGGCGAAGTACATCGACTCGGCGGCCGGTATCGTGCCCGCGCCGCTCACCGAGGAGCAGACCCGGCGGGTCCAGGAGCTCGCGGTGGCCGCCTTCGACGCGGTGTCCTGCGAGGGGCTGGTCCGGGCCGACTTCTTCCTGCTGGACAACGGCGAGTTCGTGATCAACGAGATCAACACCATGCCCGGCTTCACGCCGATCTCGATGTACCCGCGCATGTGGCAGGAGAGCGGCGTGAGCTACCCCGAGCTGGTGGACCGGCTGCTGCAGGCCGCGCTGCGTCGCTCGACGGGGCTGCGCTAGGGCCCAGGCCCCTAGGCCACGCCCTTGGGCACCGTCTTCTTGACGGCCTTGGCGAGGTCGAGCAGGGCGTTGATCTCGGGGGCGTACTTCCCGGGCACGGTCACCTCGACATACGCCCGGCGAAGTACGGTGGTGAAGCGGTAGCCGTCCTTTTGCTTCTCTGGCAGCCACTCGACGCCGTTCACCTCGGCCGACTCGGTCGTGGAGCCCATGGCCCCCGGCCGGGGGACCCCGCAGCGCAGCTGCACGGCGGGGTCCCCCCACACGGCTGTGTAGTCCGAGGCGGGCTCGGCGGTGCCCCGCTTCAGCCCGTTCACGGCGGTGGGCAGTTCCTTGTGGAGCGCCCGGCACACCGCCGTCGACTGCGCGGACGGCGTGGGAACCGTGAGCGCCACGCTGTCGTCGGAATCCCCGGTGAAGGTGCAACCGGCTATCGGCACCAGGGCCAGCGCCATGGTGGCGGAGAGCGGAACGAGACGTCGGGTGAGACTACGGTGTGCGCAATTCACCGGCCGAGCATACGGGGGAGCTAGAGATGGACGACCGGGCAGGTCAGGGTTCGAGTGATGCCTTCGACTTGCTGGACTTTCGCGACCACCATGCGGCCGAGCTCATCGACCGTGTCGGCCTGGGCGCGGACGATCACGTCGTAGGGACCCGTGACGTCCTCCGCCTGTATCACCCCGGGGAGCTTGGCGATGACGTCGGCCACGGTCGAGGCCTTGCCGACCTCGGTTTGGATCAGGATGTACGCCTGTACCACGGAACCTCCAGGGCGGCTACGAGGATCATGTGGAGAGAAGGGACGCCACGGTACCGCGTCGCCATGCGGCGCGGGGAGACCCGCGCGGGGAGCGCGGCGTGGTGGGCAAGCGGCCACGAGCACGAAGGGGCGATGGGATGAAGGGCACCGTGGGCGAGTTGGGGGAGTTCGGGCTCATCAGAGAGCTCACTTCCCGGCTCACCACCACCCCGGCGGTGAGGTTGGGGCCCGGTGACGATGCCGCGGTCGTGGCCGCGCCCGACCGGAGGGTCGTGGCCAGTACGGATGTCCTGCTGGAGGGCAGGCACTTCCGCAGGGACTGGTCCACCGCCTATGACGTCGGCCGTAAGGCCGCGGCCCAGAACCTGGCCGACATCGCGGCCATGGGCGCGGTGCCGACCGCGCTGCTGCTCGGCCTGGTGGTCCCTGCCGATCTGCCGGTGACCTGGCCGGCCGAGCTGATGGACGGGATCCGCGACGAATGCCAGGTCGCGGGCGCGGCCGTGGTCGGCGGTGATGTGGTGCGCGGGGACACCATCACCGTGGCCATCACCGCCCTGGGCGATCTGCGCAACCATGAGCCGGTCACCCGATCCGGTGCCCAGCCCGGCGACGTTGTCGCCGTCACCGGGTGGCTGGGCTGGTCGGCGGCCGGGCACGCGGTGCTCTCCCGCGGCTTCCGCTCGCCGCGGGCTTTCGTCGAGGCGCACCGCCGGCCGGAGCCGCCGTACCACGCCGGTCCCGCCGCCGCCGGGCTCGGCGCGACCGCCATGACCGATGTGAGCGACGGGCTGGTGGCCGACCTCGGGCATATCGCGGAGGCCAGCAAGGTCCGCATCGACCTGCGCTCGGGGGACATCGACGTCCCCTCGCAGATGTCGGACATCGGTCAGGCGGTGGGCGTGGATCCGCTGCAGTGGGTGCTCAGCGGGGGAGAGGACCACGCGATCGTGGCCACCTTCCCGCCCGACGCCAAGCTGCCGGCCCGCTGGAAGGTGATCGGCGAGGTGCTGAACCCCTCGGCGCTCCCCCAGGTGACGGTGGACGGGGCCCCCTGGGCCCACGGGGGCTGGGACCACTTCGGCGACGGTGAGGGCGCCGAGTGACGGTAGGGGAGCCGCGTCGGCGGTAAGAGCGTCGAGTCCGCCGTAAGGGCGTCGAGTCGTTGGCAAGGGAGCAGAGTCGGCGGTAAGGGCGTCGAGGGGGGACATCGGGGGCGTGGGGGCGGCGAGTAGATTCGGCCCCATGGTCCTGCCTCCTCGCATCCCCCGCCCCTCCCATGACGGCTCGGCGCCCGTGCGCGTCCTCACCGTCGCCGGATCGGACTCCGGCGGCGGTGCGGGTATCCAGGCCGACCTGAAGACGATGCTGGCCCTGGGCGCCCATGGCATGAGCGTGATCACCGCGGTGACGGCGCAGAACTCCCTGGGCGTCCAGGGCGCCTGGGAGCTGCCTGCCGAGGCCGTACGGGCCCAGTTCAGCAGCGTGGCCGACGACATCGGCGTCCAGGCGGTCAAGACCGGCATGCTGGCGACCGCCGAACTGGTCGAGACCGTCGCCGCGCTGCTCGCCGATCTGCCCGCGCCGGTGGTCGTCGATCCGGTCGGGGTCTCCAAGCACGGCGATCCGCTGCTGGCCACCGAGGCGCTCGACGCGGTCCGTACGAAGCTGCTGCCGACCGCGACCGTCGCCACGCCCAACCTGGACGAGGTGACTCAGCTCACCGGCGTCCGGGTGGAGTCGGAGGACGATCAGCGGCGGGCGGCCGGGGCGGTGCTGGGCCACGGCCCGCGGTGGGCGCTGATCAAGGGCGGCCATCTGCCCGGCGGCGAGGCGGTGGATCTGCTCACCGACGGCACCGAGGAGCACTGGCTGCGGGCGCCCCGCCACGACAACCGCCATACGCACGGCACGGGATGCACCCTCGCCGCGGCGATCGCCACGTATCTGGCGGGCGGCTACGAGGTCCCTCAGGCCGTCACGGCGGCCAAGGACTACGTCACGGGCGCCATCGCGGCGGGCTTCCCCCTGGGCGCGGGCATCGGCCCGGTCGACCACGGGTGGTTGCGGGAATGACGGGCGCAGTGCGTGCGTAGGGGCACACGAAAAGGCCGGTCCACATCCATGGTGGACCGGCCTCGGCGTACCGGATCCCGCTTGCGCGGGGAGGCCGTTGCGACTAGACGACTAGCGCGAGACCTTGCCGGCCTTGATGCACGAGGTGCAGACGTTGAGCCGCTTCGGGGTACGACCGACCACAGCGCGCACCGTCTGGATGTTGGGGTTCCAACGACGGCGGGTGCGGCGGTGCGAGTGCGAGATGTTGTTGCCGAAGCCCGGCCCCTTGCCGCAGACGTCGCAGTTGGCAGCCACGGGTTACTCCAAAGACGGGTCACCCTCGCTTCCCGCGAGGAGACAGGACACTGAACGGATGCCCCGGACGTTGCCTGGATCGCGGTGGATCGGCGGCGCCTGGGGGGAATGGCCCGATTCGCATCGGGCAACCGGAGCAGCATACAACGGCCACTCCCGTACAACGAAACTATCATGGCTGGCCCGGCACCCGCCGAGGGCGGCGACTACCCTGCGGTGACGCGATGCCCGCCCCCGCCCCAGCAGCCTCCGAGGAGGACGTTACGTGCCGCACACGCTCGACGCCGATGCGGTACGGACCTGGTGCGGGCTGGCGCTGGACGCGCTGGGCCGGGCCCGCGCGGACATCGACGCGATCAACGTCTATCCGGTCGCGGACGGGGACACCGGCACCAATCTGTATCTGACCGTCGAGTCCGCCGCCCGGGCCGTCGACGCCGCCTTCGACGGCCATGCCGCCTCGGCCGCCGCCTCCCGTCCCACCCTCGCCGATGTGGTGCGCGCCATGGCCCATGGCGCCCTGATCGGCGCGCGGGGCAACTCCGGCACGATCCTGGCGCAGCTGCTGCGCGGCATGGCGGACGTCCTGGCCGACGGCTCGGCGGAGGGAGGTCCGGGCGCAGACGAGGCGGACGGGCTGCGGCTGGCGCTGCGGCGCGCGGCCGACCTCGCCTACCTGGCCGTCGCCCACCCCGTCGAGGGCACCGTCCTTACGGTCGCCGTGGCCGCCGCGGAGGGCGCGGAGCGCGCCACGGGCGACGCCGCCACGGTGGCCCGCGCCGCCTACGAGGGCGCTCGGACGGCGCTCCAGGCCACCCCCGGCCAGCTCGACGTCCTCGCCCGCGCGGGGGTGGTCGACGCGGGAGGCTACGGCCTGGTGACGGTCCTGGGCGGGCTCGCCGAGGCCCTGTCGGGCGAGGCGCCCGCGGCGCTCGCACCCGTCCGCTCCCGCGGTGACGGCCTGACGCGTGACGCCCTGGCACCCGCTGGGACGCATGGGCAGGACCCCGCGGGCTGTCCCGCCGACGGCGCCGCGGACGGCGGGCCCGCCTTCGAGGTGATCTACCTCCTGGAGGCGGGCGACATGGCCGTGGCCGCCCTGAGGGAGCGGCTGGACACCCTCGGCGAGTCCTTGGTGATCGTCGGCGGCGACGGCCTGTGGAATGTGCACGTCCATGTGGACGACGCGGGGGCGGCCGTGGAGGCGGGCATCCAGGCCGGGCGCCCGTACCGCATCCGGATCACCCACTTCGACGGCGCCGCCGTCCGTAAGGCGGGCGCCGAAGGCCCGGACCGGCCGGGCCCCGTCGTCGTCCTGCCGGATCAGCCCGGCGCCAAGGGCCCCACCGGCGCCCCGCGTACCGAGCGCGCGGGCCGTGCCGTGGTCGCCGTCGTCCCCGGGGACGGACTGGCCGCGCTGTGCGCCGAGGCGGGCGCGACCGCGGTCGCCACCCGCCCCGGGGAGCCGCCCGGCAGCGGTGAACTGGTCGACGCGGTCCGCCGGGCCGGTGCCCGGGAGGTCGTGCTGCTGCCGAACGACACCGAGCTGCGCCACACGGCCGCCGCGGCCGCGGCCCAGGCCCGCGCCGAGGGCGTACGGGTCGCGGTGATCCCCACCCGCTCCGCCGTCCAGGGCATCGCCGCGCTCGCCGTCCACGAGCCCGGCCGCAGCTTCGACGAGGACGTGGTCGCCATGACCTCGGCCGCGGGCGCCACCCGCTACGCGGAACTGGCCGTCGCCGAACGCCAGTCCTGGACCATGGCCGGGGTGTGCCAGGCCGGGGACGTCCTGGGCATGATCGACGGCGATGTGGCGGTGATCGGCTCGGAGCTGGCCGCGACCGCCGAGACGGTGCTGGACCGGATGCTGGCCTCGGGCGGCGAGATGGTCACGCTGGTGCTCGGCGCGGGCCTGCCGGACGAGGTCGCCGAACGGCTGGAGCGGCATGTGCGGGAGGGGCACTTCGCCGTCGACACGGTCGTCTACCGCGGCGGTCAGCCCATCGCGCCGCTGATCATAGGCATCGAATGAGACCGGCGGCCGGCCGCTGAATCACCCCGCTCGTCACCCGCTTTGTCACTCCCGTGGTGTGCAATGGACGCGTGCCCGTGCTGGATGAACCACTGAAGAAGGTCCTGGGCGGCAACACCGCGAAGGTGATGGCCGACCATCTCGACCTGCACACCGTCGGCGATCTGCTGCACCACTACCCGCGGCGGTACGCGGAGCGAGGTGAGCTGACCCGGCTGTCCGACCTGCCCCTGGACGAGCATGTGACCGTGGTGGCGCAGGTCGCCGACGCCCGGGTGCACACGTTCAACGGCGGCCGGGGCCGCCGGCTGGAGGTCACCATCACCGACGGCAGCGGCCGTCTCCAGCTGGTCTTCTTCGGCAAGGGTGTCCACAAGCCACGGTCGGAGCTCCAGCCCGGCACCCGCGCGATGTTCGCCGGGAAGGTCTCGGTCTTCAACCGCAAGCGGCAGCTGGCCCACCCGGAGTTCAAGACGCTGGGCGCGGAGAGCGGCGCGGAGGCCGTGGAGGCGTTCGCCCATCAGCTGCTGCCGCTCTACCCGGCGTGCAAGCAGATGGAGTCCTGGCAGATCCAGCAGGCCATCGACACCGTGCTGGGCCCGGCCGGCCACGAGGAGGCCGCGCTGGCCGGGCTCGTCGACCCGCTGCCCGACAGCCTCCGCGAGGGCCGGGGGCTGGCCACGCTCCCCGAGGCGCTGCGCAAGATCCACCGACCGGCCACCAAGACCGATATCGCGATGGCCCGGGACCGCCTGAAGTGGGACGAGGCGTTCGTCCTGCAGGTGGCGCTCGCCCGGCGGCGGCGGGCCGATGCCCAACTGCCCGCGGCGCCCCGCAAGCCCGTCCCGGACGGTCTGCTGACCGCCTTCGACGCCCGGCTGCCCTTCACCCTCACCGAGGGCCAGCGCCGGGTCAGCGGGGAGATCTTCGCCGACCTCGCCACCGACCACCCCATGCACCGGCTGCTCCAGGGCGAGGTCGGCTCGGGCAAGACCATGGTCGCGCTGCGCGCGATGCTCGGCGTCGTGGACGCCGGGGGACAGGCGGCGATGCTCGCGCCCACCGAGGTGCTCGCCCAGCAGCACCACCGCTCGATCACCGAGATGATGGGGGAGCTGGCCGAGGGAGGAATGCTCGGCGGCGCGGAGCAGGGCACCAAGGTGGTGCTGCTCACCGGTTCCATGGGCGCCGCGGCCCGCCGTCAGGCGCTGCTGGACCTGGTCACCGGCGAGGCCGGGATCGTGATCGGCACCCACGCCCTGATCGAGGACAAGGTCCAGTTCCACGACCTGGGGCTGGTGGTCGTCGACGAGCAGCACCGCTTCGGGGTCGAGCAGCGTGACGCCCTGCGCTCCAAGGGCAAGCAGCCCCCGCATCTGCTGGTGATGACGGCCACCCCGATCCCGCGCACCGTCGCCATGACCGTCTTCGGCGACCTGGAGACCTCCGTCCTGGACCAGCTGCCCTCGGGCCGCTCCCCGATCGCCTCCCATGTGGTGCCCGCCAAGGACAAGCCGCACTTCCTGACCCGCGCCTGGGAGCGGGTGCGCGAGGAGGTGGCCGCCGGGCACCAGGGGTATGTGGTGTGCCCGCGGATCGGGGACGACGTCGGCGATGACGGGGACGCGCCCAAGGGCGCCGCGAGCCCGTCCCCCGAGGACGAGGCCGAGAAGCGCCCGCCCCTGGCCGTCGTCGAGGTCGCCGAGCAGCTCACCAAGGGGCCGCTGAGCGATCTGCGGGTCGAGGTGCTGCACGGACGGATGCAGCCCGAGGCCAAGGACGACGTGATGCGCCGCTTCGCCGCGGGCGAGGTGGACGTCCTGGTCGCCACGACCGTCATCGAGGTCGGTGTCAACGTCCCCAACGCCACCGCCATGGTGATCATGGACGCCGACCGGTTCGGCGTCTCCCAGCTGCACCAGCTGCGCGGCCGCGTCGGCCGTGGCTCGGCCGCCGGGCTGTGCCTGCTGGTGACCGACATGCCCGAGGGCAGCCCCGCCCGGGCGCGGCTGGGCGCGGTCGCGGCCACGCTCGACGGCTTCGAGCTGTCCCGGATCGACCTGGAGCAGCGCCGGGAGGGCGATGTGCTCGGCCAGGCCCAGTCCGGGGTCCGCTCCTCGCTGCGGGTCCTCGCCGTCATCGACGACGAGGAGGTCATCGCGGCTGCTCGGGAGGAGGCGGCCGCGATCGTCGCCGACGACCCGGAGCTGACCGGATATCCGGAGCTGCGCACCGCGCTGGACGCCCTGCTGGACAAGGAGCGCGAGGAGTACCTCGACAAGGGCTGAGGCAAGGGCTGAGACAAGAGCCGGGACAGGGGCCGAGACGAGGGCCGGGACGAGCGCTGCGGGCGGGGCCGGGCCCCGCGAACGGAGCGCGCGGCCACCGCCCGCCGCCGTACGCCATATCGTGGAGGTGCGGCGGCCCCGCCCGGACGGGCGCGGCGCGCCGCAGCCCCGACCACCGCGAAGGACTGCCAAGACCCATGACCCGCGTGATCGCCGGAGCGGCCGGCGGACGCCGCCTGGCCGTGCCGCCGGGAAACGGCACCCGACCCACTTCGGACCGGGCGCGCGAGGGCCTGTTCTCCACCTGGGAGTCGCTGCTCGGCTCGCTGGACGGGGCCCGCGTCCTCGACCTGTACGGCGGCTCCGGCGCGGTCGGCCTGGAGGCGCTGTCCCGCGGCGCCGTCCATGTGCTGCTGGTCGAGTCGGACCCGCGGGCGGCCCGCACGATCCGTCAGAACGTCCGGGCGCTCGGACTGCCGGGCGCGGAGCTGCGCACCGGCAAGGCCGAACAGACCATCACCGGACAGGCCCCCGTCACCGGCCCGTACGACGTCGTTTTTCTGGACCCGCCCTATGCCGTCACCGACGCCGAACTCCGCGAGATCCTCCTCACACTCCTGGGGAATGGCTGGCTAGCGGCCGACGCGCTGGCCACCGTTGAGCGGAGCACACGAGGTGGGGAGTTCGTGTGGCCTGCCGGATTCGAGGGGCTACGGGCCCGTCGCTACGGCGAGGGCACGCTTTGGTACGGTCGCGCCGCCTCGACGTGCGAGAACGCGTCATGACCGGATCCGAGAGCGAGGAACTTCCGTTGCGCCGCGCAGTCTGCCCGGGGTCGTTCGACCCCGTCACCAATGGACACCTCGACATCATCGGCCGTGCCTCCAAGCTCTATGACGTCGTGCACGTCGCCGTGATGATCAACAAGTCGAAGCAGGGCCTGTTCACGGTGGAGGAGCGGATCGATCTCCTCCGCCAGACCACCGAGGAGTACGGAAACGTCAAGGTAGAGGCGTTCCATGGACTTCTGGTCGACTTCTGCAAGCAGCGGGACATCCCCGCGATCGTCAAGGGGCTGCGGGCCGTCAGCGACTTCGACTACGAGCTGCAGATGGCCCAGATGAACAACGGCCTCTCCGGCGTGGAGACGCTGTTCGTGCCCACCAATCCCACCTACAGCTTCCTCTCCTCCAGCCTGGTCAAGGAGGTCGCGGCCTGGGGCGGCGACGTCTCCCACCTGGTGCCCCCGGTGGTGCTGGAATCGCTCTCCGAGCGGCTCGGCCGGAAGTAGCGGCTGACGGGACGTCAGCGGCTGTCCGGGAGCGGTCCGCTCGCCGTACAGTCGTCCCGTTCGTTCTCCGTTCCCATCCGCATCCAGACAGTCTGCGAGCACCCACAGTGGACGTGCAGAAGAAGCTCGACGAGATCGTCGATACCGTCGGCGGCGCCCGGTCCATGCCCATGTCGGCCTCGTGCGTGATCAACCGCGCCGAGCTGCTCGCCATGCTCGAAGAGGTGCGCGCGGCACTCCCGGACTCCCTGGCCCACGCCCAGGAGCTGATCGGGGGCCGGGACCAGATGGTGGAGGAGGCCCGCCGGGAGGCCGGGCGGATCATCGAGTCCGCGCACGCCCAGGGCGCCTCGCTGATCTCGGACACGGAGATGGTGCGGAAGTCCCAGGAGGAGGCGGACCGGATCCTCACCGAGGCTCGCCGCGAGGCCGAGGAGATCCGGGCCGAGGCCGACGACTACGTGGACAGCAAGCTGGCCAACTTCGAGGTCGTGCTCACCAAGACCATCGGCTCGGTGGGCCGCGGCCGGGAGAAGCTGCTCGGTCGCGCTCCCGGCGCCGAGGACGGCTTCGAGCAGTCCGACGAGGGCCCGGAGCGCAGCGCCGACCCGGCGACCCTGCGGCAGCGCGCCGACGAGTACGTGGACACCAAGCTGGGGGCCGTCTCGGCGGTCCTCTCCAAGACCCTGGAGGCGGTCGGCCGGGGCCGCCAGAAGCTGCTCGGGGCCCGGCCCGCCGATGAGCTCGGCGCCCATATGGCGGCCCAGGACGAGGCCGGCATGGCCCTGCGGACCACCGACGACGACTATCTGGCGGACCTCGCCCAGTCCCAGGCGGCCGTCGCCCAGCCCGTGGCCCAGCCCGATCAGGCGGCCGCCGACGCCGCGTACTACGCCGCCACCGCGGGCTATCAGCAGCAGGACGCGTACGGCTACCAGCAGCAGACCTACGTACCGCAGCAGGACCAGCAGGCGTACGTACCGCAGCAGCAGGACCCGTACGCCATGCAGGGCGGCTATCAGCAGGACGCCTACGCCTGGCAGCAGCACGCCCAGGCCCAGGGCTACGACCCGAACGCGGGCTATGTGCCCCAGCAGCCCCAGCAGCCGCCGCAGCACGATCAGCAGCAGCAGTCGGGCGCCGCGCTCGACGAGACCAGCCTGTTCGACACGAGCATGATCGACCTCGATCAGCTCCGCCAGTACGAGCAGGGCCGTTAGGTCCCCGTACGCCCCGGACCGCGAGAACTCCGCCCCCACCGGGCGGATTGGGTCTACGGCGGCCTGTCCAGTATCCTGGCTCTTCGGTCGCGTGTACGTCCGCGATCTAGGCTGCCCGTTTCGTAGCGAATGATCGGGTGGCCCGCCGCAGCGTAGAAAGCAGGAAGCCCTGAACGCCCGCCTCGACCACCGTGCCCCTCTCGTGTTCGACACGCGCGAGCTGGGCCGCCGTCCTGGTGCGCTGAAAAGGATCTCCCGTTCCGTGGCGGCGCCGAAGGACCTCGGCATCGAGGTCATCGGGGTGCCGGAAGGCGCGACCGTCGAGCTGGACCTCCGCCTGGAGTCGGTCATGGAAGGGGTGCTTGTCACAGGCACCGCCCGTGCACCGCTGACGGGGGAGTGCGTAAGGTGTCTGGAGCCGCTGGAGCGAGAGCTCGAAGCGGATTTCCAGGAGATGTACTCCTACCCCGACGCCGACGACCGGAGCCGCGACGCGGATACCGGCGACGACGCCGAGGAGGAGGACAGGCTCTTCCTCGAGGCCGACCTGTTCGACCTCGAACCCGTGCTGCGTGACGCGGTGGTGCTCGCACTGCCGCTGCAGCCGGTGTGCCGGGAGGACTGCCCGGGGCTGTGTGCCGAATGCGGCGCCCGCCTCGCGGACGACCCCGACCACCACCACGATGCCGCCGACATCCGTTGGGCGGCACTGCAGGGACTCGCCGAGACCATGAGGGACGGCGAGAAGGACAACGCACCCCGCCAGCGCGGGGATGACCCACAGGAGAAGTAGCCGTGGCTGTTCCGAAGCGGAAGATGTCGCGCAGCAACACGCGCCACCGCCGGTCGCAGTGGAAGGCTGCGGTCCCCACCCTGGTGGCGTGCGAGCGCTGCCACGAGCCGAAGCAGCAGCACATCGCGTGCCCGAGCTGCGGCACCTACAACCGCCGCCAGGTCCTCGAGGTCTGATCGGCGGGTGACAGGCTCTATGTCAGACGCCACTACGCCCCCGCGTAAGCGCGGTGAAGCGTCCCAGGCGGACACGGCCTCGTCTCACACGATCCTGGAAGGGCGGCTCGGGTATCAGCTCGAGTCCGCCCTTCTGGTGCGTGCGCTGACCCACCGCTCCTTCGCGTACGAGAACGGCGGGCTGCCCACCAACGAGCGGCTGGAATTCCTCGGGGATTCCGTGCTCGGCCTGGTGGTCACCGATACGCTGTACCGCATCCACCCCGACCTGCCCGAGGGCCAGCTGGCCAAGCTGCGGGCCGCGGTGGTGAACTCGCGCGCGCTCGCGGAAGTGGGCCGCGGTCTGGACCTCGGCGCCTTCATCCGGCTCGGCCGGGGCGAAGAGGGCACCGGGGGCAGGGACAAGGCTTCCATCCTCGCCGACACCCTTGAAGCGGTGATCGGCGCGGTCTATCTCGACCGGGGGCTCGACGCTGCCGCCGAGCTGGTGCACCGGCTCTTCGACCCGCTGATCGAGAAGTCCTCGAACCTCGGCGCCGGCCTGGACTGGAAGACCAGCCTCCAGGAGCTGACCGCCACCGAGGGTCTCGGGGTCCCGGAGTACCTGGTCTCCGAGACGGGTCCCGACCACGAGAAGACCTTCACGGCTGCTGCCCGCGTCGGTGGTGTCGCGTACGGCACCGGCACCGGCCGCAGCAAGAAGGAAGCCGAGCAGCAGGCGGCCGAGGCCGCCTGGCGCGCGATTCGCGCGGCTGCCGACGAGGCTCAGGCGAAGGCCAAGGCGGCCGACGCCGGAACCGCCACCACGGCGGCGGACGGCGGAGCCACCGCCGACACGGCCTCCTCGGCACGCTGATCGGCCTTCCCCGTACCGTCCGTCACGTCCGTAACACCCCTCACCGCCCCCGTGGCGGACGGCCCGCCCGGCCGTTCCGCCCGGGGGCGGTGAGGGCTCAAGGCCAAGGAGGCCCCCGTTGCCCGAGCTGCCCGAGGTCGAGGTGGTCCGCCGCGGACTGGAGCGCTGGGTCAGCGGCCGTACGGTCGCCGAGGTCCAGGTGCTGCATCCGCGCGCGGTCCGTCGCCACCTCGGCGGCGCGGAGGACTTCGCGGCCCGGCTCAGGGGCCGCCGCACCGGGATCGTCCGCCGCCGCGGCAAGTACCTGTGGCTGCCGTTCGACGATGACGCCGCCGCCGAGTCGATCCTGGCCCATCTCGGGATGAGCGGGCAGCTGCTGGTCCAGCCGGCCGAGGCACCCGACGAGAAGCATCTGCGCATCCGGGTCCGCTTCGCCGACGACGCGGGCACCGAGCTGCGCTTCGTCGACCAGCGCACCTTCGGCGGGCTCTCACTGCACGACACCGTCCCCGGCGACCTGGAGGGGCTGCCGGACGCCATCGCGCACATCGCCCGCGACCCGCTGGACCCCGCCTTCGACGAGGCGGCCTTCCACACCGCGCTGCGCCGCCGCCGCACCACGATCAAGCGCGCCCTGCTGGACCAGTCGCTGATCAGCGGGGTCGGCAACATCTACGCCGACGAGGCGCTGTGGCGCGCCCGGCTGCACTACGACCGGCCGACCGCGACCCTCGCCCGCCCGCGCGCAGCCGAACTCCTCGGCCATGTGCGCGAGGTGATGACCGCGGCGCTGGCCGTCGGCGGCACCAGCTTCGACAGCCTCTACGTCAATGTGAACGGCGAGTCGGGGTACTTCGAGCGCTCCCTGGACGCGTACGGCCGCGAGGACGAGCCGTGCCGCCGCTGCGGCACCGCGATGCGCCGCCGCCCCTGGATGAACCGCTCCAGCTACTTCTGCCCGCGCTGTCAGCGCCCGCCGCGCCCGGCCATCGCGTCCCGCCCGGCCGCCTCGCCGCTCTCGGCGCGCACGGTGTCGTAGCGCTCCTGGGCGCTCAGCACCTCGGGCATCCGGTCCTCGACGAGATTGATCAGGGCCAGCAGCCGCTCGGCGACCGCGCTGCCCAGCGGGGTCAGCCGGTAGTCCACGCGGGGCG
Organism: Streptomyces sp. NPDC007875; assembly: GCF_042868035.1. Classification (NCBI taxonomy): domain Bacteria; kingdom Bacillati; phylum Actinomycetota; class Actinomycetes; order Kitasatosporales; family Streptomycetaceae; genus Streptomyces; species Streptomyces sp. NPDC007875. The sequence continues at coordinate 142,023 of NZ_JBIADZ010000001.1, read as the reverse complement.
GGTTGGTCGGCTGGGCCTCGCGGTGCACCAGGCCGTCGCGCTCCAGCGCGTGCAGCGTCTGGGACAGCATCTTCTCGCTGACGCCGTCGACCCGCCGCCGCAGCTCGTTGAAGCGGAAGGTGCCCTCGTGGAGCGCGCCCAGGATGAGGCCGCCCCATTTTCCGGTGACATGCTCCAGCGTGCCGCGCGAGGGGCAGGCGCGGGCGAACACGTCGAAGGCCAGGCTCTCCGCGTCCACCGTGGAGGACACCGCGCCAGTGCGTTCACAGTCCATGCACACACCATACGCGCACTCAGCGCTGACTCCAGGGCTGCGCTTTCGCTTGGTGAGTATGCAGCTGTGGGCGCATGCGAAGCCCGGGGCGTGTGGGTACGCCCCGGGCTCGGCGGGTGACGGGCTGTGGTTGCCCGCTCAGGGGCTCAGTAGCCGAAGTCCTGGGTCCACCAGGGGCCGCCGGTGCCGAAGTGGGTGCCGACGCCCAGTCGCTTGAACGAGCAGTTGAGGATGTTGGCGCGGTGGCCGGAGCTGTTCATCCAGGAGTCCATGACCGCCTGTGCGTCCGACTGGCCGCGGGCGATGTTCTCCCCACCCAGGTCCAGGATGCCCGCGCTCTCGGCGCGGTCCCAGGGGCTCTCGCCGTCGGGGCTGATGTGGTCGAAGAACTGGCGCAGGGACATGTCCTCGCTGAAGTCCTCGGCCAACTGGGCGAGTTTGGGGTCGGCCGTCACGGGGGCGCAGCCGGCCTTCTCCCGCTCTTCGTTGACGAGAGTGAGGACCTCGGTCTCCGAGGCGGTCTCGCGGTCGGCCGACTCCGCGGGAGGCGCGGGTGCGGTCGGTTCCGTCGTGGGCGTACGGGACGGCTTCCCGTGCCCGCCGCCCTTGGAGCCGCCCTTGGAGCCGCCCTTGCCGTTGCCGCCCTTGCCGTTTCCGCCCTTTCCGCCGTTCCCGGCGGGGGCGGAGGACCCCGGCTGCTCCGGCGGTGTGGTGGAAGGCGAGCTGGAGGGCTTGGAAGGGGTCTTGGAGGGAGTTGTGGAGGGTGCGTGAGGGCGGTCATCGCCACGGCTGGGCGGTACCGAGCTGCGGCCGGTGGGGGCCGCGGACTGCGAGCCCTGTGTCTCCAGGCCCGAGTCGGTGGGACCGCCCGCCTGGACCTGTCCGGCGGAGTCATTGCCCCCGCCCAATTTGTAGCCGTCTCCCGGAACGAGTCCGGAGGCCATCGCCACCGCGCCAACCGCGACGGCGGCGGACACGCCCAACAGTCCGGTCCGGACCGGAGCGAGGGGGCTCCGGTGCGGTCCCCGGTGGCGGCCTGCGACGGCGTCGTGCGCCACGGCCCCGGGGGCAGATCGTCGATGGCGGCCCATCTCCTGCCTTCCTTGTTTTCTCGGCGTCAAAAGTCGCTCGAAATGTGTCACTCGTGTGTGCGAGCCATGTATCACTCGTGTGGGTGAGTCTCGTTGAGCCGGGACTGTACGCCATTCGGGCCCCAACGCGCGTGCGCAGTGGCTAATTGGATGGTTTAGCGCCTGCTCGCGCGTGGGGTTAGCGTGCGCGTATGAACGAGAGAGTCCGCCTCACCGTGTGGGTCCGCGGCCACGTCCAGGGCGTCGGCTTCCGCTGGTACACCCGGGCCAACGCGCTGCGCATCGGGGCCCTCGTCGGCTTTGCCTCCAACCTCGCCGACGGGCGGGTGCAGGTGGTCGCGGAGGGCCCGCGTACGGAATGCGAACAGCTGCTCGAATGGCTCCGGGATGGCGACACGCCCGGGAAAGTCGAGGGAATCACCGAGATCTGGGACACACCGCGCGGTGGTTACGGCACCTTCGAAATCCGTTGATCAACTCACCGGAGGCATCCTCCGCGGTACCCCGCTGACCATGCCTTCCCTGCGCACGGTGAGCAGAAATCGGCTGATGGTTGCCAACGGCGCCGCGCCGTGGAAGGCTGCGGTGTCACGGAAGATCCCCGACCGCCATGGGTCCTCTGGAGAGGGGTGGGCACAGTCCGCCGCCCGTGTGCTCTCGACCCCTGCGGCCCCGTCGGCATGTGATCGTGTTGACCCTCAAACCAATTGGTGAGACGCTGGAAGCCCCGCGCACCTTAACTGTTTGCCGCGCAGCACGGTAGTAATTCGGCAGGCAACGCGGGTGCAAATCCCTCACGACCCAGACCGCTTCGGTCGGTCACTCAGTGTGGAGGACCATCCATCATGGCAAAGGCGCTTCTCGGTTACGTCGGCGGTTCCGACCCCCGAGTCCTCGCCGAGATGCGACGGCTTCAGCAGCGCGTCCAGGACCTTGAATCCGAGCTCGTCCGGATTCAGGCCGAGAACGACGCACTGTCCGCCGCCGCTCATTACAACGGCGACTCGCTGCTCGAAAGCATCGACGTATCCCAGGCGGAGCCTGCGCTCGCCTGACCCAGCCCAAGGGCCGGTCGGGCTGCATCGTCAGCCGCTTGAGAATCTTCAAGGGACGCCTCGGCGTCCCTTCGTCGTCTCCCAAGTGGTCTCCGAGCCACCCTTACCGACTGATGTGCCCCTCTCTCACAGCGGTGAAACCGATCATTGCTGAAACCGAGAAAAACCCGGGACGGGGGCGCGGCACCACCGTCACGGGACGGTGCCGGAAGAGGGGTGGCGGGTAGAGTCCAAAGGCGTGCATCTCAAGAGCCTGACCCTGCGAGGGTTCAAATCCTTCGCCTCCGCCACGACGCTCCGGTTCGAGCCGGGCATCACCTGCGTCGTCGGCCCCAACGGCTCGGGCAAGTCCAATGTCGTGGACGCCCTTTCCTGGGTCATGGGCGAACAGGGTGCCAAGTCCCTGCGCGGCGGCAAGATGGAGGACGTCATCTTCGCCGGGACCACCGGCCGTCCCCCGCTCGGCCGCGCCGAGGTCTCGCTCACGATCGACAACGCCGATGGCGCGCTGCCCATCGACTACGCCGAAGTCACCATCACGCGGATCATGTTCCGCAACGGCGGCAGCGAGTACCAGATCAACGGGGACACCTGCCGGCTGCTGGACATCCAGGAGCTGCTCTCCGACTCCGGCATCGGCCGTGAGATGCACGTCATCGTCGGGCAGGGCCAGCTCGACGGGGTGCTGCACGCCGACCCGACCGGCCGCCGCGCCTTCATCGAGGAGGCCGCGGGCGTCCTCAAGCACCGCAAGCGCAAGGAGAAGGCGCTGCGGAAGCTGGACGCCATGCAGGCCAACCTCGCACGGGTCCAGGACCTCACCGACGAGCTGCGCCGCCAGCTCAAGCCGCTCGGCCGACAGGCCGCGGTGGCCCGGCGGGCCGCCGTCATCCAGGCCGATCTGCGCGACGCCCGGCTGCGGCTGCTCGCCGACGACCTGGTGACTCTGCGCGAGGCGCTGCGCGCCGAGATCGCCGACGAGGCCGAGCTCAAGCGGCGCAAGGAGGCCGCGGAGGCCGAGCTGCGGACCGCCCAGCAGCGCGAGGCGGCGCTGGAGGAGCAGGTGCGGCAGCTCGCGCCCCGGCTCCGGGACGCCCAGCAGACCTGGTACGAGCTCTCGCAGCTCGCCGAGCGGGTGCGCGGCACGATCAGCCTGGCGGACGCCCGGGTCAAGAGCGCCACCTCCGCCCCCGGGGAGGAGCGGCGTGGCCGCGACCCGGAGGACATGGAGCGCGAGGCGGCCCGCATCCGGGAGCAGGAGGCCGAGCTGGAGGCCGCCCTGGAGGCGGCGAGCCGGGCGCTGGAGGACACCGTGGCGCACCGGGCCGAGCTCGAGCGCAGCCTGGCCGACGAGGAGCGCCGCCTGAAAGACGTGGCGCGCGCCATCGCGGACCGCCGCGAAGGGCTCGCGCGGCTCCAGGGGCAGGTGAACGCGGCCCGCAGCCGGGCCGGTTCGGCGCGCGCCGAGATCGAGCGGCTGGCCGCGTCCCGAGACGAGGCACAGACCCGGGCGGTCGCCGCGCAGGAGGAGTACGAGCAACTCAAGGCGGAGGTCGACGGACTCGACGCGGACGACGCGGAACTGGCGGAGCGCCATGAGGCCGCCAAGCGCGAGCTGGCCGAGGCGGAGGCCGCGCTGAGCGCGGCCCGCGAGGCCGCGACGGCCGCCGAGCGTGAGCGCGCCGCAACCTCCGCCCGCCATGACGCCCTCGCCCTCGGTCTGCGCCGTAAGGACGGCACGGGCGCCCTGCTGGCCGCCGCCGACCGCCTCGGCGGGCTCCTGGGTCCCGCCGCCGAACTGCTCACCGTCACCCCGGGCTTCGAGGTCCCCGTCGCCGCGGCCCTGGGCGCCGCCGCCGACGCGATCGCCGTCAGCGGCCCCCGCGCGGCGGCCGAGGCGATCCGCCTCCTGCGCGCCGACGACGCCGGCCGGGCCGCCCTCCTCCTGACCACGACCGCCCCCGATCGCGCGGAGCCCCCGGCCGCCGCCTCGGAGCCGGGCGGTTCCGGCGCCCCGCGCGCCGCCTCCGGTGAGCCCGCACCGGGCGGCGCCGCGCTCGTACCGGGGACGCGCGCCGAGGGGACGGTGCCGGGCGAGCCGGGCCAGGTGACCCCGCCGCGATCGGCCGCCGCCCCGGCGGCCGCGTCCTCCGGCCCCGATGGCGGCTCTCGGCCGGGCGGGATCGGCGAACTGTCGGGCGGGGCGGACTCCTGGGGCGCCGCGTCGGGGCCCGGCGGCCCGGGCACGCCGCAGGCCGCCTCCGAATCCGCGGCGGCCTCATCCGCGCCGGGTGATGACGCCCCACACCCCGGTGCCACCGTCGCGGCAGTCGGTGGGCCGTCCACGTCGGCCGTTTCCGCGCGGGTGCCGCACCCCGCCGGGGGAGAGACGACCGTGCCGGGTGCCGTACCCGAGGGGTCCGTCACCCGCGATGGGCCCGGTAAGGCCGCGGTGGCCGAAGAATCCCCGCGGGTTGCGGATTTGGTGGCCGGGCCCGCGGCGCTGCTGCCTGCCGTAAGGCGGTTGCTCGACGGCATGGTGGTGGTCGGGACCCTGGAGGAGGCCGAGGAACTGCTCACGCGGCGGCCGGAGTTGACGACCGTGACCGCCGAGGGCGATCTGCTCGGGGCGCACTTCGCGCAGGGCGGGTCGGCCGGGGCGCCCACGCTGCTGGAGGTGCAGGCGTCCGTCGACGAGGCGGCCGCGGAGCTCGAGCGGCTCGCCGTACGGTGCGAGGAGCTGGCCGGGGCACAGCGCGCGGCGCAGGAGCGGCGGGCCGAGTGCCTGGCGCTCGTCGAGGAGCTGGCGGGCCGCCGGAGCGCGGCGGACCGGGAGAAGTCGCGGGTCGCGCAGTCGCTGGGCCGGCTGGCCGGGCAGGCGCGCGGGGCCGCGGGGGAGGCCGAGCGGTCGGCCGCGGCCGTCGCCAGGGCCGAGGAGGCGCTGGAGCGGGCGACCGAGGAGGCGGAGGAGCTGGCCGAGCGGCTGGCTGTGGCGGAGGAGCAACCGGGCGAGGAAGAGCCCGACACCTCCGTACGGGACCGGCTCGCGGCCGACGGTGCCAACGCCCGGCAGACCGAGATGGAGGCGCGGCTCCAGGTCCGTACGCATGAGGAGCGCGTCAAGGGGCTCGCGGGGCGGGCCGACGCGCTCGACCGGGGCGCGCGCGCCGAGCGCGAGGCCCGGGCCCGTGCCGAGCAGCTGCGCGCCCGGCTGCGCCATGAGGCCCAGGTGGCCTCCGCCGTGGCCTCCGGCGCCCGCCAGCTGCTCGCCCATGTCGAGGTGTCGCTGGTACGGGCCGGGCAGGAGCGGGACGCCGCGGAGCGCGCCAAGGCCGCGCGCGAGCGGGAGCTGGACACCGCCCGCGGCCTGGGGCGTGACCTCAAGAGCGAGCTGGACAAGCTGACCGACTCGGTGCACCGGGGCGAGGTGCTGGGGGCGGAGAAGCGGATGCGGATCGAGCAGCTGGAGAGCAAGGCGCTGGAGGAGCTGGGCGTCGAACCGGCCGGGCTGATCGCCGAATACGGCCCCGACCAGCTCGTCCCGCCCTCCCCGCCCGCCGAGGGCGAGGTGCTGCCGGAGGATCCCGAGCATCCGCGCAACCAGCCGGTGCGGTATGTGAGGGCGCAGCAGGAGAAGCGGCTGAAGGCCGCGGAGCGCGCGTACCAGCAGCTCGGCAAGGTCAATCCGCTGGCGCTGGAGGAGTTCGCGGCGCTGGAGGAGCGGCATCAGTTCCTGAGCGAGCAGCTGGAGGACCTCAAGAAGACCCGGGCCGATCTCCTGCAGGTGGTCAAGGAGGTCGACGAGCGGGTCGAGCAGGTCTTCACGGAGGCGTACCGGGACACGGCGCGCGAGTTCGAGGGCGTCTTCTCGCGGCTGTTCCCGGGCGGGGAGGGGCGGCTGGTGCTGACCGACCCCGAGAACATGCTGACCACGGGCGTGGACGTGGAGGCCCGGCCGCCGGGCAAGAAGGTCAAGCGGCTGTCGCTGCTGTCGGGCGGTGAGCGTTCGCTGACGGCCGTGGCACTGCTGGTGTCGATCTTCAAGGCGCGGCCGAGCCCGTTCTATGTGATGGACGAGGTCGAGGCGGCGCTCGACGACACCAATCTGCAGCGGCTGATCCGGATCATGCAGGAGCTGCAGGAGGCTTCCCAGCTGATCGTGATCACGCACCAGAAGCGGACGATGGAGGTCGCCGACGCGCTGTACGGCGTCTCCATGCAGGGTGACGGTGTCTCAAAGGTCATCAGCCAGCGCCTGCGGTGACCGATTCAATACTTGAAGTCAAGACATGCTGCTGCATGTCGCCGTGCTGGAACGATTTCTTCGTCACACTCTCTTGACTTCGAAACTTGAAGGAATAGTCTCTGCAACATTGCTTTTACCTTCAAGTGGTGGTCGACGCCTCAGCAGCCTCCGCTGGAAGGGCCAGCCGTCCCCCCACGTCCGGCAGCGTTGCCGGACGGGCGTCAGGAGTTCACGTTGTCCACCACCGTGCAGGCAGAGGGAGCCGAGGGCCGCAAGGCCCAGCCGGATCACCTCGGCCATGTCATCTTCATCACCGCCGCCGCCGCGATGGGTGGCTTTCTCTTCGGCTACGACAGCTCGGTGATCAACGGAGCGGTCGAAGCCATCCGGGGCAAGTACGACATCGGCTCCGCGGCCCTCGCCCAGGTCGTGGCCATCGCCCTGATCGGCTCGGCCATCGGCGCCGCCACCGCGGGCCGGATAGCCGACCGGATCGGCCGGATCCGCGTCATGCAGATCGCCGCCGCCCTCTTCACGATCAGCGCGGTCGGTTCGGCGCTGCCCTTCTCGCTGTGGGACCTGGCGATGTGGCGGGTGCTCGGCGGTATCGGCATCGGCATGGCCTCGGTGATCGGCCCGGCCTACATCGCCGAGGTCGCCCCGCCCGCCTACCGTGGCCGGCTCGCCTCGTTCCAGCAGGCCGCGATCGTCGTCGGCATCGCCATCTCCCAGCTCGTCAACTGGGGCATCCTCAACCTCGCCGACGGCGACCAGCGCGGCCAGATCGCCGGCCTGGAGGCCTGGCAGTGGATGCTCGGCGTCATGGTCATCCCCGCCGTCCTCTACGGGCTGCTGTCCTTCGCCATCCCCGAGTCGCCCCGCTTCCTGATCTCCGTCGGCCGGACCGAGCAGGCCAAGCAGGTTCTCGAAGAGGTCGAGGGCAAGACCGTCGACCTCGATGTGCGGGTCGCCGAGATCGACCGGGCCATGCGCAGTGAGGAGAAGTCCACCTTCAAGGACCTCCTCGGCGGCCGGTTCGGTCTGCTGCCCATCGTCTGGATCGGCATCGGGCTCTCGGTATTCCAGCAGCTCGTCGGCATCAACGTGGCGTTCTACTACTCCTCGACGCTGTGGCAGTCCGTCGGCGTCGACCCGAGCAGCTCGTTCTTCTACTCCTTCACCACGTCGATCATCAACATCCTCGGCACCGTGATCGCGATGATCTTCGTCGACCGGATCGGCCGCAAGCCGCTCGCGCTCATCGGCTCCGTGGGCATGGCCGTCTCCCTCGGCCTGGTGGCCTGGGCCTTCTCGGCCCACCTGGTCGACGGCAAGCTGCCGCACGCCCAGGGCGTCCTCGCGCTGATCGCCGCCCACGCCTTCGTGCTCTTCTTCGCCCTCTCGTGGGGTGTGGTGGTCTGGGTCCTGCTCGGCGAGATGTTCCCGAACAAGATCCGCGCCGCGGCCCTCGGTGTCGCCGCCTCCGCCCAGTGGATCGCCAACTGGGCCATCACCGCCAGCTTCCCGAGCCTGTCGGAATGGAACCTGTCGGCCACGTACGTCATGTACACAGCCTTCGCCCTGCTCTCGATCCCGTTCATCCTCAAGTGGGTGCCGGAGACCAAGGGCAAGGCGTTGGAGGAGATGGGCTAACCCCCCCGCCGCCCACTCCTCGCACAGGAGAACTGCCCCGCCTCAGTCCTTGAGGCGGGGCAGCACTCGTTCCGCGAACAGCCGCAGGGACCGCCAGCCCTCCTCGACCGGCATCCCCCCGCACAGCGGATGGAGCACCAGGCTCGCCATCTCGCCGCCCTCCGCCGCGTACGCGACGCATTCCTCGGGGGTCACGATGCGATAGACGCCCTCGCGGCGCAGCGCCTCCGCGTCCTCGGCCCGTGAGCGCACCGCCGAGCGCACCGTGCCCTGCTGCCAGGAGGCATACCTGCGCGCCTCGTACAGCAGATGGGTGCCGTACCGTGCCCAGGCCCGGTCGGGGTCCTCGGACAGATGCAGCAACGGGGTGGCCGCCGGCGGCATCAGGCACCAGCCCTCGGTGCCGTACTCCGCCCGCCGTGCGTGGTAGTACGCCTCCAACTCCGGCAGATGCGCGCTCGGGAAGAACGGCAGCCCGAGGCGGGCCGCCCGGCGGGCCGCCGCCTGCGAACTGCCGCCGACCAGCAGCGGCGGATGCGGCCGGGTGTACGGGCGCGGGGTGATCCGGACGGTGCGGCCCCGGTAGTCGAAGGGCTCGCCCGTCCAGGCCGCGAGCAGCGTCTCCAGCGCCTCGTCCTGCAGCGCGCCGCGCCGCTTCCAGTCCTTGTCCTGGGCCGTGTACTCCTCCGGCCGGTAGCCGATCCCCGCCACCGTGATCAGCCGCCCGCCGCCGGCCAGATCCAGCACGGCGAGGTCCTCGGCGAGCCGCAGCGGGTCGTACAGCGGCGCGATCAGCGCCGAGAGGGTGACGGTGATCCGGCGGGTGGCGCCCAGCAGCGTGCCCGCGAAGGGGAGCGGGGCGGGCAGCCAGTTGTCGGGGGAGCCGTGGTGCTCCTCGGTCTGGAGGGTGGAGATGCCCCGCTCATCGGCGAAGGCCGCCATCTCGAGGGCGGCACGGTACCGCTCGGACAGGCTGCGCGGGGTCGCGTCGGGATCGACGAGGTTGAGGCGTACGACCGTGACCGGCATGGCGGATGTCCTCCTTCGTCGCGGATGCGGCAGCCGGACCGTAGCTGACGGATCGTCAAATCGCCACCCGCATGGGCCGTTCGGCCCACCGCCCGGGCGCGGCCGGGACGGATGACTCATGTGCCTGGGACGCGGGGCGGCCGATCGTAAGGGTCGGCCCGCCCCATGGGCCGCAGCCCACAACGCCAACTGAGGAGGGGTGCGTGACAATCAGCACGGGGGAATCACTCATCACCGCGGCCGACATCGACGACCTCATCGTCCGGGTCCGGCTGACCGCGGGCGACCCCGGGGACCTGGAATCCGCCAAGGCCGCGCTCTTCTCCGGCGCCGCCCCGGACCCCGAGGCCGCGCGGCTCATCCGGCAGCGGCTGCTGGTGACCGCCCTGCACCACGGGGGCGCGCTGCTGGCCAAGCTGCTCAGCCGGCTGAGCCCCCGCGAAACCGCGATGGTGCGCCGGTACGCACACCGGCTCGCCGACTTCCTGGACACGCTGGAGGTCTGGGCGGCGCAGCCCATCATGCTCGCCCTGATGCGCTTCGGACTGCCTTACGAAGAGGCCGAGACGATCGCCGTCGCCGTCCTGGTGCTCGTGTGGTGAGCATCCGGCCCCGGCGCCGCCGACGGGATACGGAACGGGGGTGCTAGGAGGTCACCGGTTCGGGTGGGGCGCGGCATCCGCGCACTTCACGGCCGCTGCGGCGGGTAGGGCTCGGGCGAGACCAAGGAGAACGACCATGCGCCCTACCCGAATCCGCACGGCGATCGCACTCGGCCTGAGCGCCGGGGCCGTCGTGTGGACCGCGGCCGCCTCACCCGCCACCGCCTCCTCCCCGGCCGCCACGTCCGAGGACACCGCCTGGCGGGAGGCGGGGCACTACGACACCACCGCGGCCTGCAAGCGCGCGGGTAAGGCGGGCATCGAGCGGCACAAGTGGAACGAGTACAAGTGCCGCCCCGGCCGCAACGACAACTACGTCACGCTGTGGGCCAGAAGCGGCCCCGGCGCGGCGCACGCCCTGACCGCCGGGCCGGCCGCCGGCTGAGATGCGACATGCCGCACTGCCGAAGGACCGCGCCGTGCGCGCCGCGGGCGGGGTATCGGCACTGATCGTGGTGGTCCTGGCCGGATGGGTGGCCGGGATGCTGAGGGTCAACGACCAGTGGCTCGCGCTCGCCTATCCCCACCCCCGGGGCGCCACCGTGCTGACCCGGGTCGCCGTGGGCGTCCCGGTGCTGGGCGTCGGAGTGCTGCTGCTGGCCGAGCGCGAGGCCCGGCGCTACGGCGGCGTCCTGCTGGTGGCCGGCGGCCTGTGGCTGCTGCCGTCGGCCGCGGCCGGTCTGCTGGGCCTGGCCGACCTGGGCACCACGGGCGCCGTACTGTCCCTGCTGCTCGCCGCCGCCAAGATGGCCTGCCGCCCGCTGACCGTACTGCTGCTGCCGCTGTGGCTGTTTCCGCGGGGCGGGCGTCGGCGGTGGCAGTGGTGGGTGATCAGCCTGGGCGCGTCCGGCTACTGGCTCGGGTACGCGGGGCTGTGGCTGATCAGCGAGCCCCGGGTGGGCTCCGTGCTCAACCCGGCGTTCGCCACCGCGGGCGGCCAGTGGGCCTTCGACCACCTCGACACCTACGCCGAGGCCGAACCCTGGGTGCTGCGCAGCGTCGCGGCGGCCGTGACCGCCGCCCTGTGCTGCCGCGCCGCCCTCTCACGCGGCGCCGAGCGGCGCGACTGGGCGCTGCTGGCCACCGCCTATCCCGCCTGCGTCTCGCTCCTCCTGTCCCAGTGGGGCGAGGGCGTGCCCACCATCGTGACCCGCACCGTCGGCAGCGCCGTATGGGCCGCCGCGATCTGCCTCGGCGTCGCCCGCACCGGCATATGGCGGCTGGACCGCTCCACCAGCCACCGCCTCGCCCGCGCCTTCGTGCTCACCTCACTGGCCGCCGTGGTGGTCTGCGCGGTCGTCGCCGTCCAGGCCGGACTCCCCTCCGTGCGGAGCGGGGCCACCACCGTCACCGCCGGGTGCGCCCTGGTGCTGGGCTGGGGGCTGCGGCCCAGCGCCCGCTGGCTCACCCTCTGCGTCGAGCGCGCCTTCTACGGGCCCCGGGCCCGCCCGCACGAAGCCGTGAGCGCCCTCGCCGTACGGCTGCAACAGGCCCCCCACCCCGGCGAGGTGCCCCAGCAGATCTGCCGCAGCGCCGTGGAGGACCTCGGCGTCTCGGGCGCCGCCGTCAGCGTCGACACCCGCGCGGGGCCCCGGCGGCTGGCCTCCGAGGGTGCCCAGCTGACCGGCCCGGTTCAGACGTTCCTGCTGCGCCACCACGGCCGCACCGTCGGTCGCCTTGAGGTTTCCCGCGACGGCTCCGGCACCCCGGCGGAACGCGACAGCGGGCTGCTCTCCCTCCTCGCCGACCAGGCCGCCCCCGCGCTCGCCGCGCTGCGCCTGGCCGAGGAGGCCCAGGCCGCCCGGGAGCGGCTGGTGCTCGCCCGCGAAGAGGAGCGCCGCAGGCTGCGCCGGGAGATCCACGACGGGCTCGGCCCCCAACTGGCCGCCGTAAGGCTGCGCCTGGACATCGCGCAGACCTCCTGTCCGCCCGGCCACCCCGCCACCCCGCAGCTGTGCGAGGCCGCCGAGACGCTCGCCGAGGCGCTGGTCGAGGTGCGGCGGATCACGGCGGGCCTGGCCCCGGCCGCACTGGCCGAGCGCGGACTGGCCGGTGCGGTCCGGGACCTGGCGCACCGGCTGGGCGTCGCCGGGCTACGGGTCAGCGTGGCCAGCCTCCCCGCGGCGCTGCCCCCGCTGTCGCCCGGCGTCGAGACGGCCGCGTACCGGATCGCGGCGGAGTCGCTGACCAACGCCGTACGACACGCCAGGGCGCGCCAGGTGAGCGTCGAGCTGACCGCGGGCCCGGACACCCTGGAGGTCAAGGTCACCGACGACGGGAGCGGGCTGCGCGAGACCGCGGTGCCCGGGGTCGGCCTCGCGTCGGTCACCGAACGGGCCGAGGAGATCGGCGGCTCCTGCTCGGTGGCCGGATCGGCGACCGGCACGGTGGTGCACGCGGTGCTGCCGCTCGCCGGACCGGGCGAACACGGGAACCCCGAGGAGCACCGGAAGCCCACGGGGCACGAGGCGTGCCGGGCACTGCTCAGGACAAGCAGACCGATGAGCCGGGCGCCTTAGGGCGGCATGGAGCTTCCGGGCGCTGGGGGCGTGCGGCCGGGCGTCGCCGTGGACTGGCTTAGCCGAAGGCCGCCGTAGCGCATCGGGGGCTGGGGTCTTCCGGCTGGGGGCACCTCCCAGCGGTAGCTGGGGGCGAGCCGAAGGGGCGCGTCGCCGTCGAAGGGGAGACGCGCGCAGGGAGCGGGGAACGAGCGACCGAGCACGTCGACCGTCGACAGCGACTAAGGCGCCCCGGAGGCGAACCGAACCTAAAAAAGATAAGGAGCTACAGAGCGTGCCGCAGTGGCGGGTACTGCTGGTGGACGATCACCCCCTCTTCCGCGAGGGTCTGGCCGCCGCCGTCAATCTCGATGACGCGTTCGCCGTGGTCGGTCAGGCGGCCTGTGCGGACGGGGCGATAGCCGAGGCCGTGCGCACCGGTCCGGATCTGGTGGTGATGGATCTCGGGCTGCCGGGCCGGTCCGGTCTGGAGGCGACACGGCGGATTCTGTGCGATCACCCCGAGATCCGGGTGCTGGTCATGACGATGTCCGAGGACGACGACAGCCTGCTGGCCGCCGTGCGCGCGGGGGCCCGCGGCTATCTGCTCAAGGGCGCGGGCCGGGACGAGATCCTGCGGGCGCTGCACACCGTGGCGCGCGGGGGCGCGGTCTTCAGCCCGCGGATGGCCGAGCGGCTCGGTGCGCTGGTCGGGGCCTCGGGTTCGGCGTCCGCCAAGGAGGCGTTCCCGACTCTGACGGCCCGGGAGCGGGAGGTGCTGGACCTGCTCGCGGCCGGTCTCGGCTACCGGCAGATCGCCCAGCGGCTGGTGGTCACCGACAAGACGGTGCGCAATCACGTCGGCTCGATCTTCGCCAAGCTCCAAGTGCGCGACCGCGCCCAGGCGATCGTGCGCGCCCGGCAGGCCGGGCTGGGAGGCGAATGACTCGCTCCCCCTCGTGGCTGATACTGGGGGGCGTTATGGAATACCTCATCCTTGCCGTAGTCATCGCTGTGGTCGCGGTCGCCGCGATCAGCGGGCTCGTGATCAGCGGCCGCAAGAAGAAGCGGCTGCCCCCGCCCCCGCCCAGCAGCCCCACCGTCACCGCGCCGCCCGCCGAGCCGCACGTCGGCGAGGAGGCCGAAACCCCGCGTGAGGAACCACGCAGAACCATCGAGGAGGTGGACCTTCCGGGGACCGAGGCCCCGGCCGCGGAGGCACCCGCAGCCGCCCCGCCCGAGGTCCCGCCGATCGAGGTCCCGGAGCCGACCGCCGGTCGGCTGGTCCGGCTGCGCGCCCGGCTGTCCCGCTCCCAGACCACTCTGGGCAAGGGGCTGCTGACGCTGCTGTCCCGGGAGCACCTCGACGACGAGACCTGGGAGGAGATCGAGGACACGCTGCTGACCGCCGACGTCGGTGTGGCGCCGACCGAGGAGCTGGTCGAGCGGCTGCGGGAGCGCGTCCGGGTGCTCGGCACCCGTAGCCCCGAGGAGCTGCGCGCTCTGCTGCGTGAGGAGCTGCTGCGCCTCATCGGCACCGAGGCCGACCGTTCGGTGCACACCGAGAGCGGTGTGGGCGCGAACGGCGAGGAGAAGCCGGGCGTCGTCATGGTCGTCGGCGTCAATGGCACCGGTAAGACCACCACGACCGGCAAGCTGGCCCGGGTGCTCGTCGCCGACGGCAAGTCCGTGGTGCTGGGCGCGGCCGACACCTTCCGCGCGGCTGCCGCCGATCAGCTGCAGACCTGGGGCGAGCGGGTCGGCGCCCGTACGGTCCGGGGTCCGGAGGCCGGCGACCCGGCGTCGGTCGCCTTCGACGCGGTGAAGGAGGGCATCGCGGAGAGCGCGGATGTCGTCCTGATCGACACCGCCGGGCGGCTGCACACCAAGACCGGTCTGATGGACGAGCTGGGCAAGGTCAAGCGGGTCGTGGAGAAGCACGGCGCGGTGGACGAGGTGCTGCTGGTCCTCGACGCCACGACCGGGCAGAACGGCCTGGTGCAGGCGCGGGTGTTCGCGGAGGTCGTGGACATCACCGGCATCGTGCTGACCAAGCTGGACGGCACCGCCAAGGGCGGCATCGTCGTCGCGGTCCAGCGTGAGCTGAAGGTCCCGGTCAAGCTGGTGGGGCTGGGCGAGGGCGCGGACGATCTCGCGCCGTTCGAGCCGGAGGCGTTCGTCGACGCGCTGATCGGCGGCTGAGGCCGTGGTGGGGGGATCACCCGTATCGCGCCGGACGGGCCGGGGTTGACTCCCGGCCCGTCCGGCGTTCGTGTACGGCTTTCACAGCGTCCGCGTACGGGGCGTCGAGAGACAGCCCTCGCGTACGGGGCGCTCGGGTAAGAGGAGAGCTGTCTCAGGCCCCGGCCCGGTGGCTCAGATAGGCGAGGGTGCCCAGGACCAGCCGGGCGTGCGGCGGGCGGCCCGCGGTGTCGAGGGTCGGCGGGCGCAGCCAGCGGACCGGTCCGAGGCCGCCGAGGTCAGAGGGAGGGGCGGTGATGTGGTCGCCCGGGCCCAGACAGCGCAGATCGAGGTCGGCGTCGTCCCAGCCCATGCGGTACAGCAGCTCCGGGAGTTCGGCGGCGGCGCCGGGGGCGACGAAGAACTGGGCGCGTCCGTGCGGGGTGACGGCCACCGGGCCGAGGGGCAGCCCCATCCGCTCCAGCCGGACCAGCGCGTGTCCGCCCGCGTACTCCGCGACCTCCAGGACGTCGAACGAGCGGCCGACGGGCAGCAGCACGGCCGCCCCCGGGACCTGCTCCCACGCGGCCGCGGCGGCGTCCAGCGTGGCGCCCGCCGGGACGCCGGGGGCGAAGGAGAGCGGATGCGCGCCGGGGGAGGGACAGCCGTGGTCACCGCATGAACATTCGTTTCTGCCGCCCCCCGAGCTCCGTGCCGCCCGCGCGCCCGGTACTACGTCCCAGCCCCACAGACCGGTGTACTCCGCCACCGTCGTGGACTCGGACGTACGGCCGCGGCGCCGTGAGCCGGACCGCATGTCCCGGTTGCCGCCGATCGTGAAGCCCATGCCCCCTCCAACGGGTCCCGCTCTGGATGGTTACGAGCCGGAACGTCGCGATGACGCTCCGTCGTCGATGAGGCGCGGCAGAGTGCGCTCCGATGTGACGGAGGTGGTGAGGCGCGACCCGTGCGCCCCCGCTTGCACCCCTTCACCTGTTTCCCGTCGCCCCGGTGTCAAGTGAATCGTGCGAACCGGCAACCGGGTTCATTCGAAGGGGTGGCGAATGGTGGCGTTTTCGGGAACCGCCTCGCCGGAGGCGTGATCGTAGGATTACTTTCAGTGCACAGTCCCTGGATGTGGTGCTCGCTCGAACGCGAGCTGACGACGGGCGGAGTACGGATCGGTACATGCCCCTGGCATGAGGCGGTTCCCTGTCGGGACGGTTGATACGTCGCATCCCGGGGACAACTGACCGTGACAGAAGGCATTCTGGTGGCGGTTCGGGAAGATTCGTGGGATGGGGGCGTTCCGGGTGGGCGACAGCGGCGGCGGTGCTGGGAAGCGCCCCAATGCGCAATTGCAGTCGTGGTTCGTGCGCAGCGGCTGGTCGAAGGGGGAGCTGGCGCGCCAAGTCAACCGCAGAGCACGGCAGTTAGGCGCCCACCACATCAGCACGGACACCTCGCGGGTGCGCCGCTGGCTGGACGGCGAGCAGCCCCGGGAGCCGATTCCGCAGATTCTCTCGGAGTTGTTCTCCGAGCGCTTCGGCTGTGTGGTGGGCATCGAGGACGTCGGGCTGCGCGCCGTCCACCGGTCACCGTCCGTGTCCGGTGTGGATCTTCCCTGGGCCGGGCCCGAAACCGTGGCGCTGATCGGCGAGTTCTCCCGTAGTGACCTGATGCTCGCCCGCCGCGGCTTCCTCGGCACCTCGCTCTCGCTGTCCGCGGGCCCCGCCCTCATCGAGCCCATGCAGCGCTGGCTGGTGCCCTCCACGAGCGGACGGCCCGGCGGCGCCAAGGCGGCGGACGGCGGGCGCGCGCGCCGGGTCTCCCGGCTCTCCGAGCCCGAGCTGGAGCTGCTGGAGTCCACCATCGTGATGTTCCGCGCCTGGGACGCCCAGTGCGGCGGCGGGCTGCGCCGCAAGGCGGTGGTCGGCCAGTTGCACGAGGTCACCGACCTGCTCCAGGAGCCGCATCCGGAGGCGGTCTCCCGGCGGCTGTTCAAGGTCGCGGGCGAGCTCGCCCAGCTCGCCGGATGGATGAGCTATGACATCGGGCTCCAGCCCACCGCGCAGAAGTACTTCGTGCTCGCCCTCCACGCCGCCAAGGAGTCCGGGGACCGCCCCCTCGGCTCGTACATCCTCTCCGGTATGAGCCGCCAGATGATTCACGTCGGCCGGCCCGACGACGCGCTGGAGCTGATCCACCTCGCGCAGTACGGCAGCAGGGAGAACGCCACCCCGCGCACCCAGGCCATGCTGTATGCGATGGAGGCCCGCGCCTACGCCAATATGGGCCAGCCCAGCAAATGCCACCGCGCGGTGAAGATGGCCGAGGACACCTTCGCCGACTGCGCCAAGGGCGACTGCGACCCGGACTGGATCCGCTTCTTCTCCGAGGCCGAGCTCAATGCGGAGAACGCCCACTCCTACCGCGATCTCGCCTATGTCGCCGGCCGCAGCCCCACCTACGCCAAGATGGCCGACCCGGTGATGCGCCAGGCCGTGAAGCTCTTCGGCCAGGAGACGGAGAACGACGCGGGCCCCCAGCGTTCGTATGCGCTCAACCTGATCGGCATGGCCACCGTCCATCTCCTCCAGAAGGAGCCAGAGCAGGCCGCCGAGGTCGCCCGCCAGGCGCTGCCGCTCGCCAAGCGGGTGCGCTCGGAGCGGGTCAACAACCGGCTGCGCAAGACCGTGGACACGGCGGTGCGCCAGTTCGGCGACGTGCCTCAGGTCGCCGATCTCGGCGAGCGGCTGGCCACCCTCATGCCCGACACCCCGGGAGCCGCGGGGCCCGGCCAGGCCGTCTGAGCGGTCCCGGCGGTGGTTGCGACACGGTAACGGAGGGCTCCGCCCTGACAGCCGCGGTTCATCGGCACGTAACACTCCCGCGGCCTTCGTCACTGCGGTGAAACATCGGGCGGCATCGGCTGAAACGGTGCTGCGCCAACCTCGAGGCGAATACCGGCCCCCCGATGTCCTGCCCGCACGGGCCGTCGTTTCGAGGAGACGTCCACATTGAATGGCGCAAATACCGCGTTCGTATTGATCAGCGCCGCGCTCGTGATGCTGATGACCCCCGGCCTGGCCTTCTTCTACGGCGGCATGGTGCGGGTGAAGAGCGCCCTGAACATGCTGATGATGTCCTTCATCTCGCTCGGCGTCGTCTCGCTGCTGTGGGTGCTGTTCGGCTACTCGCTCACCTTCGGCGATGACATCGGCGGCGGGCTGCTGGGCAATCTCGACCACATCGGCTTCAAGGGCATCGAGCCGACGTCGCTGTGGGGCGAGAAGCCCGACGCGATCCCGGTGCTGGCCTTCGCTCTCTTCCAGCTGATGTTCGCGGTGATCACCCCCGCGCTGATCAGCGGAGCCGTCGCCGACCGCGTCAAATTCGGCGCCTGGGCACTGTTCATCACCCTGTGGACCACGGTCGTCTACTTCCCGGTGGCCCACTGGGTCTGGCAGGCCGACGGCTGGCTGTTCAAGAAGGAGGTCATCGACTTCGCGGGCGGCACGGCGGTCCACATCAACGCGGGCGCCGCGGGCCTGGCCGTGGCCCTGGTGCTCGGCAAGCGCATCGGCTTCAAGAAGGACCCGATGCGCCCGCACAACCTGCCGCTGGTGATGCTCGGCTCCGGTCTGCTGTGGTTCGGCTGGTTCGGCTTCAATGCAGGCTCCGCCCTCGCCGCCAACGAGACCGCCGCCAACATGGCCTTCAACACCCAGGTCGCCACCGGGGTCGCGATGCTCGGCTGGCTCGCCTACGAGCGCATCCGGCACGGCGCGTTCACCACACTGGGCGCCGCCTCCGGCGCGGTCGCGGGCCTGGTCGCCATCACCCCCTCGGGTGCGGCGGTGAACGCCTGGGGCGCCATCGTGATCGGCCTGGTGGCCGGTGTCGTCTGCTCCTGGGCCGTCAGCCTCAAGTACAAGCTGGGCTACGACGACTCGCTCGACGTGGTCGGGGTGCACCTGGTCGGCGGTGTCATCGGCACCCTCCTGGTCGGCGTCCTGGCCACCGATGGCGTCGGCGGCGCGGCCCAGCTGGGCAAGCAGGCGCTCGGCGCCTTCACGGTGCTGCTCTACTCCTTCGTCGTCTCCTGGATCCTCGCCAAGCTCATCGACGTGACCATCGGCTTCCGGGCCAGTGAGGACGAGGAGCTCGGCGGCATCGACCAGGCGTTCCACGCCGAGACCGCCTATGACTTCAGCGCGGTGGGC
The DNA here is from genome assembly GCF_042868035.1 of Streptomyces sp. NPDC007875. Taxonomy (NCBI): domain Bacteria; kingdom Bacillati; phylum Actinomycetota; class Actinomycetes; order Kitasatosporales; family Streptomycetaceae; genus Streptomyces; species Streptomyces sp. NPDC007875. The sequence continues at coordinate 123,108 of NZ_JBIADZ010000001.1, read as the reverse complement.
GGATCCGCCCGTAGTACGGTGCCCGCCGCGACCGGCGCGTCCGCGCCGCAGAAGCCGCACAACAAGAAGGTGGACGCGTGAAGCTCATCACCGCAGTCGTGAAGCCGCACCGGCTCGACGAGATCAAGGAAGCGCTGCAGGCGTTCGGCGTCCAGGGCCTGACCGTCACCGAGGCCAGCGGCTACGGCCGTCAGCGCGGCCACACCGAGGTCTACCGGGGCGCGGAGTACACCGTCGACCTGGTGCCCAAGGTCCGCATAGAGGTGCTGGTCGAGGACGAGGACGCCGATGACCTCGTCGATGTCGTGGTCAAGGCCGCGCGCACCGGAAAGATCGGGGACGGCAAGGTCTGGAGCGTCCCCGTCGAGACCGCCGTCCGGGTCCGCACCGGGGAGCGCGGCCCGGACGCCCTCTGAGGGCCGGGGCCGGGCCGCTGCCCTCCGAGGGCCGCGGCCCGGGCGCCCTCTGAGGGCCCGGCACGAGCCGGACAACCAGTCGCACGCTGACAGGGAGCCGAGTTGACGGAAAGCCTCGAGACCACGACCCACACCACCGACTCGGGGCCCGGCGGCTACGCGGCGGCCCGGCTGCGACTCCTCCAGGAGGGGGCGCGGTCCGGGCCGCCGCGCCGTTCCGCCCTGGCCGAACTCACCGACCAGTGGCTGGCCGCGCTGCTCACCGGCGGGGCACAGACCGCCGGGATCGGCCGGGGCGTCGCCCTGGTGGCGGTCGGCGGCTACGGACGCGGCGAACTGTCCCCGCGCAGCGACCTCGATGTGCTGCTGCTGCACGACGGCTCCGCCGACCGCTCGGCCCTCGCCGCGCTCGCCGACCACGTCTGGTACCCGGTCTGGGACCTGGGCCTCGCCCTCGACCACTCGGTGCGCACCCCCGACGAGGCCCGCGCGACCGCCGCCGAGGATCTGAAGGTCCAGCTCGGCCTGCTCGACGCCCGCCACATCGCGGGCGATCAGGCGCTCACCGCCGATCTGCGCACCACCGTCCTCGCCGACTGGCGCGCCCAGGCCCCGCGGCGGCTGCCCGAGCTCCACGCGCTGTGCCGGCAGCGCGCCGAGCGCCACGGTGAGCTGCAGTTCCTGCTCGAACCCGATCTGAAGGAGGCCCGCGGCGGGCTCCGCGACGCCACCGCGCTGCGCGCCATCGCCGCCTCCTGGCTCGCCGACGCCCCCCGCGAGGGCCTCGACGACGCGCGGCGGCGGCTGCTGGACGCCCGCGACGCGCTCCATCTGTCCACCGGCCGCGCCACCGACCGCCTCGCGCTCCAGGAACAGGACCAGGTCGCGGGAGCCCTCGGGCTGCTGGACGCCGACGCCCTGCTGCGCCAGATCTACGAATCCGCCCGGATCATCTCCTACGCGAGCGATGTCACCTGGCGCGAGGTCGAGCGCGTACTGCGCGCCCGCTCGGCCGCCCGGCCCCGGCTGCGCGGACTGCTCGGCGGCCGCGGCGGGCGCTCGGGCGGACGCGGGGGTGCCGCGGACGCCGCGGAGCGCAGCCCGCTCGCCGAGGGCGTCGTGGAACAGGACGGCGAGGTGGTGCTGGCCCGCACCGCGCGCCCCGACCGCGACCCCGTGCTCACCCTGCGGGCCGCCGCGGCCGCCGCCCAGGCCGGACTTCCGCTGTCGCCGCACGCCGTGAGGCGGCTGTCCACAGCCGCCCGGCCGCTGACGGTGCCGTGGCCGCCCGAGGCCAGGGAGCAGCTGATCACGCTGCTGGGCGCGGGCGAGTCCACCGTCGGCGTGTGGGAGGCCCTGGAGGCCGAGGGGCTGATCACCCGGCTGCTGCCGGACTGGGAGCGGGTGCGCTGCCGTCCGCAGCGCAACGCCGTCCACCGCTGGACCGTGGACCGGCATCTGGTCGAGACCGCGGTCCGGGCCAGCGCCCTCAGCCGCCGGGTCGGCCGCCCCGATCTGCTGCTGGTCGCCGCGTTGCTGCACGACATCGGCAAGGGCTGGCCCGGCGACCATTCGGTGGCCGGGGAGACCATCGCCCGCGACGTCGCCGCCCGCATCGGCTTCGACCGTGCGGACGTCGCGGTCCTCGCCACCCTCGTACGCCACCATCTGCTGCTCGTCGAGACCGCCACCCGCCGCGACCTGGACGACCCGGCCACGGTGCGCTCGGTCGCCGAGGCCGTCGGCAACGCCACCACCCTGGAACTGCTGCACGCCCTCACCGAGGCCGACGCGCTGGCCACCGGCCCCGCGGCCTGGAGCGCCTGGCGCGGTTCCCTCGTCGCCGACCTGGTCAAGCGAGTCGCGGCGGTGCTCGCGGGCGAACCCGCCGACGACTGGTCCACCCCGCAGCAGACGACGGCCGAACAGGAACGCCTCGCGATCGAGGCATGGCGCACCGGCGGCCCGGTGCTGGCCCTGCACGCACGCTCCGAGGCACTGGTGCCGAGCGAGGCGGACGGCCTCCTTACGGGCGCCGCCGAAGGGCCACCGGAGGAGGGGGCCACAGGCCCCGAGCCAATCGGCGTGGAACTGCTTATCGCCGTCCCCGACCAGCCCGGCGTCCTTCCCACGGCGGCCGGCGTCCTGGCCTTGCACCGCCTTACGGTGCGCGCGGCGGACCTGCGCGCCCTCGAACTGCCGACGGAGCTGGACGCGGCGGGCGCGGCGGCCGGGGTGCTGCTGCTGAGCTGGCGGGTCGCGGCCGAGTACGGTTCGCTGCCACAGGCCGCCCGACTGCGGAACGACCTGCTCCGTGCCCTGGACGGCTCGCTCGACATCGTCGCCCGCCTGGCCGAGCGCGAGGCCGCCTACCGCAAGTACCCACGCCGCCGCGGGGTGCACGCCCCGCCACCAAGGGTGACGGTCGCGCCCGGCAGCTCCCAGCTCGCCACCGTGATCGAGGTCCGCGCCCAGGACGCCCCCGGTCTGCTGCACCGGATCGGCCGTGCCCTGGAGGACACCGGCGTGGCGGTCCGCAGCGCCCACGTCTCCACCCTCGGCGCCAACGCCGTGGATGCGTTTTATGTCACGGACAACTCCGGCGCACCCCTGAAGCCCATGCGAGCGGCCGAGGTGGCCCAGAAGGTCGAACGAGCGCTGACCAGCCCCTCCGACGCCTGAGAAGCGGGACCCGGGCGGATGAGCGCCGCCTCCCGGCCAAGGTGCCACTGCCTCTCCGGCGCTTTCCCAGCCTTTCCGCTTCCCAGGCTCTCCGGCGTTTGAGGAGCGGGTCTGGAGCGGGCAGGCCGCTTCCCAGCCTTTCCGCTTCCCAGGCTCTCCGGCGTTTGAGGAGCAGGTCCGGGGCGGTCAGGCCGCTTCCCAACCTCTCCGACGCTTGAGGAGCGGGTCCGGGGCGGACAGGTGCCACTCCCCAGCCCCTCTGGCGTTTGAGGAGCGGGGTCCGGGGCGGAGCACCGGCGGGGGTCCGGGGGCGGAGCCCCCGGAATGGGGCCCGGGGCGCAGCTCCGGTTCGGGAAGGGGCGGGGTGGGGAAAGACAGCCCGCCCGGGCGTCGCACGCCCGGGGGCAGACCGTTCCCGCGACGGGCGGATACCCTTGGAGGCCGACCACCGACCCGACATCCGACCGAAGGATTCGCGACCACCGTGTTCGATACCCTCTCCGATCGCCTCGCAGCGACTTTCAAGAACCTCCGGGGCAAGGGACGCCTCAGCGAGGCGGACATCGACGCCACGGCACGCGAGATCCGGATCGCCCTGCTCGAGGCCGACGTGGCGCTGCCCGTCGTCCGGTCCTTCATCAAGCAGGTCAAGGAGCGGAGCCTCGGGGCCGAGGTCTCCCAGGCGCTCAACCCCGCCCAGCAGGTCATCAAGATCGTCAACGAGGAGCTGATCGGCATCCTCGGCGGCGAGGCGCGGCGCCTCCGCTTCGCCAAGCAGCCGCCGACCGTGATCATGCTCGCGGGTCTGCAGGGTGCCGGTAAGACCACGCTCGCCGGAAAGCTCGGCCGCTGGCTGAAGGGCCAGGGCCACGCCCCGCTGCTCGTCGCCTGTGACCTCCAGCGCCCCAACGCCGTCAACCAGCTCTCCGTCGTGGCGGAGCGGGCCGGTGTCGCCGTCTTCGCCCCCGAGCCGGGCAACGGCGTCGGCGACCCGGTCAAGGTGGCGCAGGACTCGGTCGAGTTCGCCCGGACCAAGCAGCACGACGTCGTGATCGTCGACACCGCGGGCCGCCTCGGTATCGACGAGGAGCTGATGCGGCAGGCCGCCGACATCCGCGACGCGGTCCGCCCGGACGAGGTCCTCTTCGTCGTCGACGCGATGATCGGCCAGGACGCGGTGAACACCGCGGAGGCGTTCCGCGACGGCGTCGGCTTCGACGGCGTGGTGCTCTCCAAGCTGGACGGCGACGCGCGCGGCGGTGCCGCGCTGTCCATCGCGCATGTCACCGGCCGCCAGATCATGTTCGCCTCCAACGGTGAGAAGCTGGACGACTTCGACGCGTTCCACCCGGACCGCATGGCGTCCCGCATCCTCGGCATGGGCGACATGCTCAGCCTGATCGAGAAGGCCGAGCAGACCTTCAGCCAGCAAGAGGCCGAGAAGATGGCGGCCAAGCTGGCGAAGGGCCCCAAGGAGTTCACGCTCGACGACTTCCTGGCGCAGATGGAGCAGGTCCGCAAGATGGGCTCCATCTCCAAGCTGCTCGGCATGCTGCCGGGCATGGGCCAGATGAAGGACCAGATCGCCAACCTGGACGAGCGGGAAGTGGACCGCACAGCGGCCATCATCAAGTCGATGACCCCGGGCGAGCGCCAGGACCCCACGATCATCAACGGCTCGCGCCGCGCCCGTATCGCCCGCGGTTCCGGCGTCGAGGTGAGCGCGGTCAAGAACCTGGTGGAGCGGTTCTTCGACGCGCGCAAGATGATGTCGAAGATGGCCCAGGGCGGCATGCCGGGGATGCCCGGGATGCCGGGTATGCCGGGCGTCGGTGGCGGCGGCAAGCGCAAGGGCAAGCAGCAGAAGAAGGCCAAGGGGAAGCAGCGCTCGGGCAACCCGATGAAGCGCAAGGCCGATGAGCAGGCCGCGGCGGCGCGCCGTGAGCAGGGCGGCGCGTTCGGGCTGCCCGGCGGACAGGACGGACAGGACTTCGAACTCCCCGACGAGTTCAAGAAGTTCATGGGCTGAGCCGCCCCGGCCTCCGAGGCCGTCCCCCGTACGAACGAACCGTAAGGCCCCTGCACACACCGTCAGGGGCCTTACGTGACGGTCCCGTTCAGATGCGGCAGATCAGATAGCGGAAGACGTTCGGCATCCACACCGTGCCGTCCGCGCGCTGATGCGGATGGAGCGCCTCGATGATTTCCTTGCGGACCTGGATCGGATCCGTGACCCGCTCCGCCGCGTCGAACAGCCCCGTCGACAGCAGCCCGCGCACCGCGCTGTCCATGTCGGCGTACCCGAACGGGCAGGCCACCCGGCCCGATCCGTCGGGCCGCAGTCCGGCCAGCGCGGCCAGTTCCTCCAGGTCGTCGCGGCCGTACGGCCACCAGCGCGCGGCAGGGGGCACCTCCCGGCGCTGGCCGGGGGAGTCCATCGGATCGGCGAGCCGGGCGCCCGCTCGCAGCACCCCGGAGGTGGCGCAGCGCTCCGGCGGGCCCCATCCGGCGAGCACCACGGCCCCGCCGTGTCCGGTGCGCGCCGTGGCGGCCGCGAGGTTGGACGCCGCCGCGGACACCGCCGCCCCGGGATCTGCCGCGCCCAGGGCCGACAGCGGCTCGAAGGCGATCACCACCGTGAAGGCCGACTCCGCCGCGGCGTCCCGTACGCAGGGGCTCTCGGGGCCGCCGAGGCCCAGCCGGGCGGGCAGCGCCGGGCCGCCCGGCGCGCCCACGGCCGTCAGCCGCTCGCGCGCGAGGTCCAGGCGCCGCTCGTCCGTGTCCACCCCGCAGACCGTGGCGCCGCGCGCGACCGCCATGAGGAGGGCGAGCCCGGAGCCGCAGCCCAGGCCCAGCAGTCGGGTCCCGGCGCCGACGTCCAGCCGTTCGTACACGGCCTCGTACAGCGGGACCAGCATCCGCTCCTGGATCTCCGCCCAGTCGCGGGTGCGAGCGTGGGCGTCCGTCGTCCGCGACGAGGAGGGGTGCGGGCGGTGCCGCTGTACGAGCGTAAATGTCATCGAAAGGGCCCCAATCAGCGAAGAGCAGTGCCGTCGTCAGATTCGGTGTCACATCCGCCGTTGTGCGTGGTGACGTCCCACCCCCAAATGCCAGGGAACTCCGCATCCGTCCACGCGTCCAGAGGTTTCACGGCCGTGCTTGCGTGCCCCCTTTGTGCGCCCCCGCACACCTGTGCGTGCGTCTCGCTCCCCGAACCGCCCCCGACCTCCGCCGGGCTCGTGGCCGGTGTCGGGCGATGGCCGGCACTGACCGGCTCGTTTTTGCTTGATTCACGGTTCGCTACCCCGCCGCCGTACGATCGGCGCCATGGCCAAGACGCCCGTGCTCACCCCGCGGTCGGAGGACTTCCCCCGCTGGTACCAGGATGTGATCAACAAGGCCGAGCTGGCCGACAACGGCCCGGTGCGCGGCACCATGGTGATCCGACCGTATGGGTACGGGCTGTGGGAGCGGATGCAGCAGGACATGGACGCCCGCATCAAGGCGGTCGGCGTCCAGAACGCGTACTTCCCGCTCTTCATCCCGCAGTCGTATCTGGCCAAGGAGGCCGATCACGTCGAGGGGTTCGCGCCGGAGCTCGCGGTCGTCACCCATGGCGGCGGTAAGGAGCTCGAGGAGCCGGTCGTCGTCCGGCCCACCTCGGAGACGATCGTCAACGAGTACTTCTCCAAGTGGGTGCAGAGCTACCGCGATCTGCCGTTGCTGATCAACCAGTGGGCCAATGTGGTGCGTTGGGAGCTGCGGCCGCGGCTGTTCCTGCGGACGACCGAGTTCCTGTGGCAGGAGGGGCACACCGCGCACGCGTCGTACGAGGACGCCAGGGACTTCGCCGCCCGGATCCACCGCGAGGTCTACGCCCGGTTCATGGAGGACGTCCTGGCGATGGACGTGGTCCTGGGCCGCAAGACCGCCCGGGAGCGGTTCGCCGGCGCCCTCAACACCCTCACCCTCGAAGGGATGATGGGCGACGGCAAGGCGCTGCAACTGGGCACCAGCCATGAGCTCGGCCAGAACTTCGCCCGGGCCTTCCACACCAGCTATCTGTCCAAGGACGGCGAGCAGGAGCTGGTCTGGCAGACCTCCTGGGGCAGCACGACCCGGATGGTCGGCGCGCTGGTGATGATGCACGGCGACGACAGCGGTCTGCGGATCCCGCCGAGGCTGGCCTCGATCCAGGTGGTGGTGCTGGCGATCAAGGGCGACGACGCGGTGCTCGCCAAGGTCCGCGAGATCGGCGAGTTGCTCACCGCGGCGGGCGTGCGGGTCCACGTCGACGACCGTACGGACACCCCCTTCGGCCGGCGCGCGGTCGACTGGGAACTCAAGGGCGTGCCGGTCCGGGTCGAGGTCGGCCCGCGCGACCTGGAGGGCGGCACCGCGATGGTGGCCCGGCGGATCCCCGGCGGCAAGGAGCCGGTGCGCACCGAACTGCTGCCGGAGCTGCTGCCCAAGGTTCTGGAGGAGGACCAGGCGCTGCTGCTGCGGCAGGCCCGTGAGCGCCGTAAGGCGCGCACCACGGAGGTGGCGACCATGGAGGAGGCCGCCGAGGCCGCGGCCGCGGGCGGCTGGGCCCGCATCCGGTGGGCGGACCTGGGGCCGAAGGGCGAGGCGGCGCTCGCCGAGCGATCCGTGTCCGTCCGGTGTCTGGTCACCGAGGACGGGGCGGTGCCGGACGCCGATGACGCTCCGGGTAACGTCGCAATCGTCGCGAGGGCCTACTGAGACGGCGAGGGCCTACAGAGACGGTACGTACCGGCTTGATGCACGGTGCGTGGCTCATCCACACATTTACGCACCCGCCCCTCGTCGTCGTACATCACCGTGAACTGACTGGTACGTGCAAATTATTTGGGATGCCCCGGAATCGGAACACCGGACCGGTCCTGCTCGTTAGCACGACGTGAGCACGACACCACCTGTTCTCGCCGCAGAGCTGGCGCAGGCGTGGGCCGACATTCAACGGCACCACTCCGAGCTGCCGGATCTCGCCGCGCCCGAATCGCTGATCGGAGAGTCGTCGTCCGCATGTGGCGCCGAGCTCTCCTTCGAACGGCTGCTGCATGAGGCAGTCCATGGGATCGCCGCCGCCCGCGGTGTCCGTGACACCTCACGCGCCGGTCGCTACCACAACCGCCGGTTCCTGGCGATCGCCGAGGAGCTGGGGCTCGACCACCCCGAGGAGCCGCATCCCAGCAGCGGCTTCTCGCTGGTCACCCTCAGTCCCGAGGCGAGAAAGCGGTACCGGACCACGATCGACCGCCTCCAGCGCGCACTGAAGGCGCACACCGTGGCGACCACTGCCGAGACCTCCCGCACCTTCCGCGGGCCCGCCGCGCGACACGGCTCGTCCGGTGGCGGTGTCCGGGTCAAGGCGGTGTGCGACTGCGGGCGCAATGTCCGGGTCGTCCCGTCGGTGCTGGCCCAGGCGCCGATCATGTGCGGTGGATGCGGTAAGCCCTTCCGTATTCCGGAGGCGGTGGCCGCGGTCGGCTGACCTGTCCCGGTGTGGCAGAATGGTCTGCTGTACTCGACAGCCGACCAGGACCCCTCTCTCCTCCGGCTGACGCGTCCATCGGGCACTCGGGTACCGCAACCCCACGCGGCACCTCGCAGTGCTCAACCACGTCAAGACCAGGAGACACCACTTCCGTGGCAGTCAAGATCAAGCTGAAGCGTCTGGGCAAGATCCGTTCGCCTCACTACCGCATCGTCGTCGCCGACTCCCGCACCCGCCGTGATGGCCGGGCGATCGAGGAGATCGGTCTGTACCACCCGGTGCAGAACCCGTCGCGCATCGAGGTCGACTCGGAGCGTGTGCAGCACTGGCTGAAGGTCGGCGCGCAGCCGACCGAGCCCGTGCTGGCCATCCTGAAGGTCACCGGCGACTGGCAGCAGTTCAAGGGCCTGCCCGCCCCGGCTCCGATGAAGGTCGCCGAGCCGAAGGCCGACAAGCGCGCCCTGTTCGAGGCGGCCGCCAAGGACGCCGGTGACGAGCCGAAGGGTGAGGCGATCACCCAGAAGGCGAAGAAGGCCGAGAAGAAGTCGGACGAGGCGGCTGAGTCCGCTGAGTCCACCGCGTCGACTGAGGCCTGAGGATGCTCGAGGAGGCCCTCGAGCACCTGGTGAAGGGCATCGTCGACAACCCCGACGACGTGCAGGTGGCCTCGCGCACCCTGCGGCGTGGGCGTGTGCTGGAGGTCCGGGTGCACCCCGATGACCTCGGCAAGGTGATCGGCCGTAACGGCCGCACCGCACGCGCGCTGCGCACCGTCGTGGGCGCCATCGGCGGCCGCGGGATCCGCGTCGACCTCGTCGACGTCGATCAGGTCCGCTGAGGCGATCAAGAAGAGCACCGGCACGGGCCGGGGAGGGCTTTGGGCCGTCCCCGGCCCGTGTGTGTGAAGGGACATCGCATCGTGCAGTTGGTTGTCGCGCGGATCGGCCGTGCCCATGGCATCAAGGGCGAGGTCACCGTCGAGGTGCGGACGGACGAGCCGGAGCTGCGGCTCGGCCCGGGTGCCGTGCTGACCACCGAGCCCGCTTCGGCCGGGCCGCTGACCATCGAGTCCGGCCGGGTGCACAGCGGCCGGCTGCTGCTGCGCTTCGAGGGCGTACGCGACCGCAGCGCCGCGGAGGCGCTGCGCAACATCCTGCTGATCGCGGAGGTCGACCCCGAGGAACTCCCCGAGGACCCCGAGGAGTTCTACGACCACCAGCTGATCGACATCGATGTGGTCACGGTGGACGGCACGGAGGTCGGGAGGGTCTCCGAGATCTCCCATCTGCCGTACCAGGACCTGCTGATCGTGAAGCGCCCCGACGGGAGCGAGGTCATGATCCCGTTCGTCTCCGAGTTCGTGCCGGAGATCGATCTGGAGGCGCAGCGCGCCGTGATCGACCCGCCGCCGGGCCTGCTCGACGAGGCCGAGGCGGAGATCGCGGGCAGCCGTAAGGACGACACCGCGAGCGGCCGTGAGACGGACGAGACCGACGGCAGCCGTAAGGGCGACACCGGGGGCGGCCGTGAGGACGAGCCGTCATGAGGCTCGACGTCGTCACGATCTTCCCCGAGTACCTGGAGCCGCTGAACGTCTCGCTGGTCGGCAAGGCGCGCGCCCGCGGACAACTCGACGTGCGGGTCCACGATCTGCGCGGCTGGACGCACGACCGGCACAACACGGTCGACGACACCCCGTACGGCGGCGGCCCCGGCATGGTCATGAAGCCCGAGCCCTGGGGCGAGGCGCTTGACTCGATCATGGAGTCGGGCGAGGCGGAGGGGCTGGTCAAGCCCACGCTGATCGTGCCGACCCCGAGCGGCCGTCCGTTCACCCAGGCCCTTGCCGTCGAGCTCGCCGAGCGTCCCTGGCTGGTCTTCACGCCCGCCCGCTACGAGGGCATCGACCGTCGGGTGATCGAGGAGTACGGCGAGCGGCTCGAGGTCCACGAGGTCTCGATCGGCGATTATGTGCTGGCCGGCGGCGAGGCCGCGGTGCTGGTGATCACCGAGGCGGTGGCCCGGCTGCTGCCGGGTGTGCTGGGCAACGCCGAGTCGCATCGCGACGACTCCTTCGCCCCCGGCGCCATGGCCGACCTCCTGGAGGGGCCCGTCTACACCAAGCCCCCCGAGTGGCGCGGCCGCTCCATCCCGGAGGTGCTGATCAGCGGACACCACGGCAAGGTCGGCCGCTGGCGCCGCGACGAGGCGTTCCGCCGCACCAGTGAGAACCGCCCCGATCTGATCGAGCGCTGCGACCCGGCGACGCTCGACAAGCACGACCGCGCGCTCCTGGCCGAGCTGGGCTGGGAGGAGCTGCCCGGGACCGGTGGGGCCCGATTTGGGCGGCCGGACCGGGCCGTGGAAGAATAGGCCGCTGCCGTACGTCCGGGTGTGCGCCCCTGCCACAGGGGGACCGACGCCCACCCGATGAGGGCGGCACTCCGAATCATCATCCGATATGCCGCTGATGACCTGTGGCATCAGCGAGGAAAGCAGACGATCATGTCTCACCTGCTCGACACCGTCGACTCCGCGTCGCTGCGCAGCGACATCCCGACCTTCCGCCCCGGCGACACGGTCAACGTCCACGTCCGCGTCATCGAGGGCAACCGCTCCCGTGTCCAGCAGTTCAAGGGCGTCGTCATCCGCCGCCAGGGCTCCGGTGTCCGCGAGACCTTCACCGTCCGCAAGGTGAGCTTCAGCGTCGGCGTGGAGCGCACCTTCCCGGTGCACACCCCGATCGTCGAGAAGATCGAGGTCGTCACCCGCGGTGATGTGCGCCGGGCGAAGCTGTACTACCTGCGCGACCTCCGCGGCAAGGCCGCCAAGATCAAGGAGAAGCGCGACAACTGATCGCGGCGATTTTGCGCGACTACTGAGCTACCGCCGGATCATCCGGCCGGGCCGGATAGGCTCTGGCCCGATGAACACCGAAGGACAGCTCGCGGAGCGCGACCGCTCCCCGGGCTCCGAGAAGGAGCCCGGGGAGCGGTCGCGCTCTTCGCGTGCTCCGGCGCGGGCCGGGGAGCCCTCGTCCGCCGGGCGGCTGCCGGAATGGCTGGCCGGCGGCGGGCGATGGCGGCGCGGGGTGCTGCTCGCGGCGGCCTGCGCCGCGCTCGTGCTGCTGGTGAGCGGCTTTGTGCTGCAGCCGTTCCTGATCCCCAGTGGTTCGATGGAGAACACCCTCCGTCCCGGGGACCGGGTGCTGGTGAACAAGCTCGCCTACCGTTTCGGGGACGATCCGCGCCGCGGCGACGTTGTCGTGTTCGACGGAGCCGGTTCCTTCGGCGAGGAGGAGCCGTCCGGAAACCCGGTGACCGGTCTGCTGCGCAAGGCTGCCGCGGCGGTCGGGCTGGCCGAACCGGCCGAGTCCGACTACGTCAAGCGCGTGGTGGGCATCGGTGGTGACCGGGTCACCTGCTGCGACAAGCGGGGGAGGATCGAGGTGAACGGCCGGCCGGTGGACGAGCACTATCTGCACCCCGGGGACAGCCCCTCGCGGGTGCCCTTCGACATTGTCGTGCCCGAGGGGCGGCTGTGGGTGATGGGCGACCACCGCGACGCCTCCCGGGACTCACGCGACTACCTGGGCGCACCGGGCGGGGGCACGGTCCCCGTCGACAAGGTGATCGGCCGTGCCGCATGGATCGGCTGGCCGTTCGGCCGCTGGTCCGGCGTGCCCCGTACGGACGCCTTCGCGGGCGTGCCCGTGGCGCCCGGCGCCATACCCTCCGACGCCCCCGGTGGTGCGCGTGGGTAGCCGCGGGCGGCCTCGTGCCAAGGCGCGCCGGGCGGGGGGCCCGCCCGCAGGTGTGGACACCACCCGTGCGCCGGGCGAGCGCCGGGTGGGCGGGCGCGCGGAGCGGCGCAGGATCCAGCGCCGTATCAAGCGCAGGCGGCGTCGTTCGGCCGTCAAGGAGATACCGATCCTGGTGGGCGTGGCGTTGGTGATCGCGCTCGTCCTGAAGACCTTCCTGGTGCAGGCGTTCGTCATTCCGTCCGGTTCGATGGAGCAGACCATCCGGATCGGTGACCGGGTGCTGGTGGACAAGTTCACCCCGTGGTTCGGCTCGAAGCCGGAGCGCGGCGATGTGGTGGTGTTCAAGGACCCCGGGGGCTGGCTGGATGACGAGCGCAAGCCCCCCAAGGACGACCCGCCGGTCATCAAGCAGGGCAAGGAGTTCCTGACCTTCATCGGCCTGCTGCCGTCCTCCGACGAGCAGGACCTGATCAAGCGGGTGGTCGCGGTGGGCGGCGACACGGTGGCCTGCTGCGATACGAACGGTAAGGTCACCGTCAACGGGACCCCGTTGAACGAGCCGTATCTGCACCCCGGGAACCCGCCGTCGCAGCGGCAGTTCAAGGTGACCGTCCCTCAGGGGCGGATGTTCGTCATGGGCGACCACCGGTCCAATTCGGCGGACTCCCGCGTCCACCTCGACGAGCCGTATCAGGGCACGGTCCCGGACAACATGGTGGTCGGCCGCGCCGTGGTGATCGCGTGGCCGTTCGGGCATATGCGGCGGCTCGAGGAGCCGGACACCTACGCTTCCGTCAAGGACGCGCCGAGTGGGGCGACACAGGCCGAAGGCGCGGCGCATAGGCTGTCCCCCATGGATCAGCAAGGAATGGTCCAGCTCCCGACCCCTGCGGAACTCCCGCTCGTTATGGGAGTGGTGATCCTGCGCCGTTCGTGGGGCAGGCGGCAGTCAGGCGTGAGGAGTGGATGTGGGGGATTTGGCGGTCGGCGCACGATCCGGTCACGAAGAGCCCGAGAGGCAGCCCGGGACGACGGGAGAGCACCCCACGGACGGGACGGACGAGGCGCCCGAAGCCGGTGCACCCACGGACAAGGCGGCTGCCCGCCCCAGGGCGTCGGACCCACACGGAGCCGATGGCGGGGAGGAACCCTCCGGCCCCCCGGACGGACCCGGCGCCACTGACCCGTCCGGGCCCGAGGACGGGGCACCGGCGAAGCCGGGCCCCGGGATGCCCGGCGGGCCCGGGAAGCTCGGGAAGCCGAAGAAGGTGCGCTCCTTCTGGAAGGAGCTGCCGATCCTGGTCATCATCGCGCTGGCTCTGGCGCTGCTGATCAAGACCTTCCTGGTGCAGGCGTTCTCCATCCCGTCCGACTCCATGCAGAACACCCTGCAGCGGGGCGACCGGGTGCTGGTGGACAAGCTCACCCCATGGTTCGGCTCCGAGCCGCAGCGCGGCGAGGTGGTCGTCTTCCACGACCCGGGCGGCTGGCTCGGCGAGACGCAGACGAGTGACTCCGGCCCGGTCGCCGAGGGCATCCAGAAGGCGCTCAGCTTTATCGGGCTGATGCCTTCGGCGGAGGAGAAGGACCTGATCAAGCGGGTCATCGCGGTCGGCGGGGACACCGTCTCCTGTAAGCGTGGCGACAAGGTCATGGTCAACGGCAAGCCGCTGGACGAGCCGTACATCTTCCCCGGGAACACCCCCTGTGACGAGAAGCCGTTCGGCCCGATCAAGGTGCCCGAGGGCCGGATCTGGGTGATGGGCGACCACCGCCAGGACTCCCTGGACTCCCGCTACCACCAGAACCTGAACAACGGCACGGTCTCGGTGGACGATGTCGTCGGGCGCGCGTTCGTCGTCGCCTGGCCGATCGACCGCTGGTCCACCCTGCCGGTGCCGAGCACCTTCGACCAGCCGGGTCTGGGCGCGGCCGCCGCGATGGCCCCCTCTGCCGTGGGGCTCGCGGGTGCGCTGCCGATCGTGCTGTGGCGCCGCCGCAGGCTGATCGCCAAGGCCCGGGCCGAGTCCGAGGCCCGGCCGGATCGGCTGACCGCCGACTGCTGACGGGGCTCGTACCGCCGGGTAAGGTGCGGTTCCGTGTGCCCCAGGGCACACGGAACCTGATCTTCTACGTCTGTTGCGTACGGCGGGAGCACTGGAATGAGCGGAGCCCAAGGGGTCGGGGGCGGCACACCGCGGCGTACGCCGGGCAGCGTGCTGTCCGGGGTGGCGGTGGCCCTCGGGTGTGTGCTGTTCCTCGGAGGTTTCGTCTGGGGCGCGGTGCTCTACAAGCCCTACACCGTCCCGACCGACTCCATGGCGCCGACGATCGCCAAGGGTGCCCGGGTGCTGGCGCAGCGGGTCGACGGCGGCGAGGTGCGCCGCGGCGATGTGGTGGTCTTCCGCGACCAGGTGTGGGGCGACCTGCCCATGGTGAAGCGGGTCATCGGGGTCGGCGGCGACCGGATCGAGTGCTGTGACAAGCAGGGTCGGCTGCGGGTCAACGGAAAGGTCTTCGAGGAACCGTATCTGCGCTCGGGGGAGCAGGCGTCCTCGACGGTCTTCTCCACCACCGTGCCCAAGGACCGGCTGTTCCTGATGGGCGACCATCGCAGCGACTCCCTCGACTCGCGGGTGCATCTCACCGACGAGGCGGGCGGCGCCGTGGAGCGCGGCGCGGTGGACGCCCGGGTGGACGCCACCGCCTGGCCGCTGGGGTCCTGGGGGACCGTGGGGCGGCCCGATGCCTTCAAGGCGCTGCCGGGCGGGATCTCGCAGCCGGGGCCGCTGGGGCCGATCCTGATCGCGGTCGTCACCGGCGCCGTGCTGATCCTGGCGGGCGCGGCCTACGGGCCCGTCGTCCGGCGCAGGGCGGGCGGCGGCGCACGGCGGGACCAGGCGGCGAAGGGGAAGGTGGCCGCGCGTGGCTGAGGGGGCCGGTGGAGCCGGGCCGACCGGCACGGACGAGCGGCGGCTGCGGAAGGTCGCACGGGTGGTGCTGCTGGATCCGCAGGACCGCATCCTGCTCCTGCACGGCTTCGAACCGGATGATCCCTCGTCGACGTGGTGGTTCACTCCGGGAGGCGGCTTGGAGGGCGAGGAGAGCCGGGAGCAGGCGGCGCTCAGGGAGCTCGCCGAGGAGACCGGGATCACCGATGTGCGGCTCGGACCGCTGCTGTGGCGACGGATCTGCTCCTTCCCGTTCGCCGGGCGGCGCTGGGACCAGGACGAGTGGTACTACCTGTGTCGTACCCGACAGACCACGGCACGGACCGGCGGCGGGCTGACGGAGCTGGAGCGGCGCAGCGTGGCCGGGCTGCGGTGGTGGACGGCGGATGAGCTGGCCATGGCCACCGAGCCGGTGTACCCGACGCGGCTGCCGGAGCTGTTGCGTACGCTGCTCGTCGAGGGACCCCCGGGTGCACCGGTGATCCTGGAGACTGAGCGCGTCTGACGCACAATGGGGGGACGCACGGCTGAAGGGGAACATGCCATGAGCGCCGAGGACCTCGAGAAGTACGAGACCGAGATGGAGCTGAAGCTCTACCGGGAGTACCGCGATGTCGTCGGTCTGTTCAAATATGTGATTGAGACCGAACGCCGCTTCTATCTCACCAACGACTACGAGATGCAGGTGCACTCGGTTCAGGGTGAGGTCTTTTTCGAGGTATCGATGGCCGACGCCTGGGTCTGGGACATGTACCGGCCGGCCCGTTTCGTGAAGCAGGTACGGGTTCTCACGTTCAAGGACGTGAATATTGAGGAGCTGAACAAGAGCGACCTCGACCTTCCGAGTGGCTGAGTTGTCCACAGCCGGGCGGTCGTCCACAGGAATTCTCCAAGATCCCTGAGCGGGGCGCGGGGGCGTCACAGTCGGTGCCGGAGGTGGTGCCGAATGAACGCCCGAGGAGCGCTGGGCCGCTACGGCGAGGATGTGGCGGTCCGCAGGCTGGCGGAAGCCGGGATGACCGTCCTGGAGCGCAATTGGCGGTGCCGGGACGGCGAGATCGACATCGTCGCGCTCGACGCCGGTGCGCTGGTGGTGTGCGAGGTCAAGACGCGCCGCGAGGGTGGCTACGAGCATCCGATGGCGGCCGTCCGACCGGACAAGACCGAGCGGCTGCGGCGGCTGGCGGCGTGCTGGCTGGAGCGGCACGGCGGCCCGCCGCCGGGCGGAGTGCGGATCGACGTGGTGGCGGTGGTGCTGCCCCGCCGGGGCGCGCCCGTGGTCGAGCATGTGCGAGGGGTGGCCTGATGGGGTTCGCCCGCACCTGCTCGGTGGCGCTGGTCGGGGTCGAGGGCGTCGTGGTCGAGGTCCAGGCCGATCTTGAGCCGGGAGTGGCCGCCTTCACCCTTGTCGGGCTGCCCGACAAGAGCCTGGTCGAGAGCCGGGACCGGGTCCGTGCGGCCGTCGTCAATTCCGGCGGCGAATGGCCGCAGAGGAAGCTCACGGTCGGGCTCAGCCCGGCATCCGTCCCCAAGGGCGGCAGCGGCTTCGACCTGGCCGTGGCCTGTGCCGTGCTCGGCGCGGCCGAGCGCGTGGACCCGCGTGAGATCGCCGATCTGATGATGATCGGGGAGCTGGGCCTGGACGGCCGGGTCCGGCCGGTCCGCGGGGTGCTGCCCGCCGTGCTCGCCGCCTCCGAGGCGGGATACCGCCAGGTCGTGGTCCCCGAGCAGACGGCGGGGGAGGCGGCCCTGGTGCCGGGCGTCTCGGTGCTGGGCGTGCGGAGCCTGCGCCAGCTGATCGCGGTGCTGACGGACGAGCCGGTGCCCGAGGAGGAGGAGACCCAGGAGCTGGGCCGCCCCGATCCGATGCTGGCGGGACTCACCGTGCCCGGCGCCGGTATGGACACCGGTGTCGCAGCGGTGGCCGGGAGCGGGGCGGGGCGGCCCGATATGGCCGAGGTCGCCGGGCAGCGGGCCGCGCGCACCGCCCTGGAGGTCGCGGCCGCGGGCGGCCACCACCTCTTCCTCAGCGGGCCTCCGGGCGCCGGGAAGACCATGCTGGCCGAGCGGCTGCCGGCGCTGCTGCCGCCGCTCACCCAGCAGGAGGCCCTGGAGGTCACCGCGGTCCATTCGGTCGCCGGGGTCCTCCCGCCGGGTCAGCCGCTGGTGGAGAGCCCGCCGTACTGCGCCCCGCATCACTCGGCCACCATGGCCGCGCTCGTCGGCGGGGGCAACGGCCTGCCCAGACCCGGCGCGGTCTCGCTCGCCCACCGCGGAGTGCTCTTCCTGGACGAGGCTCCCGAGTTCAGCGGGAAGGCACTGGACGCCCTGCGGCAGCCCCTGGAGTCGGGGCATGTGGTGGTGGCCCGGTCCGCCGGGATGATGCGGATGCCGGCGCGCTTCCTGCTGATGCTGGCTTATGCGGGTGCGGACATGTTCAGTGGCGGGTGAATGAGTTGTCCGCCCTCTCTCAAGGAGGCGAGTCCCCTTCTTGGTGGGCAGAAGCCTTCTCATACGGTCGTTACTGTGTGTGCGGAAGTGAGATGCTCTCGGCTTGCGCGCCGTCCCTGTGGGGTGCCGCAGGCATATCGGTTCTGTGCGTGACCTGATTGGTCCTCGCGCCCGTTACTTGAGGCCGCCTCAGTCAAGCTGCTCCCGCCCGTAGCCAGACGGCCGTCAAGTCGCCTCTGCGCTTGCATCCGTGACGGCGGGGCTGGTCACACGCTCAGGTCCGATTCTGACCCGGCAGAGGGCCGTTCAGGCCCCGCCAGGCCCTCGTACCCCAGCGTCGGGTGATAGCCGGTGTCGACTGGCGTGTCACACAGGTGCGGCCCGTCGGGCCACGCTCTGGCTGGCCGAAGCATTTGGCGTCGGACGAGGAACGCTGACCATGCGCCGGTAGCTCGTTGCCGAGCTTGATCGGGTGATGTCGGGTGATTGCCTGACAGGTGACGGATGGGTCCGGTAGATCTCTGCGGGTGAATACGTCTATGCCTAGCGAGCCCGCCCCCGAGGATGGGGAGGCCACCTCCTTCGCCGAGACCGCGAAGAACCTGTTCAAGAAGCACAAGCCGAAGATCCTCGCCGTCGGCCTGGCTGTCGTCGGTGTAGTCGCCAGTCTCGCCGAGGGTCAGGACGCTTTGGACACCAAGGGCTCTCAGCCTGTCCCTGCCCCTATAGCCGTGCGCCAGCCCCGCCGCCCTCCCGTCTTGCATGAAGTAGCCGAGCACCTGGTGAAGCTCGCGGCCGGTCGTCAGGCTAGCGAGGCAGCCGCGACCGCTTACAAGGACGCCACGGGGGAAGACCTTCCCACTGACTGCACCTGGCGCAGAAGGTCTTCCCGGGGCGGTTCCTCGGAAGCTCGGACTCCCGTCCAACCCTCAGCCTGAGCACCCGGGCGAGCGCCATTCCTGAGCAATGCCAGCGGACGCCCTGCAGGACGGTCGGATCGCCGCTGAAGCGTCAGTGCTTGTCCCCGTTACACGAGCCTCATTTGACGCAGGAATCTGCTTGGTCCGCTTGGGCGGCTATTGCCAGTGGTTAGCCATTCAATCCGTTCAGAATAGTAGATGTGTGTTTCCTGGCGAGCACGTGTGACGGACACATAGAATTTGCGCTGATCCTCTGCCATCTTTGATGCGGAGTACTGTGAAGAAAAGTGAGGGATCATGCCATCGTTGGCGCCGACTATGAAGACGTAGTCGAATTCAAGTCCCTTGCTTGATGACATGGTGCACACCTGTACCTGTCCTTTTCTTCGACCGCGCTCGCTCAGCTCATTTGTGGTCCACTGAGCCAACTCGCCGTCGGGTGCGAACATTTCCCTCAATTCTGCGCACGATGCCTGATCTTCGGATCGAAGCAGACCGGATTCGTTGCCAGGCCCACTGGACATTAGGCGCTGCAGGAAGGATGCGGCAGATTCGCCAGCGGTGGACTCGCGTATGGCTTTCAGTAGTGAAACTTCCGAGTCAAGCCCATCCTGTGTACTCTCGTGAAGATACTTCCAATCAAGAAGTAGTCGAGAAGGATCAACTGTATCCTCATCCCCGTACACCACCCAAACAGCCAGCTGCTCAACCAGCGCTGTAAAGACAGTGGGTACGTAAGGGGATCCTTGATTTACGGCTGGTATACCGAGGCTGCGACACACTTTCACAAAGAGAGCGGAATGCTCATTCGTTGGGCAGAGCACAGCTATCTCGTGTTCAGGTTCCCCTGAAGCGATTAGGTCAGCGATGGTGTCAGCTACCTTGTCGTACTGCCTCAGGATTCCTCCTGGGCAATAGTGCGCTTCGACGGACCCGCCGCTGCGTGTTCCTTCCACACCGCCGACTTCCAGGAGCCTATTGGCGGCATCGATGATTTCTTGAGCGCAGCGATAGTTTACTTTGAGTTCAATAGGTGATACGCCCTCTAGTTGACCTATTTCTTTCAGGAGTTCTGGCCTACTTCCAAGCCACCCATAGATGGCCTGGTTGTAGTCGCCCACAGCAAAGAGAAGCGATTTCTTGCCTTCCCCAAAGCACAATAGGCGAACTATCTTGTCCAGGGCTGGCGCTAGATCCTGATACTCGTCGACATAGATTCGGGGGAACTTCGCGACTAGCAGATTTCGGACGAATCTGTTCTGTTCCGTAATGCTCAACGCAGCTCGAATGAGTGAGTCGAAGTCGACGAGCCCTTGGTCCGCCAAGATCTCCGAATAACGTTGAGCTACCCGCTGAATCCGTGCCCCTGCTTTTCTCCATTCGTCGGCCGTCGCTAGCATCGTGAGATGCTGCTTGGCGGTTGAGATTACATTTCTAGTATCTTCGCCCCGAGGGTAAATCTCTGCGACAGCCGATCGGTAGGCGGCATTCACCTGCTTGTTCGTCGCAATCTTCCGAGTCAATAGATCGGGGAAGCCGCATACTCGGGCGAACGGGCGAATGATTTCCTTAAGTGCGAATGCGTGCACCGTGCCAATGAATTGATTTCTTCGGCTCTGATCTGTTAGGGAATTGACTCGGCGAGCGAGTTCGCCGGCGGCGGCATTGGTGAGTGTTACGCACGCTACCCCTTGGGGGGGCGATATGTGCGTGGCGAGGTCAAAAGCGATGCGAGTCGAAAGTAGCTTGGTCTTTCCGCTGCCCGGTGGCGCAGTTACCACGCAGTGGCCTTCTGTGTTGAATGCCTCCCATTGCCGTTCGTTCGTCTTGAGCTCTTCGATGGAAGCTGATAGAGGCTTCACTGTGTCACCAGGTGCTCAATAGCGTTTTGAATGTAGGCGGGACAATCCAGTTCGTGGCCTAGAATGGTATTGGCGTAGCGGCCCTTTCCGCCGACACGTCTGATCATGCCGAGGTACTGCTTATAGGTTGGCAGCAGGCCTCCCCATGCAGTGATGTCCTTGAGGGTCTGTTGGGTTCGCGCAAGGCCTTTTAGTGTGGCGATTCCTGCTTGAAGATTGGCATCCGACGCTGAGGCCAGATCGAACTCAAACGTTGTCTTGCCTACAAAGATTCCGGACTCTTCCGCGGTGCCGCTTTCTTTGAGGGCAGTCAGCCATCTACGCGCCCGAAGATTTCCGGTTACCACCTTCCTTCCTTTTGCTTTCGATGTGGTTTCATCACCGTCGGTGATGACGGCGTAAGGGATGCCTACGGCCTTGCAGAACGAAATATAAGGAAGGAAGTGGGTGCCATGGATCGCGCATACCGTGATGCCGTATTTATCCAGGTCGTACCCTAGACCTTCAGCCAAGGCAGGCACGATGGCCTGCTCCGCGTACCCCTCGACAAGCAGCACGCGCTTAGCGAAGATCATTTCCGCGCGGGTCACATCCAGGTACCTCGCGATGTCTTCCCAGTCTTCGTCGCTTAGATTCGCGTCGGCTGCGGAAAGTGCATCGGTGGACTTTCCGTTATCTCTGAGGAAGATGATGTTCTGTGGCCCGGCGGCACTGGCAATATGAGGAGATTGGGTGGTCACGAAAACGGTGTGAGTGTCGCTTGCGTTCTCCAGTAGGCGGCGAAACACTAGACGTTGTAGATGAGGGTGGAGATGGGCTTCTGGCTCTTCAATAGTTAGGATTGAGTGGGCGATTTCCTTACTGAGTCGCCGCTCTAGCCCAAGCTCCATAAGCGTGAAGTACAGAATGTTGAGGCTGCCGAGGCTGGCGCTTGAAAGGGGTCGTTTGTTATCGCCGTCGACGAAAAGCCGTAGCGTCCTGATTAGCCTCTGCGGGTCCGGTGATGCAACACCAAGCTCTGACTGGAGAGCGTGTGAGGCCCCCACCATATCCGTCATGAGTCTTGTGATCTTATCGCCCAGATCCTTAATGGAGGGCAGGTCGCTGACTTGACTATTGGCTTGCTCGATAGAGTCGGCAATCTTAGTGAGCTCGGTCGCGGTGGATGACTCGGCTGCGGCTTCCAGGAGCTGACGTAGTGGAGAACGGCGCCAATTCGTTACGTCTGATTCAACATCTCTGAGGGCGTGTAGAAATGCCAGATGCAAGAATGAGCGAAGCTCTGAAGGCATGAAGTTGCTTTCATCGTCGCCCTGGAAGATGAAAGCGCGATAAGCGGAAACGTCTGTCGTGTCGCCCGGGAGTTCTTTTGGCGCGTACTTAAATGTGAGCCGCGCTTTGACGGGGGATCTGCTGACGAGAGCGCCCGCCAGGACCGCTGAGGCCCGGTCGTCATCTTCGAAGTCTTCGATGTCTACAGAAACAGAGATTTCAGCCTTCTCCGTGAACGGGTCCCAGTCTATCCGGCCGTTCGCCAGTCCATCCCAAAAATCTTCTCGTCGGAGATTCCGGTCGCTGTTTGGAAGTGAAGGGTCAAAAAGCAGACGCAATGCGTGGATGAGGTTGGATTTCCCAACTCTGTTCTCACCCACGAATACGTTATAGGCGCTTAGTGGAACATCGACCGAAGCAAGATTACGAAAGTTCTTAATCCGCAGTCTTGTGATGCGCATGGCCGATGTCCTCCGAATGGTGAGCACTCCAAAGCACGAGCGCCTCATTTTAGGTGGCTACCCCACGCTGGGGAACAGGTTTCCCAAAACTCACTTCGACATCAAACTGACGTTCGGTTGCGGGGTGTGGGTGCGAGTCTCCTCGGGTCTTGCTCGCCATGCGGACAAGCCCGCTGACGGTCGGTGATGGCGGGCATAGCAGTAGTTTCAGTCTGCTGACTCGTGTGGCTCCGTCTCGAACATGCGGAGCCGATAGTGAGTCCCGTCCACAAGCTGCTCTCCGGGCGGAAGCCTTTCTTTGTCTCGATGATGACTTCCTGGCCGTCGTGTGGACCACCCTCGGTCGCGAACCCAACGTCGTGCCAAGCCCAACGGACGCTGGAAGAATCCGTCATCCACGCTGCCTGGTGTCGACTGCCTGCACAGGTGCGAGGATGATCATTTCGCCTCTCAGTCCTACCCGCCCGCTCGCCCCCGAGGCCTGGCGGGCCGGCGGTCATTCGCTGTCTCCTGCCCTGCCAGAGGTTCGCGTTCCCATCGACGGAGCAACAGCCTGAGCGTCTCCCGAGCGTCGCTACGCCGTTTCGGTGCGCTTGCGATCACGAAAATGATGGCGACTACTGTCACGGTGGCCCCATACAGCACGGCGCTTGTACCGGCCACGAAGACACCACCTGTGGTCAGTTGATGGACAAGAGCACCCACGACCAGTCTCCCTCTACTTGAGTGCACGACGCTGCGTACATCGTGACCGGGATGGGTGCTCCGACTGGTAGCGTCCCCTCGCTCGTGTCCACCTAAGGTGGACAGATGCCCAACGATGACGCGTTGCCCGTGATGCCCTCGGACTCCTGGCGCTGGATTTCGTACAGTGATCCGGCCTGGGGCGAGGTTGACGCGTACAAGTACAACGGTGATCCCTCAGACTTTGCCCAGGCTTGCGTACGCCGCGCGGTCGACGAGGTTCGTCGGGCGTTGGGCGTCTCCACTATTGAGGCAGCGGTGATGGTGGAGGGAGAAGCCAAGACAGTGCTGACCGACGTTGTGACCGAGTCACGTTGTCAGCCGCGAAGGATGACGTGGGCAGAGATCGGGGCGAAGCTCGGCGGGGCGGCCCGCCAGACTGTTCAGAAGCGATTCGGGCGTGGAATCTCCCCGCGGCGTGTCGGACAGCTACAGCGTCAACTCGTCCGGTTCCGCGAGGCGTACCTAGACGAGGGCAGGTCTGAGAGTCAACCGCAGGCACGGGACCGGAGACTAATTGCCGAGGCCATCCATGGCCTTGCGCTATCGCGGAGCTACGGCGTGAGCGCCTACCTTGACTCGCAAGCGGGAGGCTACGACCTTCCACAAGCCCACACGCAAGCCGTGCAGCAGGCCGAGCAGAATCCCAGACCGGAAGTCACCTTCGTGGTCACACGTGATCGGTGGGCAGAGATGAAGTCTTCCGTGGCGACCCAAGACCAGACCCTTCGGGTTGAAGGCGACCGACTCGTCCCCTTGGAACCGAACCGCGATGCCGCAGAGGATTGATCCATCCGTTGCAGGGGCTTGCGGTGGGGCCTGGCGGACTCTGCGCTGGGAGACTCGTTGGGGTGATCTTTCCAAGGGCCGTGAACTGTGCCATGGCCAGCGGTGTCTCCTCGACTGACCGTGTTGCCGACCGTGCGAGGAGTTCCAATGACCGCCGCTGACCCCTGGGCCGCACTTCGGGAGGACGGAGTGGCCCACCTCATGATCACGGCTGCGGACATGAGCACCATCCGTGCCGTTGTTGCCAGCCTCGGCCGACACCACACGGCGCAGGACCCCGACGTGCGGCCGACCAGCGATGGTGTCATCGAGTCACACCTCTACCTGCATGTTGGGGGACAGGACCGGCGATCCTGAGTCCTCGACGCCAGGGGCAAGGCTCGCTATCTGCCGTTGATCCAGATAGCGCGGAGGCGCCGCCCATCCGTTGGGCGGCGCCTCCGCGCCGTTGGTCTTGAACTCGGAATCAGTGCCGACGGTTTCGGTGGGACGTGAGGTCGGTTACCTCCGCTGATTGCTGGACATGGCTGCGTACTTCCTCGTAGTCGAGGGTGAGCTGGCGCAGGGCCTCGGCGTAGATGACGAGCGTGCGGCGGAGCTGTGTGTTCTCGCGGCGGAGGTCGGCGATTGTGCCTTCCGGGGCGTTCTTCCGCTCGATGTCCTGTTCCGGCTTGAGGGCGTTGCGCTGGGCGTCGGCCTGTTCCTGGAACCAGGTGATGAGGCCGGGGAAGTTCCGGTAGAAGGTGGCGTGCTTGACGTCCAGGCGCCGTTCCACGGCCGTGATGGTGGCGCGTCGGCCGTTCTCATGGGCCTCGCGGAGCACCAGGTTCATGGCGAGCTGTACTTCGTCGTCGGTGAGGGTCGGCCGGGTCACCGTACGGTCTCCTTGGTGTCGCTGGTCGGAATGTTGTTGGCTTCGAGGAACTCGGCGAGTTCGGTACGGCGCTGTTCCATGCGGTCACGGACGTACGGCGCGATCATGACGCCGTTGGCGAGGGCGCGTTCGAGCCGCTGGAGCCAGGCGAGGAAAGCGCTGGCGTTCTCTGCGGTCAGTGCGACATTGCGGCACTTGAGCGGCTTGCAGTCGGGCAGGGACGGTCCGTCGGAGTCGCTTCGTCGGCACAGGGCCCGGTCGGGGTTGTAGACGCAGGTGACGAACTCGCCGGGGTAGATGTGCGGGTCGTGGCGGCGCATGTAGCGGTCCAGGCGCTTGCGGTCGGTGATGACCTTGCCGAGGAACTGGACTTCGCTCTGCATGGCTGTGAGGCGGGTTTCGGCCTCCTCTGCGGCTGGGCCGGTGAGCCGCTGTGGTGCGGGGTTGAGGATTATGTCGCCGAGCTTCTCGCCGCGTGCGATGGCCGCTTCGGCCTCGACTTCGGGTCGGAAGCCGGAGGCGGAGGTGCCGGCGTATCCCTCGAACATCTGGATGGAGTGGTGGCGGTACTGAATGGCGCCGGCGATCGAGCCTCCCGGCTGCCGGGCGACGGACCAGGCGAGGGTGCGGCGGAACTGGCGGGTCTCCAACTGCCATGTACGTCCGTTGACCTGTGGGATGCCGTCGGTGCGGTTGTGTTCCGTGCAGTAGGTGTTGACCCATTTCATGAAGCTGGCCATAGCTTTGACCGTGGTGGAGCTGGTCTGTACGGAGCCTTCTCGGGTCCGGCGGTGGAAGCGGGAGGTCGGCGGGAGGGCGAAGAGGAAGTCAAGGTCCTCGGGCTGCATGGCTTCCAGGACCCGTACGGCCTGGGCCGCGGCGGCGTTGACGACCCAGGTGGCTTCGACGCCCTCGGGGCTGTCCTCGCCCTTGAATGCCTGGCTGGTGATCTTGTGGCGGATGGGGCGGTCCTCGTCGTCGCG
This sequence comes from Streptomyces sp. NPDC007875, assembly GCF_042868035.1. NCBI lineage: Bacteria > Bacillati > Actinomycetota > Actinomycetes > Kitasatosporales > Streptomycetaceae > Streptomyces > Streptomyces sp. NPDC007875. The sequence goes on along the minus strand of NZ_JBIADZ010000001.1, from coordinate 97,422 downwards.
CCAGATGGTCAGGCAGCCGCGCTTCATGTGCTTGACCTCGCTGTCGCGCATGCCGGACAGGTAGGCGATCACGATGTAGCAAGCGGCCTGCAGCAGCCGCACGTACTCGGTGATGTCGTCCCAGCGCAGGGCGGGCATCCAGGTCTGGTTGTCGAGCAGGCCGTGGACTTCGGCCTGGAAGCAGGCGTCGCCCACGCCGAGTTCTGCGGCGGCTGCCCGGACCATCTCCCGGTAGGTGCCCTGCTGCTTGATGCTGCTGACGTGCATCTGCGCTTCGCGGGCGAGGTGCGAGACGTTGACCGGGAGGTCGAGATCCGTGCCCACCATCTGCAGGACCTGCTGGGTCAGGCGGGGCAGCGGTCGGCCGATGGCCCGATAGCGGTCGAGGACCGCGGTGAGCCGTTCCAATGGGGTGGTTCCGCCGATGATCCCCGTGCGTGAGTAGGTCTGCGTGCGCGCAGAGATCCACTCTCGCTGGGCTCGCAGGATGTCGTCGCTGAAATCCTGGACCCAGCGCAGGGCCCAGGTCAGCAACGGGGCCAGCACCTCCTCGGGAATGCGCGCGGTGCTGTTCTCGCCGTGCCGGTCGGTCGAGGGGCGGGTGCCGGCCGAGGCGTCGTCCCAGATGATCTGAGGGTCGCTGCACAGCGTGTCACCGCTGATCTTGCTCCGGTAAATCCACAGCGCGCGGGCCGCCGAGCGCTTGGCGGCCATGACGCTGGCGGACAGACGCTGGTCGGTGACGTGCTGGTCGTACGCCTCGAAGTCGCTCTGGCCGAGGTCGCCGAGGGCCTGCATGCCGCGCTTGTCGACCCATACCAGGAATGCCTTGACGCGACTGAAGAGGCTGTGGATGGTCTGGATGCGCTGCTCGCGTTCGCCGTATGGGTGGTCGTTGCGGAGCAGCGCGAAGAACAACTCCTTGGCCGTGGTGCGGAACCGGGGCGGCAGCGCGGTGAAGTTCAGCTTCAACAGCCGCTGGTGGGCCATGTGCAGGGCCGGGCTCAGGTCCCAGATGTCGTCGCGGAAACGGGAGGTGGAGGCGCGATCGGCTGTGCCTGCCAGGGTGCGGGCAGCCAGGATGAGTTCGTCGTCCAGGTGGTGTCCGTCAAGCGCGCGAGAGGTGGCGGCGGTCATCAGACTTCCTTGGGGTCGTCGAGGAGGTCCAGGCCGAGGGAGACGGGCTTGGCCTTGGCAGCCTCGGCGCGTTCGGCGTCGGTGAACTGAGGGAGAATCAGGCGGGTCAGGGAGAGCCAGGTGCGGCCGTGCTGGTTGGTCCAGGCATCGATAGGCATGCTCTGGCGGGCGCGGTCGAGTTCGTCGATGAGCGCCAGCAGCGCGGGCAGGTGCTGGTGCGTGACGAGTGCGTTGGGGCAACGCAGGCAGGTCAGGAACGACACGTCGCACACGCCGTCGCTGAACGGGCTGTGCAGGATGTCCAGGCATGAGCTGGCGATGGTGGTCAGCTTGCCGTCCAGGGCCTGGTGCAAGGTCTCGGTCGTCGTGCCCAGTTCGGCGGCCGTCTGCTGGGGGGTGTCGACCGCCTTCTGGGCCTGGGCCGGGGTGATGACCTTGGGCCGGTAGCTGCGGGCGTTCTGCTCGGCGTCGTCGATGGCGGTGGTCAGGATTTCGTCGGCCCACTCCCGCACGACAGGGTCACCCTGCAGGTAGTGCGCGAAGGAGACATCGAGCGTGTTGGTCCTGGATGCTGAGGGCAGGTGCCCGCCCATTGCCTTGGTGTGCCGCACCTCCACGGTGGTCTTGATCCGGTTGAGGGAGACCGGCAGCGGGTTGCCGTTGTCGTCGCTCAGGCCGTGGCGGTCGGTGATCCCCCTCAGGTTCAGGGTCCGGCCGAGTCGCTGGGCGAAGGCGTCGATGTGACCGGCGGCGGCCAGCTTGATGTCCCAGTTGCGGCCGCGTCGCCCGCTGGTCCCGGCCCAGATGGACCACATCCGGGTGGAGCCGGAGAAGCGCCGGCTGCGTTCGGTGAGCTGGTGCAGCAGGAGGTAGAAGCCGCCGGGGGTGTGCAGCTGGCGGCTGTCGCTCCCGCCGGTCTCCCAGTGGACGGTCTCCCGGCTCTTGGTCTTGCCCCTTCGGCGCTTGGACAGGTTGACCGCGACCGCGCGGTCTTCCAGGAGCCGGTGTTCGGCGGGCAGGTCTTTGAGAGTCTCGGCGTTACGGCCCGTGAGACCTGCCGCCATGATGATCAATGGGGCGAGGTCGGTCTGGGTGAGGAACAAGTGCCGGGCGAGCCGCAGGCGGCCCTCCAGGACCGGGCGGCGAAGGTCGGTGCGGACGAGTGGGACATGGCCGGTGCGGTCCATGGTGTCCAGGTGCGAGGCGAGAGTGTGCTCCTCCGGGGTGAGCGCGTCGGGGTTGGTGCGCAAGGTGTCCAGCAGGCGTTCGCCCGTGCGGATGCGGTCGCGGATGGCCACCACTTCGCTGCGTGCGGCGGCCATCAGCTCGCGGAACTCGCGGTCGGAGTACCCGGGCACCGCGCCGCCCTTTCTCCCGGCTCCGCGGCCCAGGTCGGGGTGGCCGAGATAGTCGCGCAGGTCCTGTGAGAGGACGTCGAATGGTGTGATGTGCCTGAGCAGGAGTCGGACCGCCATCAGGTCATTCAGCGCACACCGGTTGCCGGTGGACTCCAGCCGGTGCATCCGGAACCGCTCCAGGTGGCGGACGGTCAGCTCGCCGAGCGCCTTTGGCGGGTGTGCGAGGGTGTCCAGGAAGGTGAGGAACCGCCGCAGGGCGCCGTAGGTGTTGGTGGCGCTGGCCACGGTGCGCAAGGCTCCGGTGGGGCCGGTGCGAGCGGCGAACGCTGAGGCGAACTCCGCGTGGAAGGCGGGGAAGGGCAGCGCGGAGAACTCGAACACCGTCCGGCGGCCGTCCTCCCCGGTGAAGGCGACGGACAGCCTCTGGGCGTTCTGAGGGGAGGGGACTTCGGCTTCGTAGGGGCCTTCCGGCATGGCGGAGGTGCGGCCCTTACCCGGACGCGTCGCCGGTGCCGGAAGCGTGCTGGCTGTCGGTATCGGCGTGCTGCCAGCATCCGAGCCGGGAGCGCACAGGGCGCGTTCCAGGTCGTGCCGCAGCTCGGCGGACAGCTTGCCGTACGGCTGCACATTGCCGAGCACGTTGAGGATGGTGTGGAAGGCGAAGGCGGCGTGCCTTTCCGTTCCTGTCTGGTGCAGCATGAGCTGTACAGGCTCCAGGTGGGCGGGCACCAGGTCGGCCACGGAGGCGGGCGGCTCCTCCAACTCCGCGAGGTGCGTGAGCAACCGCCGCACGAGCCCCCACAGGTACGTCGCGCCGGACAGCGCGACGGGCTGGCCGTCCCGGTACAACAGCGTTGTGAAGGCAGGGGCGAGGTCGGTGTGCAGGGCGGGCAGCGGCAGTTCGTGGAAGTCGAACAGCCGCTGCTGGCCGTCGCGGGCGGTGAACACCACCCGCAGCGGGTCGCTGAGATCGTCCTCGATCCGGTGCGGGTCGAAGCCGTCCGGGACGCCTTCCCACTGGGCGGCAGCCCGGGAGTAGGACAGGTAGACCCTCAACGGGTGGCTGAGCTTGTCGACGGGGCTGACGTTCCGCAGCAGGCGGCAGGCGTCCCACAGCCTGCTGTTGCGGGTCTTCGTCCCCGCCTTGTCGGCGCGGAAGACGTGGTAGGCCCCCATGTGCCTGGGCGTCAGGTCCGCAACGCTCGCCGGGGCCGGCGTGAGATCGGAGAGGAAGGCGAGGAACAACTGGGTGGAGACAAAGAAGGCCTTGGCGGTCTTCACCGAGGTGATCTCTCCGCTGTCGCACCGGGCCCTGAACGCCGCGGCCAGATCCGCGTGGAAGCCGGAGGCCGCAAGGGCTGCGAAGGAGAACGTGTGCTCGCTGCCGTCAGCTGCGACGAAGCGCACGACGAGCGAGGCGGGATCGGTGAACTCGGCGAATGGGCCGACCGGCCGGGCGGCGAAGGTCTCGGTCATACGGAAGTCGCCTCCAAGGCGGGATCGTCGAGGTCGGCCGGGGCGGCGGTGGGCTCCCAGTCCTGGGGGATGAGCGCCAGGCGAGTCTCCATCTCCAGCTCCTGAAGGGCATGCAGGTACCGCATCGTGGTGACGACGCTGCGGTGACCGAGCCTGAGACGCACCCAATTGAGCGGGTCGCCGAAGACCATCTGGTGGGTCTGGCGCTGACCGGGGTTCATGGCCGTCATGTCCTGGATGTGGCCGCGCCAGAGCTGTTCGAGGGTGATGACCGCGAAGCTGTGCCGCAATGCATGGGGATGGGCTCGCAGGTTCAGCCGGTGCCTGGCGCATCTCCGGTTGGCCGCCTTGAACGCCTCCTGCCAGCAGGAACGGGCACTGGGCAGGCCCTGTTCGTTCAGCCATAGGGCGGCGGGCTCCAGGCCGTCGCGCGTGTCGATCAGCAACCGCCGCCGCTCGGCGTGATCGAGCTTGTCGACGGTGATGCGCTGGCCGTCGATCTCGACGAACGGATCGGAGGGATTGGCGATGATCAGCGGGTTGCGGATACGGTCGTACACCCCGGCGTCCCGGGCGGTCTCGACTGCCTCGGCACGCTCTTCCTCTACGTAGTCCCAGATCGCCATCAGCGACGAGGACGGCAGGTAGACCCAACGGGCGGAGCCGTACTTGGCGATGGCCGCCGGCAGCCAGGTACGGACGTTGGCCATACCCGGCACCAGGTGCGGCAGCTCGAACAGCGACAGCGACGTCTGCTCGCACAACCGCATCCCCGTGCGGACCATCAGGTCGGAGTAGGTTGCGTTGCGGGCGCCGAACCGGCCCCGGAAGGACCGGTCGGCAAGGCCAGCGGGCGTGTAGCCGCGCAACCCCACGTCCCGCCAGGTCCGGTACATCTCCGGCGTCAGCCACACGACCTCGTTGCGCGGGCCGGTGTGGGAGGACTCCGCCGGGGTCATGGCCGTTGCGCGATGCCCACGCGAGGGATGGGCACGCGCCTCGCGCTGGAGGATCGGGTTCTCGGCCGCATACGCACGCCGGGGGTGGACGGCCCACTTGTAGAAGGCGTTGACGGTGGCCACCTCACGGTCCCACGTGGGCCAGTCCACGTGCGGGCCACGCGGGTCGACCGTGCGCCACTGCTTGTACGCGGCCCGGTCGTCGGGGGTGGCTTGACGCCAGTCCTTGCGACTGCGGCTCCTCCACAGGAACGTCAGCCACACCTTCAAGTCGAATGCGTGCGCGCGCTGGGTGTCCTCCGGTGAGGCCGCCAGTTTGGCCGTGAAGTAGGAGTTCAGCTCGGTGTCGTAGGTGCCCTCGGGACTGATCAGGTACGGCGTGCCATCGAGGACGGCGTGGGCGTCCAGCCACTCGTCCAGATCCCACAGCGTGTCGATCAGCGGGTCTGCCGTCTGCGGCCGGGGCAGCTCGCGGCGGGTGAAGAACACCCGCCAGTCAAGATCGTTCATGGTTCCTGTCGTTGCGTTGCTCGAAGAGGGCGGAGCCGGGCAGCTCCGCTGGTGCGCGAAGGGTCAGCCGTGGGCGCGGGCGGTGGCCCGCAGGCGGGGCATCTGGACGGTGAGGGGGCTGCCGTCGTCGGCGGTCAGGTAGTGCCGGTGGGCCCAGGTGTTCAACAGCGGCGAGGCGGCGTGGCGGGAGAGCGGGGCATGACCGCTGAGGTTGGCGCTGCGGCCGGTCCACAGGTTCCACAGGCGCGGGGAGCTGGAGAAGCGGCGGCTGCGCTCGGTGAGCCGGTACAGCAGGAGGTAGAAGTCACCGGCGCTCTCCAGCGGGTCGTGGCCCTCGCCCCGGATCTCCCACCGGCACGGCGCAGTGCTCTCCTTGCGCTGGTTGATGCGGAAGACCACGTCGCCGTGGTTCACCACGTGCTCCGAGGGCAGGTCGGCGGTCTCGGTGACCCGCAGCCGGCCCAGGGCCAGGGCCAGGACGAACAGCGGGGCCGTGTCGGCCAAGGTGAGGAAGAGCAGGCGGGCGGTGTCCTGCTTGCCCTGGCCGTCGACGTGGGGGATACGGCCGGTGCGGTCCATCACGTCCAGCAGCCGGGCCGTGGCCTGGTCCTCTTCGCTGAGCGTGTTCGGGGCGGTGCGGAAGGCGGCCAGGAGCTCCTCGGAGGCGGTGAGGCGGGCGATGATCTCGGCCGCGTCGGTGCGTGCCGTCTGGAGCAGCGCGGTGTACTCGCGGTGCGAGTACGGCTGCACCGCGGTGCGGGGCGGCTGCGGTCCGGTGATCTTCCGGGGTGCCTTGATCAGGTCCCAGACGCTGGAGTGGAGGGAGCCGTAGGGGGCGTCCTGCAGCAGGCGGCACAGCTGGGCGAGTTCACGCCCGATGCCCGCCGCCGTGCGGGTGGCCCCCTCGACGTCCCGGTAGGTGTACAGGTGGCCGGGGCGCACGTCATCCAGGCTGGCCAGCGGCTGGTCCTGCATGCTCAGGAAGGCCAGGAAGCGGCGGATGGTGCCGAAGTAGGTGTCCGCGGCGGCGAGCGTGAGGATGCTGCCGGTGTCCGGTGCGAGGCGGGCCGTGAGAGCGGCGGCCAGCGGCGCGTGCAGCGGCGGGCAGGGCAGCGGGGCGAAGTCGTAGGTGCGTTCGTGGCCAGTCATCGGGGTGAAGCGGACGACGGGTCCGGTGGTGTTCTCGGGCATGGTGGGCCTTTCCGTTGGGCGGCAAATGCCGCGGTTGGGGTGGTTGGCTGGCCCGGTCAAGGTCGCCGGGCACTCTGGGCGGTGGCTGTGGGCGGCCTGTGGGTCACGTGGCCGACGCGGGACCGGCGGGGACGATGACTGACAGGTAGGCGCGGGTGCCGTGGCTGTCGCGCATGGGTTTGTAGGTGGCCGGGCCGAAGGCGGCGGACTGCTGCAGGGCGGCGACCAGGGCGCGGACGGCGCGGTCGTCGCCCATGAGCCGGACGTCGACCGGCTGGGCGCTGCCGGGGATCGTAGAGACAGAGGGGGCGCGGGAGTTCACGGTGTTCGCCATCCGGGGTCAGTGGTCGGGGATGAGGTCCAGGACGGCCTGGTGCTCGGCGGCGGTCAGTCCGAGGTGGTGGCCGCTGAGCGGCTCGGCCTGGTAGAGGCGGTGCTGGCCGTCGGCCCAGTCGCGCAGGAGTTGCTGGGCGGTGGGGATGTCGGTGTCGAGGGCGTCGGCGATCTGCTGCCAGCTGGCGCCGCGGAGTTGGGCGTCGTGGACGAGCGAGCCGCGGTAGTGGCCCAGATCGGTGCGGATCGCCTCGCCCAGGGCGAGGCAGGCCAGGGCGTCGGTGGGGCCGTGCCGGTCGGGGTCGTGGCGGCTGAGCAGGAGTGCCAGGGAGTGATCAGCCCGGCGGCTCTCCAACCACGCGATGGGCGTGGTGATCGGTACGTCACCGGGGCGGGTGATGGGCTGGAGCGACGTCCACGTCGCGTACGCGGTGTCGGTGGAGGGGTGGTCGGTCACGGGTTCCTCGCAGCAGGGACGGGGCTCGGTCGAGCCGGGGATGGTGGGCCGGTGAGCCGGGCGGTCACGGTGGGCCCGGACGTGGGTCCGGGGCCGCTGAAACCGGCCGGATGCGGGGGTGGGCGGATCGGCCTGCGGAACCTGTCCTCGCAGGTCAGGTCCTGTACGGCGGCCTGCCGCCGGCCAGCCGGTGGTGTGCCGGGACGGCAGGCCGAGGGCAGGTCACGAGTACGCCTGCAGAGCTGCTTTGACGTCGGCCAGGAGGTAGCCGGTGCGCTCTCCGGGCAGGTGCCGCAGCCGGGTGGAGGACAGCTCCACGCCGGCGTCGGTGAGGGCCTTGCGCAGGTGGCGGCCGATCATGGCGAGCCGGTCGGCGCGGTCGTCCCACCGGCTCCACCGGTCTGCGTCGTCGGCGATCAGGTGCTCGGCGAGCTGAGCGACGGTCAGCGCGTCGGGGTCCTGCTCGGCGCGGAAGGCCTCGCGCAGGATGAGCAGGATGGCGGGCGGCGCGGGCGGCAGCGTGCTGTCGGCGCGGCAGCGGGTGAGCAGGTCCTGGTACTGCTGCCACAGCCCGGCCTCGGTGAGGGTGTGGGTCAGGTCGGGCAGCCCGGCGGCGGCGCGTTCGGCGCCGAGCTGGGCGGCCTGGGCGTCGGTGACCTCGCGGACCTGGTAGCGGATGGGCCGGTTGGGCATGCCGGGCAGGCCCTGGGCATAGATCTGGCCGGCGTCGTTGACCTGGGTGTGGGTGGCGGCCTGGAGGAGGTCGGCGCGGTAGCCCTCGGCGATGGCGCCGCCGCCGAGGAGTTCGGTGACATCCACGCGGCGGCAGGCGCCCAGCAGGCGGGCGGACAGCTTGGGGCCGATGGCCTGGCCGAGGTAGTCGCGGGTGCCGAACTGGCTGCCGGCCTCGAACCAGACGGCCTCCTTGCGGCCCAGCAGCAGCCCGCGCACCAGTTTCGCCTTGGCCTCGTCGCTCAGCTGCGGCCACTCGTCGGTGAACACCACGATGGCCGGATGCTCTTCACTGACGCGCCACTTGTTGCCCCAGCCGTAGCGGGCACGCTGGCGGGCGCGGGCCGAGCACAGGGCCAGCAGGAAGTCCAGGACGTCCTGGATCAGCTCGTCGTCCATGCACGCCGACAGCGTGATCGCCTCGCCCAGGGCGCCGACGCCAGTGCCGACCGGATCGAGGTTGAACGCCACGGCGTCTCGGCAGGCGGTGACGGCCTCGGCGAGCGCGAGCATCACGCCGGACTTGCCGCCGCCGGAGTCGGCGACCATCAGCAGCATCAGCCCGGCCAGGGAGAAGACGAGCGGGGCGCCGTCCATGGCCACGCCGAAGTCGGCCGCGTCCACGATCGACATCGACAGCGGCGGCCGGTACGGCCGCGGGCCGACCACCTCCGGAGAGAAGGGGTCGCGCAGCAGCGCACGGACGAACGCACTGTCCCCGGCGTCCGGGTCGCCCTCGATCAGCAGCCCGTTGCGGCGCAGCCGCAGCCGGGTGATCAGGCCCTTGTAGATGTCGTCCTTGTTCAGCTCGTCCGGGCTGCCGGTGGAAAACTGCAGGTAGAACGACCAGCCCCATGGCTCCTGGACCGCCTTGGCGACCTCGGCGAGGTCCCGGCCCTCGGCTCGGATGGCGGCGGCGAGGACGGCGGCGGCCTGTTCGGACGTGGCGGCCTCGGCGAGCGAGCCAGGGACCGGCTTGTGTGCGGCCGTGGCGTCGTCGGCCGGGGGCTCGGCGGGCGTGTCCTGGCCTTCGCCGTTGTCCTTATCGCCGGGGTGGGGCTCGTCGAGCTGGTGGTCGGCGGGCGCGTCGAGTTCGGGGATGAGCAGCTCGGCGGGAACCGGCCGGGTGGTCAGCGAGATGGGGTGGCGGGTGAGCCACCAGCCGCCACCGAGCAGGGCCGGGCCGGTGATCAGCGCGGACACGGGTGCCGTGGTGGTGACGGTGGCCAGGGCACCGAGAACGGGCACCACGACACAGGTGAACCGGACGGCGCCGCGCGTCCCGCGCCACCGGCTGATCTGCTCGGCCGTGGGCTGGGCCGGGGTGAACGCCATGGCGTTGAGGACGGCCAAGCCGTTACGGCGGCGGTCGGCCTCGGCCCCCAGATCGCGCAGCCGGTTCTTCTCCGGGCCGCTTAGGCCGTCCTCGGCCGCCTTGTCCACCAGTTTGGACATCTGCTTGAGCGTGGTGTCCCGGGCGGTGCGGGCGTCGTCGCGGCGCTCGCTGTAGTGGTCGAACTGCGTCTTCACGATGCGGCGGCGGATCTCGTCGCCGGTCATGTAGCGCAGCGCGGCCCAGTGCACCGTCAGGGCCCAGATGTTGCGCAGCCCAAGCAAGGTGCGGCCAGCGATGAAGCGGGCGGCGGTGGCCGTCGCGTGGGCTACACGCCGGGTCGTCCGGCGGCGGGAAGCCGCCTGGGCCGGTCCGGGCTTCGGCTGCGGCTCATCGTCGTTGACGAACTCGCCTTCGTACACGATGGCTTCGGGCAGGAGGTCGCCGTTGTCACGGCTGGTCATGGGCGGGGTACTCCAAAAGCGGGAGAAGGAAGGGAAAGGGGAAAGAAGAGGGGCGCGGTCCTGTGGCTCGGCGCCGTGGGCGCCTTCGCAGGTCAGCCGCCGAAGACGTAGAGGCCGAGGTTGTTGCCGGTCAGCGTGGTGGCGCCGACGATCCAGCCCATGAATCCGAGGCTGGTGCCGTAGCAGATGGCCACGAGGGTGCCGCCGGCCATTTCCTTCCAGTCCTTGGGCTTGCCGCGGGCGGCAATCAGCTTGATGACGTACCAGGTGATGCCGGTCAGGCCGATGGCCGCGCCTCCGGCGGAGACCGGGGTCACTGCGGTGCGGGGCGGGTTGGCGGCCGCATCTGCCCCGGCGGTGCCTTCTACGGCCTTCTGCCCGGCGACGTTCATGCCGTGGCGCAGGGTCCCGGCGATCTCGCCGAGGAAGCCGCCAGAGTTGACGGTGATCAGCAGCATGAAGAAGCCGACCAGGATCAGGGTCTTCTTGTTGCGCAGCAGCTTGTACTTGAACCCGGCGATGATCGCGACGGTGGCGATGGCGCCGAAGACCAGGGCGCCGAACCCGGCATTGGCAGGGGAGTTGTCGAACATGGTCAGGAGGCTCCAGTCAGGAAGTGGGTGACAGCGCGCCAGGAGACGATCAGGACGCCGATTCCGGCGGCCCACAGCGCGGGGCGGGTGACGATCCAGCTGCGGGGCGAGCGCACCAGGCGCACGAGGCCACGGCCGGTGTGCACTAGTGCTTTCCAGGCCAGTTCGCAGACGAGGCCGGGGAAGCCCGGGACGAGCTGACCGAGGAAGACGGCGCCGGTGCCGGCGAGGACGAAGCCGAGCGGGGCGAGGACGGGGGCGGTGATGCCGCCGCTGCTGATGCTGTCCGCGACCCAGCGGGCAGCAGTCGTGCCGCCGACGGGTACGAAGTTGACCACCGCGATGGACAGCAGGTTGCGGACGGGCTGCAGCCGCCCCCAGTCCACGTCGTTGCCCTTGTCGTCGCGACTGGGGGCCCGCTCGGCGACGGCCACAGTGACGTCCGCCCAGCTGGCCGTCTCGGCGACGGCCTCGGCCAGGTCCGGGGCGATGCCGGGCGGCGGCGAGGGCGGCTGGTCGCCGGTCACCGCGCACCGCACCGCACTCTCCGAGCGCAGCGGGCAGCCGGAGGCCACCGGGCAGACAGAGCAGCAGCCCACCGGGGTCGGCTCGGCCTCATGCCCGCCAGCCCACCACGGCTCGTCGGCGCCGGTGTCCTTGTTCAGCGAGGCCATCGCACGACCTCCCCGAGCAGGGCCAACAGCCGCTCACGCACCTTGACCTCGTCCTCGTCCGGCTCGGCACCGGCTACCGGCTCGGGCTGCCAGCCCTCGGGCAGCGACGGCACCGGGGGCAGCGGCCGGGACCGGCGGCGGGGGAGGACCAGCCGGACCGATGGGCGGTGGGAACGTCGGAAGAACATCAGGCTTCCTCCTCGTCCGTGGCGGGGCGGGCAGGGACGGTGGCCGGCTGGGCCGGAAGGTTCTTCTTCACCGCACGAATCTGGTTGCGAACCCACTCCGCGTCCGCGCCGAACTCGCGGCCGAGCTCGGTAGGCGACGGCGTCTGACCGTCGGCGAACAGAGCGGTGATCCGTGCCCGCACCGCATCGCGCAGCTCCTCACGCCCGGCACCGCGCGATGCGCGGGCACCGGCCTTCCGCGTCGCCTGGCGTTCGGTACGGCGCTGGCGGTTGCCGCTCGCCGCACCGGGCTTGCCGGACGGGGCAACGCCGGTAGCGGAGGCGGGGCTACCGGGTGCGGACCCGGCGGTGTTACCGCTGCCCTTACCGCTCGCCGGTGCGGAGTTACCGCTACCGGTAGCTGGTCTCTCACCGCTCGTGTTACCGGTGCCGGTACCGGGCGGCAGAGCGGGCGATACGGAGGTGGGCGCTACCGGTGCCGCCTGCTCTGCAGCAGCCGGAGGTGTGGCTGGTTCGGTGGCGGGGTGGTCGCGCAGCGCGTGGACCCGCCATAGCACGAACGGGCCGATGGAGACGATGAGGGCGACCAGCCACCAGGTGGGTCGGACATCGTCACCGGTGCCGGTGACGCCGAACAACCCGGCCTCGGCGAGGTGGACCAGCACGTTCGCGATCACCATCAGGCTGATGGCGGTGAACGTGTCGCGGTGGCGCCGGAACGCTGCGATCACGTACACGTCGATGGCGATCGGCAGCAGCGGTGCCACCGGGAGCGGGAAGCCGACCAGCACAGCCAGGGACCATTCGCCCGAGGCGGTCAGTCCGATCGCCGCGAATAGCGCGAACGTCGGTAGTTTCTTCGTCAGCTTCTCGTCGCGCTCTTGGCGCTGCTCGGCCTCCGTGCGGGCCTGCTCCAGCAGCTCGTCCGCCTTGTCCTTTTCGCGGCGGGCCTGGGCTAGGGCCGCGTCCATCTTCTGGCCGGTGGCCTCGGCCTGCTTCAGAGCGTCGTTCACCAGGGCCTCGGCCTGGCGGCGGGCGTCCTCAAGCAGCCGGGCGGCCTCCGCCTCGGTGGTCTGGCGGAAGGATTCGGCGTCCTGCTCGCGCCGGCGGGCCCGGGCGTCGGCCTGCCCCCGCAGCATCTTGGCTTCCTGCTCGATACAGCGGAGCTCCTCCTGGCTGGCCTCCCGCACCCGCGAGGCCGTAGTGCGGGCGTCGGCCAGCAGCTCCTCGGCCGCCTCGCGGGCCTGGTCCAAGACCGACTGGGCGGCGGCGATCTGCTTCTCGGCTGCCTGATGGGACTGCTCGGTGTGCAGGTCGGCGACGAGTTTGCGCTGCTGGGCGCCCTCGGCGTCGGCCTCGGCCTGGGCGGCGGCGGTGGCCGCCTCCCGCCGCAGGGTCTGTGCCTCGCGGCGCGCTCCGGCTAGCAAATCGGCCGCCTCGGCGTGGGCCGCCTCCAAGACGTCGGCGGCCTTCGGCTCCGGGGCCAGGGTGTCGGTGAGAAGGTGGGCGCGGTGCGCGCCCGGGATGCTCGGTACGCGGTGGTGCTCGGTCACCGGGGATCTTCTTCCTGCTGGGTCCAGGTGGCGGCGAGCCGGTCGGCGGCCTGGGCCGCATCCGTCCTGTTCAGGGCCTGCTTCATGCGGGCGGTGGTCTGCTCTGCGGCGGTGTCGGCTTCGCGGGCTGGCTCGGCCCGGCCGATGGCCGCCTGCCAGGTGCGCACGCGGGTCACGAGAGCCACCCCCGGCGCCCTCCGCGGCCCTCCTGCCGCTCACGCTGCTTGTCCGCCCAGTTCCAGCCGTCGCGGTCGGCCTGGGCGGTGCTGCGGTGGTGGCGCTCACGGCGCCTCGCGGACCGCTGCGCTTCCTGGCGCTGCCGCTTCTCGGTGGCGGACTCCTTGCCCGCGTAGGTGGTGGCGGCCATCTGCCGGTCGTTGCCGAAGAGCCCGAAGAGCGCCATCATGCACCCCCGCTGGTCAGCGCGGTGATGTGGATGGTGGAGCTGCCGCAGATGCCGCGAGCCTCCAGGTAGTCGCCACTCGGCTGCAGCCCGGGGGCATGGATCGCCTGGGCGAGGGTGTCGATGAGCGGCGCGGGCAGCGGGCGGCCGACGTGGACGGCCACATCGGCGTCCAGCGGGGCGGCGTCGCTGATCAGGTCGAGCAGGTGGGCGACCAAGTCGGCGTCGTCCAGCACGGTGCCGGTGGACGGCGAGGGCGGGATGGCGGCCGGGATGGTGGCGGCCAGCAGCCGGGCCAGACCGGCCCGCAGCTGCAGGATCGCCATCACCAGCGCGTCGGCGTCCATCTCCTGCAGCGGCAGCGTGATGGCCTCGGACAGCAGAGCGCGGGCGCTTTCTGCGGCCTCGACCCGGCGTGCGGCCGGGGACGCGGCAGACAGGCCATTCCACGCCATCCGCATGTAGTCGACCAACTCCGGGAACACCGGCAGCGGCAACTCCCACGAAGAACGGGGAAGTTCAGGCATCTGCGCGTTCACGCCGCACCCCCGTTACTGGCGGCCTGGCGGGCCCGGTACATCTCCCGCCGCTCCTCCTGGCGCACGCCGCCGAAGACCCCGTTGATCCGCGTGATCTCCGACTGGGCCAGGTCCCGCTCCAGGCACACTGAACGGACCTGGGCCGGGCACGCGGCGCACACGGCCAGCGCCGCCCGCTCGCCCTTGTTGGGTTGCTGGTCCAGCTGGGACGGGCGGGCGAAGAAGATCTGCGTGTCCAGGCCCGTGCACGCGGCCCGCGGCCGGCCATCAGCATCCACAGGGGAGGCACCGAACAGCAGTCGCAGTAACGGACCGGGCGAACGCCGTACCGCGACGACGGGCGCACTCGTACGCTTGGGCATGCGGAAGTCACTCCTTGAAACGGGTGGGCTCTCCGCGCGAGGACCCCTGAGATCGGTGGAAGGAGATCGGGGGTCCTTTGCGCGTTTCGGGCAAGGCAGTGCTACGGACGCAGGGGAAAACAGCCCCAACACCCCGCCGACTTCACTAGCGAAGTTGGTGAGATTGACCGTAGGCGAAGATCCGCAATCCCGTCAAGGCTTCACTAGTGAACTACTCGTGACTTGCCTAGTGAAGATGCTCTACTCTGAGCCCATGACGGCAAAGGACCCGAGGCCGCGCGGAGCGCAGCGGATCGCCGACGATCTCAGAGCGGAGATCGAATCCGGCGTCATCGAGCCGGGAGAGAAGCTCCCGACTACGCGTGAGCTTGTGGCGAAGTACCAGGTGACGGGTGAGACCGTGCGCCAGGCGATCCTCCGGCTGAAGAACGCCGGGCTGGTCACCAGCAGGCAGGGCGGCGGCGTCTACGCCCGCGACCGCCCACCGCTCAAGCGACTCGGAACCCAGCGCTACGACAAGGCGAAATGGCGGGACAGCGATGAGGTGGCGTTCATCGCGGATCGGGTCGCTTCGGGCCGCGAGTACAGCCGCACCGACCAGACACAGACCGTCAGCCGGGTGCCGGCCAACCGCGAGATCGCCGCCGCCCTGGGCATCCCGGAGGGCTCGGAGGTCTACGCACGCGCCCGCCTGGTAAAGGAGAAAGGCCAGCCCACCCACACGCTGACCAGCTACTACCGGCCTAGCCACGTGGAGGGCACCCGGCTGGTCGACCCCGCCCCCGGCCCGGCAGGAAAGGGCGGAGGCTTCCGCGTGTTCTACGAACTCGGCCTGGAACCCGACCATATGACCGAGGAACTGCGGGCCCGCATGCCCACTCCCGCCGAGATAGAGCAGCTTGAGCTGCCGCCTGGCGAACCGGTCGTGATCCTCAAACGGACCACCTACACCGCCGACGAGACCGTGATCGAGTACGCCCTCGGCGTCCATGCCGCCAGCCGCTTCAGCTGGAGCTACAGCTTTCAGATGCCCGACTCCGCCCGTGACCAGGCCGAAAGGCAGGAATCATGACCAGGGAAGGAAGGCCCCGCGCGCTCGACGTGGCCGAACTGACCGCGCCCGGCGACGTGCCGGTGTCGGCGTGATCGAGATGGCCCACAGCCGCCAGCGGCACCAGGACCGCATTGCGGGCGCCGTCCGCGGCCTGCCCCTACAAGGGACCGTCCCCGCAGACGGCTCCGACGCGATCGCGGCCCTGGTCCTGGGCACCGCGATCACCGTGCAGATTGACGACGAGCAGCCGCCCCTGACGCGCCAGGCCCGGCAGCAGGGCCGTACCTGGAGCGAGATCCCCACAGCCGCCGGGCTCACCGTCGACCAGGCCCGCACCGCCTACACCGCCTGAGCGGCAGACCTCGACGAGGCCGACCGCGCCGAGGGACTCCAGCTGGCCGGATAGCACTCGCTCTCTGCAGGTATCGGTGCCCCATGAAGGGATATTTCCTTCATGGGGCACCGTCCATTTGCGGGCGTGCGGCATGATCAGCCGTCATGGACCCTGCCGTCATAGCCGCACTCGTCTCCGCACCGACTGCGGTCTTGGCTGCCGCAGCCGCCTACGCCGCAGGGAAGGCACAGGGACGCGCCAGTCTCGACGCCGTACGACGCCAGGCCCAACGCGATGCATACGCCCAGTTCCTCGACGCCGCGTACGCGTTCAGTACGTCGTCGCGCTGGCCGTCCTGCGTGGCCCGGGCCGAACGCGAGTTAGCCGAATCAGGAGCGTCGCCGGACACCGAGGGCATCCATCGCCGTGCTGCCGAACTCCGGGTCGGTGTCAGCATCGGCCCGCTGCACCTCGCGAACATCGTGGTCGGCCTCGAAGGGCCAGTGCACGTCGCGGCCGTGGCCGGCGAAGTCGTCCGCCGCGCTCACGCCGTCCACGATGACGCCGCCGTCATAGGCACGGGTAGCACCGAAGAGCTCGCGCAGATGGACCTGGATACCTTCGAGAGCAGGGAGGCGGATACCCGAGTCATCAGGGCCATGGCCATCTTCAGCAACGTGGGCCGCCGTCACCTCAACGGTGAGGCACCCCCGCGCGATCCATGGGCTACCGAACGAAACCTTGCCGACTCTGACGGCGCGATCAGCCCGCTCCTCCAGTCCTTTCTGGGCAGGTCAGCGCGGTAGGAGACGGCTGTCGAAACCGCTGTCGGCCAGCCGCTGAAAAGCCCCGACCACGTCCTCCGGGACCTCCTGGGGGATTGTGAAGCCCGGCTCGGGATACACCATCACCCGCTGCAGCGCACCCACCAGCATGTCGACGACCAGCTTCGCGTCCCCGATCCCCTCGGCATACGCGGCCAGCCCCACCGGCTCCGACGCGCACACCACGTCAACCTCGGGCCACACCTTCTTGAACGTTGCGTACGAGCGGCGCTCCTCGTACGGCTTGCACACCACCAGCACCGACTCTGGCACGATCCCGGCCTCGGCCAGCACCTGGCGGGAGAAGACGGCGTTCTGCCCAGTGTTCGCCGCCCTCGGCTCGACCAGCACCGCCTCCTTGGGCACGCCGAACTCCAGGGCGTACTCGCGGTAGTGCACAGCCTCGCCGCGCGGGAAGCGTTCCTTTGTCGTCGGGCTGTTGGCGCCGGTGAAAACCATCACCGGGAACAGGCCCTGCCGGTATAGGCCAACGATGTGCGAGGCGACCCCGAGATCGTGGCTGCCCAGGCCGATCCCCACCGAGCACGGCCGCAGCTCGTGGCGCATCTGGTGGTAGTCCCAGATCAGCTCCGCATCCCGCCACGCCTGGGCGGAGATCACGCCCTGCTGTCCTTCGGCCTCTGCCACGGTCGCTACTCCCTGATCGCTCTGTGTCCGGCGCACGGTGCGTCATTCCGCCGCATCGTGATCGGCGGCGGGCCCGTACCCCCTCTGTAGGCAAATTAGTGAATGCCCCTATGGGGAGGGTACGTCGGGCACCGCCACCCCTCTCCCGCCCGCCGACTTCATCGAACCGGCTGTATGGGCAGGTCAGGGGCGGCAGACTGAGATCTCTGACCACCGTGAGCGGGAGGAAGCAGACGGTGCCGTACGACCTCAGCCCCCTGTCACGAGACGCCGTGAAAACCCTGCGCGAGATCGCCCGGGACCTCGAAAGCGGCAAGGCTGAGTACGACAGTCCCCGCAGCGTGGCCCGCGTTCTGCGCGATCTCCATGAGCTCGCCGAGCACCTACCCCAGGTCCTGCTGCAGACCTCCGCCGCCGTGGACCGGATGGCGCGAGACAGGGACGACGCCACCACCGTGGCCCGCGTCATCGGCGAGGCCGCTACCACCGCCACGAACCTCACCGACCAGCTCCGCCGCGCGCACGAGGCTGCCCAGGACGTCCGCGGGCGCTGAGGGCCTGAATCGGGGAACCGACGAACTGCGGACTGCGGGGTGACGGAATGGCATGGCCGGTGAGGCCCCCTCGTCTCACCAGCGCTCGCCGCGCGGCGGGCGGGCCTTTACTGGTCTTGCTGGTCACCGCGGATCTGCCACCTTGAATGTGCCTCGTTCCAGACCAGACGGATCCGACCACGGTCAGGCCGCTGAGCGGTCAGCTCGTCGAGATTGAGAGAAGCCAGGGCACGCAATGCCTCGTCCGAGACGTCTGACCACAAGCACAAGGTGATGTGTGCGTCGGGGTCGTCCGCGATGAGCAGCATCGCCCCGTTGTCGGCCTCCCTCTGGGCGGGAGGTCGGCGGAGCATGCGTTGGACCAGCGCACGGGCCTGCCCGTACGCGTCCTCGGCTGCTTTGGACATCAGGGCCTGCACGAAGGGGACGACAGCGGTCGCGACGACGGCGGTCACCACGACCGTTTCCCCGGCCGATCGCCTGAAGAACGCGCGATTTACGGCTGCCTCCATGTTGCGGACGCGCTTGGCTCGGCCGCGCCACTGGTTTGCCTCATCGAGGCGGCCCTGTGCGGCCAACAGAGCCACGAGAGCAAGGCATGCCTGGTGCCGCGGGCCGAGGCCAGCTTCGGTCTCGACCAGGTCGAGTGGCTCGACCCACTGCTGGCCGTCGTCCTCGGCTGCTACGCGAAGGCAGCGTTCCGCCTCTTGGGGCGAGTTCCGATCACGCAGCGCGCGACCGAGCACCAAGTTCGCTTTGACGTCTCGACTCTGGGCAGCGCGTCGCAGCCATCGGCCGCGCTCCTCGAGGCCATCGCCGGTCCTACTCATCGTGTACATGGCTCGTACGTGCCCCGCTTCTGCGGCCCGCCGGTACCAGTGGCGGGCCTGGTCTGCCCGTCGTCCGGTGGGGCTCATCTCGTGCGGTTGTGGCGTGAGCAGTTCACGGGTGATGGCGGGGTGGGGCTGTTGGTAGTCGGCCCCAGGGACAGCGACCATGCTTTGCGGATGGTGTCGATCATGAGCCGGGCGCTGTAGGGCGAAATGCCGAGTTCCTGGCGTGCGTCGGCAAGCCGCTCCGGGTCGCCATCCGGGCCCTGTTCAGCGGCCAGTTGAGTGCGGCGTTCGAGCCCTTCGGTGCTGAAGATGTCGAGCAGGGTGAGCGAGAAGTAGGCGTACGCGGATGCTTCGTCGATGAGCTCACGTGCGTCGCTGGTGAGTTCCTGCCTGGCTGCAGTGTTCGGTTCGCCGTCGGCGGCTGGTGTGTCTGGTCTGGGGCCGTGAGAGTGGAAGGCGAACTGCTTCAGGGTGTGCAGTACCTCGGCTTGAGTGCAGGGGCAGGGGTCGCGCAGATAGCCGCACAGGGTGCGGAAGGAGGCGAGAATGTCGCTGGTGTCGTGGGTCCAGTGCTGCTTGCTCAGCAGGGTCCGGAAGCCTGCGAACGTCTCTGCCAGTTCTTCCAAGATGAGGTGGCGGGAGATGTGAGTCAGCTCGTAGGACTGTGTCTTGTCCTGTGTTTCCCGGAGCTGCAGGCCGTAGCGGAGCAGGTCGCGCAGGATGCCGCCCGACAGTGCGTGGGCGAGCATGACATGGGGGTCTTTCAGCCTCTGTGAGCGCTTGACGAGGATGGCGCTTGATTCCTTCAGGGTGCTGGGCTGGACGTGGATGATGTCGTCCAGAGAGCTGTCGGTGACGTCCCGGTGCGGCAGACCCCGTCGAACGAACGCGGCCCCGACGTCTTCGGCTACTGAAATCAGGTAGTGGACCAGCGGCACGCCGAGGATGGCCTTGATCTCTCGGAGGAATGCCAGTGCCTGACTGTCCGTGCCGAGGCGGTCCACCTCGTCGATGGCGATCACGACGGTCTTGCCCCGTCCGACCTTCTCGGCGGCGATGCGCTTGAGCAGGTCGCGGAACTCTTCCACCAGTTCCGGGTAGTTCGGGGGGACTGTGGAGACGGACGTGGTGTGGTTGGTGCCCAGGCTGAGGATCTGGGCAGCGCCGCCGGTGGTCAGTCCGTGCGTGGACTGCTGGATGGTCTGAAGACGGTAGAGGTGGTTGCGGCACTGGGTTACCAGTTCCGGTTCCTCCGGCCGGGGGCTCCAGCCTCCAGCTTTGGACAGCAGGACTCCGGTGATGATGCCGGCGAGCCTCAGCGGGTTCTCGGGGTCCGACAGGAGAGTGTGCGTCTGCGGGTTGTTGATGAGGTACAGCAACAGGTACGTCCCGGCGGCAGCGGCCAACGGGCGGAACACCTTCTCCAGGGAGACATGCCACCTGCCAAGGGGAAACTCGACGCCTGTATCGCGGGTCAGGCGCAGGAGCCACCACACGATCGCCAGCCCCCCGGCGTAGCCGGCGGTTTGGATCAGCGCCTCCTGCTGGGTGCGGTAAAGGTGCAGGATCTGCTGACGGATCTGTCCGTCCAACAACACCGTCGCGGCGGATCCCCAGGGCAGAAGACCACCGAGAACTTCGCTGCCGCGCACCCACAACCGCCCCAGCAAGCGTGGCAGCCAAGCTGCCCCCCGCGCCTGCCACCAGGCGATCCCGGCGATGACAACGGTGATACTGGCGACGACTGCGTGGCCCTGCCAGATGTCCATCGCATCATCGCGGATCGACCCGGCATGTGCGCGTACGAAGTCGGCGACCGATGCCGCGTACTGCGTGTACAGGGAGCGCACCGAGGCGGAAAGGCCCAGCACCAACAGAGCAGCGGCGGGCACCGCGAACGAACTCCACCGTCCCAGCCGCTTGGCCTGAGACCTCACTCGCCGCAGCAGCCTGCGTGCCGGAGACAGCCGCGTGAACTCGGGCGGAGCATAACCCTCGTCACGCATGTACTTCTCGCACAGCCGCACCGAGAGCGACAGCAGAAAGTCGTGTGGAGTGTAGGTGGCCGGTGCCTGGACGATCACACCGAAGCCGGCTTTCTTCACGCACTGCTCCAGCAGCGTCGTTTTACCTGCACCTCGCGGACCGCAGACTGCGATAGTGCCGTCCTCGATGTGCGACAGCTTGCGCTCCAGCTGCCGCCGGGCCCCGTTCTCGACGACATACCCCGGCGCCCGCGGCGCACGCAGACCCCAGTCGTAGTCGTCCGGAATGAACAAGGAGTCGGGATCTTCACCCAGCATGTGCAGGACCAACTGGGGAACCACCCGGCCGGTGCCCTCCGCCTGTAGGTCTTCGCCCCAGCGGACGGCGCACACCCCTACCTCGAAGCGCTGCACCAGCCATGCGATGCCTAACGCCCCCGCAGCCAGGCACTGCCTCAGGTTGAACCATGCCGCGATACCGCGCCAGACCAAGGTGAACATCACGGCTGCCGCGACCACTAACGCCACGAGCAAGGCAAGCGGACCGCCGAACACGAGCAGGGCCAAGGTACCGAACAGGATCAGGGAACAGACCAGCCGCCAGTCCCACGGCGTTTCGTCCGCCGCTCGCTCCAGCTTGTCCTGAATCTCATCCAGCTTCTCCTCCGCCTCGTCCAAGGCGGTGGATGGGCACCGGATGGTGGCGTAGCGGTGATACGTCTCCGTCTCCATCCGCTGGAAAACGGTGCCCCAGGTCACGCCGTGCCGTTTTCCCAGCAGCCGTTCCGTCTCCGGTTCGGTGAGCGCGGCCTCCACGCATCGGTCGTATATCTCGCTCTTGTCGGCCCCGCTCCGGAAGTCCTGTGCCTTCGCCACCCAGAGGTCCAGCCTGGTCCGTAACGGCAGCATCCGCCCACCCTTCCCCCGAGTGTCAGAACCTGCGGATGCTAGCGCCCCGAAACAGAGCGACGGGGGGCGTTCCCGCGAAGGTGGCTTGGTTCGTGTGCACCTCGTGCCTGCGGCTCGTCCTCGCGATGAGCGGTGCGGATGCTGGCCTCCAGCGCGGCCATCAGATCCTGTGGCGGTTCGAGGGGGCCCACCGGGGCGTCCTGCCCCTGCCCGTGCGTTCGAGCGGGACGGGCGGGGGTCGGGGTTGCTCTGCCGCCCGCCCCATTGTGTCCGCCGTGTTCCACTGGCCTTCTTCGCATACCCAGGGAGATGGCGGAGTGTGTCCCGCCGGGCGCGGGGAGGCCAGCGCCCGGCGGGGGCCTGTGTGCTAGTCGCTGAGCAGTTGGTGGAGGAAGGCGGCGTTAGCTGCCAGGTCGTGCCCGAGGACCACGGTGTGCTGAGGCAGCTTGGCGAGGTGGTAAGCGACGCTGAGCCGGGCGTCGCTGCTGCCGCTGCCGCCAGCCGGGGCGAGGCCGAGGATGTCGGGGTAGCGGTCCTCGGTCGCGCCGTGCATGAAGTCGGCATCGCTGAGCGCGCGGCGGCAGCCTTCGACGGCCGGAGCGGCGTCGCGCTGGATCTGCGGGAACAGCACGGAGTGGCCGAGGCCGCCGGTGGCCAGTTTCAGGCCGAACCAGTCGGCGAACTGGTCGGGGTAGACCTGCACCTTGCGCTCGCGCTTGCCGCCGGGCTCCCACAGTGGTTCGCGCCGCCCGGCCAGAACGGCCTTGGTGACCTCGGGGTGCTGGGTGGGGTGGAGGGATTCCCCCGCCCGCAGGCGCTTGCGGGCGACGTCGTACCAGCCCAGCGCGTCCAGCAGGCCCAGGCCGATGGCGGCGGCCGACGGCCAGGGCAGGATGCGCAGCTGCCCGCCCTCGTCCGGCCGGACGAAGATCCGGTCGTTGGCCAGCAGCTGCCAGCCCAGATTCGCCAGGGCGAGCGCGGTGGTGGTCTTGCCCGCGCCCTTCTCGCCGAAGGTGAGCACGGTGCGGCAGTTGTCGGTCACGGCCGAAGCGTGCAGTAGTGCCCAGCCGTCCCGCAGCAGCATGCCGCGCACGGCATCCCGAGCGATCCGTGCGGCGGCCAGTGCCACCGGCTCGCTCGTCGTGCCGATCACGGACAGGCGGCCGGTGGCCGGCTCGTGCCGGTAGGCCAGCTTCTGGGTGGGGCTGACCGCGATGATCGTGCCCTCGGTATCGCGGGCCACGAGCGTGGCCGCCTTGGCGTAGGTGGTCTCCTCGTGCGGGCAGGTCTCCACCAGGGCCTGCAGCGTGGCGTACTGGTCGGCGTCGACGTCGGCGAAGACCACCGGGGCGGCACACACACTCTCGGGCAGCACCTCGAACGCGTTCCACCACGAGCCGAAGTAGCGGCGCGCGTAGTCCGTGACCGTGGGGGTGTTACTGATCATCGTGATGTTGACGTCGGCGGCGTGCAGCCGCGTCGCGGTGAGGGTGTTCATGAAGCCCTTTCGCTGTCGGGAGATGGGAGTTCGGGCAGGGACCGCAGGGCCTGGTAGGCGGTGCGGAGTTTGGTGTCGGCCGCGGTGAACTGCCGCTGCTCGGCCGCGTCGAGGGAAGGCAGGCACGCTACGGGCCAGCCTTGGGTGAAACGCAACGGAATTCCCAGCCACCCGCCCCTGTACGGGGCGGACAGCTCCTCGATCCCGTCGTCCACCGCGAGGGTCCTACACAGGGCGGAGAGCACAGCGCCGGCGGGCCCGGAGCGGGTGCGGCCTATGCCCGCACTGATCCGCCCGGCCCGGATGGCGAGCTCGTCACGCAGCTGCTGCAGCGGCAGCGGTACACGCTGGTCATTGACGGTGGTGGACGAAGCGCACACCACAGCGGCGTCCCCGTGCTCGCCGATCACGTGTCCCGCTACAGCGGCGGCTGGGACGTGCAGGTGGCGGGCGAGGGCGGCCCGGTAGCGGGCGCTGTCCAGGTTCGAGCCGATGCCGAACACCCGCTCGCACCTGGAGAGTTCGGCGAACAGCCGGGCCATCACGTCGACCGGGTTGGTCACCACCAGCACCGTTCCGCGATAGCCGCGGAGCGCGGCGGCCAGCTGGCCGATGACCGGTGCGTTCGCGACCGCGCCGGCCATGCGGACATCGGTGCGGCGGGTGTTGGTGAAGGACGCCCGCACGGCGATGACCACCGCCTGGCAGTCGGACAGGTCAGCCAGTCGGCCGGGGTGGGCGTGCAGCGGGGACGCGGTGGCCTGCCGCA
Organism: Streptomyces sp. NPDC007875; assembly: GCF_042868035.1. NCBI lineage: Bacteria > Bacillati > Actinomycetota > Actinomycetes > Kitasatosporales > Streptomycetaceae > Streptomyces > Streptomyces sp. NPDC007875. Next base: position 73,749 of record NZ_JBIADZ010000001.1, on the reverse strand, counting down.
TGTCGTCGATGTCCGCGGCCAGGGCGGTAGCCTGCTCCGCAGTGCGGCTGGCGATGACCAGACGGTGGCAGAAGCCAGCCGTGCACAGCGTGGTGGCCACGGCCTGGCCGACCGCTCCTGCTCCGACCAGACCGACTGCGTCCACTGCGGCGGCCCGGGTCATTCGGCCGCCGCCTTGGCCTGGGCCAGCGCGGTGTCCCACACGCTGTGCGCGTCCAGCCCGCTGCCCAGAGCGATGCTGATGCAGTCGGCCATGGTGCACACCGCCACGGCCCGCTCCACCAGCGGGCGCCCCCGCGGCGGCAGCGGCAGCGCGGCAGGGGCGGACAGAAAGGTGGTGAGAATGTTGACGGTATCCATCAGCCACACGATCAGCAGCTCGCGCAGCCACGAGCGGGCCGCCTTGGGTGCCATCGGCCGCATCCGTTGCTCGGCGAACGTCCTCAGCCCCTCCATCACGTGTTCGACGACCTGGCCTGCGGGGCAAGCGGAGGCGAGCAGGAGCACGGTGCGACTGGTCAGCTTGGCGGCGTCCACCGACGCCCTGGCCTGCAGCAGGCCGGGATCGATGAGGACAGGCCGCCCGCTAGGCCCGTCGGGAAACACCAGGTGCTCTGGCTTGAGATCGCCGTACGTCAGCACGGCTTGGCCCGGCGCGAGTGCGGTCGGCCGCATCCGGTGCAGCCGGGCGACCACCGCCCGCAGCAGCGCGGCCACCTCGGCCCGCTCGGCCTCGGCGCACTGCTCGGCGCCCAGGCGGGTGAGGTAGGTCTGGCCGCTGATGCCGTTGAACTTCCGCTGGAACGTCGCCGCCACACTCCGCTCGGAGATCGCCCCGGCCGGTGCCAGCCGCTGGGCGGTCCGCGAGCGGTGCAGCCGGTGCAGGTCGGCGAATACGGACTCGAACAACCCGGCCGTGCTCGCCGGGTCACGTAACAGCAGAGCGGCCAGCGTCGGCCCGGGCACCGGCGCGGTGAACAGCACTCCGCGCGCAAGGCCGGCGACCTCGCACACCCGGGGCCTGCCCAGGTCGGCCAGCAGCCGCAGCTGCGCGGCCTCCCGCACCAGCAGCGCATCCGGCCGCTGGACATATACGGCCTGGTCGCGCTGCACCTCGGCCCAGTCACCGGCAACGCCGCGCAGGATCGACACCAGCGACATCCCCAGGAATGAGTGCTTGGCGTACAGCTCCCGGCCGCCGACCCAGATGCGGTGCACGTAGCCGGTGACGCTCGGGATGTGGGAGGACAGCTCCACGCGGGCGCCGGGCCACAGTTCGGCGGCGGCCGAGCGGATCTCGTCCTGGGCGAAGGCGAAGACCTCGGCCACGTCCGGCACCGGCCCTGGGGAGGTATGTGCTGCGGCTGTGCTCACGAATGACTCCTTCGCACTCGGCGGGCCGCGTCAGCGGCGTGCGGGTAGACGGGTGTTCTGCGAAGCCAGGGCCGCCCGCAGCGTGGCGGGCTGCGCCCACTCCAGCGCGCACGGCGGCAGCGCACGGCCGGTGCGGTGGGCCAGTGGCAGGAAGCCGACGGGCCGCGCACTCCAGACCAGCCGCAGCTGCTCGTGCCGCAGCGCGATGGCGAACGGCTCGCCGCGCTCCAGCGCGGCGGCGGTGGGATTCGAACCGAACAGCAGCCACTCGTGGACCGGCTCGGTCTCGGCCTCGTCGACCACGGAGACCAACATGCGCACGGCGATGCGGATCCAGCGCACCGCATCGGGAGCGGCATAGGCGTCTAAGGAACCGACCAGCACCGTGCTGTCCGACTCCGCGGACGTCAGCAGGCACTCGCACCAGAACCCCGGCCGCGCGTCGGCGGCGGTCAGCGGGCCGCTGCCGCTGGCAGACGCCGTCATGCCGCACGCCCCGAGGGCGCGGGGAGCGACGCCCACACCGTTTTGCCGCCGCCCTTGCGATATCGCCAGCCCCACTCGGCGGCTAGGGCCTGCACCAGGAACAGACCGCGGCCCTCCTCCATCTCCGTGTCGACCCGGCGCGCTACCGGCCGCTGCATGGAGCTGTCATCGACCTCCAGCAGCGCCTGGCCCTCCACCAGCTGCAACCGCACGGTGGCGTCACTGCCGGCGTGCTTGAGCGCGTTGGAGGCCAGCTCGGACGCCACCACCGCCATGTCGTCGGCGATGGCGCCTGCGCCCCAGGACGTCAGCGTCGCCCGCACCGAGTGCCGTACCTCGGCGACCAGCGCCCTGTCCGCAGCGATGCTTATCTCCAGGGCCCGGACCGTGGCGGAGGAGGAACCGGCCTGTGTCAGGCCCGAATCGGTGTGGGTAGTCAGACGCATGACGCTGCATCACCCCGAGGCACGTCGGCGGGAACAGGCGACACCGCGAACCAAGTTCGCTAGTGAAGCGGGGCCCCAACTGTTGCGCCGTCGCAGCACACAGGGCCATCCCGTCCAGCCGCCAACATGAGGCCGCGATCTCCCGGTTCAACCGGGAAAGAACATACGCGTGTTGACGCGCCCCGCGCCGCGCTACCGTGCTGAACAAGGTGCGATCCACACACGGCCGAGAGGGGGCTGGGTGGAAGCAAGACCCCGTAGCCGCAGGCAGGAACAGGTGCAGTTCGCCACCCAACTGCGGGCGGCCGGCAAGACCTGGCCCGAGGCGGCTGCCGCAGTCCGGCACCGCTACCGGGTCAACGCCCGCGTGGCGCCCCGGCTGGCCCGAGGCCTGAGCCAGCGCCAGGTCGCCGAGCTGTGGAACCAGCGGTGGCCGGACGACCTCAAGACCTTCAAGAACATCTCCACCTGGGAACTCTGGCCCGCCAGCACCGGGCACGCCCCCTCGCTCGACACCCTGGACCGGCTCGCCCAGCTCTACGAATGCTCCGTCCCCGACCTGCTCGCCGACCTCCCCAACCACGGCCACCCGCCGCCACACCCGTCACCGGCCCCGGCCAGCCCTGCCCCCACAGTCGGCACCGACGTCCTGGACGGCCTGGCCGCCGAACCGCTCTTACTCACCCCCCAGCTGGCCGGCACCCTGGTCCACCGGCTGCACGACGTACGCTTCGAGGAACTGGCACAGGCACTGATCATGTGGGTACAGCAGGCCAACCCCGGGCTCAACCGCCGCGAACTGCTCCTGAAGATAAGCACCGCGCTCACCGTGGCCGCCGCCGCGCCCCTGCTGGATATCGCCGACGCCGACGAACGCGACCGCGTCGCCGCCGTCCTCGACGACCCCAGCCGCCTGGACCTCGCCACCATCACCCACGCCGAACGCGTCCTGCAGCACTACCGCCGCCAAGGCGACGTCCTCGGCCCGCAGATCGCCCTGCAGACCGCCCTCGCCCAACGCCAAGTCATCGCCGACCTCGTCGCCAGCGCCCCTGAAGAACTCCGCACCCGGGTGCTGACCGTGTACGCCGAGCTCAGCCAGATGGTCGGCTGGCAGCTGTACAACCTCGGCGACTACCGGGCCGCCCAGTACTACTACGACGACGCCCGCACCGCCGCGCACGACGCCGAGAACACCGAGCTCGTCACCTACGTCCTGTGCACCATGAGCCAGCTGGCCACCTGGCAGAACAAGCCCCGTGTCGGCATCGACCACGCCATCGCCGCCCAGGCCTGGGCCGCCCAGACCGACAGCCCTGCCGCCCGCGGCTACGCAGCCGACGTCGCTGCCCGCGCCTTCGCCGCCGCCCAGCAGCACGACAAGGCGCACCGCGTCCTCGAACAGGAACACGCCGCCGTACGCGACCTGACCAGCGGCGCCCCGCTCGCCTCCTGGTGGTACTTCTACGACGAGTCCTTCTACTGGGGCACCAAAGCCGAATGCACCCTCGTCCTCGGCACCCCCGACAAGGCCCTGGCCGCCGCCCGCGCTTCGCTGCCGAAGATCGACCCCACCAATGTGCACAACTACGCCCACACCCTCGCCTTGCAGAGCCAGGCCCACCTCCAACAGGGCGACATCGCCGAAGCCAGCGCCATCGTCGGCGACATCGCCCACATCTCCGGCGTCAACCGCTCCCCGCGCATCACCCAGCGCATCGCCGACCTCCGCACAGCCCTCACCCCCTGGCAGCGCAGCCGGGCCGTCCGCAAGCTAGACGACCTCCTGGCGCACTACCGGCTGACTGGCAGCTCCACCACGAACAAGTCGTAGGCCGAGTAGTAGTCCCCCTCATCTCCGGGAATCCGCCCCACTCGCCTCCACCCCCAGGACTCATACACCGGCTGCGCCGCAGCATCCGGACCCGTCGCCAGCGTCGCCCGCTTCTCACCCCGCGCGCCCAGCGCCGCGTCATGCAGCGCCCTGCCCACCCCCTTGCCCTGCCAGGCCCGCCGCACCTCGATCTCGGAAAGTACCCACGTCCGTGACCCCGTCTCCTCCAAGAACTCCGCCATGGGCTCCGGCTGCACCCCGCCCCACCAGTGCGTGTCCCCGGCCGGGAGGGTGAAGCCGAAAACGAAACCGACCATCTGACCTTCGGCCCGCGCCGTGACCAGCGAGAAACCGGGCCGCGTGAACTGCTTCTGCGCCCGGCGGCGGAACGCGGCCGTCTTGTCCTCACCAGGCCCCACCCCGTACGCGTCGGCGTACGTGTCGCACAACTCCTCCAGCAGCGCGCTGGCCTCCTCACCGCCATGGTGCGTGAGGGAAACATCGTTGATCGGCATGGCGGTCAGGCTAGTCGCGCTTGCGATTCAGTACGGTCATATGTACACGGCTGTAAGCGCCGCCTACGCCTCCCCAGTCGTGACGGGATTCACGACCTACTCGACATCGAGACCCCAAGAGCGACCGCTGAGACTCTCACCACCCTCCACGACGACCTCGCAGCTGGCTTCGGTGTCTCTGGGCCCGCTGCCAAACGCGGCGTGCAACCCTGATGATCGCCGCGGCCGCCGTGCGTTGGCCGGGCGCTTGTGAGATGGTCGCTGTATGAATGATCAGAGCGTCGTGGCCGTGGAGCTGACCGACTCCGGTGACGCTCGCGGCAGTAGCTTCCGCGTTCCGGCGGAGTTGTTTGCCGGGGAGTTCCCGGTGGCGGACATGCACATCGCCACCATCGAGTCCGGTGCCGTGCGCGGGAACCATTTTCACGCTGCACGGCGTGAATTGCTGGTCATCATGGCTGAGGACCGCTGGTCGCTTCATTGGGACGAGGGTTTTGGCACGCCCATCCAGCAGCGTACTTTCGACGGTATTCGAGTCGTCCTAGTGACCGTCCCCACTGGCATGTCGCACGCCATCCGCAATGACGGGAAGGTCCCCCTGAAGATGCTCGGGTTGACTGATGGCCCCTTTGGCGCAGAAAACCCCGATGCCTATCCGCGAGTTGTGGTTGAAGTCAGGGGCGAGTAGGAGTGTTAAGGCTTGTCTCATCGGACTGTACATCGGGTCTCACAAGCCGCAAATGACTGTGTGTCGATGCGGTATCGAGGGCGGCATTGTGGAGATCTCAGCTGGGCGGCGGAGGATCATATGATGCCGTACTCCCTTGCCTGTCGCTTCAGTTCGGCCACAATTCTACGGCGGCGCCCGTAGCCGAGGGAGTTAACCCGCCTGGCGGCCTGGGTGACCGTGTCAGCGACTTGTGCCCTCAGGTCTGTCTGCTGCTCATGCGTCATATTTGGCCAGAAGGTGAGGTGGCACGCAGCCATTTGCAGGTACACGTCGGCAGCTAGCAATTTCATATTGCCGTGGGTGGTTTCGGCGAGTGCCTCGTCAAGGTCGTCGAGAACACGCGCATAGTCCTCGGGCTCCCGCCGAATCCGCAGCAGGTGCGCGCGTTCGAGGAGCCCACGCACGATGTAGTCGGTGTAGCCAGCGCCGCGGAACCTCACAATCGCATCGTCCACGTCTGTGCAGGCTGTCGTTAGGTGCGTCGGGTCCAGTGCTCCTTGCTCCACTTGCTGGCGGCGGGCGGCGCCGAGGATGAGCTTCTGGATGGCCCGCGACAGTTGGGACGACTTGGCGCCAGCTAGACCCCGCCCGGGATGTTGCTCTGCCTCGGCCAGCAGTGTTTCGGCACCGTCGGTCTCAATAATGAAGTAGCCGTAGCGGTAGAGGTTTTGGGAATAGAGGAACGGCAGATCTGCGCCCTGCTCCGTCGCGATTTCCGCCGCCTCCTCGAACAGGTCTTCTGCTTGCTCGGGGGCGCCGACCATGAAGTCCACCTCGGCGAGGCAGGCCCGGGCGTACATCTTGTGGTATGGGTCGTCGCAGCGGTCAGCGAATTCGATGGCGGCTTCGGCGCTCTCCCGAGCAGTGGACAACTGCCCAGCGATCACCGATAGCTCGCAGTGGAGGTACCTCACGTAGGCAGCGTCCGCCGCCAACTCGTCGTCCAACAGCTCGTCATCGCTGAACACCCCGCAGCTGTCCCGGGCATCGTCGAGCCGGCCGAGCTGCCGAAGCCGCAAGGCGGCACTACTTATCACTTGGAGCTGGGTCTTCTTGGACAGCGGGGTGTCGTCCCGCAGCCGGTTCCAGGATGGCATTTGGAAGTAGTTGGACAATGCGACGACTTCGGAGCCGGTCATGCCCAGGATCCGAGTGGAGTAGCTTTCGCGCGGACCCCGCCACACGCGGGGAAGGAGCACTGTATCGAAGACTTCCTGGTGCTGCCCGATGGCACAGCCATGGTTCACAGCCGCGTACAACAGAGTCATCTCTGCCGCATTTGACGGGAGCTCCGGAGCGTGGCGCTTGTAGTAGTCGTAAAGTGCGCGGTTTCCCGCATGCCACAGGTCTTTCGCCGTTGTCCGCAGCCGGTCGCGGAAATGCTCGCGGACCAGTGGATGGGCGTCGAGGGTTCCCGGAAGGCCCGCTGTCTCACTGCTGAGCAGCCCCATCCGCCTCAGTTTCGTGACGCTCTGCTCCCACTCGACGCTGCCGATTTCGTTGAGGCCTGGCGCAGACTGGCCCAACTCGGTATCGGCAAGGACGGCTGCCATTGCAGCGTACGGGGCTGGCCGGTCGAAGAGGCCGATGATATCCAGGATGGCAAGCTCGCCGGACCTTTCGTCGTCTTCCAGCCACTTGGCGTAGGTCTCCGTGATCCGCCTGGCGTGCCCGCCATCGTCGACCGCGACGCTGAGTTCCTGAAGTTCGAAGCGGCCGCTGAGCTGTCCGCCATGGACGTCCCGCAGGTAGCGCCCGAGCAGGTTAACCGCGAGTGCGTGACAGTGGACCTCCCGGACCGCCTCCCTAGCCTCCGCGGCGTTAGGTTGGGGACCGATCAGAGACTGGAGGAGATCGGCGCCGGCATGTTCGTCGAGGTTGTCCAACTCTAGTTCGGCGACGGTCGAAGGTGCTCTTCTTCCGGGGGGCGTGAGGTCCGTCAGTGGCACCCGTGTGGTGATGAGGCACAGCCCAGCCCATCCAGGCTTCACCAGCTCATGGAGGAGGCTCCGGATCGACGAGTCCTTGAGATTGCCAGCGACGTCCGGCGCAGTCTCGGGGTGCTGGAGTGGTTCCAACCCATCCAGTACAAGCAGCAAATGATGTTCACGGATCAACTTGGCCAAGCGCTCGCCCGCAACCGAGGGGACCATGCCAGGCGGAGGGTCGTCGCCGAGCCACTTCAACGCTGACTGAACGAACGCGTCGGCGGAAACCCAGTTTTCCTTCGTTCCCTGGCTGTAGAAGGACCAAGCGAACACTTTCTGCGCGCCCAGGTAGTCCTGTTTGCGTAGCTTTCGCAGCCAGCGGTTGACCAGCGCTGACTTCCCAACACCACCAAAGGCGACAACCGACAGGACCTGAGTCTCGTCGGACAACCAGGCGTCCCGCAACGTCACCAGCTCCTTCTCGCGACCGAATAGGTGCGGCGCGGTCGTCGGTAGCCCCTGGTTGAAGATGTCCTCCGCTGTAAGCGAGAGGCTGGTCATACTCTCTGTGGAGACGTCGGTACGCTGGTGTGGGTACGGGCGGCCCTGCACATCAAACGGGTCAATCTCTATCGACGACTGCATGATCCCGTCCGCGAGTTTTTCTTGCTGCACCGTGCCGCCGATGATGAGGACCGGATCGGGGTTCTCCTGCGTGCTCTCGTACCGGTGGACACTGTCCCGTGCCTCGGACAGCTTGATCCAGCCGGCGTCGAGCCGGTGAGTCGGGAGGTCCACGGGGATAAGGGCCGGTTCCACCGGGAGGTCAGCGAGGCCCAACTCGGCGATGACTTCTGCAGCCAGGTCAAGATTGCGACCGGGGTCGTAGACGGTGCGGCCTGCAGACCGAGCTCGTGAAATCACAGCGAGCAGCGCCTTGCTACGGACCGGCCCGGGCTCGCCGACAATCCAGAAGACTTTGAGGCTGCCCTCACCACGGCCCCGGCGGCAGCCATCGACCCAGTCATCGAACTTCTGGCCGAGGCTCTCGAACTGTCGTTGCAGATTCGGCAGTCTGTCGCCTTGCCCTAGGAGGACCCAGTTGATGTTCTCGTTCTGCTGCAGCGGTGGAGGTGTCCTGTTGGGGTCATTCGTCGCCATACCGGCGTCGAACAACTCACTCGTCCAGATATGCAGTCCCTGTCTCTGGAGCCTGGTCCGCCAGCCTGGGGCACTCGGTGTCCCGCTCTCTCGGTGACCAGCGGTGATCGTGCCGGCGAGTCTATTGAGCAGTGTGAAGAGCACTTCGGCTGAAGCCTTCGCGGCGAATTCTTTGTACCGATCGTCGCGCTCTGGGTTGGCGTGGTCTATGACGCCCTTGGCGACAAGCCAGAAGGGAATCCCCTGCTGTTCGGCGACCGTAGCTATGTGCGCAGCTTCCATCTCCAGGCCGGTGATCTTTCGAACACCCATCTCGCGGATTTTCTTCCAGATGCTTGGGTCCTCGTTGACCGCGCTGCCGCTTGCCATCGGACCCACCACAATGCCGAACGGAAGCTGAAACGGCCCCTGGTAATGCTCGTAGATGGCTTGCGTGATGTAGGCGTGCCCGGCGTCGGTCAACGATGATCTTTCTCCCTGCCGGACGATCAGACCATCGGTCACTAGTGCATTGAGCTGTTCTGCCCACCTAGTTGGGGGAAGGTAGCGTTTTAGGGCATCGTGCCTTCTTGGCTCCTGGCCAAACAAGAGCTGTCCCAGGAACCAGAGCCTGGCCTCTTCGTCGGTCGCCTCGCCAAAGCTCTGCAATGTCGAGGGTTCCAAATCTTGCGCTGTGCGGAGCACCTCGTCGTCCAGACTGTGTTGGCGATAGTCTCCTTCGAACCCCTCCGCCCTCTGTTTGCCTTCGTCGTACGCGAACGTCATGTCCGCAACAACAACGTCGCCCAGTGCAGACTTGGTTGGCTCGCCGGCACACACCCCGCTCATGGACAGGCAGGCTGGCTTCAACTGTGCGGCCAAGGTCGTCGCGAGCGGCGCAGTTCTGCGGCCACCCATCCAGACTGGGCGTGCGAGCGCCACTGAAAGGTGGACATCGTCCAGACCGGTATATTCGCCGATCACATATGGAGCGCGACGTCCGACGTCTCTTCTTGGTTCCCACCTGACGACGCCAACCTCGCCCCCAGCGGGTGCCAGCCCAACCGAGTACGCCGCGTCGTACTCTTCCTTCAATGCGGTGATGATCAGTACGTCGACCATGTCGCCCCCTGAGAAGAGGCATTGGTAGACGGAGAACCCCCGTGATGCCCGTCGCGGTGATCCACCACATTCCATTCTGCGCGCCCGATATGTGTTACGCATTTCGGGTGATCGAGGCGTTGAAGAGCCGGACCGCGGCGCGATTCGACCCGATCATCCACCACGAGACATCCACGCCCGTCTACTGGACCGCATCCGCCCAACCGGAGCGCGGAGGGGGCAACAAGGCTGTGACCCCACACCGTGCCATCGAGGTCACCCTGCCCGGCGGGCCACCAAAGTTCGTCCGTCGCTGACCTGGCTGTATTCGCCGTTGCAGAGGGCGCCGGCCTGGGCGGACATGAGTGCGTCAGTGAACGTCTTGAACCCCGCACGCAGTACCGCGGGCACGGCTCTGATCTCGGGGCTCGTCTGGTGGGCGCAGAGGCGATAGGGACTCTGGCGCCGGTCACATTGAGTGACAAAGAACAAGAATGAGGGCCCGTACATCTCGTAGTTGCGGGCCCTCGTGGGCTGAGCTGAGTCGGTGGTGGGTAGCGGTACGTGGACAACGGACAGGAATGAAGGACCCCCATAAGCTGGCGGCCAACCCCTGCCCCTGCGGGCGCTATGGGCTGGTGGGCGACGTCTGCGAGTGCACACCCACCACGGTCCGCCGCTATCAGGCGAGGCTGTCGGGGCCGCTGCTGGACCGGGTGGACCTGCGTGTCCATGTCGAGGCGGTGAGCCGGGCCGAGCTCACCGGGGCGCGTGCCGGAGCGGAGAACAGCGCGTCCGTCGCGGCCCGGGTCCGGGAGGCCCGGGAGCGGGCCGCCGCCCGCCTCCAGGACACCCCCTGGCGGCTGAACAGCGAAGTGCCGGGCCATGAGCTGCGCACCCGCTGGCAGCCGTTCCCCGGCGCGCTGCGCGAGGCCGAGCGCGATATGGAGCGCGGGCTGCTCACCGCCCGAGGGCTCGACCGGGTGCTGAGGGTCGCCTGGACCGTCGCCGACCTGGCCGGGCACGACCGGCCCTCGGCGCCGGACATCGCCCAGGCGCTGCAGCTGCGCACCGGGGTCAGCCGCGGGGTGCCGGTCGCGGCGGGGGAGTGCTGATGTCCGCGCCTTCGGCAGGCGGCCGCGGCGCCGCCGTCCCTGCCTTGTTCTCAGAGCCCTGGCAGGGGCAGGGCGTCCCGGGTGAGGGGCGCGGAGCCCTGAATGAGGGGCGTGGCGCCCCGTACAAGGAGCACGGAGCCCTGGATGAGGGGCACGGCGTCCCGGGCGCGGGACAGGGCGTCCTGGACGAGGGGCAGGGGGTCGCCGAGCGGTGGGGTGTCCCGGACGAGGAGCGGCTGGCGCGGGCGGCGCTCACCCGGCTCGTGGAGCCCGGAGACCAGGCCGTGGGGCGCTGGCTGCGCCGCATGGGGCCGGTGGCGCTGTGGCGGGCGCTCACCGGGAAGGGCAAGCCCCCGCCCGGGGCGACCGGGGACCGGCTGGCGGGATGCGCCCTGCGGGCAGCCGGGCTGGACCCGGCCGCCGACCTCGCGTTGATCGCCCGGTGTGGAGGGCGGTTCATCTGCCCCGGGGATCTGGACTGGCCCGGTCAGCTCGACGATCTCGGGGACACTCGCCCGGTCGGGTTATGGGTGCGCGGCCCGGCCGGCTTGCGGATGTGGGCGCTGCGCTCGGTCGCCGTGGTGGGCGCGCGGGGCTGCAGCGACTACGGCGCGCATGTCGCGGCGACCCTCGGCGCCGGGCTCGCCGAGCGGGGCTGGGTGGTCGTCTCCGGTGCGGCCCACGGTGTGGACGGCGCGGCTCATCGAGGGGCGCTCGCCGCGGGCGGGGCCACCATCGCGGTGCTCGCCTCCGGTGCGGACGTCCCCTATCCGCGAGGACATGCCGAGTTGATCGAGCGCATCGCGGAACAGGGCCTGGTGCTGGCCGAGTTGCCGCCCGGAGCGCATCCGACGCGCCCCAGATTCGTGCTCCGCAACCGGGTCATCGCCGCGCTCACCCGGGGCACGGTCGTGGTCGAGGCTCAGTTCCGCAGCGGATCGCTGGTCACCGCGCGCCGGGCACAACAGCTCGGGCGGTCCACCATGGGGGTGCCGGGTCCGGTGACCAGCGGGCTGTCCGCCGGGGTGCATGAACTGCTGCGCGGTGAGGCGGTCCTGGTCACCGACGCCGCCGAAGTGGCCGAGCTCATCGGCGGCATCGGAGACCTCGCGCCGGAGCGGCGGGGCCCGCTGGTCGAGCGGGACCTGCTCGATCCCGTGACGGCACGGGTGCTGGAAGCGTTGTCGGCACGAGGCGGCAACGACCTGCGGGAGGTGGCCCGGGGATCCGGGACCGGCTGCGACGAGGCCCTGGGCCGGCTTCATGAACTGCTCGCCCTGGGCTTTGTCGAACGTCATGGCGATCGATGGGAGTTGGTCCGTCCCGTGAGCCCGAGCGACGGCGCACGGCGAGGCGATCCCCCGAATCGGGGCAATCGGGTGAAAGGGTTGAGGCGATGACCGTATCCGCACACCGCCGAGCCGAAGCCCTTCGCATACCGCGACGCCGTAGTCACGCTACGCTCACAAGGTTTCCGGCGGAAGCGTACGTCCTCACCCATGTCATGGCAGAACGGCTCAAGGCGACGAATGCCCCAGCACATCTCCGGGTCTGACAGCGCGGCGCCGCCCGCGGCTCGCGGCGCGGTCCGCCCTGCCGCGCCCTCATCGCTCGACGAGCTGTGGCGGTCGTACAAGACCACGGGCGACGGCCGGCTGCGGGAGCAGCTGATCCTGCACTACTCACCGCTGGTGAAATATGTGGCCGGCCGGGTCAGTGTCGGGCTGCCCTCCAATGTCGAGCAGGCGGACTTCGTCTCGTCCGGGGTCTTCGGACTCATCGACGCCATCGAGAAGTTCGACCCCGAGCGCGCCATCAAGTTCGAGACCTACGCGATCACCCGGATCCGCGGCGCGATGATCGACGAGTTGCGGGCACTGGACTGGATCCCGCGGTCGGTCCGTCAGAAGGCCCGGGCCGTGGAGCGGGCGTACGCCACGCTGGAGGCCCAGCTGCGCCGCACCCCCTCGGAGGCCGAGGTGGCGGCCGAGATGGACATCAGCGTCGAGGAACTGCACGGTGTTTTCAGCCAGTTGTCGCTCGCCAATGTGGTCGCCCTGGAGGAGCTGCTGCATGTCGGCGGCGAGGGCGGCGACCGGCTCAGCCTCATGGACACCCTCGAGGACACCGCCGCGGACAACCCGGTCGAGGTGGCCGAGGACCGGGAGCTGCGCCGGCTGCTCGCCCGAGCGATCAACACCCTTCCGGAGCGGGAGAAGACCGTGGTCACGCTCTATTACTACGAGGGGCTCACGCTCGCCGAGATCGGCCAGGTGCTCGGCGTCACCGAGAGCAGGGTCAGCCAGATCCACACCAAATCGGTGCTCCAGCTACGGGCGAAACTCGCCGACGTAGGACGCTGAATCGTCCCTCCGGCATCGCCCTTCCGGAGGCCTCTTCCGTAGAGTGGTCGGGTGCCCAGGATTCGAGCGGCCTCAGTGGCCGAGCACCGAACGATGCAGCGCGCGGCCCTGCTGGAGGCCGCCCGCACCCTGCTGTCCGAGGGCGGCACGGAGGCGCTGACCTTCCCCGCCCTCGCCGAGCGCACGGGACTCGCGCGGTCCTCCGTCTATGAGTACTTCCGCTCCCGCGCCGCCGTGGTCGAGGAGCTGTGCGCCGTCGACTTCCCGGTCTGGGCCGCCGAGGTCGAGGCCGCCATGGAGCGGGCCGACGGGCCGGAGGCGAAGATCGAGGCGTATGTCCGCCGGCAGCTGGCGCTCGTCGGCGACCGCCGGCACCGCGCGGTGGTGGCGATCTCCGCCGGTGAGCTGGACTCGGGCGCGCGGGAGAAGATCCGCGCCGCCCATGGCGGACTGATCGCCATGGTGGTCGAGGCCCTCGCGACCCTCGGGCATGAGCAGCCGCGGCTCTCGGCCGTGCTGCTCCAGGGCGTGGTGGACGCCGCGGTCCGGCGCATCGAGCTCGGCGCGGCCGAGGACCCCGAGCGGATCACCGAGGCGGCCGTCGCGATGGCCCTGCGCGGCGTCCGGGGCTGACCTCCGCCGGTCCCTTCCACCCGCCTGGCGCGCGGGGCGCGGCCCAGGCGGATCCGGGCCCACAGGCACGCCGCCACCAGCGCCGCGGCCGTCGGCAGCCGGGTGTCCCCGGCGGGGGAGGCGAGCGCGGAGACCGTGGGCGCGTCGCGCACCCCGAATACCGGAAGCAGCCGGGAGGGCCCGCCCCGCAGCATGGACGGCGGCAGCAGCGACAGGGGATCGAGATAGCGGTCCGCGCGCCGCAGCCCCCAGTGCAGACAGCCGGACCGGCAGTGGAAGGGGCCCGGTGCCACTACGCCGACCACCTGCCCCGCGGCCACCCGCTCACCCTTGGCCACGGTGGCGCGCACCGGTTCATAGGTGGTGCGCAGCGGAGGGGAGCCGGTCCCGGACATCTCGATCACCAGCACACCACGGCCCGCGACCGGCCCCACGAAGCTCACCCGCCCCGCGCCCGCCGCCCTGACCCGCTCGCCCGGGCGAGCCGCGAGGTCGACTCCGCGATGCCCCGCCGCCCAGGGCTCCGGAGGCGGCTGCCAGCCCCTCAGCACGGCCGGCCGCACCGCGCCCGGCCCACCGTCGACCGGCCACGACCGCTCCTTGCCCGGCCTCGGCCCCGGCGCGGGCCCCTCAGCCGGACGAGAGGCCACGGCCGTCGCCGATACCCCGCCGGGATCTGGCATCCGGCTGGGATCCGGCATCCGGCCCGGACCCGGCACCCCGTCCCGACCCGGCACTCGACCCAGTCCCGGCACCCGCCCCGAACCCGGCGCCGCGCCCGGGCCCGCCGCCGCGGCCCGCGCCGCCCAAAGAGGCACCGCCGGAAGAGGCGCCGTCGTCACCGGCAGCACCGACAAGATCGGCAGCGCCGGAATCACCAGGGCAAGAGCCCACCCCACCACAAGCCTTCGCATGTCCTCCACGATGGCCCGGCGCCCCGAAACCGGTGGATCATGGACGGAATCGGGGGACTACTCACGGGTTGTGGATAACGCCGTCACCCGGCACCGTACCCGTCCCGTACACTTCTTATGGCGATCCGGGTCACCGGATCGACTTCGCACGCCCCGCCACCGACGCTCCGATCGCGCATCGGTCAGCTCGGTGGCCGCGCCCCTCGGTCCTTGGACGACCCCCGAAAGGGCCTCGTCCGTGGCAGGCGCGTCGGGACGTCAGGAGCGGCGGCCGCCCGGCCGCCGTGGAACCGAGTACCTCAAGGAGTACGGCCATGGCCGTCGTCACGATGCGGGAGCTGCTGGAGAGCGGCGTCCACTTCGGGCACCAGACCCGCCGCTGGAACCCGAAGATGAAGCGCTTCATCTTCACCGAGCGCAACGGCATCTACATCATTGACCTGCTCCAGTCGCTGTCGTACATCGACCGCGCCTACGAGTTCGTCAAGGAGACCGTCGCCCACGGCGGCTCCATCATGTTCGTCGGCACGAAGAAGCAGGCGCAGGAGGCCATCGCCGAGCAGGCGACCCGCGTCGGCATGCCGTACGTCAACCAGCGCTGGCTGGGCGGCATGCTCACCAACTTCTCGACCGTCTACAAGCGCCTGCAGCGCCTGAAGGAGCTCGAGCAGATCGACTTCGAGGATGTGGCCGCCTCCGGCCTCACCAAGAAGGAGCTCCTGGTCCTGTCCCGCGAGAAGGCCAAGCTGGAGAAGACCCTCGGCGGTATCCGCGAGATGCAGAAGGTGCCGAGCGCCGTCTGGATCGTCGACACCAAGAAGGAGCACATCGCCGTCGGTGAGGCGCGCAAGCTCCGGATCCCGGTCGTCGCGATCCTCGACACCAACTGCGACCCGGACGAGGTCGACTACAAGATCCCGGGCAATGACGACGCGATCCGCTCCGTCACCCTGCTCACCCGGGTGATCGCCGACGCCGTCGCCGAGGGCCTCATCGCCCGTTCCGGCGCCGCCACCGGTGACGAGAAGGCCGACAAGGCCGCGGGCGAGCCGCTCGCCGAGTGGGAGCGCGACCTGCTCGAGGGTGAGAAGAAGGCCGACGAGGCCGAGGCCAAGCCCGCTGAGGACGCCAAGCCTGCCGAGGACGCTGCGGACAAGCCCGCCGAGGCCGCCGCGGACAAGCCCGCTGAGGACGCCAAGCCCGCCGAGGACGTCACTCCTGCCGAGGCCCCCGCCGCGGGCACCGAGCAGGGCTGACCACTCAGACGTCACTCAGACGGTGTATGACGGCGGGGGACGGTGCCGATGGCGCCGCCCCCGCCGTTCACCCGTAGAGCTTTCGACTTTCGAGAAGAGATTCACAGATCATGGCGAACTTCACCGCCGCTGACGTCAAGAAGCTCCGTGAGCTGACCGGCGCCGGCATGATGGACTGCAAGAAGGCGCTGGACGAGGCCGAGGGCAACGTCGACAAGGCCGTCGAGATCCTGCGCGTCAAGGGCCAGAAGGGCGTGGCCAAGCGTGAGAGCCGCAACGCCGAGAACGGCGCTGTCGTCTCCCTCATCGCGGACGACAAGACCTCCGGCGTGCTGGTCGAGCTGAAGTGCGAGACCGACTTCGTCGCCAAGGGCGACAAGTTCGTGGCCGTCGCGGACGCCATCGCCGCCCACGTCGCCAAGACCTCCCCGGCCGACCTGGAGGCCCTGCTCTCCTCCGAGATCGAGGCGGGCAAGACCGTTCAGGCGTTCGTCGACGAGGCCAACGCGACCCTCGGCGAGAAGATCGTCCTGGACCGCTTCGCGCAGTTCTCCGGCGGTTACGTCGCGGCGTACATGCACCGCACCAGCCCGGACCTGCCGCCGCAGGTCGGCGTCCTGGTCGAGCTGGACAAGGAAGACGCCACGGTCGCCAAGGACGTTGCGCAGCACATCGCCGCCTTCGCCCCGAAGTTCCTCACCCGCGACGAGATCTCGGCCGAGACGGTCGAGAACGAGCGCCGGGTCGCCGAGGCCACGGCCCGCGAGGAGGGCAAGCCCGAGGGCGCCCTGCCGAAGATCGTCGAGGGTCGCGTCACCGGCTTCTTCAAGGAGAACGTCCTGGTGGACCAGCCGTTCGCCAAGGACAACAAGAAGTCCGTCCAGAAGGTCCTGGACGAGGCCGGTGTCTCGCTCAAGCGCTTCGCCCGTTTCCGCGTCGGCGTCTGAGCCGAGCAGCGAATGACCGTCGACCCCGATAGGGTCGTAGTCAGCCAACCGTCAACCGGTCGGCCGCAGATGTGACGAGGAGGCCATTGCCGCAGAGGTCGTAACAGGACCCGTCCGGCAGTGGCCTTCTTCGTATGTGCACGAGGAGATCTCCAATGAATCACGGCGCGGACGCCAAACAGGCCGCCGATGACAAGAACGCGCACGGCGCGGCCAAGCATGGTCGCTTCATGCTGAAGCTGTCCGGCGAGGCGTTCGCCGGAGGCGGGGGACTCGGTGTCGACCCCGATGTCGTGCACGCCATCGCCCGCGAGGTCGCCGCCGTGGTCAGGGACGGCGCCGAGATCGCCATCGTGATCGGTGGCGGCAACTTCTTCCGCGGTGCGGAGCTGCAGCAGCGCGGTATGGACCGGGCCCGTTCGGACTACATGGGCATGCTCGGAACCGTCATGAACTGTCTCGCCCTCCAGGACTTCCTGGAAAAGGAGGGCATCGACTCCCGCGTCCAGACCGCCATCACCATGGGCCAGGTCGCGGAGCCGTACATTCCGCTGCGTGCGGTGCGCCACCTGGAGAAGGGGCGCGTGGTCATCTTCGGCGCGGGTATGGGCATGCCGTACTTCTCCACGGACACCACCGCGGCCCAGCGGGCGCTGGAGATCGACGCGCAGGCCCTGCTCATGGGAAAGAACGGCGTGGACGGGGTCTATGACTCCGACCCCGCCCGCAACCCCGATGCGGTGAAGTTCGACGCCCTGGAGTACGGCGAGGTGATCACCAGGGACCTGAAGGTCGCCGACGCCACCGCGATCACCCTCTGCCGGGACAACAAGCTGCCCATCCTCGTCTTCGAGCTCCTGGCCGAAGGAAATATCGCGCGCGCGGTGAAGGGTGAGAAGATCGGCACGCTGGTGAGCGACCAGGGCTCCCGGGCCTGACGGCTCGAACGGGGGATGGACAACGGCCTGCCGGTCGGACACCGTGCAGGAGAAGACGCACGCAGGGGCGAGGCTCTGCTTACTGATAACACCAGGAGCAAGTGGTGATCGAAGAGACCCTCCTCGAGGCCGAGGAGAAGATGGAGAAAGCCGTTGTGGTCGCCAAGGAGGACTTCGCCGCGATCCGCACCGGGCGTGCGCACCCGGCGATGTTCAACAAGATCGTGGCGGACTACTACGGTGCGCTGACGCCGATCAATCAGCTGGCGTCGTTCTCGGTGCCGGAGCCGCGCATGGCCGTGGTCACGCCGTTCGACAAGACCGCGCTCCGCAACATCGAGCAGGCGATCCGGGACTCTGATCTGGGCGTCAACCCGAGCAATGACGGCAACATCATCCGGGTGGTGTTCCCCGAGCTCACCGAGCAGCGCCGTAAGGAGTTCATCAAGGTCGCCAAGGGCAAGGGCGAGGACGCGAAGATCTCGATCCGCAGCGTCCGGCGCAAGGCCAAGGAGTCCATCGACAAGCTGATCAAGGACGGCGAGGTCGGCGAGGACGAGGGGCGCCGCGCCGAGAAGGAGCTCGACGACACCACGGCGAAGTATGTCGCGCAGGTGGATGAGCTGCTCAAGCACAAGGAAGCCGAGCTGCTCGAGGTCTGATGAACGACTCTTCCTGGGGGGCCCCACCAAGCGCCGGATTCCGGGGACCGGGCGGTCAGGGTACCTCCCCCGGCTACGGCTGGGTGGCGGCGCCTTCTTCGGCGGGTCCCGCGCATGAGGTGGGTGAAGCGGCGCAGACTCGCCCCATGCCCACCGTGCCCCACGCAGGCGGCGGCGACTCCGGCGAGGCCGCCGACCGTGACCGGGGGGCCGCTCGGCTGAGCGGCCCCCTCTTCCGCGACGAGCGGGAGCCGCAGCCCGGACCCCGGCAGCCCGCTGGACGCCCGCCGACGCCCCCCGACCCCGCGCCCGACCCGGCCTCCGCGGACGGCGGCGCGCGCGGCGCCGGTGCCGGGCAGGGGAAGAAGAGCGCGGGCCGCAATCTGCGCGCCGCGATAGGGGTGGGCATCGGCCTCGGCGTGATCATCGTGGCCTCGCTCTTCATCTACAAGCCCGTGTTCGTCGGCGTGGTAGCGGTCGCGGTGGTGGTCGGGCTCTGGGAGCTGACCTCGCGGCTGACCGAGCGCAAGGACATCCGGGTCCCCCTGGTGCCGCTCGCCGTCGGCGGGGTCGCAATGATCGTCGCCGGCTATGTGCGCGGTGCCCAGGGCGCGGTGGTGGCGGTGGCGCTCACGGCGCTCGCGGTGCTGGTCTGGCGGATGACCGAGCCGCCCGACAACTATCTCAGGGATGTCACCGCGGGCGTCTTCGCCGCCTTCTACGTGCCGTTCCTGGCCACCTTCGTGGCACTCATGCTCGACACCGAGGACGGCCCGTGGCGGGTCCTCACCTTCCTGCTGCTGACCGTGGTCAGCGACACGGGGGCGTACGCGGTGGGCTGGCGCTTCGGCAAGCATCCGCTGGCGCCGCGGATCAGCCCCGGCAAGACCCGCGAGGGGCTGCTGGGCGCGGTGACCTTCGCGATGGTCGCGGGCGCGCTGTGCATGCAGTACCTCATCGACGACGGCGTTTGGTGGCAGGGCCTGCTGCTCGGCCTCGCCGTCGCGGTCAGCGCGACCCTGGGCGACCTCGGCGAGTCCATGATCAAGCGGGACCTCGGCATCAAGGACATGGGCAAGCTGCTGCCCGGCCATGGCGGGATCATGGACCGGCTCGACTCGCTGCTGCCCACCGCGCCGGTGGTGTGGCTGCTGCTGGTGATCTTCGTGGGCGGCGGCTGACGACGCCGGCCCACAGGCCCCGCGCCACACATGGCGCGGGGCCCTTCGTACGTCTGCGACACTGGGTGAACCATGCCTAAGCCCGGAGAACTCACCTTCGTCGCGCCGCGTGGGGCCAAGAAGCCCCCGCGGCATCTTGCCGACCTCACACCCGCCGAGCGCCGGGAGGCCGTCGCCGCCCTCGGGGAGAAGCCCTTCCGGGCCAGTCAGGTGTCGCGTCACTACTTCGCGCGCTACGTCGACGACCCCGCACAGTGGAGCGACATACCGGCCGCCGCGCGCGAGAAGCTGGCCGCCGGGCTGCTGCCGGAGCTGATGAGCGTGGTGCGCCACATCAGCTGCGACGACGACACCACGCGCAAGACCTTGTGGCGGCTCTTCGACGGCACGCTCGTGGAGTCCGTTCTGATGCGCTACCCGGACCGGGTGACCATGTGCATCAGCTCACAGGCGGGCTGCGGGATGAACTGCCCGTTCTGCGCCACCGGCCAGGCGGGCCTGGACCGCAATCTGTCCACCGCCGAGATCGTGCACCAGATCGTCGACGGGATGCGGGCCCTCCGCGACGGTGAGATCCCCGGTGGGCCGGCCCGGCTGTCCAACATCGTCTTCATGGGCATGGGCGAGCCGCTGGCCAACTACAACCGCGTCGTCGGCGCCATCCGCCGGCTCACCGACCCCGAGCCCGACGGCCTCGGCCTTTCGCAGCGCGGGATCACCGTCTCGACCGTCGGCCTCGTGCCGGCGATGCTGCGCTTCGCCGACGAGGGGTTCAAGTGCCGGCTCGCGGTGTCGCTGCACGCGCCCGACGACGAGCTGCGCGACACCCTCGTGCCGGTCAACACCCGCTGGAAGGTGCGCGAAGTCCTGGACGCCGCGTGGGAGTACGCGGAGAAGTCCGGCCGCCGGGTCTCCATCGAGTACGCGCTGATCAAGGACATCAACGACCAGGCGTGGCGCGCCGATCTGCTCGGCCGGCTGCTCAAGGGCCGCCGGGTGCATGTGAACCTCATTCCGCTGAACCCGACGCCCGGCTCCAAGTGGACGGCGTCCCGGCCCGAGGACGAGAAGGCGTTCGTGGCAGCCCTGGAGGCCCACGGGGTGCCGGTGACCGTCCGGGACACCCGTGGCCAGGAGATCGACGGGGCCTGCGGGCAGCTGGCGGCTTCGGAGCGCTGACGACCGGCTGATACGGTGCCTGAGCATCGTTGCATCATGTGATCGTCGTAAAAGTGAACATCCGCACAAATGAACATTCCGACAGGGGAGCGCTCAGAGCGCTGAGAGTGCGGCACGGCCGCAGACCCTCGGACCTGATCCGGGTCATACCGGCGTAGGGAGTCAGCATCATCATGAACAGCCAGCTTCGGCGTGCCATCTCAGCCGCCCTCCTCGGCTCACTGGCCTTGGGCGCGCTCGTCGGCTGCGGCGAGGAGTCCAAGAGCGGCGCGGACTCCAAGACGGTCACCCTGGTCACGCACGACTCGTTCGCGGCATCCAAGGCGGTCCTCAAGGAGTTCACCAAGGAGACCGGCTACAAGGTGCGGGTGCAGGCCGGGGGCGACGCGGGAGCCGCCGTCAACCAGGCGATCCTGTCCAAGGGCCATCCCCAGGGCGATGTGTTCTTCGGCGTCGACAACACCCTGCTGTCCCGGGCGCTCGACAACGACCTGTTCACCCCTTACACGGCGAAGGGCCTGGACAAGGTCCCGGCGGCCCTTCAGCTCGACCGGGCCGAGCACCGCGTCACCCCCGTCGACTTCGGCGACATCTGCGTCAATTATGACCGTAAGTACTTCGCCGACAAGAAGCTGGCGCCGCCTCGGACGCTGGAGGATCTGACCAAGCCCGCCTACAAGAACCTCCTCGTCACAGAGAACGCGGCCACCTCGTCCCCCGGTCTCGGCTTCCTCCTCGCCACGGCCGCCAAGTACGGCGACGACGGCTGGAAGGGCTACTGGAAGAAGCTGCGGGCCAACGGCGTCGAGGTTGTCGACGGCTGGGAGCAGGCGTATTACGACCGGTTCTCCGGCTCGGCCGGCGGCGGCAAGGGCGACCGGCCGCTCGTCGTCTCCTACGCCTCGAGCCCGCCCGCCGAGGTGGCCGACGCCAAGGCCAAGCCCGCCAAGGCCCCCACCGGGGTGGCGACGGGCACCTGCTTCCGGCAGGTGGAGTTCGCCGGGCTGCTGAACGGCGCGGGCAACACCAAGGGCGGCAAGGCGCTACTGGACTTCCTGCTGAGCAAGCGGTTCCAGGAGGACGTCCCGCTGAACATGTACGTCAACCCGGCGCGCGAGGACGCCAAGTTGCCGGAGCTGTTCACCCGGTACGGGGCCAGGATCGCCGACTCGGCCACCCTGGCACCGCAGAAGATCGCCAAGAACCGTGAGCCGTGGGTCAAGACATGGTCCTCGCTGGTCCTGTAGAGCCCCGCGAGAACCGTAAGACGGCCGACGGCCACCGTAAGGCCGACAGGGCAGACGGCGGCGGCCGTCGCGCGCTCGCCCTCCGGCTCGCCCTGATGGCGGTGCCGCTCGCCTTCTTCGCGGTCTTCTTCGCCTATCCCGTAGCGGCCATCGTCACCCGGGGGCTGCGCGTCGGCGGGCAGTGGCGGTTCGGCCGGATCGCCGAGGTGGTGACCGACCCGGCGACGCTGGACGTCCTGTGGTTCACCTGCTGGCAGGCGGTCGCGTCGACCACCCTCACGCTCGCGGTCGCGCTGCCCGGCGCCTATGTCTTCGCCCGCTTCGACTTCCCCGGCAAGGGGCTGCTGCGGGCCCTGGTGACCGTGCCGTTCGTCCTGCCGACCGTCGTCGCCGGATCGGCCTTCCTGGCCCTGCTCGGCCGGGGCGGGCTGCTGGACGAGCTGTGGGGGGTGCGGCTCGACACCTCCGTCTGGGCGATCCTCCTGGCCCATGTCTTCTTCAACTACGCGGTCGTCGTCAGGACCGTCGGCGGGCTGTGGGCCCAGCTCGACCCGCGCCAGGAGGAGGCCGCGCGGGTGCTCGGCGCGAGCCGGCTGTCGGCCTGGCGCCGGGTGACGCTGCCCGCGCTGGCGCCCGCCGTGGCCGCCGCCGCGCTGATGGTGTTCCTGTTCACCTTCACCTCCTTCGGCGTGATCCAGATCCTCGGCGGCCCCCGTTACGCCACCCTGGAGGTGGCGATCTACCGGCAGACCGCGCAGCTGCTCGACCTGCCCACGGCCGCGGTGCTCACCCTCGTCCAGTTCGCCGCGGTCGCGGCCGTGTTGGCCCTGCACGCGTGGACCGTAAGGCGCCGGGAGAGCGCCCTGCGGCTCGTCGATCCCGGCCGCACGGCGCGCCGGCCGAACGGCCCGGCCCAGTGGGCGCTGCTGTGGGGCGTGCTGGCGGTGGTCGCGCTGCTGATCGTGACACCGCTCGCGGTGCTGGTGGAACGCTCGCTGAACGGACCGGACGGCTACGGCTTCACCTACTACGAGGCGCTCAAGTCGTCCGCCGACAGCGGAGGCACCTTCTTCGTGGCCCCCATGGAGGCCATCGGGAACTCCCTGCGGTACGCGGCGGTCGCCACCGTCTTCGCGCTCGCCGTGGGCGGCCTCGCCGCCGCCGCGCTCACCCGTAAGGCGGGCAGGCTGGTACGGGGCTTCGACGCGCTGCTGATGCTGCCCCTGGGTACCTCGGCCGTCACCGTGGGATTCGGGTTCCTGATCGCCCTCGACGAGCCCCCGCTGGATCTGCGTGCCTCCTGGGTCCTGGTGCCGCTCGCCCAGGCCCTGGTGGGCGTGCCCTTCGTCGTACGGACCATGCTGCCCGTGCTGCGGGCGGTGGACCACCGGCTCCGGGAGGCGGCGGCCGTGCTCGGGGCGTCCCCGTGGCGGGTCTGGCGGGAAGTGGACCTGCCGCTGGTGGGACGGGCCGTCGCGGTCGCGGCGGGCTTCGCGTTCGCCGTCTCCCTGGGCGAGTTCGGGGCGACCGTCTTCATCGCGCGCCCCGATCAGCCGACCCTCCCGGTGGCCATCGCCCGCTTCCTGGGCCGGGCCGGACAGCTCACCTACGGGCAGGCGATGGCCCTGAGCACGATCCTGATGCTGGTCTGCGCCGGATCGCTGCTGGCGCTCGAGCGCATCCGCACCGACCGTTCCGGAGAGTTCTGATATGACGCTGCTGCGACTGGACGAGGTGACCGTAAGGTTCGGCCGGCGCGACGCGCTGGACGCCGTGGCTCTGGAGGTCGCCGAGCACGAGACGGTCTGTGTGCTGGGCCCGAGCGGAAGCGGCAAGTCCACGATGCTGCGCGTGGTGGCCGGGCTGCAGCCCGCCGACGCCGGCCGCGTGTGGCTCGCCGGACAGGACCAGAACGGGGTGCCCACACACCGGCGCGGGGTGGGGCTGATGTTCCAGGACCACCAGCTGTTCCCGCAGCGGGACGTGGGCGGCAACGTCGCCTTCGGGCTGCGGATGCGCAAGGTGGGGCGCGCGGAGGCGGATCGCCGGGTCGCCGAACTGCTGGAGCTGGTGGGGCTGCCGGGCGCCCAGCGCCGCTCCGTCGACTCCCTCTCCGGCGGCGAGCAGCAGCGGGTGGCGCTCGCCCGCGCGCTGGCCCCGCGGCCCAAGCTGCTGATGCTGGACGAGCCGCTGGGCCAGCTCGACCGGGGGCTGCGGGAGCGACTGGTGGTGGAGCTCCGCGAGCTCTTCGCGCGGTTGGGGACCACCGTCCTCGCGGTCACCCACGACCAGGGGGAGGCGTTCGCGCTCGCGGACCGGGTGGTGGTGATGGACAACGGCCGGATCGCCCAGACCGGCACCCCGCTGGAGGTGTGGCAGCGGCCCGCCACCGAGTTCGTCGCCCGCTTCCTCGGCTTCGACAATGTGGTCGACGGGATCGTGGAAGGCGGGGTCGCCGACACCCGCTGGGGCAAGCTGCCCGTTCCGCCCGGCTCCCGGCCGGGCCCCACCAGGCTGCTGGTCCGCCCGGCCGGGGTGCGGCTGACGGACCCCGAGGAGGGGCTGGCGTGCACCGTGGAGACGCACACCTTCCGCGGCGACCATGTGGCGCTCATTTTGCGGCTGCCGGACCCGGCCGCGCCTCCTCTGGAGGCGTCCTGCGCTCTGCGGGACGCCCCGGAGGCGGGGGCCCGGGTGGGGGTGGCCTTCGACGCGGCCGATGTGGTGCTGTTGGACGTCGCGTCCTGACGCCTGGGTTCCTGGCGCCGGGCCCCTTGCGTCATGGGCTGACGCCTGGACTGCGGCGCGCCGAAGTGCGGACCAACGCGGGGGGCCTCCGGCGCGCCGGGCCCCTGGCACGAGGACCCGTGCGTGCCGGGGCCTTCTTGACGTCGGGTCAGCCCAGCAGCGACAGCAGTGCCTCGGGTGCCTCGTCCACCGAGTCCACCAGTGCGATACGGGCCTTCATGGACCGCCCCTCCGCGAGCGCTTCGAGCAGTGGCCAGGTCGGCAGCCGCCGTGTCCAGTGGTCCCGGTCCACCAGCACCATCGGGGTGGGCTCACCGCGCGACTCGTAGTAGTTCGGCGTCGCGTTGTCGAAGATCTCCTGGACGGTCCCGGCAGCGCCCGGCAGGAAGACCACGCCCGCGGTCGAGCGCGCCAACAGCCCGTCCTCCCGGGTGGCGTTGGCGAAGTACTTGGCGATGTGCGAGGCGAACGCGCTCGGCGGCTCGTGTCCGTAGAACCAGGTGGGGATGCCGACCGACGCCCCGCCGTCCGGCCAGCGTTCGCGCACCGCGAAGGCGGCCTCGGCCCACGCCCCGATGGACGGCCGGAACGAGGGCGTCTTGCCGAGCAGTTCGAGCGCCTCGTCCAGCATCGCGTCCTCGTGCGGGGCCGCGTAGGCGCCCAGGTTCGCGGCCTCCATCGCGCCCGGCCCGCCGCCCGTCGCGACCGTGAGACCGGTCCGCGCCAGGGCCCGTCCGAGGCGTGCGGCGCCCGCGAACCCGTCGGAGCCGCGCTCCAGCGCATGGCCGCCCATGACGCCCACCACCCGCGTCCCGACGAGGAATTCGTCGAGCGCGTCGGAGATCGCGTCGTCGTGGATGGAGCGCAGCATCGAGGCGAAGATGTCGCCGTCCGTCTTGGTCCGCTGGAACCAGGCGTAGGCGAGCGCGTCCGGCGTCCGCGCGTAACCGTGCTCCGTGAGGCCCTCGAAGAGCTGCGCGGGCGAGTAGAGGGTGCCGCGGTACGGGTCGAACGGCAGATCCGGCACCGGAGGGAACACCAGCGCACTCCCCGCCCGGACCTTCGCGGCCGCCTCGGACTCCATCGGGCAGCCGAGGAAGACCGCCTCGCTGGTGTCGGTGGAGAGGAGGGCGGCCGTACGGCTCGTCAGGTCCACGGACTGGACCCGGAACCCGGCCAGGGTGCCGCGGGCGACGACCTGGTCGAACTCCTCGATGGACTCTATTTCCCGGTCTGGTTCCTGCACGCCGACATGCTAATCACACCGGAGGCGGGGGTCTGTGGATTGAGGTAATCGTGACCGGGCCGCTCGGTCGCACAATCCAGGCATGGACACCAACACCCGAGACTTTCAGCGGCGGAACGGCATCGCCGTGAGATGCGCCACCACCCACACCAGCGGCACCAGCAGCGCCAGCAGGGCCGTCGCACGCAGCGCGGCCGCCCCGCGGAGCAGCCGGGCCGGGGCGCCGAGGCGGAGCAGCGCGGCCGTCGTGCGCTCGCGCGCGCTCCTCGCCTCCACGACCGCGGTCAGGGTGGTGGCCGCGGCGCACAGCGTGACCAGCGCCGCGCCCAGACCGGTGAGCGGGCCGAATGCATGGGTGCCGGACGGCCCCGAGGCCCTTCCGTACAGCTCCAGGACGGTGTATCCGGCGGAGGCCAGGGCGCACAGCGCGCCGACCGGACGTCCGATCAGACCGGCCTCCTGCTGGAGCATGCGCCCGGCCAGCAGCCGCAGCACACCAGGTCGCCCGACAGCCAGCAGCCTGCCGCACAGATGGGTGAGGCCGGGCCCGGCCAGCACCAGCCCGAGCGCCGCCAGCGCCCAACCGCCCACCACACCGGGCGGGTTGCCGCCGAGCCGGCCCTCCACGGCGAGCAGGGCGTCTGGGTGCGGGGGCGCGTCGCCGCTCGCGTATGCCTGCAGGGCGAGTCCGGCCGCGGTCAGGGCGATGCCCCACGGAAGTGCGGAGGTGGCCCGGTGGGGCCAGGGCGCGATCGGCCCCGTCACGACGGTGGGCGGGGCCGGGACCGCCGGGCGGCGGGCGCTCCGTGGTTCGCGGGGCGGCTGGTGCCCGGTCCGCGGCTGCCGGGGCCACAGCCCGGCCGCACACGCCGCGCCCACCAGCACGGGGACGACGGCGAGCAGCGTCACGGTGCCGGCCAGGGGCAGCGGCCGACCGCTGCCGAGCTGGCGGCCGACCGCCCCGCTTCCGGCCCAGTCCAGCCAGGATCCGAGGTCACCACGCAGATACAGGAAAACCAGCAGTGCCAGCACACCGCCGAGCGCACAGGCGGCCGCCATCGAGACCGCCGCGAGCAGTGCCGCACGGGCCGGCCCGAGCCCGGCCGCGGCGAATCCGGGGCCCGGCCCTGTGCTGGGGTCGGCGCGGCCCACGGCGATGGCCAGATGGACAGTCGCGGCCAGTGGCACGAGGCACCACAGCAGCCGCCCCACCGCGCCCTGCGAGTCGGCCGGATGGCCCGAGGCGAACCCGAGGGCGCTCAGCAGCAGAAAGCTCGCGCCCGCCGCCGCGACGGTGACCAGCGACCGCCGCAGCAGCACCGATGGGCGGGCACCGCGGGTCAGACGGAGGCTGAGCACGCGGCCCTGCCTTCCGTCTCGGAGGGGTCCGAGCCCACCCGGCGCCCGTCGAGCAGGGCGACGGTGCGATCGGCGAGGGTGGCCACCTCCTGGTCATGAGTCGCGAGGAGGACGGTGATGCCGTGGGAGCGGGCCGCCGAGGTGAGGGTGCGCAGCACCTGGGCCCGGTCGGCCTGGTGCAGCGGGGCGGTGGGCTCGTCGGCGAAGAGCACGCTGGGCCCGGCGGCCAGGGCACGGGCGATGGCGACCCGCTGGCGCTGCGACTGCAGCAGCGCGGCGGGCCGTGCCCGGGCGCATTCGCCGACGTCGAGCCGGTCCAGCCACTCGCACGCGGCGCTCTTCGCGGCGCGCCGCCCGGTGCCGCGCAGCATCAGGGCGAGCGCGGCGTTCTCCCAGGCGGTGAGCTCGGGGATGAGATGGGGCTCGGTGCCGATCCAGCCGAAGTGGTCGCGCCGCAGCCGTTCGAGACCGAGTGGGGGGAGGCTGTGCACGGGGACGCCCTTGAACCACACCTCCCCGCCATCCGGGACGAGTTGGCCCGCCAGGCAGGTGAGGAGGGTGGTCTTGCCGCAGCCCCGCGGACCGGTGACGGCGAGGATCTCGCCCTCTCGGGCGCCGAGGGAGACACCGAGGAGGGCGGGTGAGCCGCCGTAGGCATACGACACGGTGCGTGCCGCGAGCATGTCGTCGTCCGGCGGAGCCACCATCCCGAGCACCTCGCCTTACCTGCGATCGTCTCATTCCCCCGGTTGGGTGAACGAGCGCGAAGCCAATGGGTCACTGGCACGGTAAGGACTCGGGTGGGGGCCCGCGCCCAGGCTCGGCGCGGGTGGCCCCCATTTCCTCCGATCAGCCCTGATCGGGGTCGGGCTCCGATCAGCGCTGACCGGGTCCGGGGCTGTCATCGGGGCCGTCGTGGGCGAGCCGGTCGAGGTGGGTGGGCGCGAACATCCGCAGCAGCGCGGGCAGCACCACGACCGACGGCCCGGGGGCCGCGAGGGCGCCGGCGAGGTCCGTGCGCAGCCGCTCGGGTGTGGTACGGACCGCCGGGACGCCGAAGGACTCGGCCAGCGTGACGAAGTCCGGGCGGGACAGCTCGGTGGCGGTCGCCTCGCCGAACGTGTCCGTCATGTACTCGCGCAGGATGCCGTAGCCGCCGTCGTCCACGATCAGCCAGGTGACCGGCAGCCGGTACTGGTGGGCGGTGGCGAGTTCGGCGATCGAGTACATCGCCCCGCCGTCGCCCGACACGGCCAGCACCGGCCGTCCGGGATCCGTGGCGGCGGCGCCGAGGGCGGCCGGGAAGCCGTAGCCGAGGCCGCCCGCGCCCTGCGCCGAGTGCAGGGCACCCGCACGGGGATCGAAGGCCGACCAGGCCCAGTAGGAGAGGATCGTCATGTCCCAGAAGCTGGGGGAGTCATCGGGCAGCGCGTCCCGCACCGCGCCCAGCACCCGCTGCTCCAGCTCCAGACCCTGCGCATCGATCCGCTCCCGCACCCGGGTGAGCAGCCCGGCCGCGGCCTTGGCCGCCGTGCCCGGCGGGCGGGGCGTGACGGCCTCGGCGAGGGCGGCCAGCGCCTCCCGGGCGTCGGCGTGGATGCCGAGCGCCGGGTGGTTGGACTCCAGCTTGCCGAGGTCGGCCTCGACCTGGACCAGGCGGCCGCGCGGGCGGAACGTGTGGTAGTTGGAGGAGAGTTCGCCCAGTCCGGAGCCGACGACCAGCAGGACGTCGGCGTCCTCCAGGAACTCGGTGGTGTGCGCGTCCTCCAGCCAGGACTGGAGCGAGAGCGGATGATCCCAGGGGAACGCGCCCTTGCCCCCGAAGGTCGTCGCCACGGGCGCGTCCAGCGCCTCGGCCAGCGCCCGCAGCTCCTGCCGCGCCCCGGCGCGCACCACTCCGCCCCCGGCCAGGATCACCGGACGCTCGGCGGCGTCCAGCAGCCTCGCGGCCTCCGCCGTCAGCTCGGGCCGGGGCGGCAGCGGCCGGGGCTCGGCGCGCAGGGAGGTCACCGGCGGCACGGAGACCGGTGCGAGCAGCACGTCCTGCGGGATCTCCAGCCACACCGGCCCGGCGGGGGCCTCCAGCGCGGACGCCCAGGCGGCGGCGACTGCGGAGGGGATCTGGGAGGCGGTACGGACCGTGTGGACGGACTTGACGATGTCGCGGAACGACGCCTTCTGGTCGACGAGTTCATGGAGATAGCCCTTGCGCCCGCCGCCGAGCCCCGCGGTCGGCACCTGGCTGCCGATGGCCAGGACGGGCGCGGAAGCCGCCGCCGACTCCTGCAGCGCGGCGAGCGTCATCAGCGCCCCCGGCCCGGTGGACACCAGCAGCGGCGCCACCGTACCGGTGACACGCGCGAAGGCGTCGGCGGCGAACCCGGCGTTGTTCTCCACCCGCAGCCCCACATAGGTGAGCCCGGACCGCCGGAGCGCGTCGAACGCCCCGAGAGCGTGCTGTCCGGGAAGCCCGAACACGGTGCTCGCCCCGAGCGCGGTGAGGGACTCCACGACGAGATCGCCGCCGTGACGCGCGCGCTGTGCGGTGGGCATGGGTTGGTGCCTTTCTGACGGGGCGTATGGAGGCGCGGATGAGGGAGGGGTACGTAGGAGGGAGAGGTAGCGAATGAAGGGGCGCGAGGCCGAGGCCGTCTCAGGCGCCCGCGGTGGCCGGGCTGGTGGTC
Organism: Streptomyces sp. NPDC007875; assembly: GCF_042868035.1. NCBI lineage: Bacteria > Bacillati > Actinomycetota > Actinomycetes > Kitasatosporales > Streptomycetaceae > Streptomyces > Streptomyces sp. NPDC007875. Next base: position 43,723 of record NZ_JBIADZ010000001.1, on the reverse strand, counting down.
TCGGAGGCGGGGGCGGCCGGTTCACCGGCGAGTCGGCGCCGCCAGGCGTCGAGGATCGCCGCGTCAGTCGGCTTGGTGGCGAGGCTGACCGCCACATACGCCACCAGCGAGGCCAGCAGCCCGAAGTAGATGGGTTCGTTGGCGAGGATGCCCTTCCACCCCATCAGCGCGATGACCGTAAGGCCGCCGACACCGACCGAGGCCAGGGCGCCCGCGCCCGTGCCACGCTTCCACAACAGCCCGCCCAGGATCGGCATCAGCAACCCGCCGACCAGCACGTTGTAGGCGACGGTCAGTGCCTCCACGACATCGTTGAGCGCGACGGAGATGCCGATGACCGCGATGCCCATGATGAGGATGAAGACGCGGTTGCCGCCGACCTCGTCGTGGGCGCCACCGGCCGTACGGAGCGTACGGCCGCGCAGCCGGGCCCAGATGTCGTTGTTGGCCACCGTCGCGCAGGCGATGAGCGCGCCCGAGGAGGTGGACATCACCGCGGACAGCGCGGCGGCCAGCACCAGCCCCTTCACGCCCACCGGGAGGGAGTCCTTGACGATGGTCGCGAATGCGTCGTCCGGGGCGTCCAGCTTGGGGTACAGCACCTTCGCCGCCGTGCCGATGACCGCGCCCGCGACCGCGTAGGCCAGGCAGTACGTACCGGCCGCGGTGCCGCCACGGCGGGCCACCTTGTCATCGCGGGCGGTGAAGACCCGCTGCCAGATGTCCTGGCCGATCAGCATGCCGAAGGAGTAGATGAGCACATAGGTGAAGACGGTCTGGCCGCCGATGCCCAGGGGGGAGAAGTAGCCGTGGGGGAGTTCGGACTTCATCGCGCCGAAGCCGCCGGCCTTGACCACCGCGATCGGCAGCAGCAGGAGCAGCACGCCCACCGTCTTGACCACGAACTGCACCATGTCGGTGAGGGTGATCGACCACATGCCGCCGAGCGTCGAGTAGCAGACCACGATCGCCCCGCCGAGCACGATGGCGATGACCCGGTCCAGGCCGAAGATCACGTCGAAGATGGTGGCGTAGGCGATGGTCGAGGTGACCGCGAGCATCAGGGTGTAGCCCCACATCACGATGCCCGAGATCAGCCCGGAGGAGCCGCCGTAGCGCAGATCCAGCATCTGGCTGACCGTGTAGACCTTGAGGCGGGCGATGCGCGCCGAGAAGAAGACCGACAGCGCCAGCAGCCCCAGGCCGATGGCGATGACCATCCAGGCGCCGGAGAGCCCGTACTGGTAGCCGAGCCCGACGCCGCCGATGGTGGACGCGCCGCCGAGCACGATCGCGGCCATCGTCCCGGAGTACATGAACGGACCCAGCCGTCGGCCCGCGACCAGGAAGTCGCTGGTGGAGGTGGTGCGGCGCATGCCCCACCAGCCGAGCGCGAGCATGCCCGCGAGATAGACGACGATCACGGTGTAGTCGACAGCGGTCATGGTGGTGCTCCTCGGTCCGGCGGGGGTCGGGTAGCGGTACGTAGGTCGGGGGAGCGGGGCCGCACGGGATCGGGGAGGTCCCGGCGATCCGCGGGGATCGGGTCGTGGGAAGTACAGGAAGTGCGGGGGAGTACGGGGTGTGCGGGGAATGTGGGGAGTGACGGAGACCCTAGGTGTCGCCGGAGCGTCCGGGAAGTGTACGTTTCCTCCACTCCCGATCCCCGGGATGTACGAACCGTCCCCACGCGAGGCCCGCCGTGATGAACGACCGCGTACCCCCGACGGCCCCCGTCCCGCTCGCCACCCTCCTCGGCCACCCTGCCCTTGGGCTGCGGCAGGTCGCGGGGGCGCGCGAGGCGGACACACCCGTGTACTTCGTCCACACCAGCGAGATGGAGGACCCCGTCCCGTATCTGCTGGGCGGCGAGCTGCTGCTCAGCGCGGGGGTGCACTGCCCGGAGGCGGCGGGCGCCGGCACCTACTGGGACCGCTATGTGGCCCGTACGGTCCAGGCGGGTGCGGCGGCGCTCGGCTTCGGCATCGCGCCGGTGCACGACACGGTGCCCCGCGCGCTGGTCGAGGCGTGCGACCGGCATGGGCTGCCGCTGGTCGAGGTGCCGCGGCAGACGACCTTCACGGCCGTCGCGAGCGCGGTCTGGGACGCGATGGCCGAGCGCCGCCACCATGAGCTGCGGAGCGTCACCGAGGCGCAGCAGTCGCTGGCGACGGCCGCGGCGCGCCCGCACCCCGTACCGGCCGTGCTGCGACAGCTGGGCCAGCACCTCGGGGCGTGGACGGTGCTCTACGGCCCGGACGGTGCGGAGCTGGCGGCCGCGGGGCCGCGGCCGTCGCGGGAGGTCCGTACGGCGCTCGGCGCGCTCGCGGCGCGGCTGCGCTCGGGCCCGTCCTCGGCGGCGGGCAGGGCGGCCGGCGCGGACGGTGAGGAGCTGCAGCTGACCGCGTACGGGCTGGGCGGCCCGGCCGGGCCGGAGGACCGGCTCGCACTCGGCGTCTGCGCTCCCCGGCGGGACGGCGCGGACGGGGCGATCGTGGGGGTGGCCGTGGTGCTGCTGTCGCTGCTGACCGCGCGGCGGGTGGTCGGGGCCGAGGCCGAGCGCACGGCGGCGCTGGTACGGCTGATGCTCGGCGCCGAACCGGCACGGGTGGCCGGACTGCTGAGCCGCTCGCCGGGGCAGGCGGGGACACCCCCCGATGTGAGATCCGGGCCCCCGGAGGGCGGCGGGCTGTGGACCGTGGTGCACGGGCGGCGGCGCGGCCGCGGCCGGGACGACGGGCTGCTGGCCACGGCGGCGCTCGCGGCCGGGCTCGGGACGCCGCTGGTCGACCTCGACGGGGACGCGCTGTGCGCCCTCGTGCCAGGTGAGGGGGAGGTACGGGCGCAGCCCGGCTGGACCCTGGGCGTCGGGGCGCCCGTACCGGCCGCGGATCTGCCGCGCGGCGGCGCCGACGCCGCCCGTGCGCTGCGGCGGGCCGTCGCCGAGCGGGTGCCGCTGGTGCGGCACGGCCCGTCCCGCGCGGGCGGGGTCGGCTCGCTGGTGGACCCGGCCGAGGCGGGGGCGCACGGCCGGGCCCTGCTCGCGCCGCTCGACGGCGCACCGGCGCTGCTGGAGACGGTGCGGGTGTGGCTGTCGCTGCACGGCAGCTGGGACCGTACGGCGGTGGCACTGGAGGTGCACCGCAATACGGTCCGTCAGCGGATCGCCCGCGCCGAGGCCCTGCTGGATGTGGACCTGGGCGACGCGGACGTCCGGATGGAGCTGTGGTTCGCCCTCAAGTGGGCCTGAGCCTTACGTGGGCCTGAGCCTCACGTGGGCCTGAGCCTCACGTGGGCCTGAGCCTCAAGTGGGCCCGAGCCTTACGTGGGCCTGAGCCTCACGTGGGCCTCAGCCTCAAGTGGAGCTGACCTCAAGTGAACCTGAACCAGGCCGCCTTGTGCCGCCAAAGCGAGGTTCACCCTCAAGTGAGACCGAACCACGCGGCCTTGGGCTGCCGAAGCGACCGGCCGTCAGAGCTTGGTCCACGCCTCCGTCAGCACTGCCCGCAGGATCTGCTCGATCTCGTCGAACAGCGCCTGGTCGGCGATCAGCGGCGGCGCCAGCTGGACGACCGGGTCGCCGCGGTCGTCGGCCCGGCAGTACAGCCCGTTCTCGTACAGCGCCTTGGAGAGGAAGCCGTAGAGGATCCGCTCGGTCTCCTCCTCGTCGAAGGACTCCTTGGTGGCCTTGTCCTTCACCAGCTCGATGCCGTAGAAGAAACCATTCCCCCGGACATCGCCGACGATCGGCAGATCGTGCAGCCGCTCCAGCGTGGACCGGAACGCGCCCTCGTTGTCCAGCACATGCTGGTTGAGGCCCTCGCGCTCGAAGATGTCGAGGTTGGCGACGCCGACCGCGGCCGAGACCGGGTGGCCGCCGAAGGTGTAGCCGTGGAGGAAGGTGTTGTCGCCCTGGTAGAAGGGCTCGGAGAGCCGGTCGGAGATGATGCACGCGCCGATCGGGGAGTAGCCCGAGGTCATGCCCTTGGCGCAGGTGATCATGTCCGGGACGTAGCCGAACTTGTCACAGGCGAAGATCGTGCCCAGCCGGCCGAAGGCGCAGATGACCTCGTCCGAGACCAGCAGCACGTCGTACTTGTCGCAGATCTCGCGGACCCGCTGGAAGTACCCGGGCGGCGGGGGGAAGCAGCCGCCCGCGTTCTGCACCGGCTCCAGGAAGACCGCGGCCACGGTGTCCGGGCCCTCGAAGAGGATCTGCTGCTCGATCTGGTCGGCGGCCCAGCGGCCGAACGCCACGGGGTCGTCGCCGAAGATCGGCGCGCGGTAGATGTTGGTGTTGGGGACCTTGTGGGCACCGGGGACCAGCGGTTCGAAGGGGGCCTTGAGCCCCGGCAGCCCGGTGATCGACAGGGCTCCCTGCGGGGTGCCGTGGTAGGCCACCGCCCGGGATATGACCTTGTGCTTGGTGGGCTTGCCGGTGAGCTTGAAGTACTGCTTGGCCAGCTTCCAGGCGGTCTCGACGGCCTCGCCGCCGCCCGTGGTGAAGAAGACCTTGTTCAGGTCGCCGGGCGCGTAGCCCGCGAGCCGCTCGGCGAGCTCGACGGCCTTGGGGTGGGCATAGCTCCACACCGGGAAGAAGGCGAGCTCCTGGGCCTGCTTGTAGGCCGTCTCCGCCAGCTCGACCCGGCCGTGGCCCGCGTTGACCACGAACAGGCCGGCCAGGCCGTCGATGTACCGCTTGCCCTTGTCGTCGTAGATGTACGTGCCCTCACCGCGGACGATCGTCGGCACGGGGGAGTTCTCGTACGACGACATGCGGGTGAAGTGCATCCACAGGTGGTCGTACGCCGTCTTGGAGAGGTCGGCGCTCATTGCTATCTCGTTCCCCAGGTATAGGTCTGCTTCCGGAGCTTGAGGTAGACGAAGCTCTCGGTGGAGCGCACACCGGGCAGCGTGCGGATCCGCTTGTTGATCATTTCGAGGAGGTGGTCGTCGTCCTCGCAGACGATCTCGATCAGGAGATCGAAGGAGCCCGCGGTGACGACCACGTACTCGACCTCGTCCATGGCGGTCAGCGCGTCCGCGACCGGGTCGAGATCGCCCTCGACATTGATGCCGACCATCGCCTGCCGCCGGAACCCCACGGTGAGAGGATCGGTGACGGCGACGATCTGCATCACGCCCTGGTCGAGCAGCTTTTGCACGCGCTGCCGCACGGCGGCCTCGGAGAGCCCCACGGCCTTTCCGATGGCGGCGTACGGCCGGCGGCCGTCTTCCTGGAGCTGCTCGATGATCGCCAGGGATACGGAGTCGAGGGTCGTGCCGTTCTTGTCAGGTGTGGCCACGACCCTCACTGTGCACGAGCCTCGCCCGTGTCGCAACCCTTCATCGATGAATTTCGTCGTTAAGGGGCCTCGAAAACACTGATTCCGTTGTTCTGGTGTGGCGGGTATGTTGAAAGCGCAGCCCCGGCGACTACTGTGGGTGTCTCACCCATCGGACAGCTGACAGGAGGGGTGGCACGTGACCACCGAACTGCGTCGTCTGCGCAACTACATCGACGGAGCGTTCCGGGACGCCGCGGACGGGCGGACCACGGAGGTGGTCAACCCGGCCACGGGCGAGCCCTACGCCACCGCGCCGTTGTCGGGCGCGGCGGACGTGGACGCGGCGATGGCCGCCGCCGAGGCCGCCTTCCCGGCCTGGCGCGACCTGGTGCCCGGCGAGCGGCAGAAGGCACTGCTCAAGATCGCCGACGCCTTCGAGGCGCGGGCGGAGGAGCTGATCGCCGTCGAGTCCGAGAACACCGGCAAGCCGATCGGCCTCACGCGGGACGAGGAAATCCCGCCGATGATCGACCAGATCCGCTTCTTCGCGGGCGCGGCCCGGATGCTGGAGGGCCGCTCGGCCGGTGAGTACATGGAGGGGCTCACCTCGATCATCCGGCGTGAGCCGGTCGGGGTCTGCGCCCAGGTCGCACCGTGGAACTACCCGATGATGATGGCCGTATGGAAGTTCGCCCCGGCCCTCGCCGCGGGCAATACGGTCGTCATCAAGCCCTCGGACACCACCCCCGCCTCCACCGTGCTGATCGCCGAGATCATCGGTGGAGTGCTGGCGGAACTGGGCCATCCGCAGGGCGTCTTCAACGTGATCTGCGGCGACCGCGAGACCGGCCGGCTGATGGTCGAGCACTCCGTGCCCGCCATGGCGTCCATCACCGGCTCGGTGCGAGCGGGCAAGCAGGTCGCCGAGAGCGCCTCGAAGGACGTCAAGCGGGTGCATCTGGAGCTCGGCGGCAAGGCCCCCGTGGTCGTCTTCGAGGACACCGACATCCCCAAGGCGGTCGAGGACATCTCGGTCGCGGGCTTCTTCAACGCGGGCCAGGACTGTACGGCCGCCACCCGGGTGCTGGTCCACGAGTCGATCCACGACGAGTTCGTGAGCGCGCTCGCCAAGGCCGCCGCCGAGACCAAGACCGGTGCGCCCGACGACGAGGACGCGCTGTACGGGCCGTTGAACAACGCCAACCAGCTGGCCCAGGTCTCCGGCTTCATCGACCGGCTCCCCGCACACGCCAAGGTCGAGGCGGGCGGCCACCGGGTCGGTGACAAGGGCTTCTTCTACGCGCCCACCGTGGTCTCCGGGCTCAAGCAGGACGACGAGATCATCCAGAACGAGGTCTTCGGCCCGGTCATCACCGTGCAGACCTTCTCGGAAGAGGCGCAGGCGATCTCGTACGCCAACGGCGTGGAGTACGCGCTCGCCTCGTCGGTCTGGACCAAGGACCACGCCCGCGCGATGCGGATGTCCAAGGCCCTGGACTTCGGCTGTGTCTGGATCAACACCCACATCCCGCTGGTCGCCGAGATGCCGCACGGCGGCTTCAAGAAGTCCGGCTACGGCAAGGACCTCTCCGCCTACGGCTTCGAGGACTACACCCGCATCAAGCACGTCATGACGTCGCTGGGCTGATCCCGGGCCGATCCCGGCAGATTCCCGCGCCGGGCTTGTCACTTGGTCATGGCAGGATCTCCTGTCATGACCAAGTGGGGGAAATCCGGACGTCTGTGGATCGCGGCGGCCGCCGCGATCCTGCCGGCCATCGCGGGCTGCGGCGAGAAGAAGGCGGGCGGCCCGGCCGCGTCCGAGCTGGGGTTCCGGCACTACGCAGGGGCGGTGCAGTACCCGGCGATCACCAAGGACAGCGGCGGTGAGCACGGACTGAAGGCGCTCGTGCCGTACGGCGACTGCGTCCTCGGCCTCGGCACGTACAGCAACGGCCATCGCGACGTGGGCGTCAACTGGACCGGCGACGCGGCCTGTACGAAGCTCTCGCTCGATCCGGCGCCGGAGACCGGGGCCACCCCCGGCGAGGTGCCCGGGGACATGGCTCCGGGAAACGGCGCCGAGGGCTGGGGCGGCGGCGGGCTCGCCGGGAGGGCGGTGCTCTCCGGTGAGGACGGCTCGGTGTACGCGGCCGGTACGTCCCTCTCGCGCCTCGACCGCTCGGGGCGCGTCCACCGGCTGGCCGACCTCAAGGTCCCGCCCGTGGAGCCGGATCCGAACGCCGAACCGGGTGCCCGGGACCCGGGCGGCGCGGCCGTCATGGTGCGTAGCGGCCAGCGGCTGGTCCTCGGCGGTTCGGTGACCGAGAAGCGGCGGCTCGTACCGACGGTATGGATCTCCACGGACCAGGGGAGGACCGTCCGGCGCCAACGGCTCCCGGAGCTGCCCGCCGCTCAGGGCGCCTCCCTCACCAGGACGGGCGTGCTGGCCATGGCCGCCGAGGGCCGCCGGATCGTGGCCATCGGCGGCAACGCCCAGGGCCAGGGCCGGCCACGGCTGCCGGTCTGGGCGTCCACGGACGGCGGACGCACCTGGCGAACCGCACTCACCCCCCGGCTGCACGGCTACGCCCCGGTGAGCGGCGTGCTGTGGCACGACGGCCGGTGGATCGCCTACGGCGCCCGGTCCTACGGTGGCCGCGAGGACTACGGCAAGCCCGACCGGCCCTCCGTGCTGACCAGCGCGGACGGCCTGCACTGGACGGTCGAGGACACCTCGTCGCTGGGGGAGGGGCGGATCCGGGGCGCGGGCGTCGACGGCTCGGGCGCGCTGGTGCTTCTCGGCCTCCGCAGCGGGGACCACACCTTCTGCGGCATGGTGTGGACCGGCTTCGGCGAGGACGCCGAGCGGGCCGAGCTCGGCTGCGGCGATTCGCTGCCCTCGGCCATCACCACCCGCTCCGACGGGAAGGTCGTCATCGCGGGCAGCAATGACCTGTGGGTGGGCGGCGCCTCCGCCCGCCGCGCGGTCAGCCGCTGAGCAGAAGGGCCGCCAGGGCGCCGACCCGGTTGGTGGTGATCCCGTCGACGCCCGCCCTCAGCAGCCGGGACATCGACCGGCGGGTGTCGGCGGTCCAGGCGGAGACCAGCAGCCCGTCGGCGTGATGGCGGGCGACCAGCTCCCGGGAGACCAGCCCGAAGCGGTAGTTGAGCCACCGGGGGCGCAGCGCGGCCAGCAGCGCCGGAGCCGGCGGGGCGAGCGTGGTCCAGGTCAGCGCTATCTCGGCGTGCGGCTCCGCGCGGCGCACGGCGTGCAGGGCCGCCAGGGCGCCGCAGTAGTACACCCGGTCGCCCGCTCCGCTCTCCCGCACCTGGGCGACGGCGGCGGGCGCGGCCGACGCGTCCGGCAGATCGATCAGCAGCCGGGTGGAGTCGGCGCACGCGAGGGCCTCGCGCAGGGTCGGGACGCCCCCGCCGGTCAGCTGCCGCACCTCCTCGGCGGTCAGCCCGGACAGCGGCCGGTCCTGGCCCCACAGCCGCTTCAGCGTGGCGTCGTGGAGCAGCACCGGCACGCCGTCCCGGGACAGCCGTACGTCGATCTCGACCGCGCCCGCCCCCGCGCCCACCGCGGAGCGGATGGAGGGCAGGGTGTTCTCACGGCACACATACGGGTCGCCGCGGTGGCCGACCGGGACGCATCGCGCCCCCGCCGCCCTCATCGGCCCGCGACCGCCGTGTAGGCGTCGATCTCCGCGGCGAGCCGCGCCTTGCCCTCGGCGTCCAGGAAGGACGCCTGGACGGCGTTCTTCGCCAGGGCCGCGACGCCCGCCGCGTCCAGGTCCAGCAGCCGGGCCGCGACCTGGTACTCGGTGTTGAGGTCGGTGCCGAACATGGGCGGGTCGTCGCTGTTGATCGTGACGATCACCCCGGCATCGACCATCTGCTTCAGGGGGTGCTCATCGAGCGTGGCGACGGCGCGCGTGGCGAGGTTGGAGGTCGGGCAGACCTCCAACGGAATGCGATGCTCCGCGAGATGGGCGAGCAGTTTCGGGTCCTGCACGGCGCTGGTGCCATGGCCGATGCGCTCGGCCCGCAGCTCGATGAGGGCGTCCCAGATCGTCTGCGGCCCGGTGGTCTCGCCCGCATGCGGCACGCTGCGCAGCCCGGCGGCGATGGCTCGGTCGAAGTACGGCTTGAACTGGGGGCGCGGCACCCCTATCTCCGGGCCGCCGAGGCCGAAGCCGACCAGCCCCTCGGGGCGCAGCTCACAGGCGATCCGGGCGGTCTCCTCGGCGGCCTCGAGACCGGCCTCGCCGGGAATGTCGAAGCACCAGCTCAGCACCGTGCCGAACTCCGACTCGGCCGCCTTACGGGCGTCCTCGATCGCCTCGACGAAGGCGGTGTCCGGGATGCCGCGCCGGGTCGAGCTGTAGGGGGTGACGGTCAGCTCGGCGTAGCGGATGTTCTGCCGGGCCATGTCGCGGGCGATCTCGTAGGTCAGCAGCCGGACGTCCTCGGCGTCGCGGATCAGGTCCACCACGGAGAGATAGATCTCGATGAAGTGCGCGAAGTCCCGGAAGACGAAGTACTCGGCGAGGGCCTCGGGGTCGGTGGGCACCTTGGAGTCGGGGTGCCGGGCGGCCAGCTCGGCCACGATGCGCGGGGACGCGGACCCCACGTGGTGCACATGGAGCTCCGCCTTGGGCAGCCCGGCGATGAAGGTGGTCAGATCGGTCAACGAAACCTCCGGGAGACGCCCGCCGGTGGCGGGTTCCGGTCATCGTATGGTGTGTCGCCGGCGGGCTCGCCACAGGCCGTAGCATGGGCGGACGTCTTTGTGGGGGAGCTTCATGGCCGACCAGCACGACCCGTCCGAGCCGCAGGATGAGCCACGGCGGCCCGGGCAGCCGAGGCAGCCCGAGCCGCGCGAGCGCGATCCCTGGGCTCCACCGGCGCAGCGGGTCGCGATGGACAAGGGCCCGATGGACAAGACGGCGGCCGAACAAGGGATACCGGCTCCCCGCCCCCCGGTGGCCGAGCAGCCGACCCTCACCTCCTATCCCGCGGTGCCGGGCCCGACGCCCCCGCCCCCTCCGCCGCCCCCGCCGGGCCCCGTGGCCGCGCCGGGCGCGGTACCCCCGCCGCCGCCCGCGCCGACCGGCCCGGGCACGCCCAGCGCCTACCCGGCCGCCGGGCCGTACGGTCCAGCGGGCTACGGGCCGACGGGATACGGTCAAACCGGATACGGCCAGCAGGCGCCCCCCAAGCAGTCCCCGTACGGCGGGGTGCCGGGCTATCCCGGCTACGGCTACCCGGGCACCGCTCACCCCGGCACGGGATACTCCGGCTCCGGATATCCGGCCGCCGCCTACCCCGGCGCCGCCTACCCCGGAGGAACGTACGGCCAGGGCTGGCCGGGCGGGACGTATGTGCCGAACAACGGCCATGGCACGGCCGCCCTGGTGCTCGGCATCATCGGCCTGGTCCTCTCCCCGAGCATCGTGCTCGGCATCGTCCTCGGCGTGCTCGCGATCGTCTTCGGGGCACTCGGCCGCACCAGGGCGGCAAGTGGTGAGGCGACCAACGGCGGTTCGGCGCTCGCCGGGGTGATCCTCGGGGTGGTCGCCGTGGTGGCGAGCGTCGTCATGATCTTTGTCTACATCGCCACCGCGGACGACGGCTCGGACAACGGTGACGATCCGGGCTATGCCGATGTCTCGAGCGCGGCGGTGCTCCCGCTCGCCGATATCGGCCGCTGACGCGCCTCCGACAACGCGACCGGCCTCCCGGGACTCTCCCACCCCGCTCAGAAAGGCGCCGCCGACAGCGGCGCCGACCTGGACAATCGAGCTGTCCCGGGATGAGGCATGCCCATAACATTGCCGGACGTTTACCAGGAGGGGAGACCACCGATGTCCAGCTCCATGCCCGGCCCGCCGCAGGATCCGTACGACCCCCAGGCCAATCCCTACGCCACGCCCGCGCCACCGGCCCAGCCACCGCAGTACCCCGGCGCCGGCTACCCCGCCGCGCCGCCCCTCTACCCGGGGGCGGCCGGGACGCCGATGCAGCTGAACAACGGCATGGGCACGGCCGCGCTGGTCTGCGGCATCGTCGGCCTGGTCTGCGGGATCACCTACTTCCTGTGGGTCTTCGCGGTCATCCTCGGCATCCTGGCGATCACCTTCGGCGCCATAGGCAAGGGGAAGGTCGGCCGGGGCCAGGCGAACAACGGAGGCTCGGCCACCGCCGGTCTGGTCTGCGGAATCATCGGCATGGTGCTCCCGGTGATCTACGTCTTGGCGGTGGACGCCGCCATCGACTCCATCTTCTAGAACGGCGGTCCGGACCGGCATCCGAGCCGGGCATCCGGACCGGCGTCCGGCCCGGCTGTCCAAACCGTCGGTCCAGACCGGGATCCGGCGCGGAAACGGTGACGCCGGAGCCGCTCTGATCACTGAATCCGTCGCGAAATCAAAAAGCAACAACGGAATCCCTTGTTGAAGCGAAGGCTCTCTGTCAGGATCGGCCTTCAATTCCGGTTGGAGCTACGCCGCGCCTCGTTGGGGCGGACCGGCGGAGGAGAGCGCGATGGATCAGCGGTTCGACGTGACGGAGCGGTTCGCCGACGGTGCCCAGTACATCGCGGGCCGCCTGCGCCAGGGGGGCTCCGAGGGCACGCATCAGGTCGTCGACCCGGCCACCGGCGAGCAGGTGTTCAGCTACCGGCTCGCCGGTGCGGCCGATGTCGACACCGCTGTGGCCGCGGCCGAGGCCGCCTTCCCCGAATGGGCGGGCGCGACCCCCGGTGAGCGGTCCGACGCGATGCACCGCTTCGCCGCGGTGCTCACCGAGCGGGCGGACGACCTCGCCTACGCCGAGTCGCTGCAGTGCGGCAAGCCCATCAAGCTGAGCACCGAGTTCGATGTGCCCGGCTCCATCGACAACGTCTCCTTCTTCGCGGGCGCCGCCCGCCAGTTGGAGGGCAAGGCCGCCGCCGAATACAGCGGTGACCACACCTCGTACATCCGCCGCGAGCCCATTGGGGTCATCGGCTCCATCGCCCCCTGGAACTACCCCCTCCAGATGGCGGCCTGGAAGGTCCTCCCGGCCATCGCCGCGGGCAACACCATCGTGCTCAAGCCCGCCGAACTGACGCCCCTGACCTCGCTGATGTTCGCGCAGGCGGCCACGGAGGCGGGCCTTCCGGACGGCGTCGTCAACGTGGTGAGCGGCACCGGTCCGGAGGCGGGCGAGTGGCTGGTCTCCCACCCCGCGGTGGCGATGACCTCCTTCACCGGATCGACGGCGGTCGGCAAGCGGGTCGCCGAACTCGCCACCTCCACCGTCAAGCGGATCCATCTCGAACTCGGCGGCAAGGCGCCCTTCGTCGTCTTCGACGACGCGGACCTGGAGGCCGCCGCGCACGGCGCCGTCGCGGGCGCGTTGATCAACAGCGGACAGGACTGCACCGCCGCCACCCGCGCGTATGTCCAGCGCCCGCTGTACGACGCGTTCGTCGCCGCCGTCGCCGATCTCATGGCGTCCGTACGGCTCGGCGACCCCTTCGACCCGAACACCGACCTCGGCCCGCTGGTCTCCCACGCCCAGCGCGATCGCGTGGCGGGCTTCGTGGACCGGGCCCGCGGCTACGCCACCGTCGTCACCGGCGGCGAGATCCCGGGCGGCGACCTCGCCAAGGGCGCCTACTACCGGCCCACGCTCATCACCGGCGCGCCCCAGGACAGCGAGATCGTCCAGTCCGAGATCTTCGGCCCGGTCCTGGCGGTCCTCCCCTTCGACAGCGACGACGAGGGGATCGCACTCGCCAACGACACCCCTTACGGTCTCGCCGCCTCCGCCTGGAGCCGCGATGTCTACCGGACGGGCCGCGCCTCCCGCGAGCTCCGGGCGGGGTGCGTGTGGATCAACGACCACATCCCGATCATCAGCGAGATGCCGCACGGCGGGGTGCGGGCGTCCGGCTTCGGCAAGGACATGTCGGCGTACTCCTTCGAGGAGTACACGCAGGTCAAGCATGTGATGTTCGACAACACCGCGGTGGTCCGCAAGGACTGGCACCGCACGGTCTTCGGGGATCGACAGACCTGACCGACAGACCTGAATGTGCGGCCACCTGCGCGTGGCCTCGGCCGGCCGCCACCGGCCGACACCCTCGAAAGGCACAGCTTATGGAAGCACGGCACGAGCCCGAGAGCCTGTCCCCACCACAGATCGCCGCGATGCGGCGCTCCATGACCAGCGGCCGTATGGCCCTCACCCGCCGCTCCCTGCTGCGTGCGGGAGGCGCCGGGGCGATCGCCGTCGGCGGGCTCGGGGCGCTCGGCGGCTGCGGTATCCCGCCCGCGGGGCGCACCGAGGTGGACAACGCCTCAGATGACCACTCGGCCGAGGAGAAGCGGCTCGCCTTCTCCAACTGGACCGAGTACATGGACGTCGGTAAGGGCGGCCGCCATCCGACCCTGGACGCGTTCCAGCGCCGTACCGGCATCAAGGTCAAGTACACCGAGGACATCAACGACAACGTCGAGTTCTTCGGCAAGATCAAGCCACAGCTCGCGGCGGGCCAGGACACCGGCCGCGACCTCATCTGCGTCACCGACTGGCTGGCCGCCCGGATGATCCGGCTCGGCTGGATACAGCCGCTGGACCCCGCCCAACTGCCCCATGCCTACACCAACCTGGGGAAACCTTTTCGCACCCCGGACTGGGACCCGGGCCGCGCCCACTCCTACCCGTGGACCGGTATCCCCGCCGTCATCGCGTACAACAAGAAGGCCACCGGCGGCCGTAAGGTCACCTCGGTCTCCCAGCTGCTGGAGGACCCGAGGCTCAAGGGCCGGGTCGGGCTGCTGACCGAGATGCGCGACACCGTCGGGCTGACCCTCCTGGACATGGGCAAGAACCCCGAGACGGTCACCGCCGACGACTACGACGCCGCGATCGCCCGCCTCCAGAAGGCGTCCGACCGGGGCCAGGTCCGCCGCTTCACCGGCAACGACTACACCGGCGACCTCACCAAGGGCGACATCGCCGCCTGTATGGCCTGGGCCGGGGACCTGATCCAGCTCCAGTCGGACAACCCCGAGATCGAGTTCGCCATCCCCGACGCCGGCTATATGACGGCCACGGACAACCTCCTGGTGCCCAACAAGGCACGCCACAAGAGGAACGCCGAACGGCTCATCGACTACTTCTACGAGCCCAAGGTCGCCGCGAAGATCGCCGCGTACATCAACTACGTCTGCCCGGTCGACGGGGTGCGCGAGGAACTCGCGAAGATCGACAAGGCGCTGGCGGACAATCCGCTGATCCTCCCGGACGAGGAGATGGCCGCCAAGTCCCACTCCTTCCGCTCGCTCTCCAGCAAGGAAGAGGCGGCATTCGAGGACAAGTTCGCCAAGCTCACCGGCGCCTGACAAGCGAGGAAGCGCACCGCCATGACCCAGCCCACCTCCGGCGGCGACGTCCGGCTCGACCGGATCAGCAAGACCTACGGGTCCTTCACCGCCGTCCACCCGCTCGATCTGCACATACCCGCCGGCTCCTTCTTCGCCCTGCTCGGCGCCTCCGGCTGCGGCAAGACCACCACCCTGCGCATGATCGCGGGCCTGGAGGAGCCCACCAGCGGCATCGTCCGGCTCGCCGATGAGGACATCACCGCCCTCCCGCCCCATAAGCGGCCCGTCAACACGGTCTTCCAGAGCTATGCCCTCTTCCCGCACCTCGACGTCTTCGAGAACGTCGCCTTCGGACTGCGCCGGCGCGGCGTCAAGTCGGTGAAGAAGCAGGTCGAGGAGATGCTGGAGCTGGTCCAGCTCGGCGACTTCGCCCGCCGTAAACCGCAGCAGCTCTCCGGCGGCCAGCAGCAGCGCGTCGCCGTCGCCCGCGCCCTGATCAACCACCCCCGGGTGCTGCTGCTCGACGAGCCGCTGGGCGCGCTGGACCTCAAGCTGCGCCGTCAGATGCAACTGGAGCTCAAGCGCATCCAGACCGAGGTCGGCATCACCTTCATCCACGTCACCCACGACCAGGAGGAGGCCATGACCATGGCCGACACGGTCGCGGTGATGAACGGCGGCCGGGTCGAACAGCGCGGCGCCCCCGCCGACCTCTACGAGAACCCCGGCACCACCTTCGTCGCCAACTTCCTCGGCACCTCCAATCTCATCGCGGCCGAGATCACCGACAAGAGCGGCGGCGACCTCGTCCTCGCCGCCGCCGGCGGCAAGCTCTCGCTGCCCGCCGACCGATGTAGCGCTCCCGTCCGCACGGGAGGGAAACTGCTGGTAGGGGTGCGTCCCGAGAAGATCGCCCTGGCCCACGCCGAGGACGCCGGGACCATCCCGGAGGGCCGCAACCGGATCACCGGGCGGATCGCCGACTCCAGCTTCATCGGCGTCTCCACCCAGTACCTCATCACCACCCCGGGCTGCCCCGAGATCACCGTCTACGAGCAGAACATCGAGCGTGACGCCCGGCTCGTCCCCGGCGCCGAAGTCGTCCTGCACTGGAACCCCGCCCATACCTTCGGCCTCGACGCGACCCAGGACATCGACGCCGGCACGGAGCTGGACGAGGAGGCCCCATGAGCGCGACGGCGACTCCCGACGCCCCGCCGGATGCCGCCGGGCCGGTGCCTGACCCCGTACAGAAGCCGCCCCTCTTCAGGCCCGCCGTCCGCAAGCGGCTGGTGCCCTACTGGCTGCTGCTCCCCGGCATCCTGTGGCTGCTGATCTTCTTCGCCGCACCGCTGGTCTACCAGGCGTCGACCTCCGTCCAGACCGGCTCCCTCGAAGAGGGCTTCAAGGTCACCTGGCACTTCCAGACCTACTGGGACGCGCTGAGCGAGTACTACCCGCAGTTCCTGCGCTCGGTGCTCTACGCCGCCACCGCCACCGTGATGTGCCTGGTGCTGGGCTATCCGCTCGCGTATCTCATCGCCTTCCGGGCGGGCCGCTGGCGCAATCTGGTGATGGTCATGGTCATCGCGCCGTTCTTCACCAGCTTCCTGATCCGCACCCTGGCCTGGAAGACGATCCTGTCCGACAGCGGCCCGGTGGTGGGCGCGCTCAACTCGCTGCACCTCCTGGACGTCACCAGCTATCTGGGGATCACCGAGGGACAGCGGGTGCTGGCCACCCCGCTCGCGGTGGTCTGCGGGCTGACGTACAACTTCCTGCCCTTCATGATCCTCCCGCTCTACACCTCGCTGGAGCGCATCGACCCCCGGCTCCACGAGGCCGCGGGCGACCTCTACGCCCGGCCCGTCACCACCTTCCGGAAGGTGACCTTCCCGCTGTCCATGCCGGGGGTCGTCGCGGGCACGCTGCTCACCTTCATCCCCGCCACGGGCGACTACATCAACGCCGAACTGCTCGGCTCCGCCGACCAGAAGATGGTCGGCAACGTCATCCAGTCGCAGTTCCTGCGGGTGCTGGACTATCCGACGGCGGCGGCGCTGTCCTTCATCCTCATGGCGGCCATCCTGACGATGGTCACCGTCTACATCCGCAAGTCCGGGACGGAGGACCTGGTGTGACGGCCCTGACGCGCTGGATACGGCGGAACCTGGTGGTCATCGCGGGGCTCGGCACCCTCGCGTATCTGATCCTGCCCAACGTCGTCGTCCTGGTCTTCTCCTTCAACAAGCCCAACGGACGCTTCAACTACGAATGGCAGCGGTTCTCCACCGAGGCCTGGACCGATCCGTGCGGCGTCGCCGACCTGTGCGGCTCGCTCTCGCTCAGCCTGAAGATCGCGGTATGGGCGACGATCGGCGCGACCCTCCTCGGCACGATGATCGCCTTCGCGCTGGCCCGCTACCGCTTCCGGGCCCGCTCCGCGGTCAACAGCCTGATCTTCCTGCCGATGGCCATGCCCGAGGTCGTCATGGCCGCCTCGCTGGCCACCCTCTTCCTCAACATGGGTGTCGACTTCGGCTTCTGGACGATCCTCATCGCCCACATCATGTTCTGCCTGAGCTTCGTCGTGACGGCCGTCAAGGCGCGGGTGATGTCCATGGACCCCCGGCTGGAACAGGCCGCCCAGGACCTCTACGCCTCCCCGGCGCAGACCTTTGTGCGCGTCACCCTGCCGATCGCCGCACCCGGCATCGCCGCCGGCGCGCTGCTGTCCTTCGCGCTCTCCTTCGACGACTTCATCATCACCAACTTCAACGCCGGCTCGACCGTGACCTTCCCCATGTTCGTCTGGGGATCCGCACAGCGCGGCACGCCCGTGCAGATCAATGTGATCGGAACGGCGATGTTCGCCGTCGCGGTGCTGTGCGTTCTCGCCGGCCAACTGGCCGGCGCCCGCCGCAAGAGGAGCTGAAAACCATGGCCACGGACGCCATGACCCGCTCGCCGGGGGGCGACGGCGCCCCCGGCCCGTCCGCCCTCAAAGCCCTGGCCGACGCCGCGTACCGGCCGTACTGGCTGGATGACCCCGGCAGGCCCCGCCCCCGCCCCGCCCTCGTCGGGGAGGAGCGCTGCGATCTGCTCGTCGTCGGCGGCGGCTACAGCGGACTGTGGACCGCCCTGATCGCCAAGGAACGCGACCCCGACCGCGAGGTGGTCCTGGTCGAGGGCCAGGAGATCGGCTGGGCCGCCTCCGGGCGCAACGGCGGCTTCTGCGCCGCCTCCCTCACCCACGGCCTCGGCAACGGCGCGGCCCGCTGGCCCGATGAGCTGGCCGAACTCGAAAGGCTCGGCCACCGCAACCTCGACGCCATCGAATCAGCCGTCGAACGCTACGGCATCGACTGCGACTTCGAACGCACCGGCGAGATCGATGTGGCCACCGCGCCCCACCAGGTGGCGGAGTTGCGCGAAACCGTAGAACAGGCCGGCGCCCTCGGCCTCGAGCCACCCGAGTTCCTCGACCGCGACGCGGTACGCGCCGAGGTCGACTCGCCCACCTTCCTGGCCGGGCTGTGGGACCGCCGGGGCGTGGCCATGGTGCACCCCGCCAAGCTCGCCTGGGGCCTGGCACGGGCCTGCGCCGACCTGGGCGTACGGATCTACGAGCACACCCCGGCCGAACGGCTGGCGAGCACCGGGGCGGCGATGGCCGTCCGCACCCCCTACGGCCGGGTCCGCGCCCGCCAGGTGGCGCTCGCCACCAACGCCTTCCCCGCCCTGGTGCGCCGCGTCCGCCCGTACATCGCCCCGGTCTACGACCATGCGCTGATGACCGAACCGCTCACCGAGGAGCAGCTCGACGCGATCGGCTGGCAGCGCAGGCAGGGACTCAGCGACACCGCCAATCACTTCCACTACTTCCGGCTCACCGCCGACCGGCGCATCCTGTGGGGCGGCTACGACATCGTCTACCGGTACGGCGGACGGGTGCGCGCCGAATACGATCACCATCCGGCCACCTACCGCACCCTCGCCCAGCACTTCTTCCAGTGCTTCCCGCAGCTGGAGGGCGTGCGCTTCAGCCACGCCTGGGGCGGCGCCATCGACACCTGCTCGCGCTTCTCCGCGTTCTTCGGCAGCGCGCACGGGGGGAGGGTGGCGTACGCGCTCGGCTATACGGGCCTGGGCGTCGGGGCGACCCGCTTCGGCGCCGAGGTGATGCTCGATCTGCTCGCCGGTGAGCACACCGAGCGCACCCGCCTGGAGATGGTCCGCAGCAAGCCCCTGCCCTTCCCGCCGGAGCCGGTGCGCTGGGCGGGCATCGGCATCACCCAGTGGTCCATGACCCGGGCCGACGAGAACGGCGGGCGCCGCAATCTGTGGCTCAAGGCCATGGACAAGGTGGGGCTGGGATTCGACAGCTGAGGGTCGGGCGGGTGAGGGCCTGACGGCCGGATGACCGTGCTCGGCTGCGGTCACTACGGGCCGTTCGGCACCGCCCGGGGCGACCGCGGCCCGCTTTCACTTGGCCACCGGGGCTCAACCGGCTCAACCCGTCATCTGGCTCGTACGGCTCAGCCGGAGCAGCGTCCACAGCAGCAGACCGGACAGACACCAGCTCGCGACGGTGTCCAGCGGCCAGTGGTAGCCGCGCCGGACCAGCCCGGCGGCCACGGCCAGGTTCAGTACGGCGACGGCCACCAGGAGGGGCCGCCGTAGCCGCGGGCGCAGAAGAGGGTGGCGGAGCAGTGCCGCCGCGCCATAGGCGACGGCGGCCGTCGCGGCATGGCCGGAAGGGAAGAATCCGGTCTCGCCCGCCAGCGGACCGGGCGGGCCGGGGCGGTCGATCAGCGCCTTGAACGGAACCACCAGCGCCGGAACCGCCGCCATCGCCACCGCGGCGGCCAGTGGCCGCAACCACCAGCGAGGCTCTCCCGCGCGCCGGGCGCACCACGCCGCCCAGGCGATAGCGACGGCGAGGACGGGAACCGCCACCGCCGTATTGCCGAGGTCGGCGAGGAACTCGGCGACGGGGGAGGGGAGCGCCGAGCCGGAGATCGCGCGGCCGAGCCGTTCGTCGTAGGTCCGCAGGGGGCCATGGGCGGCGATCTGCCAGGTGCACAGCGCGAGCAGTGCGATCAGCGCGAGGGGTGTGAGGAGCGCGAGGGGCGCGAGGGGCGCGAAGAACGGCGCCCGGGGCGCGGAAGGGGAGGGAACAGTCGGCAGCCCCGGAACAGGGGGGGTAGTTCCGGGGCCGCCGTGGCGACCGGTGTGCCGCGCGCCCCGGGGGGTTTGGGGCGGGCGGCCGTCCGATCGGTGAGGAGATCCGGAGCCGGAGGCTCCAGTGGTGTGCGCGAGGGCACAGCCGGGTCGGGGCTGGGGAAGCACCGGCTCGGCATCGCCCGCAGTCCCCTGCGAGCGGGGTGTTTCTCTCATCTGCAATGACCGTACGGCAGCGAAGCCCTGCCCGACAGGCCGATCACCCACCTGTCATCGGCCCCGCACATCTTCTTCACGCCACCCATCGATCACCCACAGTCACAGCTCGGCGAAGGCGCTCTCGAGGACGTCGAGACCCTCGTTCAGAAGGTCCTCGCCGATCACCAGCGGCGGCAGGAAGCGCAGCACATTGCCGTAGGTTCCGCAGGTCAGCACCAGCAGCCCGGCCGAGTGGCACGCCTTGGCGACGGCGGCCGTGGCCTCGGGGTTGGGGTCCTTGGTGCCGGACTTCACCAGTTCGATGGCGATCATGGCGCCGCGGCCGCGGAGGTCGCCGATGATGTCGTACTTCTCCTGCATCGCGGCGAGGCGGCCCTTCATGACCTCCTCGATGCGCTGGGCCTTGGCGTTGAGGTCCAGCTCGCGCATCGTCTCGATCGCGCCGAGCGCCGCCGCGCACGCCACCGGGTTTCCGCCGTAGGTGCCGCCGAGACCGCCGGAGTGCGCCGCGTCCATGATCTCCGCGCGGCCGGTGACGGCGGCGAGCGGCAGACCGCCCGCGATGCCCTTGGCGGTGGTGATCAGGTCCGGGACGATGCCCTCGTCCTCACAGGCGAACCACTGGCCGGTGCGGCAGAAGCCGGACTGGATCTCGTCCGCGACGAAGACGATGCCGTTGGCCTGGGCGAACTCCGCGATCCGGGGCAGGAAGCCCTTGGCGGGCTCGATGAAGCCGCCCTCGCCGAGGACCGGCTCGATGATGATCGCGGCGACGTTCTCCGCCCCGATCTGCTTGCTGATCATGTCGATGGCCTGGGCCGCGGCCTCCTCGGCGCAGTTCTCCGGGCCGGTCAGCCAGCGGTAGGGGTAGGCGAGCGGAACGCGGTAGACCTCGGGCGCGAACGGGCCGAAGCCGTGCTTGTACGGCATGTTCTTGGCGGTGAGCGCCATGGTGAGGTTGGTCCGGCCGTGGTAGCCGTGGTCGAAGACGACGACCGCCTGGCGCTTGGTGTACGAACGGGCGATCTTCACCGCGTTCTCCACCGCCTCGGCGCCCGAGTTGAACAGCGCCGACTTCTTGGCGTGGTCCCCGGGCGTGAGCCGGGCCAGCTCCTCGCAGACCTCCACATAGCCCTCGTACGGCGTGACCATGAAACAGGTGTGCGTGAAGTCCGCCAGCTGCGCGGACGCCCGGCGCACGACGGCCTCCGCGGAGGAGCCGACGGAGGTCACGGCGATACCGGAACCGAAGTCGATCAGCGAGTTGCCGTCCACGTCCTCGATCACACCGCCGCCCGCGCGCACGGTGAAGACCGGCAGCACACTCCCCACCCCGCCGGCGACCGCCGCGTTCTTACGGGCGAGCAGCTCCTGCGACTTCGGGCCGGGAATGGCGGTGACGACGCGACGCTCCTGGGGGAGGGACGGGCCTCCGGACAGTTCGGTCATGAGGGGCTCCAGGGGAAAGAACAGCGGTTTTAGTCGCAGGCTAGGGGCGCGGCGGCGGATGAGGCATGTTCCGTTCGGGAGCAGTGCGCGTGTTGCCTTGTCCGCGACGGCCATAGCCCGACGACCGCCTTACGGATCCGGTGACCGCTTTAGGGGCCCCGCGAGTGAGACGGCACCGCCCGGGTCGCTGAACTCCCCGCGCGGGAACACTAGATTGAGCGATGGCGCGAAAGCCGAGGAACAGCCGGTCAGGGGGCAAGGGGCAGCACATGGACACCGAGGGCACGTTCGACCCACGCAGCACACGCCACAACCCGCTCCCACCCCCGCCCCCGCAATCCCCGCCCTCCTTCCCCACGGCCCCGCCGCCGGTGCCGCCGACCGCGCCCCCGGCGGCCCCGGGTGCGGCCCCGGTACCCGCCCAGGCTCCCGGCGCGCCCCCGGCCCCCGGGCCCGCGGCCCGCCCGTCCTTCGTCGCCTGGCTGCGCGCTCCGCGGTGCGAGGCGGCACCGGGGGTGTGGACGTACGAGCACAAGCCCAAGGCGCCGGAGGACCCGGATCGCATCCCGGGGCGGCGGCTGCTCAGTGGGGCCCTGATCTCGGCCTTGTGCGGCTGGCTGGTCTGGTCACTGATCTATTACGAGTACTTCGGCAGCTTCTACCTCTGGCCGCTGTACCTGCTGACCCCGGAGTCCTGGGTCGAGGGTGCCGACAAGATGGCCTTCGTCTGGGCTTGGCGTATCTACCAGGTCATCTTCGCAGGGGTACTCGCCGCCATCTTCGGCCGCGTCGGCCACTGGTCCGAAGTCTGGCGCCGCTATGTCGCACCCCTCTTCCGGCGGGCTTGGGATGAGCCCGCCCCTGAGGCGGCCGTCGCGGGGCGGCCGGAGGGGGATCCGCTGGAGTGGCCGCACTTGCGGGCCGCCGGGGCGCACAGTGCGGCTGATCGGTTGGCGGCGGACGCACGGGCGGGGGCGATGAATGACGTCGACCATGCCCGGATCGAGCGGGCCTGGCAGTCCGTGCGGGCCGGGAGGAATTCCCTCGCCTCGTTCACCGACACCGTGCTGCGCCACGGCGCCGCCTCGTACGGCCACCCGTCCGGGGCGCGGGACCTGCCCGCCAGGACGGCGCGGCATGATCTCCTCGCGCGTCAGGTCCGGCTCGGCACCGCCTCCGACGACCCCCGCAACCCGTACCAGCACCGCGGCGTCGGGCTCGCCCTCGAGCCCGATGTGCTCGCCACCTCGCTGCTGGCCGTCGGGCCGCCCGGTTCGGGGAAGACGGGGCGGATGGTGCGACCCGTCGTGGAGTCGCTGTGTCTGCAGGCGCTCGCCGGGCAGGTCGCCGTCGTGGCGGTCGGGGCGGCGGGGGCCGGGCTCGGGGCGGATGAGGCGTTCGACGTCGTCGTGAAGATCGGCCGGCCCGACTCCGGCTACGACTTCGACCTCTACGGCGGCACCACCGACCCCGACGAGGCCGCGGGCATCCTCGCCGAGGCCCTGATCGGTGACATGGCCGCCTCGCTGCCCGGCGGCGACAGCCGGCGCGCCGCCACCGCACTGGCCCAGCTGCTCGGCCCCTACCGCGCCGCCCACGGCCGCTTCCCGTCCGTCCCGGATCTGCGGGAGCTGCTGGACGGCTCCAAGACGGCCGTCAACGCGCTGCGCGAGGCGCTGGAGGAGTCCGGGGAGCGGGCGCAGGCCCGTGAGCTGGAGGCGCGGGTCCGGCAGTCGGGTGCGCCCGGGGACGTGGGCACGCTGCTCGCGGACCGGATCGCGCTGCTGGACCGGCCCGCGTTCGCCGATTTCTTCGACACCACCGGCGACCGCCGCCCGTTCTCCCTCCGCGCCCTCGAACACCCCCTCCGGGTCCGTATCGATCTGCCCGAGCGCGGCCATGCGGAGGCGTCGCGGATGCTCGCGCGGCTGGTCCTTGCACAGTTCACCGAGTGCGCCGTGGGCCGCGCCGACCGTTCGCTGTTCGCCTGTCTGGTCCTCGACGACGCCTCGCACACCATCACCCCGGAGGCCCTGCGCGGTATCCAGCGGCTCCGCTCCGCCCACGCGGGCGCCGTGCTCACCCTCCGCACCCTCGACGACGTCCCCGAGGCGCTGCGCAGCGCCCTGCTCGGCGCGGTCGGCTGCCGGATGGCCTGCGCCGGGGTGACGACCTGGGACGGGGCGCGGTTCGCGGAGGTGTGGGGGACGGAGTGGGTCGAGACGCGGGACGTCACCGACCGGCAGATCATCGCCGAGGAACCGCTCACCAAGGTGCTGCACTTCATCCGTAAGGTCGTCACCGGTAAGGCGGTGACGACGCAGTCGGTGACCGTACGGACGGTGGAGCGCGAGCGCTGGTCCGCGTCCGAGCTGGCCCACGCGGTTCCCGCCGGGCATGCGGTGCTGTCGGTGACCTCCGTAAGGGGCGAGGGCGGGCCGCCGGTGCTGGTGGATCTTCGCGGGTGACCGGACGCCGTCCCGGGTGTTCTGCTGCGGTCGCGAACCGTTCCTGGGCCAATCCACGAACGGCCCATCGCCCGTTCACGTGACGGGGCGACCGCAGCGTCACGGCCAGACCGGTGGCCAAATCAGGTCGTCAATTCCACGTATTCCTCCATTGAGGCAGAATCGGCAGTAGCCGTTCATACGGGGCGGTGAAGTCGTCGCATTCGCATCGAAGGTGCCATGCCTCCCACGCTCGCCTCACTCGTCCGCCACCCCGGTCTCAAGCTGTCCGTAATCGCGGGTGAGGACCGGCTGGAGACGCCGGTGCGCTGGGCACATGTCAGCGAGCTCGCCGACCCCGTGCCCTATATGGAGGGCGGCGAGCTGCTCCTGATCACCGCGATGCAGATCGAGGCCGAGGACCCGGAGGAGATGAGCCGCTATGTGCGGCGGCTGGTGGGCGCGGGCGTGGTCGGGCTCGGCTTCGCGCTCGGCGTCAAGTACGCCGAGGTGCCGGCCGCGCTCGCCGCGGCGGCCAAGGAGGAGGGGCTGCCGCTGATCGGCGTGCCCCGCCCCACCCCCTTCATCGCGATCAGCAAGGCCGTCTCCGCGGCGATAGCCGCCGACCAGTACCGGGCCGTGACCGCCGGATTCGAGGCGCAGCGCGAGCTGACCCGCGCCGCCATCGGCGCCGAGGGCCCCACCGCCCTGCTCGCCCGGCTCGCCGCTCATGTCGACGGCTGGGCCGCGCTCTACGACGTCTCCGGCTCCGTGGTCGCGGCCGCCCCCGACTGGGCGGCCCGCCGCGCCGCCCGGCTCACCGCCGACGTCGAGCGGCTGCGCTCCCGCCCCGGCCCCGCGAGCATCGTGGTCGGCGGGGGCGGCGAGGCCGGGGCCACGGGCGCGGAACCGGCCGAGGACACGGCAGTGGCCGACCGGGTGGAGCTCCAGTCCCTGGGCACCGGGCGCCGTACCACCCGCGGCGTGCTCGCCGTCGGCACAGGCGCGCCGCTGGGCACCGCCGAGCGCTATGCCGTGCACTCCGCGGTCGCGCTGCTGACCCTGACCACCGAGCGTTCCCGCGCCCTGCGGGAGGCCGAGCAGCGGCTCGGCGCCGCCGTGCTGCGGATGCTGCTCGCGGGCGAGCCCGACCATGCGCGGGCGGTGGCCGGGCGGCTGTACGGCGGGCTGCTCGACGCGCCGTTCCGGATGCTGGTCGCCGAGGTGCCGTCCGGCGGCGCGGCCCAGCAGCCCCACGCGGCGACGTCCGGCGCGGACGAGGCCCCTGCGGAGCCCTTCACGGAAGCCGCCGCCACCACGACCACGGGTACGGCCGCGGGCGAAGCCGAGGCGGCCGACCCCCTCGCCACGCTCACCGACACCATGGAGGCGGCCGCGGCCCGTATCGGTGAGTCGGTGCTGGTCGTGCCCGACGGTGAGCGGCTCATCGTGCTGGCCCCCGACGGCGGCGCGGCGGTCGCGGCATGCGCCGAGCACGCCCGGGCCGTCGAGAGTCGCCGCGGCACCAAGGCCCGCCCCCGCGACCGTACGGCCGCAGCCGCGCCCCACGGCGACGAGCTGGTCATCGGGCTGTCCGCCCCCGCGGGCCCCATCGCCGCCGCGGCCGCCTACCGCCAGGCCGAGCAGGCGCTGTCGGTGGCGCGCCGCCGTGGCCGGATGCTGGTCGAGCATGAGCAGGTCGCCGCGGGTTCGGTGCTGCCCCTGCTCGCCGACGACGCCGTAAGGGCGTTCGCCGACGGCATGCTGCGCGCCCTGCACGAGCACGACGCCACGGGCCGGGGCGATCTGGTCGCCTCGCTGCGCGCCTGGCTCTCCCGGCACGGCCAGTGGGACGCGGCCGCCGCCGACCTCGGCGTCCACCGGCACACCCTGCGCTACCGGATGCGCCGCGTCGAGGAGATCCTGGGCCGCTCCCTGGACGACCCGGACGTCCGCATGGAGCTGTGGCTCGCCCTCAAGGCCACGGCCGCCGGCACCTCGGCCTGAGGCGCTCACCTACGCCACGAGCCGACCGCGTTCGCTTCGGTCCCCTCGTTCCGGTCTTCCTCCTCCCGATCTCTCCCGAATCGGGCACGCCATAGCGGAGCGCCGACCGCCCCGACTGCTACGCCCCGGACAAACGCCCAGCGGGCCGGACGCGCCTACGGTTGGGAGGAGAGACACCACTTCAGAAGGGTCGGGATCCGCTGTGCCAGACACAAACGAAGCTGTCACCCATGCGTTCTGGCTCGCCGGCCGCAAGGCGACGGGCGAGAGCACGCTCGAGGTCACCTCGCCTTGGGACGGCCGCCGCGTCGGCGTGGTGAGCGTTCCCACCGATGCGCAGATCGAGGAGGCCGTCGCCGCGGCCGACGCGGTGCGCGAGGAGTTCGCCGCGACCCCCGCGCATGTCCGGGCCGCCGCACTGGACCATGTCTCGCGCCGCCTCGCCGAGCGCAGTGAGGAGATCGCCCGGCTGATCTCGGACGAGAACGGCAAGCCGATCAAGTGGGCGCGCGGCGAGGTGGGCCGCGCCGTGTCCGTCTTCCGGTTCGCGGCCGAGGAGGCCCGCCGGTTCAACAGCGGGGAGGCCCAGCGGCTGGACACCGACGCCGGTGGCACCGGGCGGCTCGCGCTGACCCGCCGCTTCCCGCGCGGCACCGTGCTCGGCATCTCGCCGTTCAACTTCCCGCTGAACCTCAGCGCCCACAAGGTCGCCCCGGCCATCGCGGTCGGCACGCCGATCATCCTCAAGCCGGCGCCCGCGACCCCGCTGTCCGCGCTGATCCTCGGCGAGCTGCTGGCCGAGACCGAGCTCCCGGTGGGCTCCTGGAGCGTCCTTACGGTGCCCAACGACCGGATGCCCGCGCTGGTCCAGGACGAGCGGCTGCCGGTCATCTCCTTCACCGGTTCGGAGAAGGTCGGCTACACGATCAAGGAGTCGGTGCCGCTCAAGCACTGCACTCTGGAGCTCGGCGGCAACGGCGCCGCGGTCGTCCTGTCGGACTACGCCTCCGACGCCGACCTCGACTGGGCGGCCACCCGCATCGGCACCTTCTCCAACTACCAGGGCGGGCAGTCCTGCATCTCCGTGCAGCGGGTGATCGCGGACGCGTCCGTCTACGAGGAGCTCGTGCCGAAGATCGTCGCGGCCGTCGAGGGGCAGGTCACCGGCGACCCGACCGATGACGCCACCGATGTCGGCCCGCTGATCAGCGAGGACGCCGCCAAGCGCGTCGAGTCCTGGGTCGACGAGGCCGTACGGGCCGGTGCGAAGCTGCTGACCGGCGGCAAGCGCGAGGGCTCGAACTACGCCCCGACCGTGCTCGCGGACGTCCCCGCGGACGTCACCCTCTCCTGCGAGGAGATCTTCGGGCCGGTACTCACCCTGCACAAGGTGACGGACGAGGACGAGGCGTTCGCGGCCGTCAACGACTCCAAGTACGGCCTCCAGGCGGGCGTCTTCACCCGCGAGGTGCGCACCGCCTTCCGCGCCCACCGAGCCCTGGAGGTCGGCGGCGTGATCATCGGCGATGTGCCCTCGTACCGCGCCGACCAGATGCCGTACGGCGGCGCCAAGAAGTCCGGCGTCGGCCGCGAGGGCGTGCGGTACGCGATGGAGGACTACACCTACGAGCGGGTCATGGTCCTCACCGGCCTCGACCTCTGATCCACCCCGCCCGGCCCCGCCCCACCGCGGGGCCGGCGCCGGGGGAAGGCTCGCCTCGGCCGCTCCGGACCCTCAAACCCTCAACCGGAGAAGCCGAGGCGAGCCAGTCTCAGACCCCCGCGCAGCGTGATGTGCAGATCCTGGACGCCGGTCGGCGGCGTGGCCAGGGCGGCGCGGACCGTGGTGTACGCGTAGCGGCCGCCGGTGGGTGGCACGGCGACGGTGGCCAGGGTGGTGCCGTCGGTGAGATGCACCTCGACCGTCGCGTCATCCTCCGCCGCGGCCGCATCGCGCGCCGTCTCGACGGTCATCGACGTGGCGCCCGCGCCGAAGTCGCAGGCGCGGAAGAGCAGTCGGCCGACCGCGTCATCACGGCAGGCCACCGCGTCCCCGCGGACCTTGGTGCGGTCCACCAGCACGATCCCGTCCGCCGCGTCGTAGTCCGCGGCCTCCAGACCGCGCCGCAGCACCGGGCGCGGCGCGGGCGGCGGGCCCTCGACGGTGACGGTGGCGGTGGCGCGGAGATCCGCGCTGGACGCGCCCGCGTGGATCTCGTACGTACCCGGGGCGACGGTCCAGCGGCCGTGCGCCACATCCCAGAAGCCCAGCGCGTCCTCGACCGGCACGGTGAAGAACAGCCGCACCCGCTCGCCCCGGCGCAGCCGCACCCGGCGGTGGGCGATCAGCCGGCGGTGCGGCAGCGGCACCCGCGACCCCGGCGCGCTCGCGTAGATCTGCACGACCTCGTCGCCGTCGTACGGACCGGAGTTGGTGACCTCGCACTCCACGGTGAGGCCCGCCTCCCGCCGCACCGACAGCTCGCCGTAGCCGAAGTCGGTGTACGACAGGCCGTGCCCGAAGGGGAAGAGCGGGGCGCCGTCGAAGTACAGGTAGGTGGCGCGCGAGGTGATGATGTCGTAGTCGAGCAGGTCCGGCAGATCATCGTGGGAGGCGTACCAGGTCTGCGGCAGCCGCCCCGCCGGTGAGACGTCCCCGAACAGCACCCGGGCCAGCGCCGTGCCCGCCGCCTGGCCGCCGTGCGCCGTCCACAGCAGCGCGGGCAGCGCATCGGCCGCCTCCCCGACCGCGTAGGGATAGCTGGACGTCAGCACCAGCGCGGTCCGCGGGTTGGCGGCGTGGGCCGCGCGCCACAGCCGCTCCTGCTGGGCGGGCAGGGCGAGGGTGGTGCGGTCCTCGGTCTCCCGGCCGCCGATATGCGGATCGTTGCCCGCCACGACCACCACGGCGTCCGCCCGCGCGGCGGCGCGGGCCACCGCGTCCTCGCCGCGCTCGACGACCTCCAGCCGGAAGACGGTCCCCTCCGCGCCGCTGTCACGCTCGGCAACCTTCAGCCCGCCCGCGGCGACACAGACGTAGCCGCCCGTCCCCATGTGTCTGAGGAGGTGTCCGTCGCGGTGTGCTTCGAGCGTGAACGTCTCCTGGACCACCCAGCCCCCGGGCCGCTCGGCCGCCGCGCGCACGAAGCCGTCGTCGGCCACGGTCAGATAGCGGCCGGAGGGTGCGCGCAGGGTCAGCACACCGCCGCCCCAGTCGGCCAGGGACAGCTCGGTGGGGGTGTCGCCGACGGTCAGCGGGGGCAGGTCGGTACGGCCCGCCGTATGGGCAGGGTTGAGCGAGCCTTCGTCTGCCGAGCCCTCGTCCGTGGGCCCTTCGTCCGCCTGCCCCTCCTCCGCCGGACCCCCGCCCTCCGCCGCCGCGTCCGGTACCCGAACCCAACCGGCCGCGGTGCGCAGCCGTACGGTGTCCAGGCCGTCCGCGAACACCACCCGGTCCGCGCCGAGCCGCTCGGCCAGCGCCTCGCGTGGCGAACTGCGCCGGATCAGGCTGCCGCTGTACCAGTCCAGCTTGCACTCGTCCGCGAGCGGACCGACGACCGCGAGGGTGCGGACGGCGCTCTCGGAGAGCGGCAGCAGACCGTCGTTGGCCAGCAGGACGACGGCCTGTTCGGCGGCCTCCAGGGCGAGCGCGCGATGGGCGGGAGTGTCGAAGGCGCCGTCGGTTCCGTCTGCCGACCCGCCGGGCTGGTCGGGCTCCTCGGGCTCGGCGAACTCGCCCAGCGCGCACCGCATCGTCAGCAGCCGCCGCACCGCCGTGTCCACCGTGGACGCGTCGATCAGCCCGCGCTCCAAGGCGCCCCGCACCCGCGCGATCGTCGTCGACGCGTCCTGGTCGTGGTCGGTGAAGCTGTCCACCCCCGCCAGCAGAGCCGCGGCGATGGCCTCCTCATAGGTGTCGAAGTAGTGCTCGGAGTCGACCAGATTGGACGGCGCGCCCGCGTCGGAGCAGACCACCAGCTCCTGGTCGGTCCAGGTGCGCAGCTGCTCGCGCAGATACGGGGAGACGTGGTTGGGCCGCCCGTTGACCAGGTTGTACGCGGGCATCACCCCGGCCACCGCGCCCGCCCGCACCGCCCCGCGGAAGGCCGCCAGATCGTATTCGTGCAGCACCCGCGGCCGCACCGAGGAGGAGGTGGTGTCCCGGTCGGTCTCGTTGTTGTGCGCCAGCCAGTGCTTGAGGACGGGCGCGGTGCGCCAGCGCTCCGGGTGGTCGCCGCGCAGCCCGCGGGTGTAGGCCGTGCCCAGGACCGAGGTGAGACACGGATCCTCGGCGTACCCCTCCTCATTGCGGCCCCAGCGCGGATCGCGCAGCAGATTCACCGTTGGCGACCACACATTGAGGCCCACTCGCGGATCGCGTGCGCGCATGGCCCGCGCCTCGCGGCCGACCGCCTCGCCGACGCGCCGCACCAGCTGCGGGTTCCAGGTCGCGCCGAGCCCGACGGCCTGGGGAAAGACGGTCGCCGGACCCATCCAGGCGACACCGTGCAGCGCCTCCTGCCCGGTACGGAAGGGCGCGAGGCCGAGCCGCTCCACTCCGGGCGCGAACTGGTGCAGCATCGCGATCCGCTCATCGAGCGTGAGCCGGGCCAGCAGATCCGCCACGCGTGTACGCACCGGCAGCCGCGCATCGCGAAACGGCAGACGCGTGATCAGACCACCGTCATCACTCATCACGGATACCGATCCCCTTACCCAGTTCGTCTCAGACGTGGCGTACAGGTGATGCATGGTCAATTCGAAGCGCTTCGATGCTGGATGCGTCATGCCGACCCTGTCAAGGCTCAACGGGGCAACACCCGCACGCCTCACGTCGATTGCTCAGATCCTCGATCGCCAGACGCCCAACGGCTCATTTCGACACCACTCTTGCGCGACCTCACCCCCCGACTTAACCTCAGCGCAATATCGAAGCGCTTCGACCATCGGTCGTACGGCGGGCACGCCACGAAGGGTTGACGCACATGTCGAACTCCCAGGCTTCGGCCTCCACTTCCGCTCCCAGCCGGAGAACCTTCCTGGCCTCTACGGCGGTTGCCGCGGCGGCCGTCGCGGGAGGGGCGCCGCTGCTGTCCGGGTGCTCCACCGAGGAGGGCTCCGGCAAGGGCGGCACCACCTCCGGCAAGGAGCTGAAGAACCTGCTGCCGACCTATGTGGCCTCGACGGTGGCGGACCCGGACATCCCCAGCGTCAACGGCTCCAGCCCCGGCTACACCAAGGCTCCGCCCGCCGCCGCACTGGTCGCCTCCGTGAAGGGCAAGCCCGGCCACGGCGGCAGCTACACCATGTTCGAACCGCTGTGGGGCACCCCGCCGCCCAAGAACAACGCCTACTACAGGGCGGTCGACGACGCGCTCGGCGCCAAGGTCAGACTTCAGCCGCAGGACGGCAACACCTACGGCGAGAAGCTCGGTGCCGTCCTCGCCTCCGGCGATATCGCCGATATCGTGATGATCCCGCTGTGGGAGATGGGCGGGCGGATCCATGGCGCGGTCAGCGCCAAATTCGCCGACCTGGGCCCGTATCTCTCCGGCGACAAGGTCAAGAAATATCCGAACCTCGCCGCCATTCCCACCGCCGCCTGGCAGATGTCCGTCTTCGGGGGCAAGCTCCGCGGGCTGCCGATGCCCTCCCGCCCGCTCGCCGGCGTCATTCCGTACTACCGCGAGGACATCTTCGCCAAGGAGGGCTACCAGGTCCCGAAGAGCCCGGCGGAATTCCTCGATCTGGCCAAGGAGATCACCCGGCCCAGGAGCAAGGTATGGGCCTGCGACGACATGTGGTGGTCGGCGCAGCGGTTCTTCGGCTGCCCGGGCGAGAAGCCGTATTACTGGGTCGAGAAGGACGGCAAGCTGGTCCACAAGGTCGAGACCGAGAACTATCTCGAGGCCCTGGAATGGTGCCGCAAGCTCTTCGCCAAGGGCTATGTCCACCCCGACGCGGTCGCGGGCAAGGGCAATGACGCGCTGACCCGCTTCACCTCCGGCCAGACGCTCCTCTACAACGACGGCGAAGCCAAGTGGTACGGCGCCACCTTCGAACAGGCCGGGCCGAACCCCGAATTCAAGATCCAGGGAATGGACTGGTTCGGCCCCGACGGCGGCGACCCGGTCATCTATCTGGACCCGCCCGCCCAGATCTGGTCCTTCCTCAACAAGAACCTCTCCAAGGACGAGATCGGGGAAATCCTCGCCCTCGCGAACTTCATCGCCGCGCCCTTCGGTACCAAGGAACAGCGCCTCATCGACTACGGCGTCGAAGGCGTGCACCACGACATGAAGAAGGGGGTGCCGGTCAAGAACGCCACGGGCGTCCGGGACGTCCAGGACACCTACCGCTTCATCGCCTCCCCGCAGGCGAGCGTCGCCTATCCGGACTTTCCGCAGATGGTCGAGGACTACTGCGGCTGGATGCAGCGAATGGGCAAGTTCGCCAGGAAGCCGCTCTTCTACGGGATGCAGATCCAGGAACCCAACCGCTACGCCTCGCTCTACACGCCCTTCGAGGACCTCGCCAAGGACGTCACCCGCGGCCGTAAGTCCATCAAGGACGCCCAGCAGGCCATCAGCGACTGGCGCGGCGGTGGCGGCGACCGGCTCCGCGACTGGTACGGGAAGCTCCTCGACAAGAACGGCAGCGGCGCCTGATGACGCTGGACATCCAGGGCCGGGCCACGAGCCGCCAGAACACAGGCAGCCCGAGCAAGGGCCCCGGCCGCGCCAAGTCCCGTGGCACCCCAGCCGGCCGCGGCGGATGGTGGCACCGGCTGCGCCGGGACCGCGCCCTGCTGCTGATGACCGCGCCCGCCGTCGGTCTGCTGCTGCTGTTCACCTACATCCCGCTGATCTGGACCACCGTCGCCTTCAAGGACTACGACCCGTTCACCCAGGGGCTGTGGACCAGCCCCTGGGTGGGCTTCGACAACTTCACCCTCCTCTTCGAGGACAGCCGCTTCTGGGACGCCTTCGCCAACACCCTCTCCATCACCTTCATCCAGCTGGTGCTGTTCTTCCCGGTGCCCATCGCGCTGGCTCTGCTGCTCAACAGCGTGCTCAGCGACAGGGTCCGCGGCCTGGTGCAGTCGATCCTGTACCTGCCGCACTTCTTCTCCTGGGTGCTGGTCATCACGATCTTCCAGCAGATGCTCGGCGGCGCCGGGCTGCTCGCCCAGCAGCTGCGCGCCCATGGGCACGAGGGCTTCGACCTGATGACCGACCCGGCGGTCTTCAAGTTCCTGATCACCGCCCAGCTGGTGTGGAAGGACGCGGGCTGGGGCGTGATCGTCTTCCTCGCCGCCCTCTCCGCCGTCAATCAGGACCTCTACGAGGCGGCGGCGGTGGACGGCGCGAACCGCCGGCGCCGGATGTGGCACGTCACGCTGCCCGCGCTGCGCCCCGTGGTCGCCCTGCTGCTGGTGCTGCGCGTCGGCGACTCGCTGACCGTCGGCTTCGAGCAGATCCTGCTCCAGCGCGACGCGGTGGGGCCCGGCGCCTCGGAGGTCTTCGACACCTATGTGTGGTGGGTCGGCATCGCCAACACCGACTACGGGATCGCCGCCGCCGGCGGGCTGATCAAGGGCGTCTTCAGCCTGGTGCTGGTGCTGATCGCCAACAAAGTCGCCCATATGCTCGGCGAGCAGGGGGTTTACCGGAAATGACCGTGACCGAGCGGACCCCGGCCGCGCACACCCCGCTCACACCCACCGCCCCGCCCCCGCGGCGGCGTGGCAGCGAGAAGCGCCCGGTGTGGGAGGAGGAGCCCGGCAAGGTCGGCCAGGGGCTCAAGGGGGCCACCCTGACCGGGGTGTGTCTGGTGATCCTCGGCCCGCTGTGGGTGGTGATCGTCACCAGCCTCTCCGACCAGAAGACCATCACCGACGCCGGGGGACTGGTGATCGTCCCCAAGACGATCACCTTCCGGGCCTACACCGAGCTGCTGAGCGGCGGCACGGTCACTCGCGCGACCCTCGTCAGCCTCGCGCTCACCGCCGTGGGCACCGTGATCAGCACCGTGGTCTCGGTGCTGTGCGCCTACGGACTGTCCCGCTCGGGGTCCTTCCTGCACCGGCCGATTCTGATGGTGCTGCTGATCACCATGTTCTTCAACGCCGGTCTCATCCCCACGTATCTGCTGGTCACCGGCGTCGGTCTGGAGGGCAGCTACTGGTCGATGATCCTGCCCGGGGCCGTCTCGGTCTTCAACGTCCTGGTGCTGCGGGCGTTCTTCCAGAACATCGCGCCGGAGCTGATCGACAGCGCTCGGATCGACGGCGCGGGGGAGTGGCGAATCCTGCTGCGCATCGTGCTGCCGCTGTCGAAGGCCGTGATCGCGGTGGTCTCGCTCTTCTACGCGGTGGGCTACTGGAGCCAGTGGTTCAACGCCATGCTCTACCTCAACGACCAGGACAAATGGCCGCTGCAGATGATCCTGCGCCAGCTGGTGATCAAGCAGCAGGCGCCGCAGGGCATGTCCCAGATGATCTCCACCCAGCAGATCCCCGGACTGGCCGTACAGATGGCCGTCATGGTGCTCGCGCTGATCCCCGTCGCGGTGCTCTACCCCTTCGTCCAGAAGCACTTCACCAAGGGCATGCTCACCGGCGCCGTCAAGGGCTGACGCCGGTTGCCCCGTTCCCAGCCGACCCGAGACGGGAGCCGGTATGCCCGACCTGAACGACGCCACCCGCGGCCGCATCCTCTACGGCGGCGACTACAACCCCGAACAGTGGCCCGAGAGCCTCTGGCACGACGACATCCGGCTGATGCGCCGGGCGGGCGTCACCACCGTCACCCTCGGCGTCTTCTCCTGGGCCCGGCTCGAACCCCGCCCCAGCGCACGGGACTTCGGCTGGCTGGACCGGGTCATGGACCTGCTCCACGACGGCGGGATCGAGGTGTGCCTGGCCACCCCGACCGCCTCCCCGCCGCCCTGGATGGGCTCCCGCCACCCCGAGACCCTGCCGCGCGACGAGACCGGCTCGGTCGTCTGGTACGGCTCACGGAACCAGTTCTGCGCCTCGTCCCCCGTCTACCGCGACTACGCCCTGCGCATCACCGAGGACCTGGCGGACCGCTACGGCGGCCATCCGGCCCTGCGGATGTGGCATGTCGGCAACGAGTACGGCACCCATTGCTGGTGCGATGAGACCGCCCGGCACTTCCGCCGCTGGCTGCGCGCGCGGTACGGCGGCCTGGACGCCCTCAACGAGGCGTGGGGGACGGCCTTCTGGAGCCAGCGCTATGACTCCTGGGAGGAGATCATCCCGCCGCGCCGCGCCCAGTACATGATCAACCCCGGTCAGGGGCTGGACTTCCGCCGCTTCACCAGCGATGCCCTGCTGGAGTGCTTCACCGCCGAACGCGACGCGCTGGCCGCACGCACCCCGCGCATCCCCGTGACCACCAACTTCATGCCGCTGTTCATCGGGCAGGACGGCTGGGCCTGGGCGGCGGAGGAGGACGTGGTCTCCGTCGACCTCTACCCCGACCCCAAGGACCCGCACGCGGCGGCGTACGGGGCGATGGTCCAGGACCTGACCCGCTCCCAGGCGGGCGGCCCCTGGATCCTCATGGAGCAGGCCGCGGGCCCGGTCAACTGGCGCGGCGTCAACCACCCCAAGCCGGACGGGCTGATGCGGCTGTGGTCCCTGCAGGCCGTCGCGCGCGGCGCCGACGGGATCTGCTTCTTCCAGTGGCGGCAGTCCCGGCAGGGCAGCGAGAAGTTCCACTCCGGGATGGTCCCGCACGCCGGTGAGCACAGCCGCACCTTCGCGCGGGTGCGTGGGCTCGGCGCCGAGCTGCGCGAACTGGCCCCGGTCACCGGCTCGGACGTCCCCGCACGGGCCGCCATCCTGCACGACTGGCACTCCTGGTGGGCCACCGTCCAGGACGGCCGCCCCTCCTCCCAGGTCCCTTATGAAGGGCTGCTGCGCGCCTGGCACCGGGCCCTGTGGGAGCGGAACCTCACCACCGACTTCGCCCATCCGCATGCCGACCTCACCGACTACGTCCTCGTCGCCGTCCCCCAGCTGTATCTGCTGACCGACGAGGCGCTGGACAACCTCGCGGCGTATGTGCGCGGCGGCGGCACCCTCGTCTGCGGCTTCTTCACGGGCGTCGCCGACGAGGACGACCGGGTGCGCCCCGGCGGGGTGGACCGGCGGCTCCGTGAACTCCTCGGGATTCGTACGGTCCACGAGTGGTGGCCGCTGGACGAGGGCGAGACGCTCGACGCCGGGGGCGCCTGGCTCGGCCCGTTCCACGGCACCGGCTGGTCGGAGGACCTGGAGCCGTCCACCGCCGAACCGGTCGCCCGCGTCAAGGGCGGTGAGCTCGACGGCCGCCCCGCCGTGACCCGCCACGCCTACGGCGCCGGGACCGCCTGGTACGTCTCCACGCTCCCCGAACCCGCCGCCCTGCGCGCCCTGCTCGCCCGCGCCGCCGAGGAGGCGGGGCTGGCACCGGTGCTGCCCGGTCTCCCCGAGGGCGTCGAGGCGGTGGAGCGCGGCCCGTACCTCTTCCTCCTCAACCACGGCCGCACCCCGGCGGTCGTCCCCCTGCCGTCCCCGCGGACGGATCTGCTCACCGGACGCGCGCACCACACCGGCGTCCGGCTCGACCGCTTCGCGGTCATGGTCCTGGCCCCGCCCGAATCCCCCCGTCCGACCCCCCATTCGAAGGGACAACCCCCGTGCGACGAACCGCCCGAACGCTCTTCCTGACCCCGCTGATCGCGTTACTCGCGCTGATCGGTTTCGCCGCCGCCCCCGCCCAGGCCGCCACCTGGTCCTCCTCGGACCAGTGGGGCACCTGGTCCAACGGCGGCTACACCCTCTACAACAACATCTGGGGCTCGGGCGCCGGAGCCCAGACCATCTGGGCCAACTCCTTCGGCGACTGGGGAGTGTGGGCCAACCACCCGAACACCGGCGGCATCAAGTCCTACCCCAACGCCAAGAAGGTCGTCGGCAAGAAGATCAGCGCCATCTCCAGCCTGACCAGCACCTACAACGTCACCGTGCCGTCCGCGGGCGCGTACAACACCTCGTACGACATCTGGGACACCAACTACGACTACGAGATCATGCTCTGGGTCAACAAGACCGGCCCGGTCGGCCCGCTCGGCACCGCCCAGGGCAATGTCTCCCTCGGCGGCCACACCTGGAGCGTCTACAAGGGCAGCAACGGGGCCAACGAGGTCTTCTCCTTCATCCGCACCTCGAACTCCACCTCCGGCTCCGTGGACATCAAGCCCATCGTGAACTGGATCAAGAACACCAAGGGTTGGTTCGGCGATGTGACCATCGGCGACGTCCAGTTCGGGTACGAGATCACCTCCTCGGCCGGCGGTCTGGACTTCCGGACCAACAGCTTCGGTGTGAGCGCGAGCTGACGCCCCCGTGCCGCCGCCGCCCTCCCGCGCGGCGGCGGTACGCCTCCGGGTACGCGGGTCAGGAGGCGCCGGGCGCCGGGCCCGAGCTGGCCCGTACGGTCAGCTCCGGGGCGAGTAGCGTCACCTGCTCCTCGAGGGGCTGCCCCTCCAGCTTCGCCACCGCCAGCTCCACGGCGCGCCGCCCCATCTCCTGTGCGGGGATGGCCACCGAGGTGAGCCGCACCGACGCCTGGGTGGCCACCTGCTCGGGGCAGACGGCGACCACCGAGACGTCCTCGGGGACCGCGCGCCCCTGCCGGCGCAACAGGCTGAGCAGCGGTTCGATAGCCGCCTCGTTCTGCACCACGAAGCCGGTGGTGCCGGGCCGCTCGTCGAAGATCCGGGAGAGGGTGCCGTCCATGGATTCGTAGCTGCCCTCGCACGGGCGGTGCAGCAGCCGCACCCCCAGCTCACCGGCGCGGCGCCGCAGCCCCCCCAGGGTCCGCTCGGCGAAGCCGGTGTGGCGCTCATAGACGGCCGCGGCCTCGCCCACGACGGCGATCTCCCGGTGGCCGAGCTCCGCCAGATGCTCGGCGCACAGCGCACCGGTGGCGGTGAAGTCCAGATCGACGCAGGTCAGGCCGACGGTGTCGGCGGGCAGTCCGATCAGCACGGTGGGCTGGCGGGCCGCGTGCAGCAGCGGCAGCCGCTCGTCCTCCAGCTCCACATCCATCACGATCATGGCGTCGGCGAGCCCGCTGCCGGTCACCCGGCGCACCGCCGCCGGGCCCTCCTCGCCGGTGAGCAGCAGCACGTCATAGCCGTGGGAGCGGGCGGTGGTGGCGACCGCGATGGCGATCTCCATCATGACCGGCACGTACATGTCCGTCCGCAGTGGCACCATGAGCGCGAGGATGTTGGAGCGGCTGCTGGCCAGGGCGCGGGCCCCGGCGTTCGGGTGGTAGCCCAGCTCCTTGATGCTGTGCTCGACGCGCTCGCGCGTGGGGGCGGAGATCGACCGCTTGCCGCTGAGGACATAGCTCACCGTGCTGGCGGAGACTCCGGCGTGGCGGGCGACCTCGGCGAGGGTGACCATGCGGGGCGACTCCATCCGATGAGGGGTGCGAGGGGATTGCGACACGAGTCAGTGAAGCGCTTCGATGCCATGGCCTAGCCTCTTCCTGCTGGCCATGCGGATTGACAGTAGACCTGTAGTGCAGAGCTGTCCAGAGCCATCGAAGCGCTTCGACACTTCTCGTGCACCCCGTGGGACCCGCGGGTGAGGCAATCCCGCTCCGCCCTCCCGATTACTCCCGATTGCGGCGTCCTCCCGCTTTGCCGACCGGTGGGACCGGAGGCACACTGGCAGCGGTACGTGCCGGTAATGTCACGAGATCGTCCTTCGCGGCAAGGGAGCACCGATGACCGCATCCTCCGTCAGGCCGGTGTCCGAGCGTGAAGCGCGCCAGGTCGCCGAGGCCGCACGCGAACAGGTATGGCACAAGCCCAGCTTCGCCAAGGAGCTCTTCCTCGGCCGCTTCCGACTCGACCTGATCCATCCGCACCCCGCCCCCGCCCCGGACGATGTGCGCCGTGGCGAGGCCTTCCTCGCCAAGCTCCGCGAGTTCTGCGAGACACGGGTCGACGCCGCCCGTATCGAGCGCGAGGCCCAGATCCCCGACGAGACCATCCAGGGGCTCAAGGAGCTCGGCGCGCTCGGCATGAAGATCGACACCAAGTACGGCGGCCTCGGCCTCACCCAGGTCTACTACAACAAGGCCCTCGCCCTGGCCGGCTCCGCCAGCCCGGCGATCGGCGCCCTGCTCTCCGCCCATCAGTCCATCGGCGTACCGCAGCCGCTGAAGCTCTTCGGCACCCAGGAGCAGAAGGACCGCTTCCTGCCGCGCTGCGCCCGCACCGACATCTCGGCCTTCCTGCTCACCGAGCCGGACGTGGGCTCCGACCCGGCCCGCCTCGCCACCACCGCCGTGCCCGACGGCGACGACTACCTCCTCGACGGCGTGAAGCTGTGGACCACCAACGGCGTGGTCGCCGACCTTCTGGTGGTGATGGCCCGGGTGCCGCGCTCCGAAGGCCGTAAGGGCGGCATCACCGCCTTCGTCGTCGAGACCGCCTCCGAAGGCGTCACCGTCGAGAAGCGCAACGCTTTCATGGGGCTGCGTGGCCTGGAGAACGGCGTCACCCGCTTCCACCAGGTCCGCGTCCCGGCGGCGAACCGAATCGGACCCGAGGGCACCGGCCTCAAGATCGCGCTGACCACGCTCAACACCGGACGGCTGTCGCTGCCCGCGATGTGCGCGGGCGCCGGCAAGTGGTGCCTGAAGATCGCTCGCGAATGGTCCGCCGCCCGTGAGCAGTGGGGCAAGCCCATCGCCAAGCACGAGGCCGTCGGCGCCAAGATCTCCTTCATCGCGGCGACCACCTTCGCCCTGGAGGCCGTCATCGACCTCGCCTCCCAGATGGCCGACGAGGACCGCAACGACATCCGTATCGAGGCGGCGCTCGCCAAGCTCTA
This sequence comes from Streptomyces sp. NPDC007875, assembly GCF_042868035.1. Lineage (NCBI taxonomy): Bacteria > Bacillati > Actinomycetota > Actinomycetes > Kitasatosporales > Streptomycetaceae > Streptomyces > Streptomyces sp. NPDC007875. Next base: position 3,819 of record NZ_JBIADZ010000001.1, on the reverse strand, counting down.
CGGCAGCGAGATGGCCTGGCTGGTGGCCGACGAACTGGTCCAGATCCGCGGCGGCCGGGGCTATGAGACCGCGGCCTCGCTGGCCGCCCGCGGGGAGCGGGCCGTCCCCGCCGAGCAGATGCTCCGCGATCTGCGCATCAACCGGATCTTCGAGGGCTCGACCGAGATCATGCATCTCCTCATCGCCCGCGAGGCCGTGGACGCCCATCTCTCGGTGGCGGGCGATCTCATCGACCCCGACAAGTCCCTGCAGGACAAGGGCAAGGCGGCCGCCAAGGCCGGCGGCTTCTACGCCCGCTGGCTGCCCGGCCTGCTCACCGGCCCCGGCCAACTGCCCCGCGCCTACCCGGAGTTCCACCCCGTCGGGCATCCGGACCTGTCACCGCATCTGCGCTATGTGGAGCGCTCGGCGCGCAAGCTGGCCCGCTCGACGTTCTATGCCATGTCCCGCTGGCAGGGCCGGATGGAGACCAAACAGGGCTTCCTCGCCCGGATCGTCGACATCGGCGCGGAGCTGTTCGCGATGAGCGCGGCCTGTGTACGGGCCGAGATGCTGCGCTCCCGTGGTGACCACGGCGTCGCGGCCTACCAGCTGGCCGACGTGTTCTGCCGGCAGGCCAGAATCCGCGCCGACGAGCTCTTCGGGCGGCTGTGGACCAACACCGACGAGTTCGACCGCAAGGTGGTCTCCGGGGTGCTCTCCGGCGCGTACGAGTGGCTCGAGCAGGGCGTTATCGACCCCAGCGGCGACGGCCCCTGGATCGCCGACGCCACCCCCGGCCCGACCGCCGCACAGAACGTCCACCGCCCCATCCACTGAGGAGTGGCCGAGGAGTCACCGAGGAATCACTGAAGAGGACGGAGGAGTCACTTCAGGAGCCGCCGGAGCCCGTGATCGCGGTAACCCGGGGCGTGTCCCCGGGCCGCCACCCCTTGCCGCCACAATGGGGGGATGACGGAATCCCTGGCTGACCCGCATCTGCGCTTTCCGGCGGCCACCGCCGCGGAGAGCGTGCGCGACATCGTGATCCTGGGCTCCACCGGTTCGATCGGCACCCAGGCCATCGACGTGGTGGTGCGCAACCCCGACCGCTTCCGCGTGACCGGCCTGTCCGCCGCCGGGGGACGGGCCGGGCTCCTCGCCGAGCAGGCCCACCGGCTGCGGGTGGACAGGGTGGCGGTCGCCCGTCCGGAGGCGGTGCCGGAGGTGCGTGAGGCGCTGGGCGCGCTCTACGGAGCCGGTGAGCCGCTCCCCGAGATCCTGGCGGGGCCCGACGCGGCCACCGAGCTCGCCCGCTCCCAGTGCCACACGGTGCTCAACGGCATCACCGGCTCCATCGGGCTGGCGCCGACCCTGGCCGCCCTGGAGGCGGGCCGGGTGCTGGCACTGGCCAACAAGGAATCGCTCATCGTCGGCGGCCCCCTGGTCAAGGCCGTCGCCAAGCCCGGCCAGATCGTCCCCGTCGACTCCGAGCACTCCGCGCTCTTCCAGGCGCTGCTCGGCGGCGCCCGCGAGGAGGTCCGCAAGCTGGTCGTCACCGCCTCCGGCGGCCCGTTCCGCGGCCGGACGAAGCGGGAGCTGGCCTCGGTCACCCCGGAGCAGGCGCTGGCCCACCCCACCTGGGACATGGGCCCGGTGGTCACGATCAACTCCGCGACCCTCGTCAACAAGGGCCTCGAGGTCATCGAGGCCCATCTGCTGTACGACATTCCCTTCGAGCGGATTGAGGTGGTGGTCCACCCTCAGTCGTATATCCACTCGATGGTTGAATTCACCGATGGCTCGACGCTCGCCCAGGCGAGCCCGCCGGATATGCGGATGCCTATCGCGCTCGGCCTCGGCTGGCCCGAGCGGGTGCCGGACGCCGCGCCCGGCTGTGACTGGACCAAGGCCCACACCTGGGAGTTCTTTCCCCTCGACACCGAGGCGTTCCCCTCCGTCGGCCTCGCCCGGCATGTCGGCGGCCTCGGCGGCACCGCCCCGGCCGTCTTCAACGCGGCGAACGAGGAGTGCGTGGACGCGTTCCTTGACGGAAAGCTGCCTTTCAACGGAATCGTCGATACGGTCGCCGAGGTGGTGGCCGAGCACGGCACCCCCGCCGTGGGAACCCGGCTCACCGTCGCGGACGTCCTCGAGGCTGAGACATGGGCCCGCGCCCGCGCAACGGAACTGGCCGCCAGAGCGGCGAAGGCGACCCCGGAGGCTCGCGCATGACGACACTGATGACGGTCCTCGGCATAGTGGTGTTCGCCGTCGGCCTGCTGATCTCGATCGCCTGGCATGAGCTCGGCCATCTCTCCACGGCCAAGCTCTTCGGCATCCGGGTCCCGCAGTACATGGTCGGCTTCGGACCGACGATCTTCTCCCGCAAGAAGGGAGACACCGAGTACGGCATCAAGGCGGTCCCGTTCGGCGGCTACATCCGCATGATCGGGATGTTCCCCCCGGGCGACGACGGCAAGCTCACCGCCCGCTCCACCTCCCCCTGGCGCGGCATGATCGAGGACGCCCGGTCGGCCGCCTTCGAGGAACTGCAGCCCGGCGACGAGAAGCGCCTCTTCTACACGCGCAAGCCGTGGAAGCGCGTGATCGTCATGTTCGCCGGGCCCTTTATGAACCTGGTCCTCGCGGTGGTGATCTTCCTCGGGGTGATGATGAGCTTCGGCGTCAACACCCAGACCACCAGCGTGGGCACGGTCTCCCAGTGCGTGGTCGCGGCGTCGTCCGCCACCGACAAGTGCCCCAAGAGCGCCAAGGACTCCCCGGCCAAGGCCGCCGGTCTGCAGCCGCGGGACAAGATCATCGCCTTCAACGGGCACCGCACCCCGGACTGGGGCGCGCTCCAGAAGGACATCCGCGAGACCACCGGCCCCGCCACGATCACCATCGAGCGGGACGGCGTCCGCAAGACCCTGCACGCCAACCTCATAGAGAACCAGGTCGCCAAGTCCGACGGGAACGGCGGCTATGTCGAGGGCGAGTACGTCACCGCCGGCTTCCTCGGCTTCACCCCGGCCAGCGGCGTGGTCCAGCAGTCCTTCGGGCAGTCCGTGGACCGCATGGGCGACATGGTCCACGACGGCATCGACTCCATGATCGCGCTGCCCTCCAAGGTCCCGGACCTGTGGAACGCGGCCTTCGGGGACGGCGAGCGCAAGGCGGACTCCCCGATGGGCGTCGTGGGCGCGGCCCGGGTCGGCGGCGAGGTCGCCAGCCTCGACATCCCGCCCTCCCAGCGGATCGCGACCATGCTCTTCCTGGTCGCCGGGTTCAACCTCTCGCTGTTCCTGTTCAACATGCTCCCGCTGCTGCCGCTGGACGGCGGCCACATCGCGGGCGCGCTGTGGGAGTCCATCCGGCGCCACGCCGCCCGGCTGGTCCGGCGGCCCGACCCCGGGCCGTTCGATGTGGCGAAGATGATGCCGGTCGCCTATGTGATCGCCGGAGTCTTCATCTGCTTCACCCTCCTCGTCCTGGTGGCGGACGTCGTGAACCCCGTGAAAATCTCTTGATGACGCGAGATGTCCTGAAGTTCACCTTTGGGCGGACTTCAGGAGCACGGTGTGCTGACGCCATCACCGTTGCCGTAATCTCGGAGACCGGAGTCTGCTGATCTCCGGCCACGCACACACCTTCTTGGGGTTACGAACCAGATGACTGCGATTTCGCTAGGAATGCCGTCCGTACCGGCCAAGCTCGCCGAGCGCAGGGTCAGCCGGAAGATCCAGGTCGGTCCGGTGGCCGTGGGCGGCGACGCTCCGATCTCGGTGCAGTCGATGACGACGACGGTGACGGCGGACATCGGGGCGACGCTGCAG